>DASXES010000071.1:0-118372 GCA_036489975.1 Roseiarcus sp.
ATGACGCTGGAAACCATTGCTCCTTTGAGCCATGATCCCGTCGTCGGGCTGCCTGTGGCGGCCGCCTGACCAGCCCGGTCTCACCAGGCGAATGCGGCGGCCATACCGCACCTGCTACACCACAGCACGGGACACGACCTAATGCCAACGTCGGATGACGCTTAATAACTCCATGTCGATCACTCCGATGCCCCCTGCCAAGGCCAAGGGGGCTAGGTTCGAACATGGGTCAGTTCTCGGCGGAAAAACCCGTGGCGCCCGGGTCAGTTCTCAGTGGAAATCAACAGCTTGACCTCTCGTCTGGAAGAAATCCGGCTGGTCGAGCAATCGCATTTGCCGGTACCGTCATTTCTAGAGCATTGGACGGTCGGATTGATCAACGCTTCACTCGTCGCCGATTCGGCAAGCGACCAATCTAACAGGCTTTATGCGGGTACCTTCCATCCTTGCCAGGAATAGGTTTGGACAAATTCCTGCTCGCCTGATCCAAAATCCCTGCTCCGGCGAAAATCGTCCCAGAAATTCCCCCATTGGCGAGTAGGGAATTGCAACGGAACCTTAGCATAATCCGTCGCTGACGAGCGGTAGGAAACGAGCGAAGAGCCCGAAACGCGAAAAATTCCCTGTTCTTTCCCTGCTAGTAGGGAATTCCAACAACAGAGACTGGTTTCGCAGGCCTGACCACGCCGCCCCGCTATAAAGTTTTGATGTTGCTCCGTAATAGGGCATATGGCGCGTCAGTTGCGAGCGGGATTTCCGAGCCCGCGGCTGGAGAGACGTCGACCGTGAAGTGCTCCGCCCGTCTCGAGTCATGACCATCGCCAGGTTGGATCTGTCGGGATTGAAGTGTCCCCTGCCGGCGCTGAAGACACGCAGGGCGCTCAAATCCCTGGCGCCGGGCGATCTCCTCGAGGTGCGCTGCACCGATCCCATGGCGGCGATCGACATTCCGCATTTGGTCGGGATAACGGGCGACCGGCTTGAGGCGATCGAGCGCAGCGAGATCGATATCGTGTTCCGCATTGAAAAGTCTGCTCCGGCGCTTGCGTCCAAGGCGCCGTGTTGATCACGGCGTTGTGATTCCGTTTGGTTTGACACCCGGAAGCAGTGGACAAGACACTGCGAATGGGTTGGAGGGAGCCGCGGCGCATCGGCGCCGACAAGGAGGAAGGGATGAGCGAATTCTCGCGCCGGGATCTTCTCTCGACCGCAATGGTCGCCAGCGCAGCGATGACGGCGACCGCCGCCAACGCCGCTGACCAGGTCCCCGAGCCGAGTCGTGCGCCCGGGGTCGGCGGCACGGATCCCGTGCCGGGCGGCGTCGCGCGCGAGGCACAGAACCCTGACCTCATCAATCCGCCGGCGACCGATTCGGGAACCCTGCCCAATCTCAGGTTTTCCTTCGCCGATGCTCATGTGAGGCAATCGAGCGGCGGGTGGACGCGGCAGGTCACCGTGCGCGAACTCGCCATCTCGAAACCGATCGCGGGCGTCGACATGCGGCTCAACGCCGGCGGAATCCGCGAGCTTCACTGGCACAAGCAGGCCGAATGGGCCTACATGCTTTATGGAACGGCCCGCATCACAGCAATCGACCCGCACGGGCGCAACTTCGTCGACGACGTCGGCGTCGGCGACCTCTGGTATTTCGCCGGCGGCATTCCCCATTCGATCCAGGGGCTCGGCCCGGACGGATGCGAGTTTCTGCTTGTCTTCGACGACGGCGACTTCGACGAGGACAGCACGTTTCTGCTCAGCGACTGGTTCAAGCACGTTCCCCCCGAGGTCTTGAGCAAGAACTTCGCCGTGCCGGCCGATCTATTCGGGCATACCCCCGATCCCCGTGAGCTCTACATATTCAAGGCGCCCGTCCCCGGCCCGCTCGGGCCCGACAAACTGATGGGCGCCGAGCCGGTTCCGCAAACCTTCAGCCATCACATGCTGGCGCAGGAGCCGGTCAAGACCAAGGGCGGAACGGTGCGGATCACCGATTCGAGCGTCTTTCCCGCCTCCAGGAACATCGCAGCCGCCCTCGTCGAGGTCGAGCCTGGAGGCATGCGTGAGCTCCATTGGCATCCCAACACCGATGAGTGGCAATATTACCTCGAAGGGCAGGCGCGCATGGGCGTGTTCGCGGCGAATGGCCAGGCGCGGACGTTCGATTTCCTCGGCGGCGACGTCGGCTTCGTCCCCTTCGCCATGGGCCATTACATCGAAAACACCGGCTCGAGCCCCTTGCGCTTTCTCGAGATCTTCAAGAGCAGCCATTACGCCGACGTGTCGCTCAATCAATGGCTGGCGCTGACGCCGCCCGAGCTTGTGAAAGAGCACCTCAAGCTGCCGCCGGCGTTCATGGACGCCCTGAGCAAGACGAAGCATCCCGTCGTTCCGGCCTGAGCGTGCCCGGCGGGGGGGATCGCCGCGTTGACCGCCACGCAGCGCGGTTCGGGCGCTTGAGACGCGCCCTTCCGGGGGCGGGCGTCAGGTCGATTTGGCTTTTCTTGGCCGCTCACGATTTCGTTGCGAAAGCACCCGCTCGACCCTATTGGATTTCCTTGTAATTCCTTGGATTCTCTCGTCCGAAATGAACCTTTTCAATGGGTTACGATGGATTTTCCGCGTCGAGATTTTTCTGGTCCCTTTTGCTCCGTGGCGCGGTCTTGGCCAGCAAGGCGCTGTCGCGTTGGGGGAAGCCTGGGGATGCTGAAAGACAGGATTGCTCATCGGGACAGAGTCTATCTACGTTTCGGTTTTTCCGCAAGTTTTTGTTGGCTCTCGCGGATTACGGTGAGATCGCCCGGAAGGGAGCGGCGCCATTGGCTAGGGACGACAAGGGCGGCGTTTGGGGGTTAAGTTAGCTGTCACCGTAGTGCGCAATGCGCCCCCAATGCCCACCGTAATATCCGGACTCGCGCCCTGGTTGTTGAAGCTGAAGGTCATGAGGTGGCGCCCGACCCGAGGCCGGACGCCGCTGCGCGAAAGGAGGCTCGCGCGAGAGCCGAGCGCGTCGATCCGGCAAGCCCGTTGCTCGAGACCGCGGGCTCGAGCACTTGGACGCGGGCTCGGTCTAGCGCCGCTCCTCCAGTTGCCTGACCCGCTGCTCGAGCCGCTGCATCGTGAGGGTCAGCGCGTCGTAGCCGAGCTTGTGAGTGTCCCCAAGACTCGCCAGCGCCGTCATAGTGCTCTGGTGTTGATCGCGAGCGATCTTGAAACCATGCCAGACTATATAGACGATGGCGCCAAGTAGAATCACGATAAGCCAAATAGCAATTCCTGTCATGCGAAGCCGTGCAATGGAGGGACAGCAATCTTTGTATCAAAAGTGGACGTTCCGAGCGAGCGCGCAACTTAAGCAGGTTGCAAAAGAACATCCTGAGCCAGAAAAATCTTGTGATCAATCAACGCTCTTGTGGCAGGCGGTGAGACTGGATCGGGGACTCGGTCCGTGCAGAAGCTGGCCCCGTGGCGTAACTGGCGTTGCTGCGCCCGCTCTGAGGCGCTCATTCAGGGTTGTCAGATCGTTCCTGGAGCAACGCGTCGAAAGGTTGAAGCCCGATTGTCTACCCCGCGGTCCGAACACAGTTTAGGCTTGGGCGTTTCGTGTGTCGTTGGGGAGTGTTCATGTCTGGTTCGATTGCGAAACAAGCCGTTGTCATTGGCGCAGGCATGGGCGGGTTATGCGCCGCGAAAGCTGTCGCGCCGTTCTTCGAAACCCTGACCGTTCTGGAGCGCGATGCGCTGCCCCAGACGCCGAGCCCTCGTGCGGGTACGCCGCAGGACCGCCAGGTGCATGTCCTTCTGGCCGGCGGAAGCCGCGCGCTGGAGAGCCTTTTTGGCGGCCTTGAAAACAAGTTGATTGAAGCTGGCGCCGTCAAGGTGCAGCTGAACCGCGACGCCCGCCTGGAATATCCGGGATGTGACTTTCTGCCGAGGCGCGACCTTGGCGTTCCCGTCACGTGCCAGTCTCGCCCGCTCTTGGAATGGATTTGTCGGAAAGAACTGGAGCGCGAGCCGAATGTCGAGATCCGGCCGCGCTGCCGGGTGAGCGCTCTCTCGCCCTCCACCGACCGTGACGCCGTGACCGGGGTCCGATTCGATCAGGACGGCGCGGTCACGACGATTGCGGCCGACCTCATCATCGATGCTTCGGGCAGGGCGGCGCCGACGCTGTCCTTCCTGGAGGCGACAGGTCGAAGAAAACCGTCGGAAAGCGAGATTGGAATCGACATGGCGTACGGCTCCGTCATTTTCGAGCCGCCAAGCGATCCGCCGGATTGGAAGCTGGTCACCATCTCGCCGCCAAGCCTCAGGGCCTTCGTAGCGGCGCGATCGCCCCTCTGGAAGGCGGCCGGTGGATCGTCACGCTGATGGGGGCCCATGGGGATGGTCCTCCAAATGACCTCGATGGGTTCAGGGCTTTCGCCAAGAGCCTCCGCGCGCCGACAATCTACAACGCGATCGAAGGCGCTCAGCCCATGACCGACGTCATGCGCTTCAACCTTCCAAGCAGTCTCAAGCGGCATTTCGATGGGGTTGAGCGCTTTCCCCGGGGTCTCATTCCGCTCGGAGATTCGATCTGCCGATTCAATCCTGTTTTCGGGCAGGGCATGAGCGTCGCCGCTCAGGAGGCCGTTGCTCTCCGCCACATCCTTGAATCGCGCCAGGCCGAGGCTGATCCGCTGGGCGGGCTCGCTGACGCCTTTTTCGCTGAGGCGCGCGCAATCATCGAGACGCCCTGGGGAGTCGCGATGTCCGATCTGGCCTATCCGCAAACGCGAGGGGATCGGCCGGCGGATTTAGCGCAACGCATGCAGTTCCAAGCCCGGCTGCAGCGGCTCATGATCGAGGATCCCACCGTCCAGAAAGTCGTCACCGAGGTCAACCATCTCATCAGGCCAAGGAGCGCGCTGAGAGACCCTGAGCTTGTTGAGCGCGTGAGAGCCGTGACTCTGTCTTAAGGCCTCGGAGGAAAGGCCGCGGCAGAGCCTCTGTTCCCACGAAACTGTTTTGATTCAGAAATCGCTGGCGATTCCCTTGACTTCCCAGTCGCCATAGCGCGCCGGATCAAGACCGCCGCGGCCGTTGAGCTCGCGCGGCGGGGACGGCTTCGCCTCGGCCCGCCGCGCCTCCGCCTCCTTCAGCGCTCTTTGCGCGGGCGCCGGCAGATTGCGCGGCGCCGGATCGCCGCCCTGCGGGCGGGTTCCTGAATCCGGAGGCTGGTCATTCATATCCGGGTCGCCTCAACTTTGTTTGGCGAAATGGCGGGGAGCGCCATGGTTCGCCGGCCGGCAGGCGGGGGCCGGTTTCAGAGACGCGCTTCAAGGTCCTTCGCCGCTTGCTCAGGCGCCCGCTCGACGTTGAACGCCTCGACGAAGGCGCCGTTCTTATCCATCAGATAGACGACCGAACTGTGGTCCATCGAATAGTCGCCGTCCGGCTGCTTCTCCCCCTTGCGCGAGAATACCCGAAACGTCTTCTCCGTGGCTGCGACGGATTGCGGGCTGCCGGACAGTCCGACGATGGCGGGATTAAAGCTGCTGACGTAGTCCTGCATGACCTTCGGCGTGTCGCGCTCGGGGTCGACAGTGATGAAGAGAGCGGGAATAGCCTTATTCCCCATCCTGGTCAGAATGTCGGAAATGTGCGCGAGCTCGGTCGGACAGACATCAGGGCAGTGGGTGTATCCGAAATAGACGAGGAACGGCCGTCCTCGCAGCGTCTGATCGCTAACCGTCTTGCCGTCCCCGTTCTCGAGCGCGAAAGCGCCCCCGATCAACGCGGCGCGCGGTCTCTCTGTCGAGCTTATGAGTATGAACGCAGCAAATCCGAGGGCCAGAATAACCAACGCGGTCGCGACGGCGCGGACTGCAGGCGCCGGCGATCGCGGCTGATTGCTGGGCTGAGCTTCCGGCATCGGACCTCCATTCGGCGTCGCTCGGGGAATTCCATAGCGATCAAATTGGGCGATCTCCAGACCGGAGGGATCCAAGCCAATAGAATTCTGCTATTGACGCCGCCTTGGCGCTACGCCACGACAAACGCTTGGGAATTGGGCCTATGGTCCTGCGTCAACTCGAATATCTCGCGGCGCTTGCCCGCGAAAAGCACTTTGGCCGCGCCGCGGACGCCTGCCATGTGTCGCAGCCGACACTATCGGCCGCCATTCGTCTTTTGGAGGAGGACCTCGGGGCGCCGATCGTCGAGCGCGGCCATCGGTATGTCGGCCTGACCCCGCAGGGACAGGTCGCCCTGGAGCATGTCCATCGAATCCTTGCCGAGGTCGAGAATCTTCGCCGCGGACTGGAGGAGATCGACAAAGGCCTGACCGGCCGTCTCCGGATCGGCGCCATCCCGACCGCGCTACCGATCGTCTCCCAGCTCACCGGTCCGTTCTTCAACCGCTTTCCGGGCGTGACGGTCGCGGTGCTGTCCCTTAACAGCCACGAGATCGATCGCGGGATCGAAGATTTCGAACTCGACGCGGGTCTTACCTATCTCGACGCCGAACCGCTCGGGCACGTCAAAGCCAAACCCATTTGCATCGAGGAATATCTGTTCCTCACGCCTATGACCGGCGCGTTCGCCGGGAGTTCGCAGGTCACGTGGCGCGAGGCGGCCAGCGCGCCCTTGTGCCTGCTCACCCCCGATATGCAGAACCGGCGGATCATCGACGGCGTCTTCCGCTCGGTCGGCGCGAAGCCAGTTCCCGCGGTGGAGACCAACTCGATCTACAACCTGGTGTCGCACGTAAGCGCGGGCCAGTGGTCGGCGATCGTGCCCCGCCAGCTCTTGCGTTTCTTCGGCTTGCCGGCGGGCACACGCGCGATTGAGCTCGTCGAGCCGGTCGCCCTGCGCACGATAGGCCTCGTGATGAGCGACCGCGAGCCGCCCTCGCCGCTCGCCCGCAATCTGTTCGCCATGCAATTGCCCGACGATATCGCGGCGCTCATCCAGCCGCCAAACCCGCTTCGCGAGGAAGAAGGAAAGGCGCGATAGGATTCGCCTATCGGACCTTCCAAACGTTTAATTTGAATCTAAGCCTCCCCGAGCGCATTCTTTATAGGCTTTGGGAGCATTCTTTGTAAGCTTTGGGAGGATGTCAGTGTCCGGCCGAACGGCCTTTGATCTGGATTTGGCGCGATCGCTGATCGACCGTAAGCGCGACGCGCGCGGGTCGATGCTCCCGATCCTGCACGATCTGCAAGCGCAGTTCGGCTACATCGACGAGCGCGTCATCCCGCTCATCGCTGGTGCGCTCAACGTTTCGCGCGCCGAAACGCTAGGCGTGATCAGCTTTTATCACGATTTCCACCGCTCGCCGACCGACGCCCGGGTGTTGAAACTTTGCCGCGCCGAATCCTGTCAGGCGATGGGCTGCGAAGAGCTGGTTTCCCATCTTGCCGTCCGTCATGGAATCACGCTCGACGATGCGGACGAAAGCTCCGAGCTTCACGTCGAGACGGTCTATTGCCTGGGCAATTGCGCGCTGTCTCCGTCCGCATTGCTCGATGGCGAGCCGATCGGCCGTCTCGACCGGGATCGCATCGACGCGATCGTCGCCGACGCGCAAGGGAAGACGCAATGAGCGCGCGTGTCTTCATCCCCAAGGATTCTTCGGCGGTGTCGGTCGGCGCCGACATTGTCGCCAGCGCAATCGCCACCGAGGCGCGCCGCCGCAGCCTCGACATCGAGCTTGTCCGCACGGGATCGCGCGGCCTTTTTTGGCTCGAGCCGCTGGTCGAGGTCGAGACCGCCGCGGGCCGCGTCGGCTATGGTCCCATCGCGCCGGGCGACATAGCTCAATTGTTCGAGGCGGATTTCTTGAGCGGCCGTCCTCATCCCAAGGCGCTTGGCCGTGTCGACGACATCCCCTACCTCGCCAGGCAGCAGCGCCTCATCTTTGCCCGCTGCGGCGTGACTGACCCGCTCTCGCTCGACGATTACCGCCGTCACGGCGGATTGAAAGGCCTCGAACGCGCGCTCGCGCTCGGGCCGAAGGCGACGGTCGAGGAGGTTTTGGCCTCGGGCCTGCGCGGACGGGGCGGGGCAGGGTTTCCCACTGGCATCAAATGGCGCACGACTGCCGGGATCGAGGCCGATCAGAAATACGTCGTCTGCAACGCCGACGAGGGCGACAGCGGCACCTTCGCCGATCGCATATTGATGGAGGGCGACCCCTTCCTTCTCATCGAGGGCATGGCCATCGCCGCGCTCGCGGTCGGCGCAACGATAGGCTACGTCTATATCCGCTCCGAATATCCGCACGCGTTCGCTGCGTTCGAGCAGGCGATCGAGCGGGCGCGCGCCGGCGGCTTGCTCGGCCCGAGCGTGCTCGGCTCGGGAAAGGCGTTCGACCTCGAGGCCAGACTCGGCGCCGGCGCCTATATCTGCGGCGAAGAGACTTCGCTTCTGGAAAGCCTCGAGGGCAAGCGCGGACAAATTCGCGCCAAGCCGCCCTTGCCTGCGATCAAGGGCCTGTTCGGCAAGCCGACTGTCATCAACAACGTGCTGAGCTTCGCATCCACCCCATGGATCCTCGAGCACGGCGCGAAGGCCTACGCGGCTTACGGCGTCGGACGGTCGCTTGGCTCACAGCCGTTCCAGCTTGCCGGCAATATCCGCCATGGCGGGCTTATCGAACTCGCCTTCGGCGCCACTTTGCGCGAGTTGGTCGAAGGTTTTGGCGGCGGAACGCGCACCGGCCGGCCGATCCGGGCGGTTCAGGTCGGCGGACCGCTTGGCGCCTATTTTCCGTCCTCGCTCCTCGATACGCCCCTCGACTACGAGTCGATGGCCGCGGCCGGCGGCATGCTCGGCCATGGTGGGATCGTCGTGTTCGATGAGGGCGTCGACATGGCGCGCCAGGCTCGCTTCGCGTTCGAGTTCTGCGCCAAGGAAAGCTGCGGCAAATGCACGCCCTGCCGGATCGGGTCGGTCCGCGGGGCGGAGACGGTCAACAAGATCATCGCCGGAGTGGACCGCCCAAAGAACCTCGAGCTCCTGCGCGATCTTTGCGAGGTGATGACGGACGGATCGCTCTGCGCGCTCGGCGGACTCGCGCCCATGCCGGTCTTGAGCGCGCTCAACCATTTCAGCGAGGATTTCGCCAAGGCGCCCGCGCGCGCAGCGGCGGAATAGGAGATTAGCCCATGGCCCTGTTGCAGGAACTGGACACCGGCACGCCGATCCGCACCGGCGAGGCGACCGTCACCGTGACCATCGACGGGCGCAAGGTGAGCGTGCCGCCGGGAACCTCGGTTATGGCCGCGGCGGCCCTGATCGACAATCCGATCCCCAAACTCTGCGCGACGGACAGCGTAGAGGCCTTCGGCTCGTGCCGCCTCTGCCTGGTCGAAATCGAGGGCCGAAAGGGGACGCCGGCTTCCTGCACGACGCCGGCGGAAGAGGGCATGGTTGTCCGCACCCGGACGCCGAGGCTGCAGAAATTGCGGCGGGGGGTGATGGAGCTCTATGCGTCCGACTATCCGCTCGACACCCTCACCTCCAGCGCCAACGGCGACAGCGAGTTCCAGAGTCAGGCGGCGATCGTCGGCCTGCGCGAGGTGCGCTACGGTCGAGACGGCGCCAATCATCTCAACGCGCCGGTCGACGCCTCCAATCCCTATTTCACCTTCGACCCCGCGGCATGCATCGTCTGTTCGCGCTGCGTGCGCGCCTGCGAGGAGGTCCAGGGCACGTTCGCGCTGACGATCTTGGGGCGCGGCTTCGAGTCCAAAGTGGGGACCGGCGGCGCCGATTTCCTGTCGTCCGAATGCGTGTCCTGCGGCGCCTGCGTGCAGGCCTGCCCGACCTCGGCGCTCAACGAAAAGTCGGTCATTGAAATGGGGGCGCCGGAACGCACGGTGGTGACGACCTGCGCCTATTGCGGCGTCGGCTGCGCCTTCAAGGCGGAGCTGAAGGGCGACGAGGTCGTTCGCATGATTCCCTATAAGGCCGGTAAGGCCAACGAGGGCCATTCCTGCGTCAAGGGGCGGTTCGCCTATGGCTACGCCACCCACAAGGACCGCATGCTCAAGCCGATGATCCGCGAGCGGATCGAAGACCCGTGGCGCGAGGTCTCGTGGGACGAGGCGATCGCCTATGCGGCGAACGAATTCAAGCGCATCCAGGGGAAGTATGGGCAGGACTCAGTCGGGGCGATCAGTTCCTCGCGCTGCACGAACGAGGAAGTGTTCCTGGTTCAGAAGATGGTTCGCGTCGGGTTCCACAACAACAATATCGACACCTGCGCTCGCGTTTGCCATTCGCCGACCGGCTTCGGCCTCTCCAAGACCTTCGGCACCTCGGCTGGCACGCAGGATTTCAAGTCCGTAGACAAGACGGATGTCGTGGTTGTCATCGGCGCCAATCCGACCGACGCTCATCCGGTCTTTGCCTCTCGCCTCAAGAAACGACTGCGCGCCGGCTCCCGGCTCATCATCATCGATCCGCGCCGCATTGACTTGGTCGAGAGCCCGCACGTCAAGGCCGACTATCATCTCCCGCTCAAGCCCGGAACCAATGTCGCGGTCCTCAGCGCCATCGCACATGTCATCGTCACCGAGGGCCTTGTCAACGAAGCGTTTGTGCGCGAGCGCTGCGATCCGGCGAACTTCGAATCCTGGGCGCGGTTCATCGCCGATCCGCGTCACTCGCCCGAGGCGACGGCGGAGGCCAGCGGCCTTGATCCGCGCGAGCTGCGCGCGGCGGCGCGTCTTTATGCGACCGGCGGCAATGCGGCGATCTATTACGGCCTCGGCGTCACCGAGCACAGTCAGGGCTCGACGGCGGTGATGGCGATCGCCAATCTCGCCATGGCGACCGGAAACATCGGTCGCGAGGGCGTTGGCGTGAACCCGCTGCGCGGGCAGAACAACGTGCAGGGCTCATGCGACATGGGCTCGTTCCCGCACGAGTTTTCCGGCTACCGGCACGTGTCGACCGACGCCGTGCGCGAAGTTTTCGAGCGCATGTGGGGCGTTCCGCTCAGCAGGGAGCCGGGCCTGCGCATTCCCAACATGATTGACGAGGCGGTCGAGGGCTCCTTCAAGTGGCTTTATGTCCAGGGCGAGGACATCGCGCAGTCCGACCCGGACACCAAGCACATCACCGCGGGCTTGCGCGCGATGGAATGCGTCGTGGTGCAAGATCTCTTCCTCAACGAGACGGCGCGCTACGCCCATGTATTCCTGCCCGGCGCGTCATTTCTGGAAAAGGATGGCACCTTCACCAACGCCGAACGCCGCATCAGCCGCGTGCGCCGGGCGATTCCGCCCCTCGCAGGCCTCGCCGACTGGGAGGCGACGATGGCGCTCGCCAACGCAATCGGCGCGCCGATGCATTACACGCATCCGAGCGAGATCATGGACGAGATCGCCGCCACGACGCCGACATTCAAGGGCGTGTCCTATGCCCGCCTCGACGAACTCGGCTCGATCCAGTGGCCCTGCAACGATGCGGCGCCGACGGGCACGCCGGTCATGCATGTCGATCGCTTCGTGCGCGGCAAGGGCCAGTTCATGCTGACCGAATTCGTCGCCACAGAAGAGCGGGTCGGACCGCGCTTCCCGCTGCTGCTGACGACCGGCCGAATCCTGTCGCAATATAACGTCGGCGCCCAGACGAGGCGGACCGCCAACGAGCTTTGGCATGACGAGGACGTGCTCGAAATTCATCCTTTCGACGCCGACGAGCGCGGCGTGCGCGATGGCGATCTCGTGGCGCTCGCGAGTCGCACCGGTGAGATTTCGCTGCACGCCAGGGTCACCGAGCGGGTGCAGCCGGGAGTCGTCTATACGACCTTCCATCATGCCGAAACCGGCGCTAACGTGGTCACCACCGACTATTCCGATTGGGCGACCAACTGCCCCGAATACAAAGTGACAGCGGTGCAGGTGCGACGAACCAATCACTTCTCCGACTGGCAGACGCGCGATCGCGAGGAGGGGGTTTCGTTGCGCCGGATCGGGAAGGCGCTGGCCGATGCGGCCGAGTGAGGGCTTGGGCTCGATCGAAGTCCCGGTCCGAGACTTTTCGTACGATTCCGGCGCGCGTGGGCCCGACTTCACCCGGGCGGTCGCGGTCGAGGCGCCGGTTCAGATCGTCATCGGCGCCGCGCCCTTCGCGGTCATGATGGCGACGCCGCAGGATCTCGAGGATTTCGCCTGCGGGTTTGCGCTGACCGAACAGATCGCCGAGACGGTCAAGGACATTCGGGGCGTCGAGGTCGAGCAGGCCGACGACGGCTGGAAAGTCAAGATCGCGGTTTCGAGTGAACGGCTGCAGGCGCATCTGGCGCGCGGCCGGGCGATGAGCGGACGCACCGGCTGTGGTCTCTGCGGCATCGAGGATTTTTCTCAGATGCCAGCCCCCCGCGCGCTCCATCCGCAGGCGCCGATCGCTCCCGCCGCGATTCGCATGGCCCTCGAGGGTTTGGAGACACGACAGCCCCTCAATCAGCTGACCCGCGCCGTCCACGCCGCGGCATGGGTGGCGCGGGACGGGACAATCGTCCTGGTCCGCGAGGATGTCGGGCGGCACAATGCGCTCGACAAGGCGATCGGCGCGCTCGCGCGCGCAGGCGTTGCGCCGGATGGCGGGTTCTTTGTCATCACCAGCCGCTGCTCATTCGAAATGGTGGCCAAGGCCGCAATCTTCGGCGCGGGAACGCTGGTGGCGGTTTCCGCGCCGACCTCGCTCGCGCTCGAGCGCGCCCGGTGGTTCGGCGTTCGCCTGATCGCCGTCGCGCGCCGCGACCAGGCTTTGTGCTTCGATGGCGGCGAGGACGAAGCGAGCGGAGGACTGGCGGCTTGACGACCGGCACGATCGACAAACTGGTGCGCATGGCCAATCAGATCGGCGAATTCTACGCCGCCATGCCCGAGCGGGAAGCGACCGAAGGCGCAGCCTCGCATCTCAGGCTATACTGGACGCCCAAGATGATTCGCGAGATCATCGCCTTCGCCGATCAGGGCCATTCCGGCCTCAACGACGTCGCGGCGCGCGCGGTCCAGTCATTGAAGGAGACCGCGGCGGCCGCCTAGACTTCCGGGGCTCATGTTTCGCTGGCCGCGCCCTCCAAATCTTGTCCGCCTCTTTGTCGGCCAGCACATCATCAACGGCTTGAGCGTTGGCCTCGGCGTGATCGCGGTCGCGCTCCTGGCCTCTGCGGTGTTCGGCTTCGCCACCGGCCAGCCGGCGACCCTGGGCGCAATATCGGCCAGCATATCCGACCTTCCCGCGCCCTGGCGGGAAAAGGCGCGGACGATGGGCTTCGGCTTCACGCTGGCGCTCCTCTCGACCGTTGCGATCCAGCTCGCGCTGCCGTGGCCGGTCGCAGCCCTCCTCATGATCGGCGCAATCAGTTTCGTCGGCGGCCTCGTCACCGGCCTCGGCCGATGGGCGGTCGCGGTCGGCATGCAGGCGGTCATCCCAATGGTCTTCATTCTGGGGTTCCCGCGCGAAACCTTTCCGGCCGCGGTTCGGATCGAGCTCATGTTCGCCGCGGGCGGCGTCGCCTATATCGTCATCGCTCTCCTCGCGACCGTCTTCACCGACGCCAGCGCCCGGCGGATGGTCGCGAGCGAAACGATCCGCGAATTCTCGATCTACATGCGCGCGGTCGCCGCCGTGTTCGATCCCAGCCGCGAGCTGACCGCGGCATACGGCGTGACCATCCGCCAGCAATCCGCCCTTTCGGAACAATTGCAGTCCGCGCGGTCCCTTTTGCTCGAACGGTCCGGGACAAAGGGAGAGCGCCTGCGGCTGGCCGCCTCGATCGGCATCCTGCTCGACGCCCTCGACGCTCTGGTCGCCGCTCAGAGCGACGTCGAGCTGATCCGGCAGACGCCCGAGGCGGCGACAGTGCTGGCGCGCATTGGCGAGGCGCTCAGGGTCGGCTCGCTTGATCTTGAGCATCTGAGCCTGGAGCTCCTGACCACCGGCCATCCCATTCTGCCGCCTGACCACCAGCTCGCCATTGACGCGCTCAAGGCCGAGGCGGCGCGGGCCGAAGCCGAGGCGATGGATACGAAATCCCGCGCAGCGCTCGCAACGGCGAGCTGGCGACTCGTCCTCTCGCTCAGCCACGTCCGGCGCCTCGAGCAGTCGCTGTCCAACGACGCGACGGCGCGGGCCGCGATCGGCGACGTCGACCTCGCCGCGTTCATCCCGAAGCGAACCTACGCGCTGAGCGCGCTCAGCCCCCATTTGAGCCGGGACTCCCCGGTCATGCGGTTCGCCGTGCGCCTGGCGCTGGCGATGATGGCCGGTGCGCTGGTCGCCCAATCGCTCGGCGACAAGCGGCATGGCAACTGGGTCGTGCTCACGATTGCGGTCGTGATGCGCGCCGGCTACGGTCTCACCCGGAAGCGGCGCGACGACCGCATCATCGGCACCCTCATCGGCTGCGTGCTTGCGGCGGGCTCAGTCGCCTATCTGCCTGTGGCCGCGCTGGTTGCGATGCAGGGCGCGGCGGTCGCCGTCATCCACAGCTTCGCGCGGCTCAACTACCGCATCTCCGCCACGGGCGCTTCGGTGATGGCGCTTGTGTCGCTGCATCTGGTCGAGCCGTGGGTCTCGGCGCCGATCCTCGAGCGGCTCGCCGACACGCTGGTCGGGGCGGCGATCGCGCATCTCTTCAACTATTTCTGGCCGCGCTGGGAATTTCTCGAGGCGCCGGGCCTCGCCCTCCGCCTTCAGGCGCAGCTTGCCGCCTTCAGCGCGGCGGCGCTGGAGAGCGGGGTCAGCGATCACGACTATCGGCTGGCGCGCAAGAACGTGATCGAGGCAATGGCGGCGCTTTCCGATTCCGCAGGGCGGATGAGCATCGAGCCGATGAGGGCGCGCAAGGGCCTCGACGAGATGGCGGCGTTGCTCATCGCAGCCTTCAGCCTGGTGGCTCAGCTCTCGGCGGCGCGCCTTGCCGTCCAGACGGGCGGCCGCAGCCCCGATCCCGCCATCCTCGGCTGGCTCAAGGCGCTCCTGGTCGGTCCGTCAGCCGCGCCCGCGGAGGCTCCCGCCGGACCGCTTGCCGCCGCGGCGCTAACCGTCACCGCCGCCGCCCGCAACTACGACCGAGCCGCCCAGAGCGAGGCGAAGTGAGAGAGGGCCCAGGCGCGCGCATGTCGAACGGCGAAATTGCACGACATCGGCATAACCGCGGCCGACCGCTGGGCGGAAGTCAACAAGCCGTGGTGGCGCGGTTAAGGGAGCCGCGGCGCTGGATCAAACGCGTGCGTCAAAGCCGCTTCTCGAACCAGTGATCGGCGTAGGGGTTGTCGTTGAAGCGGGC
The DNA here is from genome assembly GCA_036489975.1 of Roseiarcus sp. GTDB lineage: Bacteria > Pseudomonadota > Alphaproteobacteria > Rhizobiales > Beijerinckiaceae > Roseiarcus. The sequence goes on from DASXES010000071.1 coordinate 15,293, forward strand.
GATCTCCCGATAACCTTCCTTGCGGTAGAGCGCGTGGGCTTCCGTCAGCGCCCGGTTGGTGTCGAGCCGCAGCGTCTTCAGCCCCGCTTCGCGAGCCGCGGCCTCCAGCGTTCGCACCATCCGGCGCGCGATCCCCAGTCCCCGGGCGGACGGAGCGGTCCACACCCGCTTGATTTCCCCGGTCGTTTTGCCGACGCGCTTGAACCCGCCGCACCCAACCGCCTCCCCGTCGAGCCGGGCGATCACGAAAAGACCTGACGGAGGCGCCATCGCCTCGGCAGGCGCGGAATGGTCGGCGGAGGCGTCGAAGCCGCTTTCGAAACGCGCCTCAAGCTCCTGGAAGTACGCATCCAGGCACCGACGCGCGGCGGCGCTGTCCGGCGGTTCGGCGACGACCTCAATCGAGCCTGCGCGGATCAGCCGCTCGACTTCGCTCATCGCTGTCAGCAAACGGTTGCGTTCGGCGGCGTCCAGCGGCGCCAGCATGGAATCCGCGAGATTGTCCGAGAGCCGGTCGTAGGCCGCCCGTTCCGCGCTTCCCTTGCGTGTCAGGCTCGCACGGCGGCGTCGACCGTCCTGAGCCCCTTTCGCCACCGCGATCAATCCTTGCGCCGCCAAGGATTGGAGCAGGCGGCTGAGATAACCAGAATCGAGTCCGAGCTTGCCGCGAAGCGTGTGGACATCGACGCCGTCGGCCCCGATCTCGAACAGAAGCCGCGCCTCCGCCAGCGGCCGGCCCCGGCGCAGGTAGTCGACCTCGAGCGCGCCAACGCGTTGCGTCACGGCGCGGTTGAAGCGGCGGATCTGCAGCAGCTGGCCCTCGTCCATTCTCTGACTTTAGTCAGATATGTGTCGGCTTTCAAGCCTCCCGGCGGCGAGGCTCGGCTGCAAGATGATAGGGGCGCCCCCGGGACAGAAAGAGAGCCCGGCGGCCCTTAAAGGTCGCGCCCGATATTGTGATCGGCGGCGCGGCGCCAACCGCGACAGAACCGGTTGCAGCCGAGCCGGAAACGGCGTTAAACTCAATCCAGCGCAACCGGCGCGCGCCGTCCTCGCGCCGTGCTCTGCATCTTGCATCGCGGCTCGCGCCCAAGAAAAAATCGTCGCTGCAGGCGCGCCGGCGGAACGCGCAACGCGCCAGAACGTTGAGGGCAACGGGGCTCCTTGGTGAGGGAGACGATGATGCCAAACGTGGAATACGCACTAGCGTCAGGCTACCCGGTTCGCTATCTGGACGTAGCCCCAATGATTGCGTCGCTTCGGTTCCAGCCTTCTGATTTCGAATACGCTCATGGCTGGCTCCATCATGTGCCAAGCCGCCATCGCTTCCAGTTCGACAGGAAGGGGCGGGTTACGATCGACGCGCTTTGCGGCTGCGCCGCCATGTCGGTGAGACCCGAGCAGGCCGACGAACTCCACTCGATGTTCAAGACTTGGCGGCAGCACTATTGGGTTCCCATGGAGCAGAACCGCGAGTTCGCGTCGCACTTCAATGAGCCGAACGCGTGGGTGAGACTGTTCCGCGATGTGCGGATGGCCTGGCGGCGCTTCCGGCGGGAGGCGGAGCCGGTGACTATTCCGGTGGAAGCGGTGTCGGCGACGCCGGCGGAATAGCTGCAATCTCGGATTCGGAAAGGCCGGTCCGTCCGCCCCGGAGCAGGGAAGTGCGTTCCACGAAGTTCCCGCGGCGCTCGAGGCGTCGCGGGAGTGTCTGGTTGCTGGCGTGCCGCCGGCAAGCTTGGGCGGCCTGGAAAGGGGATTTACGTCAAACAATCCCCGAAGACGATCCGGCGACCGCGGGGCGTTCCTTCGCTTTGACGCGGCGATACTTCGACGCCCGATAGACCGCGATCGGATCGATCGCGCCGCCGTTGCGCACGCGCGCTTCGGCCAGAATTGGCGACACATCGGCGACAAAGGCCGCCTTCAGAATACGGTGGCCGAGCATGGCGTCGTTGTCCGCTTGCGCCGCGCCGAGCGCGTTCCGGTTGACAATAAGGGCTTGCGCATAAGCGCGCTGCGTCTCCATTGCCGAGGCCATCAGGCTTTCGATCGGGTCGGTCACGTTGTGCGACTGGTCGAGCATGTAGGCCGGATCGAAGCTCGGGGCGCGGCGGTGACTCGCCTCGACGAGTTCATTGAAGACGAGGAACAGGCGGAACGGGTCGATCGAGCCTGTGTCGAGGTCGTCGTCGCCGTATTTCGAATCGTTGAAATGGAAGCCGGCGAGACGCTCGACGCGGATCAGCCGCGACACCACCTGCTCGATATTGACGTTCGGCGCATGGTGTCCAAGGTCAACCAGGCAGAACGCCTTCGGTCCCAGCGCCTCGGCGGCCATCAGGCTCGTGCCCCAGTCAGAAATGACGGTCGAATAGAACGCCGGCTCGTAGAGCTTGTGCTCGATGAACACGCGCCAGTCTCGAGGCAACCGCGCGTAAATCTCGGTCATCGATTCAAGATACCAGTCGAACACGCGGTTGAGGTTCGACTGACCGGGAAAGTTCGAGCCGTCGGCGATCCACACGGTGAGTGCTTTTGACCCAAGCTTCTGGCCGATTTCGATGCACTCGACGTTGTGGGCGATCGCCTGGTCGCGCACCGCCTTCTCGCTGTTGGCCAGCGAGCCGTATTTATAGGACAGCGTCTGTCCGGCTGCGTCCTGAAATGTGTTTGAGTTGACCGCGTCGAAGCCTACGCCGAGCGCTGCTGCGCGCTCAGCGAGCTCCCGATAATCGCTGACCTTGTCCCACGGGAGATGCGGCGAGCAGGTCGGCGTTGCGCGAGTGAGCTGATGTATGGCCGCGCAATCCTCGATCTTGTCGAAAATTCCGCGCGGCTCGCCCACGCCCGGGAAGCGCGCAAAGCGCGTCCCGCCCGTGCCGACGCCCCAGGTCGGAACCGCGACTGCGAAGGCGGCGACCTTGGCGGTGACTGCCTCGATATCGACGCCGGAGCGTCCGAGCCGCCGGCCGAGCGCTGCATAGTCCTCGGCTTGGGCGGCGCCGAGTTTGGCGTTCTCCTCCGCAATCAGCGTGTCAGGGATGCGATAGGACATCGCCGCTCCGTTTTACGAGTTCGTCCGCTCAGCGGGTGAAGCTCACCGCGTTGCCGGCGTCGACGTTGAGGATATTGCCGGTGCTCTTGGAGGACAGATCCGAGGCGAAATAATAGACCGCCTCCGCGATGTCCTCGGGGTACACGGACCGCTTCAACAGCGAGCGCTGCCGGTAGACCTCTTCGAGCTCATCCGCGCTCACCTTGTTCGACGCCGCGCGCTGGGCCCGCCATTCGCCCTGCCAGATCTTCGAGCCGCGCAGCACCGCGTCCGGATTGACAGTGTTGGCGCGGATGCCGAACGGCGCGCCTTCGAGCGCGATAGAGCGCGCAAGATGCACTTCCGCCGCCTTGGCCGCGCAATAGGCCGACGCGCCTGCAGAGGCGGCGAGCGCATTCTTCGAGGCGATGAAGACGATGGCGCCGCCGAGGCCCTGCTCCTTCATGATTCGATAGCCGCCGCGCGCGGCAAGGAAATACCCCGTCGCGAGGATCGACATGTTGCGGTTCCAAAGGTCGAGCGAGGTGTCCTCGAACGGTGCCGCAGAGGCGATGCCGGCGTTGGCGACGATGATGTCCATGCCGCCGAAGGCGAGGAGGGCCTCGTGAAAGGCGGCCTCGACGGAAGCCTCGCTCGTCACGTCGACGTGGATTCCTGCGACCGCATCCTTGCCGTACCGCTTGCCGAACTCGGCGACCGCCGCATCGAGGCTCGGGGCGTCGATGTCGGCGAGCACGACGCAGGCGCCTTCGCCCATCAGCCGAGCGGCGATCGCTTTTCCGATGCCGCCCGCGCCGCCCGTCACCAGCGCGATCCGCCCGGCGAGCGATTTGGGCTTCGGCATACGCTGAAGCTTCGCCTCTTCGAGCAGCCAATATTCGATGTTGAAGGCTTCCTGCTCGTCAAGCCCGACGTAGCGGCCGACACCGGTCGCGCCACGCATCACATTGATCGCGTTGAGGTAGAATTCCGAGGCGATGCGGGCGGTCGATTTGTCCTTGGCGAAGGAAAGCATGCCGACGCCCGGAACCAGATAGATCACCGCATTGGGATCGCGCATGGCAGGCGAGTCGGCATGCTTGCAGCGCTCGTAATACGCTCTGTAGCCGTCGCGGTAGCCGGAAAGCTCGTTGTCGAGCGATGCGATCACGGCGTCGAGGTTGCGCGTCGCCGGGTCGTAAGGCAGCACGAGCGGGCGGATCTTCGTGCGCAGGAAGTGATCCGGGCAGGACGTGCCGAGCGCGGCCAGCGGCTTGAGATCGCGGGAATTGACGAACTCCAGCACCGCCGGCGCGTCGGTGAAATGCCCGATCTTGCGCTCGCTAGAGGAAATATGCTTGCGAATGGCGGGCAGGAGCTTCGCCGCGACATCGCGCCGGTCCGCCCGGGCCAGCGCCTCGACGCGCGGCCCCCCGAAAGCGTCGCCGCGCGCATTGGCGCCGAGCCATTGGGCCGCCTTGTTGATCATCTCGAGCGTGATTCGATAGCAGGCCTTCGAGGTCGGCCCCCAGGTGAAGAGACCGTGGCCTCCGAGCACCACGCCCTTCAGGTTCGGATTGGCCTCGGCCATCGCGCCGAGCTTGAGCCCGAGGTCGAAGCCCGGCCGCTGCCACGGCAGGAAGCCGAGCTCGCCGCCATAGATCTCGCGCGTCAGCGCCTCGGCCTTCTCGCTCGCGGCGATGGCGATCACCGCGTCGGCGTGAACGTGATCGACATGCGCGTGCGGAACGAATCCATGCAGCGTCGTGTCGATCGAGGTCGCGCGCGGATTGAGGTTGAAGGTGCAATGATTGTAGAGCGCGACCATCTCGTCCTCGTGCTCGACGCCGCGATAGATCGATTTGAGGCTGAGAAGCTTGTCCATGTAGAGCGTCGAGAAGCCGTCGAGCTTCATCGAGCCGATATCGCCGCCGGAACCCTTGACCCAAAGGACTTTTGTCGGCGCGCCGGTCAGGGGATCATTGGCCGTCACCTTGGCCGACGTGTTGCCGCCGCCGAAATTGGTGATGCGCAGGTCGCCGCCGAGCAGGTTGGAGCGGTAGAGGAGCTGGCCGGGTTCGTCGAGGGAGGCCGCATGCTCGTCGTCCCAGAGATCGGGCAACGGAGCGTCAAAACGAAGTTGGTCGCCGCCCATGGGTCCGTTCCTCTCGATGACGTGCAATTTTCAGCAACCAATAGGCAAACGATCGAAATCGGTCAACGTTCTTGCGTGTTGTGCTCCGGCCATGAGCGGGTTTTGATCGAGGTTGATTGACATGGCGTCCGGCCCTATGGCAGTGACACTGGCAACGATAGATAACCGGGGGAACGACAGGGCACATGCGCGAGAGACAGCGCGTCGAAATCGTCCGCGAGCTGCTCGCCGCGCAAGGCTTCCTTTCAATTTCCGACCTGATGGCTGCGACGGGCGTCTCCGCCGCTTCGGCCCGGCGTGACGCTGGGCGCCTCGCGGCGGCCGGCTACGGCGAACGGGTCTACGGCGGCATCCAGGCGGTTCGCGACGCATTGTCCCGACGGATGAGTCAGGGGTCGCTCGAGACGCCGGCTTTCGACATCAGCCGGGCGATCAACGTTGAAGCCAAACGCGCCATTGCGCGCCGCGCGCTCGACATGTGCGTCGACGGCGACGCGATCGTCATCAAGGCGGCTCAACCACGTTCCAGATGGCGGAGTTCCTGCGCCATAGGCGGCTCAAGATCCTGACCAACTCTTATCCGCTCGCTGAGTTTCTCATTCGTGAAACGCACAACCGCGTCGCCTTGCCAGGCGGCGAGGTCTACCGCGAGCAGAAAATCATCGTCGCCCCATTCGATGACGACGCGATCCAGCACTATTCGGCGCGCATCATGTTCATGAGCGCCATCTCGATCGGCCCCTTGGGTGTGATCGAGGGCGACCCCCTTATCGCGCGCGCGGAGATGAAGCTTCTGCGCCGCGCGGACAAGCTGGTCGTTCTGGCGGACGCTTCGAAATTCGCCCAGCGCGGTAGCCTCGTGGTCTGCCCGCTCAGCCGCATTCACGCGCTCATAGCCGACCGCGCCGCGCCGCCGGAAGCGCTCGCCATGCTGCGCGGCGCCGGCGTCGAGACGATTGTCGTCGATTCCGAGACGCGCGCGACGGAGGCGGCGTGAGCGCGGCGCTGAAGACTGACCCCGCGCCTGTACGAGCCGTTCCGCTGCTCGAGGTGCGTGAGATCGAGAAGACGTTTCCGGGCGTGCGCGCGCTCTCTGGCGTTTCGTTCGACGTTCGCGCGGGCGAGGTCCACGCCCTCCTCGGCGAGAACGGGGCGGGAAAATCGACGCTGATCAAGATCGTGTCCGGCGTGTATGAGCCCGACGCAGGTTCGATGCTGGTCGACGGGACGACGGTCCAGTTTTCCGCGCCGGACGACGCGCGCCGCGCGGGAGTCGCGACGATCTATCAGGAGCTCTTGCTGTTTCCCGAGCTCAGCGTCGCCGAGAACATCTTCTTGGGTCACGCTCCGCAGGCGGGCGCTGGCCGCATCGACTGGCGGGCGATGCGCGCGAAGGCCCAGCACCTGCTCGATTCGCTCGAAATCGACGATCTCGTCCCCGATCAGATCGTCGGCGCGCTGACCGTCGGTAACCGCCAGCGCGTCGAGATTTTGCGCGCGCTGTCGCATGACGCGCGCATCCTCATCATGGACGAGCCGACCGCCGCGCTCACCGAAAGCGACGTGACGCGCCTGTTTGACGTCGTGCGTCGTCTCAAGCGGCGGGGCGTCGGGATCGTCTACATCAGCCATCGCCTCGACGAGATCTTCGCCATCGCCGATCGCGTCACAGTGCTGCGCGACGGCGCCTATGTCGGCTCGCGCGATGTCGGCGACACCAACGCCGCCGAGCTCGTGCAGATGATGGTCGGGCGCAGGATCGACAATCTCTTTCCGAAGACGACGGCGCCGATCGGCGCGCCCGTCCTTGAGGCGCGCGATCTCGTGCGCCGGCCGCTGACCAAGGGCGTGAGCCTCACCGTGAGAGCCGGAGAGATCGTCGGCCTCGCGGGCCTCGTGGGGTCGGGCCGCAGCGAACTGGCGCAGACGCTGTTCGGCATGACGCCGGCCGAATCGGGCGAGATCCGGCTCAACGGCGAAGTCGTGCGGATCGATTCGCCGGGAGCCGCGCGGGCAAGGGGCCTCGCTTATGTGCCCGAGGATCGCGCCGCGCAGGGCCTCGTCCGGCGGATGAGCGTTCTGCACAACTTCTCGCTTGCCGCGCTCGGCGCGCTGTCGCACGCCGGGTTTATCGATCGGGCGAGCGAGCGGCGGATGGCGCAGGAAGGCGTCAAGCGATTCAGCGTGAAGACGAGTTCGGTCGATGAGATCGCGGGGCGCCTTTCGGGCGGCAACCAGCAGAAAATCGTGCTTGGCAAGTGGCTCGCCAATAACCCCAAGCTGCTCATCCTCGACGAACCGACGCGGGGCATCGACGTCGGCGCCAAGGCTGAGATCCATCGCCTGATGAGTCAGCTCGCCGGCGAGGGCGTCGCCATCCTGATGATTTCGAGCGAGTTGCCCGAGGTTCTGGGCATGAGCGACCGCGTGCTGGTCATGCGCGAGGGCCGGCTCGTCGGCGAGTTCGACCGCGCGCAAGCGACCTCCGAGGCGGTCGGCGCTGCGATGATGGGGGAAACGTCGAGCGCGGGGAGGGCGGCTTGAGCGCGACCACGATCGCAAGCCCAGGCTACGCCCGCCGCGCCGCGTTTCGCCGCCTCGTCGGCCAGGAGGCCCTGCTCGCGGTTGCGATCATTGGCCTCGCCATTGTGGTCGGCCTTATCAACCCGCGCTTCCTCGCGACGCGGAACCTTTCCGACCTTTTGCTCGGCAACGCCTATATCGCAATCGCCGCGATCGGCATGTCGATGGTGATCATCTCCGGCAACATCGATATTTCCGTCGGCGCGCTGATTGGGGTTTTGGCGACGATCAGCGGCTCGCTGGCCGTCGCGGGCGCGCCGATTGTCATCGCCTGGGTCGTTCCGATCCTTGTCGGCGTCGCGGTGATGGCGGCGCAGGGAGCGATCGTGGCCTATCTCCGCATCCCCTCGATCGTCGTCACCCTCGGCATGCTTTCGATTCTCAAAGGCGGCCTCATCAGCGTGACCGGCGGCAAATGGATCACCGACCTACCGCAGGACTTCCACCTCGCCGACCTCTCCCTGTTCGGCGTCCCGATGCCGGTGATAATCATGGTGCTCGCCACCGTGCTCGCGGCGCTGTGGATGCGCAATTCGCCGAGCGGGCGGGCGATCTACGCCACTGGCGGCAACCCCGAGGCCGCGCGCCTCTGCGGCGTCAATCCGCAACGCACCGTCCTGATGGTGTTTGCGCTGCATGGACTCTTCGCCGGAATCGCCTCGCTCGTCTATGCGACCCAGCTCAGGGTGATCCAGTCGACCACCCCGCAGGGTCTGGAGCTCACCATCATTACCGCGGCGGTGGTCGGCGGCGTCAGCATCCTGGGGGGCGTCGGCACCGTCGTGGGCTCGACGCTGGCGGCCATTCTCATCGCCGAAATCACGAGCGCGCTCGTCTTCATCAACGTTTCCCCCTACTGGACGGACGCCTTGCGCGGCGCGCTCATTCTCGCCACCGTGATCGCTGACATCCTGCGGCGCCAGCGCCGCGCCGCCCAGGGGTGGAAGCGATGAGTCTGGGCGTCGAGACCCGGGCGTTTCGCGTGTCCCCGTGGCTCAAGCGGCACGAGACGCTGCTCGCGCTTATCCTTCTGATCGCGCTCGTCGGCCTCGGCGCGTTCAACGACCGCTTTCTCACCATCGACAACCTTCTCGACCAGGGTCGTTTCATCAGCGAGATCGGCCTGATCGCGCTGCCGATGACCTTCATCATCATCACCGGCGGCATTGACCTCTCGGTCGGCGCGATCGTGGGTTTATGCGCGATCATGCTCGGCTATTCGTGGAAGAACTTCGGCTTTCCGCTGCCGCTCGCGATTGCCTTCGCCCTCGCCGTCGGCGCGCTCGCGGGCTTCGTCAACGGCCTCGTCATCACCCGCGTGAAAGTGCCGCCGCTCATCATGACGATCGCGACGCTTGCGCTCTATCGTGGTCTCGCAGAGGGGATAAGCCAGGCGCGCTCGGTGCGCGGCTATCCGGAATGGTTCTATTTTCTTGGCCAGGGAAGCGTTTTCGGCGTGCCGACGCAGCTTCTGGTTCTGATCGTCCTCATCGTGATCGCGGGCATCGCGCTCGACCGCACGACCTTTGGCCGCACGCTCTACGCGATCGGCGCGAACGAGACGGCGGCCCGCTTCTCGGCCCTGCCGGTCGATCGGGTGAAACTCATCGTCTACACATTGTCCGGCCTGGCGTCAGGCCTCGCCGCCTGGGTCCTCGTCTCGCGGGTGACGACTACGCGGATGGATATGGGCGCCGGATACGAGCTCGACGTCATCGCCGCCGTCGTTCTCGGCGGCGCCAGCATCTTCGGCGGCTCCGGCACCATCTGGGGCACCGTGATCGGCCTCGTCATGATCCAGCTCTTGAAGAACGGTCTGGCGTTGACGGGAGTCAAGGGCGACGCGACAATCGTCGTCATCGGCGTCGCGCTCATTCTTTCGGTGCTCATCGCGAGCTCGCTCGAGCGCCGCCGGGACTGAATACGAGAAATCGGCCGCGCTCATGCGGCGAATAAGGGAGGAAGCAAAGATGAAGTCGAGATTCCTGTTGGCGACGACCGCGGCCCTCGCCCTTGCGGCGTGGACGACCCAGGCGAGCGCCGCCAGCAAATGGGACGGCGCCGATGACCTGCCGACGAGCCCGCTCGCCTGCGGCGCGGGCGAGGCCGCGGCCCCGGCGGCGGCCAAGCCGTATGACGGCGGCCAGCCGACCAACCCGCCCAACAAGGCGGGCAAGGAGATCACGATTGTCGACGTGCCGAAGCTGATCGGCATCGGCTACTTCAACGCGACTTCCAAGGGCATGCAGGATGCCGCCAAGGAACTCGGCAATGTGAAGGTGACGACCGACGGGCCGACGGAAGCCAAGATCGACGAGCAGATCAAGTTCATCGACAATTACATCACCCGCGGCGTCGACGGCATCCTGTTCGCCGCCAACGATCCGGTCGCCATCGCTCCGGTCCTCAAGAAGGCCTTGTCGAAGGGCGTCCATGTCGTCGGCTACGACGCCAACTCGACCCCCGACGCGCGCGAATGGTTCGTCAACCAGGCGGAGTTCAATGGCATCGGCAAATCGATGATGGACTCGATGGCCAAGGAGATCGGCGAGGACGGCAGCTTCGCCATCGTCACCTCCACCTTCACCACGCCGAACCAGGCGCGCTGGATCGCCGAGATGCAGGCCTATACCGAAAAGTGCCACCCGAAGATGAAGTGGCTGGAGACTGTCGAAGCGCAGGAGGACAACAACCTGTCGTTCAATCAGGCGACGACGCTGATCAATAAATACGGCGACAAGCTCAAGGGTCTGTTCGGCATGACGTCGGTCGCGACGCCGGCTTCCGCCGAAGCGGTCACCAAGGCCGGCCAGTGCGGCAAGGTCGCGGTGGTCGGCCTCGCGACGCCGAACGCGATGAAGCCTTACCTCAAGACCGACTGCGTCAAGTCGGTGGTGCTCTGGAATCCGATCGACCTCGGCTACGCCGCGACTTATGCGATGCGCGCGGTTGTCGATGGCAAGCTCAAGCCCGGCTCGACCTCGGTCGAAGCGGGCAAGCTCGGCAAGCTGAACGTCGTCAACGGCAGCGAAATCCTACTCGGGGCCCCCTTCATCTACACCAAGGAGAACATCGACAAGTTCGACTTCTAGGACGTTCCCACCCGATTGCCCTCTCCCATAGCCCGTCGAGAGACGGGCGTCTTTTCAGACGCCGTTTGGGAGAGGGTAGGGGTGAGGCCACGCCCATGAACGGCTGCGTCGCGGTCTTCGACATCGGCAAGACCAATATCAAGCTCGTCGTGTTCGATCGCGGCGGCGCGATTCTCGCCGAGCGCTCCGCGCCGAACGGGCCGCTCGAGCCGGACGCGGCCTGGCCGTATCTGCGGCTCGACACCTCCCGCGCATGGGCTTTCCTGATCGGCGCGCTGAAGGAGGTCGGCGCGCGCTTTTTCATCGAGGCGATCTCGATTGCGGCGCATGGCGCGGCGGGCGTCCTTGTCACAGACGAGAGCGACGCCCTGCCGGCTGTGGACTATGAGTTCGACGGCTACGGCGCGCTTGCCGCGGAATACGACAAGGTGCGGCCGCCGTTCGAGGAGACGCTGTCGCCATGCCTGCCGCGCGGGCTCAATCTCGGAAGGCAGGTCTTCTATCTGGAGCGCCAATTCCCGGCTGAGTTCAAGGCCGCGCGCGCGTTCCTCGGCTATCCGCAATATTGGTCATGGCGCCTGAGCGGAGTCGCGGCGACCGAATTCACCTCCATCGCCTCGCACACGGATCTCTGGCGGCCGATGGAGGGCCGGCTTTCGAGTCTCGTGGACACGCTCGGCTGGGCGCGGCTTTTCCCGCCGTTGCGCAAGGCCTGGGATACGCTCGGAACGCTCAAGCCCGAGATCGCCGCGGCGACCGGACTTGCGCCCAATGTGCGCGTCGTCTGCGGCGCGCACGATTCGAACGCCTCCCTCGTGCCCCATCTCATGTCGAGGCGCGATCCCTTCACCGTCATCTCGACCGGCACCTGGGTCATCATCATGGCGGTCGGGGGAAAAAGCTGTCTCGACTCGGAAGCCGACATGCTGGCCAATGTCGATGTGCGCGGCGTTCCCGTGCCGACCGCGCGCTTCATGGGCGGGCGGGAGTTTGCGATCCTTGCCGGCGAGACGCCGGCCGACGCCGGCGAAGCCGATGTGGCGGCCATGATCGCGTCGGGGGTCATGGCTCTGCCCGCCTTTTCCGACCAGGGCGGACCGTTTGGCGCCCGCACGGGACGGATCGAGGGCGGGGCGCCGGCGACGCCCGCGGCGCGGACGGCGCTCGCCACGCTCTACGCCGCTCTGGTGACGGCGCATGTGCTTGAGCGGCTCGACGCGCCGGGCGACCTCATCGTCGAGGGCGGGTTCACCCGTTCGCCCGCGTTCGCCGCCGTTCTGGCCGCGCTCATGCCGGACCGGCGGGTTGTGATCGCGCCCGCCGCCGCGGGGGCTGCGGCCGGTGCGGCGTTGCTTGCGCATTGGGGCGGGACGCATTCGCCGCCGCGGCTCGAGCCCGCGCGCGCCTGGGTCCTGCCGGGGCTCGATGCCTACCGGGAGCGCTGGGAGCGCGCACTATAGGCGACCAAGACGGCGCCGGGCAGGACGAATTACGCAACCTTCCAGCTGCGATCTGGTTTCCCATCCGGGACAATGCGAGGCGCATTGAGCGGGGTAAGCATGTCGGCCACATCCACCCATGGGCCGGGAGAGGTTTCGACGCTCGTCCCGGCGCGGCTCGAGCGCCTGCCATGGGGCCGTTTCCACGTTCTGGTCATCGTCGCGCTGGGGATCACCTGGATTCTCGACGGCCTCGAAGTCACGCTCGCCGGCTCCGTCGCGCCGGCCCTGAAGGAAAGCCCGGCGCTAAAATTCTCGGATTCCGAGGTCGGCCTCGCCGGCAGCGCCTATCTTCTCGGCGCGGTTTTCGGCGCACTGTTCTTCGGCTGGCTCACCGACCGGCTCGGCCGCAAGAAGCTCTTCTTCATCACCATCGTTGTCTACCTCGTGGCGACGGCGCTGACCGGACTTGCGTGGAACGGCTTCTCCTTCTTTGCTTTCCGCTTCCTCACCGGCTGTGGCATCGGCGGCGAATATTCGGCCATCAATTCGACCATTCAGGAACTGGTGCCGGCGCGCTTCCGCGGTCAGCTGGACCTCATCATCAACGGCAGTTTCTGGGTCGGGGCGGCGCTGGGCGCTCTGGTCGCGGTCGTGCTGCTCAATCCGGCGCTCATCCCTTCCGCGTTCGGATGGCGCCTCGCATTCCTGACCGGCGCTGTTCTTGGCGTAGCCGTCTTCTTCATGCGGATGTGGATTCCCGAGAGCCCGCGCTGGCTCGTGATCCACGGCCGGGAAAAGGAGGGCGAGGCCGTCGTTGCCGGAATCGAAAAGCGATTCTTAGATCAAGGCGCCAGTCTCAAGCCGGTCGCCCCCGGCGCCGCCATTCGCTTTCGCTCGCGCGACCACACGCCGCTGGCGGAAGTGTTCGACACGCTGATCAACCGCCATCGGGTGCAGACCTTTGTCGGGCTCACGCTGATGGCGGCGCAGGCGTTCTTCTACAACGCCATCTTTTTCACCTATGCGCTCGTCCTGACCAGGTTCTACGCGGTCAGCTCCGGCGCCGTCGGCTGGTACATCCTGCCTTTCGCGCTCAGCAATTTCCTCGGGCCTGTCGTTCTCGGGCGCCTGTTCGACACCTATGGGCGCAGGATCATGATCACGCTGACCTATGGTCTCTCGGGCCTGCTCATGATCGCGGTCGCCGTCGCCTTCAAACAGGACCTCCTGTCGGCGACGGGACAGACAGTCGGCTGGATGATCGTGTTCTTCGTCGCTTCGCCAGCGGCGAGTTCGGCCTATCTCACGGTCAGCGAGACCTTTCCGATAGAGATTCGAGCGCTGGCGATTGCGATCTTTTACGCCATCGGGACCGGCGTCGGCGGCGTCGCCGCGCCGCTCGTCTTCGGCAAGCTGATCGAAAGCGGCTCGCGGGAGAGCCTCTTCGGCGGCTACGTTTTCGCCGCTTGTCTCATGCTCGCCGCCGCAATCGTCGCCTGGCTGTACGCGATCAACGCCGAGCGCAAATCCCTCGAGGAGGTGGCGGCGCCGCTATCGGCGGTAGGGTAGGGGCCTGCTTCACCGCGAAGCAAACCGCGCTGTTGCGGCGTCCGTCACTGGCGCAAACAGCGAAACGGCCGTGCCCTCGGGATCGCGGAACTGCGCCGTCCGGTTGCCCCACGGCATCATCTTGGGCTCGTGGACAACCTCGACCTTGTCTTTCAGGCGGCCGAACTCGGCGTCGACATCGTCGACCATGAACTCGATGATCGCGCTGCGGTTGGCGGCAGGCTCGGCGCTGCCGGCCTTGAACAATGCGACGGTTTCGACGCTCCCGATGGCGAGCGTCGCGGAAGGCGTGACGATCTCGGCAAAGACGGGAGCCAGCCATTCGGCGCGCTGGCCCGTCACCAGTTCGTAGAACGCGACCATGCCCTTGATATCAGCGGCGACGAGTCGGGCGGAGGCGAATTTCATGAGATTGGACCTTTCAATCCGGCCGCGGGAGCCGCGGCGATGAAAAGACTTGTCGCATGAGGCTGCTGACACCATTCTGGCAGCAGGAGTCAGCACGCCATGCGTCGCGCCGACAGGCTGTTTCAGATCATCCAGATTCTTCGCAGGTCCAGGCGCCCGGTGACTGCGGCCGCCTTGGCGGAGGAACTCGAAGTCTCGAAGCGCACGGTCTACCGCGACGTCGCCGACCTGATCGGCCAGCGCGTTCCGATCGATGGCGAGGCGGGCCTGGGCTACCTGATCGCCGCCGATTACGACATGCCGCCGCTCATGCTGACGCCCGATGAGATCGAGGCGGTGATGCTGGGCGCGCAATGGGTGGCGGGCCGCTCCGACAAGGCGCTCGCCAACGCGGCGCGCGACGTGATGGCGAAGATCGCCGCAGTCGTTCCTGAACATCTGCGCCCGTTCATCGCCGAGCCGACCCTCGGCGTAAAGCCGGCGCTCACGGAACCTCAGGACAGCGTCGATCCCTCGAGCCTACGATCGGCGATCCGCGATGGTCGTAAATTGCGGCTCCGCTACAGATCGCAGGCCGGCCAGGAAACAGAGCGCACGGTCTGGCCGGTGATTCTCGGCTATGCCGAGACGAGCCGTGTGCTGGTCGCATGGTGCGAGTTGCGTGAGGGCTTCCGGCATTTCCGCACCGATCGCATCGCCGAGGCCGAGACGCTCGCTGAAAGCATAGGTCTGCGTCCAGGCGAATTGCGCCGCCGCTGGGAGCGCTGGCGCGAGATGAACGCGCCCTCAGGGCTTGGCGCGTGAGAGCGCCGCGGCGCGGCCGGCGGCGGCATAGAGGTTGAGCCGCGAATAGACGCCGAAGCCCGACCCATCGTCGAGGAAGCCGCCGCCCGGTCCTTCCGTCTCGGTCAGGATGCGATTGGCTTCGTCAAGGGTGAGTTTCGGGAACGCGACGGTCAGCAGGTAACCGGCTTCGGGAGCGAGGACGGCGACATCTTCCACCTTATTCGCCGTCTCCGGATGCGCGACGCCGAGCCCGTAGGTTTGCGTCGTGGCGTAGAAGGCCTCGTTCATCGCCGGCGCGTTGAAGCGGCCGGTGTCCTGACGCGCGCAGGCTGCGATTGTGTCGCCACAGGCCGCCTCGAGCGCCTTGGTCAGGTCGGCGCGCGCCGTCACGACCGCCGCCCGGAAGTCCTCGATGGTCTCGGGAACGATAGGCTCGGAGGTTGCGGTCGCCCGGGCGAAATCCTTCAGCGGCCGGCCGATGTAGGCGGGATCGTTGGCGAGCAGATGCGCAAGGTCGTAGGTCGCGACGGTTCGACCGCCTAGCACATCCATCGCGTAATGCGCGCCTAAGATGATGCGGTCGTTGCCATATTCCGCCGCGCGCACGACCATCTCCTGAAAGCGGTCGGGCACGAGTTCCGCGAGCAGGAGCGAGCCCATATAGCCGTAGGTCGAGTGTCCGCTCGGGAAGGATGGGCTGTTGATCAGGTTCATGATCGGCCCGCGGTTGTAGACTTCGTTGCCGGCAGGAACATTGAAATAGTCCGGCCCCACGATCGGGATGGTCCTGGGCTCGGTCTGAAACGGGCGGGAATCGCCATAGAGATCAGCGCCGGGCGTTCCGGCCGGCCGGTCATAGGCCCGGCCAAAAGGATCGGGCGCGCCATGGAAGTCCTTGAAGATGGCGAGCGCCTCGTCGGAAACCGGCTTCTTGCCGTTCGTCGTGCCGTTGCCGAAGAAATATTTGCCTGAGTTCGAATCCGATCCGCTTGTCGAATTGGCATAGGCGATCACGTCCGAGACTGACTTGGAGATGCTGGTGAAGCGCTCCCGATCGAGATAATGCGCGCGCGCCTCGTAGGCCGCGCCCAGGGTCGCGCCGAGGCCGTCCGTCAGCTCCACGAGATTGCCGTCGGTGATGAAGGCGTCGCGCAGAGCCTGCTGCTGCTGTTCCGCGAACGGCATGAGCGTGGGCTGTCGAATGGCGCCCGTCTGGATTCCGCCGGTAACGGTGAAGTTGGAGCCGAGCGCCGCCATTCCGTCTTCGGTGTTGGAGAGGGCGGAGACGGGCGCCAGGCCTTTGAGAGCGGCCATGTTGGGCACGCTCTGCGCGTCGGCCGCGGCGCCGCTCAACATCAGGGTGAGGAGCCCGATCCCGAATATTCGTCTCTTCATGGCGCCGCTCCTTCGGGACTCGATTGTCTGGCCTTTGTCGAGCGATTCCATTACGCGATCAAGGCAGCCTCCGCATCGGCGCGGCGTGCGGAACACGGTTTTTCGCGGGGGATGGGGGAGGCGCGAGCGATCCCGGCCGGCTCCAGACACAGGCGTTCAGTCCGACGTCAGGTTTCGATCTCCGATACGAACCGCGGTTACGCCGGCGATTTCACCCAATCGCGCCGCCAGCCTCCGGACCGGCCTCGCGCCGCGGACTTCAACCAGGAGCGTCACAATCCCCTCGCTTGGCAATTCTCCCAACGGCGCCTCCTCCACCTCCGCGGGGTGATCCTCCCAGCTCGTCCCGCGCCCCTTGCCTGCCTGGGCGCCCGACTGACCATTGTCGCGCAAGGGCTTGTCCTCGACTTGCACGCGGCTCACCGAAAATTCCTGATTGGTGCAAACGGCGAGGATCTCTCTCAACGCGCCGCGGCGCGCCTCATAGGAAATGTGCAGGGGCGACGGCGCCCAGCGTGATTTGGGCAGATGGCGTTCGATCGCCGGGAAGGCGAACACGACAATGAAATGTCCGCAGGTCACGGCGATGGCGAGGATCGGAAGGCCAGCGCCAGCGGCCATGCCCACCGCGGCCGTGAGCCAGACGATGGACGCTGTCGTCAGACCTCGAACGATGTCCTTCCGCACAAAAATGACGCCGCCGCCGATGAACCCTATTCCCGAGACAATCTGGGCGGCGACCCGTGAAGGATCGAGCACGACGCGGCCGCTCTCGAGGATGTCGGTGAACCCGTATTTGGAGACAAGCATGATTAGCGCCGATGAAGTTCCGACCACCGTATAGGTGCGCAGGCCGGCGCTTTTCTGGCCTATTTCGCGCTCAAGCCCAATCAGAGCCGACAAGACGAAGGCGAGAGCAAGTTCGGAAAGCTGGAGCCAGCTCTGGCCTATCGGTTCTCCGAGCAGCATGTGATTGAGCATTGGGTCGTCCTCGATCTAAACATGCGCCCCGCACTCTATGGCGTCGATTTGCTCGCCGCGACCGCCGCACGCTTGGCGAACGCCGCGATAAGTCCTTTGAGGCCCTCATCCTTGACCAGCGTCAGAGCCTTGTTAGGGAGGACCCACTGAACCACCCGCTGTTCGACCTCCGGCCAGACTTTGCTTTGTCGTTTCACGAGCAGCGGAAACACCCGGACCTCGCAGCTGACCCGAATGCCATTCGCGTCGAGCGTCTTGTTGTAGGCGAAAAGGCCAATCGACTTTCCCCCGATCCGGCCCCTTACGCCGGCCTCTTCGAAAGCCTCCCTCGCGGCCGACTTGGGCGGCCGCAGTCCTTTGATCGGCCAGCCCTTGGGAATGATCCATTGTCTCGACTGGCGCGTGGTGACGAGGAGGAACTCCAACGCTGCGTCGGGCGTGAAACGATAAGGGAGCGCGCCATACTGCAATCGGACCGCGCGCTTCACCTTCCGCTTGCGTATCTTGCCAGGAATCTCCGCTTCTCCTCCAAACGCGCGAAACAAGGGCTTGGCGCCTTTGTTCCGACGGAGCCTGTTTTAATGACCGATTCGCGATTCCAGCCAGCGTCTTTTTTGCCGAGGCGACAGTCAGGCCGGCGGTGGGGCTCATAGGTTCATCTGTGTCTGCACGATGAGCGCGACGATCTTTTCGTCCTCCGACACCACGCGGGTTTGCCAGACCTGCGTCCTCCTGCCGCGATGGACCAGGGTCGTGCGGCCAATCACGGTCGAACCGGCCGGCGCGGCGGCGAGAAAATTGGTTTTGCTCTCGATCGTCGTCGTTCCCTTGGCGTCGGCGGGCAGATTGATGAAGGCGGCGGCCGCGCCCAGTGTGTCGGCGAAGCTCATGATCGCGCCGCCGTGGGCGACGCCGCCCAGCGTGCAGAGATCCGGTCTGATCGGCATCCGCGCGGCGAGGGCGTCCGCCTCGGCGCTGATGAATTCGATTCCAAGCAACTCGGCGAATGGAAGCGGATTGGCGTTGATACGGTCGATCGGCGACATGCGCCTTTCCGTTTGACTTAAGCGCTCGAGCGCTGGCGGTTTGCCGCCTGCCGGCATAACATCGCCCGACGCGAGGCGCTACGCGAGGGTTTTGGCATGGGCGGAGGTTGGATCCTGGGTCGTCCTGGCGGCGGCGCGGTCCCGACTATTTCGGCCGGACCGGTCCTGAACAGTTCGCGCTCGGCCGGTGCAGGCCGGGAACCCCGTCGGGCTGTATGGTCTCGGCTCATTTCGACGGCCGCGGCGGATCGGGCGGACGAAACGAACAGCGCGCTTGCGCGTTGAGGTTGGCCAGGGCCTGAGCGCGTCACTCGCGGGCTTTGGGGACGTAAAGGAGGAAGAGCCATGGTTCGAAGTCGGGTTCTTGCGGGCGCAACCCTTGCGGCGCTCACTCTCGCGCTCGCTGGCTGCGACACGACCGGCTATCCCGGTTATGCTTACGGCGGCTATCCATACTCCGGCTATGGCGGCGGATACTACGGCGGCTATCCCTATTATGGAGGAATCTATTACGGCGGTGGCGGCTACGGCTATGGCGGCTACGGGTATGGGCGCCGATATTACGGCGGCGGCTGGCGTGGCGGGGCTTGGCGCGGCGGCGGATGGCATGGCGGCGCTTGGCGAGGCGGCGGCTTCCACGGAGGAGGCTTCCATGGCGGCGGCTTCGGCGGCGGTGGTTTCCACGGAGGAGGCTTCCACGGCGGCGGCGGGGGCTTCCACGGCGGCGGCGGCGGGTTCCACGGCGGCGGCGGGGGCTTCCGGGCCCATTAGAGCGCGGGTCGCGAAAAAAACGGAGCGGGGATTTCGCGCGATCGGAGCGCGGAATCCGAGAAGGACAGAAGAGAAGCGCTTTGCGATTCGACCGAATCGCCAAGCGCCGTTCGCCGCGGGCTCCGAGCGCCGCGGACGGGCTAGTCGCGCTTAGAGCCCTTCGAACAGCGCCGTCGACAGATAGCGCTCGGCGAACGATGGGATGATGATCACGATCGTCTTGCCGGCGTTTTCCGGACGGCGGCCGACGTCGATCGCCGCAGCGATCGCGGCTCCGGAGGAGATGCCGACCGGAATTCCCTCGAGCCGCGCCACCAGGCGCGCGGTGTCGAAGGCGTTCTGGTTGCCGACGGCGACGATCTCGTCGATCACGCCGGGATCGAGAATGGCGGGAACGAAGCCGGCGCCGATGCCCTGAATCTTGTGCGGCCCCGGCGCTCCGCCGGCAAGGACCGGCGAATCCTCGGGTTCGACCGCGACCATGCGCACGCTCGGCTTTCGCGCCTTCAAGACCTCGCCGACGCCGGTGATCGTCCCGCCGGTGCCGACGCCGGAGACGACGATGTCGACCTCGCCGTGGGTGTCGTTCCAGATCTCCTCAGCCGTCGTGCGGCGGTGGATCTCCGGGTTGGCGGGGTTCTCGAACTGCTGCGGCATCACCGCGCCAGGCGTCGCCTCGATGATTTCATGCGCTTTGGCGATCGCGCCCTTCATCCCCTGCGCGGCGGGTGTGAGGACCAATTCCGCTCCGAGCAGGGCCAGCATTTTGCGGCGCTCGATCGACATCGATTCGGGCATCACGAGAATGAGCCGATAGCTGCGCGCCGCTGCGACGAAGGCGAGCGCAATTCCGGTGTTGCCGGAGGTGGGCTCGACCAGGACGCCCCGGCCGGGCGAAATCTTGCCTTGCGCCTCGAGCGCGTCGATCATCGAGACGCCGATACGGTCCTTGACGCTGGACATCGGATTGAAGAATTCGAGCTTGGCCACCAGGCGGGCGACGACGCCCTTCTCCTTGGCGATCCGGTCGATACGGACGAGGGGCGTATCGCCGATCGTGTCGGTGATGGAGGCATAAACCTTGCCCCGGCCTGGCGTTCGCCGCGCAGCGCCTGCATCCGTCATGGCCGCTCCTCCAAAATGCGCATCGGGCCGCGCCGTTAGGCGCAGCCCGACGTTTAACACTTTATGCGGCGCAAGACTATAGAATGCCGCAAATAGCGATGTCAGATAGCGAAATCGCCGGCGACCTTCTCGTCGTCGAGGACATGGGCCTTGTCGGCCGTGTCGCACATCTGTTCCACGGTGATCGCATCGAGGTTGGCGAGAAAGGTTTCGCCTGCCCGGCGCACGGCCGGATCGATCACCCGCTCGAGCAGAATCGAGTTCGCGCCGAGATCTTCCGGATCGGCGGTGCTCAGCGACATCGCGGTGCGCACGATTTCGCCCACTGTGATGCGCCGGCGCTCGCGCGCCAGCTCATAGCCCCCTCGCGGCCCACGCACGCCTTTGAGGATCTTGGCGTGGACCAGGCCCTGGAGCAATGTCTCCAGATGCCGGGGGGGCAGTTTGTGACGCGCGGCCAAAGCTTTGGCCGCAACCGGCGCCGAGCGCGAATGCAACGCGACATCGACAACGGCGGCGATGGCGAGAACGCTCCGTCGCGACAATAAGTTCATATCCTACCTCCTACGATGAGCGCCCAGTGGAACCGAATCCATTTGAGCCACGGACACTCGAAGTGAGACGCTCGCTCGCAATCAGAGCGACACGTTCCACAGAGCAAACGACGAGTTGCGCTATTCGCGCTCCACGCCGAACGACAAAAGGCTTGTCCCCAAAATTGATTAGAATGACCCCAATTTCGCCGCGATAATCAGCGTCGATTGTCCCCGGACTGTTGAGGACCGTCACCCCATCCTTCAAAGCCAACCCTGATCGGGGCCGGATCTGCGCTTCAAATCCCTTTGGCAACTCGATCGCCATCCCGGTCGCAATCAACGCTCGCGACCCTGGGGCCAGGACAACCTCCTCACCCGCCGGAAGCGCCGCCAAGAGGTCCATCCCGGAGGCATCCTCGCTCTCATACGCGGGTAATTGCAAGTTCTCACCATGTGGTAATCGATAGTAACCAATCGTGATCATTGCCGCTTCGCCAACTCCACAGCAAGGCGCCGCATAATGCCGTTGGCGACTTCGATTTTGCTCATCGGCGGCCAGGATTCTGCGCCCCGCGCGTCGATCACCTGGACCTGATTGGTTTCGCCGCCGAACGTCGATGTGCCTTCCGCGACACTATTCGCGATGATGAGATCACAGCGCTTACGTTGTAATTTGGACATCGCGTTCGCGGTGATATTTTCGGTTTCGGCCGCGAATCCAATCACCACTGCGGGCCGCATTGCGGTCTTCTTTGCAATCTCGGCAAGTATATCGGGGTTTTCAACGAGCTGGAGCGTTGGAGACTCTTTGCTCGTTTTTTTGATCTTTTGACTGGCGACTGTCTCCGCGCGCCAATCGGCGACCGCCGCCGCCGCGATGAACGCGTCGGCAGGCAGCGCAGCCTCGACTGCGTGCTGCATCTCGCGCGCCGAACCGACGTGAATGACCGCGGCGCCCGTGGGATCGGGCAGCCCGACAGGGCCGGTTACCAGCGTCACCCTTGCGCCAGCGCCTATGGCAGCTTGCGCAATTGCATGTCCTTGACGCCCCGAAGACCGATTTCCAAGGAACCGGACCGGGTCGATCGGCTCGTAGGTCGGGCCTGAAGTGACAATGACATGCCGCCCCGTGAGGGGGCCCGAATCACGTGAGGGGGCCTCGAGGGAATCGCCGGGCGTCGTCTCAGCCAGCGCCTGCTCGATCGCCTCGACGATCGCGGGCGTTTCGGCCATGCGGCCGGGACCGAATTCGCCGCAAGCCATCGGCCCCGATTCGGGACCCACGACCAGAACGCCGTCGTCCTGGAGACGCTCGAGGTTGCGCCGGGTGGCCGGGTGCAGCCACATTCTGACGTTCATCGCCGGGGCGACGAGCACACGTTTGTCCGTCGCCAGCAACAGGGTCGTCGCCATATCATCGGCGAGACCGGCGGCCATGCGGGCGAGAATATTTGCGCTCGCCGGCGCGACAACGACCAGATCGGCGGCGCGGGACAATTCTATGTGGCCAATCGTCGCCTCGTCGGTCAGGCTGAAGAGGTCGTCGCGGACGGCCTGCCCGCTGAGGGTGGCAGCCGAAAGAGGGGTAATGAACTGCCGCGCGGCCGAAGTCATGACGACGCGAACCGTCGCGCCGCGGTCTCTGAGCCGGCGAATTAACTCCAGGGACTTGTAAGCCGCGATTCCCCCGCTAATGATCAGGAGAATACGGGCGCGGGACAGCGGAACGCTGGTCATACGATGGCCTAGATCGATGCGCCGTAGCGCGTCAGTCCCTGACGCAGGGTAGTCCTGAATATGGCTAGTGAAAGGTCCATGTGCGCGTTCATCCGCTTCTGCCCCCGCCTGGCCGTTGCGGGAGCCGCTTTCCTAACGCCGCCTCCGACATCGGAGGAATGACACTAACCTTAACGAAAGTGCAATTAACACAATTGTGGTGTTGGCGGCGCGCGATTGCAATGGGGCGGGATTGTCCGGCGCTCGAGGGCCGGCCGCCTCGACGCGGCGGCGATTTGCCCAGAGGCGAAACCGCAGGAGCGCCCATCGGCTTACAGAGCCCACCGGTAGGCGGCGATGCACAGAAGCGCCAGCAAAAATCCGGTCAACACAAAGGCGAATCTCAGCCGGAGCTTGAGTTCCGGAACGACTTTCGCGATTTCCTTTTCGCCGTCAGTCTCGAGCCTGGCCGCGATTTGCTCAAGACGGCCCGGGGCGTCGGCAAGGAAGGCTGCGATCGAGGAAAGCATCCGACCGGCGTCCTCGATGCGCCCGACCGGGCCCAGGTTGTCCGCAATCCACGCGCCCACCACCGGTTCGGCGGTCGACCACATATTGAGCTGAGGGTCGAGCTTTCGCGCCACGCCCTCGACGACAACCATCGTTTTCTGCAGCATCACCAGCTCGATTCGGGTTGTCATCTCGAACAACGAGGTGATTTCGAACAGAAGCGTCAGCAACTTCGCCATCGAAATCTGATCAGCGGTGCGGGAGTGGATGGGCTCGCCAATGGCGCGAAGCGCCTGGGCGAAATCCTCGACCCGATAGGCATGCGGCACGTAGCCTGCCTCAAAATGGACCTCGGCCACGCGCAGATAGTCCCGGCGAATGAATCCATAGAGGATTTCCGCCAGAAACCGGCGCTCCTTGCGCCCCAACCGGCCCATGATGCCGAAATCGACGGCGACGATGCGACCCAAATCATCGACGAAGAAATTGCCCTGATGCATGTCGGCGTGGAAAAATCCGTCGCGCAGCGCGGTGCGCAGAAAGGTTTGGATCAGGCTGCGCGCCAGTGCGCGAGGATCAAATCCGAGTCCAACCAGACGGTCCGGATCGGTCATCGGAACGCCGTCGATCCACTCCATCGTCATCACTTCGCGCGTGGTGCGGTTCCAGTCGACGGCGGGCGCGCGAATGTCCGGATCGTTCGCGGAATTTTCTGCGAATTCCGACGCCGCCGCAGCTTCGAGCCGGAAATCCATCTCCATCCGAACCGATCGGGCGAGCGTCTCGACCACCTGGCCGAGGCGTAAGCGGCGGAACTCCGGCGCCAGGCTCTCGGCGAAGCGCGCAGCGAAGGCCATGTCGGAGAGATCGCGCGCAAATCGCCGTTCCGTGCCGGCGCGCAACACTTTCACCGCCACGGCCCGCAAGCCTTCGTCAGTCTTCACCTCCGCGCGATGCACCTGGGCGATTGACGCGGCCGCCACCGGCTCGCCGAAGCTCTCGAACAGCGATCCGATCTTCATCCCGAACGAAGCCTCGATGATGGCGACCGCCGCGTCCCGGCTCATCGGGGCGACGCGGTCCTGCAACTGCTCGAGCTCCAAGGCGACTCTGCCGCCGACGATGTCAGGACGCGTGGAGAGAAACTGCCCAAGCTTGACGTACGACGGGCCCAATCGATCGATGGCCCGCGAGAGGCCAGCCAGACCGTCGCCGTCACGTTTCGCGATCAAGTTGGCGAACGCGAGCGGCAGCCGAACGACCGGGGGCAATTCGGCCGGATCGACGCCGACGAACGCGCCCTCGCGAGCAAACACGAAAGCCGCGTGCGCCAGCCTGAGCCCATGGCCGAGCGACGAGAACGTCCCCATGAATTAGAGCTTCCAGCCCGAGTGGATGGCGACGATCCCCCCGCTCAGGCGGGTAAAGTCCACGCGAGCGAAGCCGGCCTCGCGAATCATCTCGGCGAATCGTTCAGGCGGGGGAAACCTGCGGATCGATTCGACGAGATATCGGTAGGCGCTCCCGTCGCCGGTCACGACCTTTCCCATCGCCGGAATCGCAGCGAAAGAATAAGCATCGTAGAATTGGTCGACCACCGGCACGTCGATGCGCGAAAACTCGAGGCACAGGAAGCGCCCCCCGTGCTTGAGCACCCGATAGGCTTCCTTGAGGGCGTCCTCAATCCGCGGCACGTTGCGGATGCCGAAGGCGATTGTATAGGCGTTGAAGCGCGCGTCGGGGAGCGGCAGGGCCTCGGCGTTGCCTTCGACGAACGTCAGACGCTTGGAGAAAGCGCGCCTCGCGGCCCGCTTTTCCCCCAGGCGCAGCATGTCGCCGTTGACGTCGACGAGTGTGACCTCCGTCTGCGGACCGCCCGCTTTCATGACGCGCATGGCCACATCGCCTGTCCCGCCCGCGACATCGATGTGAGAAAAAGGACGGCTGAGCGAGGGCCGCACCTTCGCGACCAGCGCGTCCTTCCACGCCCGATGCAGGCCGAACGACATCAGGTCGTTCATCACGTCATACCGGGTGGCGACGCTACGGAACACATCGTTCACCAGGCCCTGTTTTTCGTCCAGGCGAACGGTGCGTCGGCCGAAATGCGTCTCGTCACGCGCGGCGGGCATCGGGGTTCTCCAGTGAAGCGGCATAAGCTTTAGCGCGCCGGGCGCATAGGGTACACCGGCGTCGCTCAGTCCAGGCGCACCGGAATTCCCGCCTCCGCCATGCGGGTCTTAGCCTGCCGGATCGTGAATTCGCCAAAATGGAAGATCGACGCCGCGAGCACGGCGCTGGCGTGGCCTTGCCGCACCCCCTCGACGAGGTGGTCGAGACCGCCGACGCCGCCCGAGGCGATGACCGGTATGGCGACAGTATCGGCGACTGCGCGGGTCAGCTCGAGATCGAAACCCTGTTTCGATCCATCGCGATCCATCGAGGTCAAAAGAATCTCGCCAGCGCCAAGCGCGGCGACTTCGCGGGCGTAGCCGATCGCCTCGATGCCGGTGGCGCGGCGCCCGCCGTGGGTGAAGATCTCCCAGCGGGGGGGTTGGCCAGCCGCCGAGACCCGCTTGGCGTCGATGGCGACGACGACGCACTGGGCGCCGAACTTCTCCGCCGCCCTACGCACGATGTCGCGATCGGCGACCGCCGCCGAGTTGATCGAGGCCTTGTCGGCGCCGGCGAGCAAAAGGTTACGGATATCGTCGGTGGTGCGGATGCCGCCGCCGACGGTCAGCGGCATGAAGCAGACCTCGGCGGTGCGCCTGACCACGTCGAGCAGAATGCCGCGACCTTCGTGACTCGCCGTGATATCCAGGAAGCACAGCTCGTCCGCGCCTGCCTGGTCATAGGCGATCGCGCTCTCGACCGGATCGCCGGCGTCGCGGAGACCGACGAATTGGACGCCCTTGACGACCCGGCCGCCCTTGACGTCGAGACAGGGGATGACTCGGGCTTTCAGAGTCACTGCGTCAACCCTGCGGGACGCTTGGCTCGCCCGCCGGCGCGAAGCAGGGTCAGCGCCGCGCGCGGATCGAGCCGGCCGTCATAAAGAGCGCGTCCGACGATCGCCCCGGCGAGGCGAGCGCAATCGGGTTCGATCAGCCGCCTGACGTCCTCGATCGAAGCGAGGCCGCCGGAGGCGATGACCGGAATCTCGAGCTTATCGGCGAGCGCGATCGTGCTCTCGATGTTGAGGCCGGCGAGAGCGCCGTCCCGGGCGATGTCGGTGTAGATGATCGCCGCAACGCCGGCGTCCTGGAAGCGGCGCCCGAGATCGACCGCGGATATGTCCGAAGTCTTCGCCCAACCCTCGATCGCGACGACGCCGTCGCGGGCGTCGACGCCGACAGCGATCCGGCCGGGATAAATCCGCGCCGCCTCACGCACGAAATCAGGATCGCGCACCGCCGCAGTTCCGATGATGACCCGGGTCACGCCGCTCTCGAGCCAGCCTCGGACCGTTTTCATGTCGCGAATTCCGCCGCCAAGCTGGAGCCTCACCGTAAGCCCCGCCAGAATGCTTTGAACCGCCTCGGCGTTCACAGGCTTGCCGGCGAACGCGCCATCGAGATCGACGACATGCAGATAGTCGAACCCCTGCTCGACGAACGCCAGCGCCTGGGCGGCGGGCTCGGCGTTGAAGATAGTCGCGCGCGTCATGTCGCCCTGAACAAGGCGAACGCACTGGCCGTCTTTGAGGTCGATGGCGGGAAACAGGATCACGGTTGCCACCTCAGGAAATTGGCGATCAGCTTAAGGCCAAGCATCTGGCTCTTTTCCGGGTGAAACTGGACGCCGGCGATGTTGCCGCGGGCGACGATCGCCGTTATCGGGCCCCCGTAGTCGGCGGTCGCGACCACGTCGTCGGCGTCATCTGCATAGAGCTGATAGGAGTGAACAAAATAGGCGTGCAGCCCATCTGCGCCTGCCCTGACGCCGTCGAGAAGCGGATGGCTTCGCCGCACGTCGAGGGTGTTCCATCCCATGTGCGGTATCTTCAGCGCCGGATCGCGCGGCTTGATCGGCGCGACGTCGCCCGCAATCCAGTTCAGGCCAGCCACCGTCTCATGCTCGAGGCCGCGCGTCGCCATGAGCTGCGCGCCGACGCAGATGCCGAGGAACGGCCGGCCCAGCCGGCGCACCGCCTCCTCCAGCGCCTCGACCATGCCGGAAACGCCATCGAGCCCACGGCGGCAGTCCGCGAATGCGCCCACGCCCGGCAGCACGACATGATCGGCGCCCACCACATCCTCCGGGCGCGCGGTGACGCTCACCTCGTGGCTCAGGCCCGCTTCGCGCGCGGCGCGCTCGAAAGCCTTCCGCGCCGAGTGCAAATTGCCGGAGCCGTAGTCGATAATGGCGACACTCATCCCATGTCGCCCTAAAGCGCCCCCTTGGTCGAAGGCACGCGCTCGGCCTGTCGCGGATCAATGGCGATCGCGCCGCGAAGCGCGCGGGCGACAGCTTTGAAACACGATTCCGCGATGTGATGACTGTTCGAGCCGTGAAGCGTCTCGATATGCAGCGTGAGCCCGGCGTTGCCGGCGAAGGCCTGGAAGAACTCGCGCACCAGCTCGGTGTCGAAAGCGCCGATTCTCTCGGTCGGAAACTCCGTCTTAAAGACGAGGAACGGCCGGCCGGACACGTCGAGCGCGACCCGGGTCAAGGTCTCATCCATCGGCAAGAGGCAGTCGGCGTAGCGGGTCAATCCCCGCTTGTCGCCAAGCGCCTTCATCAGCGCCTGGCCGAGCGCGATGCCGGTATCCTCGACCGTATGATGATCGTCGATGTGGCGGTCTCCCTCGGCCCGAATGGCGATGTCGATAAGGGAATGACGCGCCAGCTGATCGAGCATATGATCGAAAAAGCCGATGCCGGTGGCGATGTCGGCCAGCCCCGATCCATCGAGATCGAGGCCGACCTCAATGCTCGTCTCGTTGGTCTTGCGTAGGATTGCGCCCTTGCGCATGGCGATTATCTTGTCTCGAGCCGCTTGCGCCGGGGTGATAGCAAGCAATAGGCCAGTTGGCCACCAAAACAGCGCCGCCCGGCGCCACGGATCGCGGGCGCGGCGCCGGGCGAGGCCGCATGGGGGTTTCGTCGCGCGGCGAAATTCCATAAGTAATGGCGCGCACGCCGTTAGACCGCAGAGGGAATGGACACAATATGAGGCCGACAAAATTCGGGGTAGGTCAAAGCATCAAGCGGGTCGAGGACGTCCGTCTGGTGAGCGGCCGGGGCAATTACGCGTCCGACGCGGTCGACAATGCCGAACTCAAAGCGGTTTTTCTGCGCAGTCCCTATGGGCATGCAAAATTCCGCATTGACGATCTCGAAGCCGCGCGCGCGGCGCCCGGCGTCAGAGCCGTCTACGTCGCCAGCGATTTCACCGATCTCGGCGATCTGCCTTGCCTCGCTGCAGTCCCCAACGCAGATGGGTCGAAGACGCCGCTGAAGCCCTATCCGGTGATGGCCGCCGGCGAAGCCCACCACGTTGGCGACATCGTCGCGATGGTGGTCGCCGACACGGCTCTGCAGGCGCGCGACGCCGCCGAACTGATCGGCGTCACATGGGAGGACGCTCCCGCCGCCATCGACATGGAGGAGGCCATCCGGCCGGGAGCGGCGGTGGTCTTCGCCGGCGCGCCCGGCAACATCGCCTATGACACGCACATCGGCGACAAGGAAAAGACGGACGCCGCGTTTGCCGGCGCCGCGCAGACGGTTCAGATCCGGATCGTCAACCCCAGAGCCGTCGCGAACTATATGGAGCCGCGCTCCGCTGTCGGCGAGTACGATGCGCAATCCGGCCGGCTCACCCTCAACGCCGGCAGCCAGGGCGTCCACATCCTGCAGGGGCTCATCGCCAAGATCCTGAACGTCCCGAAGGAGAAGCTGCGCGTCGTCACCCAGGACGTGGGCGGCGGTTTCGGCACCAAAAACATGCTCTATCGAGAATATCCGCTCGTTCTCGAGGCGGCGCGACGGCTGGGGCGCTCGGTCGGCTGGCTCGCCGACCGCAGCGAACATTTCGTCGGCGACGCGCAGGGCCGCGACAACGTGACAACGGCCGAAATGGCGCTCGATTCCGAGGGCCGCTTTCTGGCGCTCAGGGTCGACATCCTTGGCAATCTCGGCGCCTATCTTTCGATGTTCGCGCCCTACATTCCCTGGCTTGGCGCCTCGATGGCGACCGGCTCCTACCATATCGACGCGCTCTATGCGCGCGTCCGCGGGGTCTACACCCACACGGTTCCCGTCGACGCCTATCGGGGCGCCGGGCGGCCGGAGGCGGCCTATGTGCTCGAACGGCTGGTCGACGCCTGCGCGCGCAAACTCGCGATCGCGCCCGAAGAGCTGCGCGCGCGCAATTTCGTCAAGCCTGAACAGATGCCCTATCACACCCACACCGATCGTCATTACGACGTCGGCGATTTCGAGGGCGCGATGCGCGCCTGCCTCGAGAAGGCCGATCGCACAGGATTCGCGCGCCGCCTCGATGACGCCAAGGCGCGGGGCAAAATCCGCGGTTTCGGGTTTGCGAGCTACATCGAATGCACCGCCTGGGGAGAAGGCGAGGAAGGCTCGGTGAAACT
Source organism: Roseiarcus sp. (assembly GCA_036489975.1). Classification (GTDB taxonomy): domain Bacteria; phylum Pseudomonadota; class Alphaproteobacteria; order Rhizobiales; family Beijerinckiaceae; genus Roseiarcus. The sequence continues at coordinate 45,050 of DASXES010000071.1, forward strand.
CGAGCGCAATGGCGACTTCACCGTGCTCATCGGCACCCAGTCCACCGGACAGGGCCATGAGACGGCCTACGCCCAAATGGTCTCGCAATATCTCGACGTGCCGCTGGAGCGAATCAAAGTCGTTCAGGGCGACACCGACCGAATTCCGACCGGCAACGGGACCGGCGGCTCGCGATCGATCCCGATCGGCGCGGTGATGGTCAACCGCGCGTCGCAGACCCTGGCGGCTTCGCTGAAGGCGCTTGCGGCCGACAAGCTCGAAGCTGCTGTCGCCGACCTCGAGATCACCGACGGCATGGTGCGCATCGCCGGCACCGATCGGGCCATCTCTTATGCCGAGATCGCGGCGCTCCCCGCGGCGACCGAGGCGAAACTGACCGCGACCGAGTCGTTTACGCCCCCGCATGCGACCTATCCGAACGGCACGCATGCCTGCGAGGTCGAGATCGACCCGGCCACGGGGGAAACGGCGCTCGTGCGCTACACCGTCGTCGACGACTTCGGTTTCACTCTGAACCCCCTGTTGCTGGCGGGGCAGGTGCACGGCGGGATCGCCCAGGGCGCCGGTCAGGCTCTGATGGAGCAGACCGTGTTCGATCGCGATGGCCAGTTGCTGACTGCAAGCTTCCTCGACTATTGCATGCCCCGCGCCGACAATCTGGTCGCGTTCGATTTTCAGACCCGCAACGTCCCCTCGACCACCAATCCGATGGGGCTCAAGGGCGCAGGGGAAGCAGGCTCGATCGGCTCGACGCCGGCGGTGATGAACGCGGTCGCCGACGCGCTCTGGCGCGCCTATCGCATCGAGCACATCGACATGCCGGCGACTCCGTTCGCCGTGCACAGCGCGATCAAGCGCTCGCATGCTCACGCGTAGCGTGAGCGGGTTCGGCGCGTCGGCGCGATGAGGCCGATGATCAAGATCGCGTGATCTGAGGGCGCGTCGAGCGATTGCGCGATGCGCCCGGATCGATCTTGCCCGCGGCGATCCGCTGGGCCTTGGGCGAGCCTCGCCGCCCGCAAGGCCTCCTCGTCGCCCGTGATTCGCCCTGTAATTTGCGCCTGCGCCAAGGCCCGTGACTCAAGAGCAGACGGCGCCCGTTTAAAGCGGATTTGCGCTTCGTCTGGCGGCTTGCGCCGGCTCGAGGCGGTGCTAGACTGTCCAGTCTGGCGAGTGAAGATGGAGGGACATGATGCGCTCTAAGCTTTTGAAACTCGCGTTGGGCTGCGGATTCGCGGCCGCGTTTATAGCCCCGGCGTTGGCCTGCGATTTCCATGCGACGTCGGCGCAGAATGAGCAGACGACAGCCCAGTCGCAGCAGCAAACGACGCCCGACACGCCTCAGACCGCCGAGTCGCAGCCGTCGCCGGACACCGGCTCGAACTAACTGCGGGGCTATTGGTCGGGTTTGACAAAATCCGCGCCGCGGCTCGCTCCGGGCGGCGCGGATCAATCTTGTGTCGGCGCGAAGTGTGACGCGCCGCCGCCGTGGTTCGCGACCTCACAAGTCTTCCAGCGTCAGTTCGCCTCGCATGACGATGTTGCCGGACGTCAACCCGCAGTCGACCGGCAGGGCCACGCCGGTGATCGCCGCGGCCGCGTCGGAAGCGAGAAAGCCGACCGCTCTTGCGACGTCATCCGGTTCCACGATTCGGCCAAGCGGATACCAGCGCCGCAGCTTTTCGAGGACGCTCGGATCCTTGGCGGCGCGTTTCTCCCAGAGCGGCGTGCGGACGGTGCCCGGCAAAACGATATTGGCGCGGATTCCATAGCGGCCATATTCCTGAGCGAGCGAGCGGGTGAGCGAGATCATCGCCGCCTTCGCCGCGCTATAGGCAGGATCGCCAAGCGCGCTTAAGCCGTTGACGGAGCCGATGTTGACGATGGCCCCGCCGCGTGTCGCCACCATGCCCGGGATAACGGCATGCGCGCAATAATAGGCGCTGCTCGCGTTGCCCTCAATCTCGTGGCGCCAGCCGGCCGGATCGGTGCGGGCAAAAGTCCGGTGCGCAGACCCGCCCGCGTTGTTGACGAGAACGTCGACGGGGCCGAGGGCCTTGGCCAGCGCAGCGAAGGCGCGATCGACCTCAGCTGTTTCGCTGATATCGGCGATGATCGAGAAGACCGCCTTTGCCGGCGCGTTGAGTTCGGACGCCAGCGTCTCCACGCTCGGCTTCCTGTCGATCGCGGCGATCCTTGCGCCCTCGGCGATGAAGTAGCGGCAGAGGCTCAAGCCCACGCCGCCGGCGGCGCCGGTGATTGCGACCACCTTGCCTTGAAACGTAATCTGGCCTGTCACCCTTTCAACGCCCCTTCCAGAAGTCCTTTGAAGAACAGCCTTTGAGCGAAGGTGAAGGCGATAATCCCCGGAGTCACGACAATCACGTAGACCGCGGCCAGATTGGGCCACGCCCATTGTCCCTGTCCGCCCTGGGCGGCGGCGAGGACGACGGGCATGGTGCGCTTAGCCTCGTCGTCGATAAGGGTCAGGCACAAGAGATACTCGCCCCAGGCCGCGACAAAATTGACGATGAAGATGACGACCAGGCCGTTGCGCACCATCGGCAGGCCGACCTCCCACAGCGCCCGCCAGTGGCCGGCCCCATCGATCCTCGCCGATTCGAACATCTCATGAGGCACGAGCTGGAACATGCTGCGCATGATCAGGATGCTGATCGCAAGCTGCAGCGTGATGTATGGCAGGATGAGGCCGCTCGTGTGGTTGATGAGGCCGAGCCAATGCTGCGTCTCGTAGATGCTGATGATCGAGACGACGCGCACCGGGAAATAGAGCGAGACGAGCAAGGCCGTCACCACGAGCCCCGCGCCGATGGGCTTGATATGCACGAGCGCGTAACCCGCGAGCACAGCGCAGGTCGTGGTGAGCAGCACGGTCGCGGCCGTGACGTAGATGCTGTTGAACAGGTTGATCGGCAGCGTCGCGATGTGCTGGAAGACGAAGCCATAATGGGTGAAATCGAAACGCTTCGGCCAGAAATCACCGCGCGCCGCGTCGGGCAGCGATTTGACCGACAGCATCAGAACCCAGGCGAGCGGCAGCACGATGATGAGATTGAACAGGTTGATCACCACATGGCGAAGCGCCGAGCCCCCGGCCGACGAGGCACCCTCGTCCCTGAGATTGGTGATCTCGGCATGATCGGCTTCGAGCGTCATCCTCAACCCTTCGGACGGAAGACCCAGATGAGCCCCGCCATGACAAACATCATCGCGATCGCGCCGATCATGCCGATGGCGGCTGCGTAGCCCTGGCGCCAGAGCCCGGTCTTGAACGCCTGGTCGTACATGAACATCGTCCAGGTGTAGGTGGGCGACGCGCGGTTGAAACCGCCGAAGATGAGATATTCGTCGATCACCGCCATCGCCGAGCCGAAGCGCAGCACGACGAGGATCATCATGATCGGGGCGAGCTGCGGACGTGTCACATGCCAGAACACCTGCCACTCGCCGGCGCCGTCGATGCGCGCGGCGTCCGGCAGCTCCTTCGGGATCGCCGCAAGGCCCGCGATGAAGAAGATCGTGTGGTAGCCGAGGCCCCACCAGATTTCCATGATCGCGATCGCCGGCAGGGTGAGCGCGGTTCCGCCAAGCCATTGCGGCGCGTTTTGCAGCGTGAACAGTCCAAACACGTTGACGAGCAGGTGGTTGATTGGCCCGCTCTGGTAATTGTACATCCACTTCCACAGGACAAAGATCAGCGTGCTCGGAATCACCGCCGGAATGAGCAGGATGACGCGGTAGAGCGTGGCGAGGCGCTGGTTTCCGACCCGGTCGACGAGGATCGCGAGAAGCAGGGGAAGGATGATCGTTCCGGGCAGGAACATGATGGTGAACAGCGCCGCCCGCCCGAGGCTCGCCCACATCAGCGGGTCCTGAAGCGCCTGAGCGTAATTGGCGAACCCGACCCATTGCGCGGGCTTGTCCGACAGGAATTCGAAGTTGGTGAAGCTCAGCCACAGGACCCGGACGATCGGCCAGACCTGATAGCCGACGAAGAAGATGATCGCCGGCGCCAGGAACAGCCAGTCGCCCAGGCCCTTCCGCACCGCATCGACCGGCCCCTCCGCCACCCGCCCGGCGAGTTCATTCTTGCTGTCTAAGATCGCCTGCGCCATTCACATCCAACACGTCGAGCCGCCTTCGCGCAAAAGGCCGGTGGGAAGCGGGCGGCCAAAGGGCCGCCCGCCCCGGGCGGTCAGCCCTTCTTGATCTCGGCCTGCACCGCTTCCTTCACTTTGGTCATTGCGACCTTCGGATCCGGCTCCTGGCCTTTGAGATAGGTCTCCCAGATCGGCTTGCCGATGACGAACTGCTGCAGCCCGAAAAGATTGTTGTCGATCGCCTTGGCGCGATCGAGCTGGCTGCGGACCAGCCCGACGAAGGGCGGCATCCAGTCGGGCTTCTTCGCGTCCCAGTCGGCGTAGATCGACTTGTAAGGCGGAAGCTGACCGGGATGGACGCCCGGCGTGCCGACGATCGAATCCTTCCAGATCTGCTGATCATAGGTCAGCGCCTTGATGTACTCGGCGGCCTTCTCTTTGTTCTGCCCGTACTTGAACAAGGCGCAGCCCGTGGTCCAGAACACGGTCGAGCCCTCGCCATTGGTGAACTTCGGCAAGGGCCCAAGATGCAGGAGCTTCGGATCGTCCCAGCTTGCGGCCATCCGCAGAGGCGAGTTGAAATACTTGAAATAGAGGCCGACGCGCTGCGCCTGGAAGGCGATTTCGTCTGTCGTCGAGTTGACGCCGGCGTCGGAGGAGCCTTCGAGCAGGATGTCGGGATTGGAATAGGCCATGATCTGCTTCATCAGCTTCAAGGCTTCGATGGCTGGGTCGCTGGTGAAGTCGAACAAGCCGTCGGTGTAGACTTTGGTGCTCATGCTGTGGGTGACCGGCACGAGCGAACGCCAGCCGTGGGCGTCGAAAGTGGCGCCCCAGGGCGCAGCCTTCGAATCCACAATCTTTTTCGAGCTCACGAGGAACTCGTCCCATGTCGCGGGCGCAGCGTCGGGCACGCCAGCCTTGCTGGTGATGCCCGAATGCCAGGCCGAGCCGATGACGTCGAGGAGGAACGGCCAGCTGTATAATTTGCCATCAACGCTGCATTCCGCCCGGATCGACGGAATGATGTCGTCGATCACTTCCTTTGGGATGTAGTTGTCCCACGGCTCGATCACGCCGGCCTTGATGAAGGCCGTCATTTCAATGAACGGCGTCTGGCCGACATAGACGTCCCACGTGCTTTGCTTGTTCTTGGCCTCGGCGACAAATCGCTCGATCCCGAAGCCTTCGACCGGGGCGATCTGGTAGTTGATGCCCGGGAACCTCTTGTTCACCTCCGGGATCGCCGGATGCAGGTCCTGAATCCACTGATAGAAGGTCGGGGTCAGCGGACGGCTGTCGGCGGCGAACGCGGACTCGATGCCCGATCTCGCGACCGCGCCGACCCCGGCGGCCCCTAGGCCCGTGAGAAGGCTGCGGGTGAGGAAGTCGCGCCTGTCGATGCGCCCTGCTGCGAGTTCGCGGCGCGCGACCTCCCGAAAGAGCTGCTCTTGTTCACTGCGTCCACTCATCTCTGACCTCCCAATGTGTCCCGGTCCCAAGCGGCGTGAGCAAAAAGCGCGCCATGCGTGGGCCGGCGGTTTGTAGCGCCCCGAGGCGAGCATAATTGGCCTGGAAAAGGCGCATAAGTCAAAGTGTTCAATTACCGGGCGTCGATGCTTTGCAAATGCGCGCCGCCCGCTAAAACGAATACGCGACAAGAGCGAGAGGGACCGAGGCCGTGACTGTGCTCGACCAATTCCGGCTGGACGGCAAACGCATTCTGGTCACTGGCGGCAGCCGCGGGTTTGGCCGGGCGATAGCGCTCGCGGCGGCGGAGGCGGGCGCCGACGTCGTGCTTGTCGCGCGCGATCCGGACGCGCTGGCCCGAACCGCGCAGGAGGTGCGTGACCGCGGACGCGAAGCGCGGACCTATCCGGCGGATGTCGGAGATCCCACGGCTTGCGAGGATCTGTGCCGGCGCGTGCTCGCCGAAGCGCCGCCGATTGATATTCTCGTCAACAATGTGGGCGGGCGCAGTGTCGATGCGCCGATCGAGACGGCCGACCTTGCGACGTGGCGACGATTGATCGACCTCAACCTCACCCATTGCTTCATCTGCACCAAGATGATTGGCGGCGCGATGCTGTCGCGCGGGGAGGGACGGGTCATCAATATCGCTTCGATCAGCGGCCTCATCGCCAATCGCGGCATTGGCGGGCGCCACTATGAGACGGCGAAGGCGGCGGTCATCCATTTCACCCGAGCGACCGCCGCCGACTGGGCGGGGCGGGGCGTCACCGTAAACGCCATCTGTCCCGGCCTCTTCATGACCGAGCCGAACCAGGCCTGGGCGAAAAAAAATCCGCAGGTGATCGAGACGTTCGTGCGCGCAATTCCGATGGGCCGCGCCGGCGATCCTCAGGAAATCGGGCCGCTTGCGGTCTATCTCGCTTCGCCCGCGTCGGGCTATGTCACCGGCGCCGCCTTCGTGATCGACGGCGGTTATACCTTGTGGTGAACGGGGGCTGCCTCAGCGGGAGGCCCCAGCGATGACAGCGCGGACCGAAGCTGCGGAGGTGTCGAGCCGGTCATATTCCGGCGGTCTCAGTTCGCCGCCCATGAACACATGCGCTCGGCGAAACCGCATGCCGCTCGCGATGGGTTCGAGCGCGGCAAAATGAACCTCGCGAGGTGTGGCCGCATCGAGGATTCTGTCGATGTTGCGCGCCGTGATTCCGCCGCCCGGCATCACGATGATTCGGTCGCCCCCGCGCTCAATGAGTTTAACGATGAGCGGCAGCCCCTCGAGAACGCTCGCCTCCTGGCCCGAGGTCAACACGCGATCCGCGCCCAGCTCAATCAGGGTTTCGAGCGCCCGGAACGGATCGGGAGTCATGTCAAAGGCCCTGTGAAAGGTTACGGAAAGCGGCCGGGCGAGCGCAATCAGTTCCCGTGTTCGCGCGACGTCGATTTCACCGGCCGCGCTCAGGAGGCCGATGACCACGCCGTCGGCGCCCTCAGCTTTGGCCGTCTCGATATCCGATCGCATGATCGCGAACTCGTCGTCATCGAACAGAAAGTCGCCGCCGCGCGGTCGGATCATCACATTGAGGCCAATCCCTGCAATGGTCCTCGCCTGATGGATCATCCCGCGGCTTGGCGTAATCCCTCCCTCCAGGAGATCGGCGCACAGCTCGACCCGGTCCGCTCCCGCAGCCTTGGCGGCGCGCACGCCGGCGACCGAATCGACACATATCTCAAAGATCATTGTGACTCTCTCGCTCGTCCAATCGCGCGTTGCAAAACGCGTGGGTTAAGAAGCTAGAATGAGCGCCTCGCTTCGCATCGCTCAAGGTCCTTCATGGCGTCGTCATCTCACCCAGTTCGTGTCCTGGTCGCTGGCTTGGGCGCTTTTGGCAGGGAGCATCTCGCGAGGCTCGCGCGGCGCTCGGACGTGACCATAGCCGGGGTGGCGGACACGAATCCGGCCGCCTTCGAGCCGATAAGCTCCGCGCTTGGCGGCGCAAAGGTCTCGGCCGATCCGTTGCGGCTGATCGACGAGGTTGCGGCTGACGCGATCATCGTCGCCACGCCGGCCGCCTCGCATGTCGAGATCTCCATGGCGGCGCTCGGCCGAAATCTCTGCGTCCTCCTGGAGAAGCCCGTTGCGCCCACGGCCAGCTCCGCGGCCCCGTTGCTTGCGGCCGAGCGCGGGTCGACCGGCTTCGTCCTGCCCGGCCATGTGTTGCGGTTTTCGCAGGACCATGTCCGGATGATCGAGATTATCCGCTCGGGTCGGATCGGCAAGGTCGCTTACGTGAACTCCCGCCGATACCGGGACGAAAGCCATGCCGTCCGTTACCCGGATAGCGACCCGATCCTGATGACTCTCATTCACGACATCGACCTTGCGCAATGGGTCGCCGGCTCAGACTTCCGTTCGGTTCTCGCCCGCCGGTCCGAGGGCCCCGGCTCCCGCACGATGACGGCGGTCTCAGCAACCACGGCGACCGGAATCATCTGCGACTTGCGGACGGCCTGGACATTTGTCGACGGAGACCTGCCGCTCGACCGCATTGAAGTGGTGGGCGATCGGGGCGGCGTCGAGCTCACTGTCGGAACGGGGCTCGAGCTTTATGCCGAGGGCCATCGCACAAGCTATCCTGCGGAGGGGGAAGATTCCTTGCGCAACGAGCACGATTGCTTTCTGGCTTGCGTGCGGGATCGTTCGCAGGCGCCGGCGCTCAATCTGTCGCAAGCGCTCGCCGGACTGAAGCTGGCTGACGCGGCGATCGAATCCCTGCGGCTTGGCAAGGCGATCCTTGTCCCCGCGTGAGCCTCGCGGAACGCCCATCCGTCAAACGGAACAGTCGGAGACGAGCCGTCAGTTCAGTCGCGCGCCTGTCTTCTCGTCAAACAGATGCGCCGACGCGACATCCGGCGTCATCGGCAACGTCTCTCCGGGTTTCGCCGTCATGCGCTGGCGGAACACCGCGACGATCTTCTGCTCGCCGAGTTTGGCGAAAACCTGCGTCTCCTGACCCGTGGGCTCCAGCACCGAAACCTCCGCAGGCATGCCATCGGGTCCGCCGAGCGAAAGGTGTTCGGGCCTTATTCCATAGATCGCCGGACGGCCGTCGCTGCCCGGCGGCGCCGAAGCGAGCGGAAGACTGACGCTATTGTCGACCATGAAACGCGGCTTGTCGCCGATCTTGATCGTGCCCTTGAGAAAATTCATCGAGGGCGACCCGATGAATCCGGCGACAAAGATATTCGTGGGCCTGTCGTAGAGGTCGAGGGGCGGTCCGATCTGCTCGACGACGCCATCGCGCAAAACGACGATTCGGTCGGCCATCGTCATAGCTTCGATCTGGTCGTGCGTGACATAGACGGTCGTGGTTTTCAGCCGCTGATGCAATTCCTTGATTTCGGCGCGCATCTGAACGCGCAACTTGGCGTCGAGATTCGACAGCGGCTCGTCAAACAGGAAGACTTGCGGGTCGCGCACGATGGCGCGCCCCATCGCGACACGCTGACGCTGGCCGCCGGAAAGCTGCCGCGGATAGCGGTCGAGGAGGGACGTCACGTCCAATATTTCGGCCGCGCGCCGCACGCGCGTCTCGATCTCCGACCTGGAAGCGCGGCGCAGCTTCAAGCCGAAGCCCATGTTTTCAGCGACCGTCTTGTGGGGATAGAGCGCGTAGTTCTGAAACACCATGGCGATGTCGCGATCCTTGGGCGCGAGCTTGTTCACCACGCGGCTGCCGATCTTGACGACGCCGGACGTAATGCTCTCGAGCCCCGCGATCATGCGCAGCAGCGTCGACTTGCCGCAGCCCGACGGGCCGACCAGGACAACGAAGTCGCCATCCTCGATGTCGAGGGAAATGCTGTGAATCACCTCATGCGCGCCATAGCTCTTGCGAACATCGACCACGTTGATTGACGCCATGCAAATGCTCCAACATTCTCCCGCAGCGATCGCGGTCCTATACGGGAATCACCGACTTCTCAAAGGGTATCCCCTTAACTTCCGTGCGACAGCCTTGCGGATTGACCCCGGGCGCCGTCATCATGGCGCGCGATTTGACGTTTGAGAAGCTCCGATGACGGCGGAGCGACTCCGGTTCGTGAAAGGCGATCTTGATGCAGCTTGATCTGGTTCTGCGAGGGGGCCGAGTTATCGATCCGTCCCAAGGAATCGACACGGTGACGGATGTCGGCTTCCAGAATGGGCGCATCGCGGGAATTGGGGCCGAGCTTTCCGGCGCCGAGGTCAGGGACGTCAGCGGCCTTATCGTCACGCCTGGCCTCATCGACCTCCATACCCATGTCTATTGGGGCGGCACTTCGCTCGGCGTCGACCCTCTCCGTCTGGCGCGCGGCGGATGCACGACGCTCGTCGACGCCGGCAGCGCGGGGCCGGGCAATTATCCCGGATTCCTGGAGCATGTTATCCGCCCATCGGCTCCGGTGCGGGTCCTCGCTTATCTCAACGTATCGTTCGCCGGGATCTACGGGTTCGCACGGCGCGTCATGGTTGGCGAAAGCGGAGACCTCAGGCTGATGGCGCCGGCGGAAGCGGTCGAGGTCACAAACGCCAATCGCGACACGATCGTTGGCATCAAGGTTCGCGTCGGACTGCACGCTTCCCAATACTCCGGCTTCGTCCCGCTCGACATCGCGCGCCAGGCGGCGGAAGAGCTCGGCCTGCCGATGATGGTTCACCTCGACCATCCTCCGCCGACGCTCGAGGACGTTCTGGCCCGCCTGCGGCCAGGCGACGTTCTGACCCATTGCTTCCGTCCGTTCCCGAACAATCCGGCGACCGCCGAGGGCGGCGTTCGCGAAGTGGTGATCGAGGCGCGCAAGCGGGGCATTCTTTTCGATATCGGCCACGGCATGGGATCCTTCGCGTTCAAGACCGCCCGGACGATGGCGGCCAACGGCTTCGCGCCGGACTGCATATCGAGCGACGTCCATGCTCTGTGCATTGACGGTCCCGCTTTCGATCTTCTCACCACAATGTCGAAATTCCTCTGCCTTGGCATGAAGCTCGACGACGTCCTGAGGGCGGCGACGGCTGCGCCAGCCAAGGCTATGCGGCGCAGCGACCTCGGCAGCCTGAGGCCCGGGGGGGTGGGCGAAGCCTCGATCCTCGAACTGAGACAAGGCAAGTTCGACTATGTCGACGTGGTCGGCGAGCGAATGACCGGCGACTGGCGCCTGGAGCCGCGCGGAATTGTGCTGAACGGACAATTGTGGAATGGCTGACGCGACCGCCGACAACCTCACTTTCGGATGATTCTTTCATGAGCAACCCGACGCCCGAAGAGAAGCTTGCCGCTCTCGGCCTGACATTGCCCGCGGTCCCGACGCCGATGGCCAATTATGTCCCCTATCGCTGGGCGGGCAATCTCCTGTTCCTTTCGGGCCAGGGACCGAAGAAGCCCGATGGAACGTTCGAGGTCGGGCGGCTTGGCAAGACCGCCTCGGTCGATGACGGCTACCGGGCGGCGCGCCTCACCGGCCTGCAGTTGCTGGCGGCGGCGAAGTCGGCGATCGGCGAGCTCTCGCGCATCGAGGCGGTGGTGAAGCTCCTCGGCATGGTCAACGCCGAGCCCGACTTCGGCGATCACCCCAAGGTCATCAACGGCTGCTCGGACCTGTTCGTCGAGACGCTTGGCGACGCCGGCCGCCACGCCCGCTCGGCCGTCGGCATGGGCTCGCTTCCCAACGGCATCATGGTCGAGATCGAAGCCATTCTCCTGATCCGGTCCTGAGAGGAAGCCGCCGCGCCGCGCCTCACGACTGCATCATCGCGACCGCAATATCGCGATAGATGAGCGCGGCGCGGGCGAGATCGTCCTTCGGCACATATTCGTCGGGCTGGTGCGCGACGTCGAGCGAACCGGGCCCAAGCACAATGCCGACGGCGCCGACGTCGTGAAAATGAACGAGGTCGCATCCGCCGGTCAGACCGCCGGGCTGCGGAAAGGTCACCCCATGCGCGCGGGAGATGGCGACTGCATTGGTGACGAGCGGATCATCGAGCGCGGTTTCCGTCGATCCGGCCCTTGCGCGGATCGCCGCGATCTCGGCTTCGACGCCATGCTCACGCTTGGCGCGCGTCAGCAGAGCCTGCAAATCGTCCAGCGCGGCGTCGAGCGTCTCGCCTGGCAGGAGCCGCCGGTCGAGCACCATTTCGCAAGTCTCCGGGATCACGTTGTCGCCAATTCCGCCCGCGATACGGGTGACGGACAGGCTGGCGTGGCCGACCAGCGGATGGTTGAGCGCCCTCAGTTCGCGATCGCGCGCATCGAAGATCGACGTGAGCCGGCTTGCGGCGAGAATCGCATTGACGCCAAGCTCCGGGCGGCCGGAATGCGCCGCTTTGCCTTTGGCGCGGATGAGCGGCCGCAGGCAGCCTTTATGCGCCGCGAAGACCGCATTGTTGGTCGGCTCGCCGATCACGATCCAGTCGGGCTTGGGCTGCTGCTCTGCGAGAGCGCGCGAGCCGCCGCCGTTGATCTCCTCGTCCGCGACGAACATCAGGACCAGCGTTCCGCCCCACGAGCCGCGCTGCGAGGCGAGCAGGCGGCCCGCCTCGACCATGGCCACGACAGGCCCCTTGGCGTCACAGGCGCCCCGGCCGAAGAGCTTGCCGTCGCGCTCCGTCAGCCGAAACGGATCGCTGCTCCAGCCGCCGCCGGTGGGAACCGTGTCCATATGCGAGTTGAAGGCGAATGAGGGGCCAGCGCCGTTGTCGATGCGCCCGACGACATTGGCCCGGCCTTCCGAGAGCGGACGAATCTCCGTGGCGAAGCCGATTGCTTCGAGTTCGGAGGCAAGCAGCGCGGCGGCCTCGGTCTCCCGTCCCGGCGGGTTCTGCGTGTCGATGGCGACGAGCCGCTCGAGCAAACGAGCAAGGCGCTCCGTGTCGGGCGCGGGTTCGAGTTCTGCAAGGCTCACTGCACTTTGCCTCTCGCCGCGACTTCGTAGAAGGTTTCGACGCGCCCCTGCCGGGCGGCATAGATCCGGTCGAACAGGTTGGTCACCACGCAGACATGGTTGGGGACAATCGTGACAAGCTCGCCGATCTTGGGCTCCTGAGAGCCCGGGGGGCTGCGCACATGTCCGTGCTCTTCGCTAAGCCCGTAGATCTCCCAGTCGGGATGCTCGAGGATTCGGCCATGCCCCTTCAGTCCGAGCAGGTCCGACGACAGGGCCTTCGATCCGGCGTCGATGACGCAGCGGTCCGGCGCTGCGTGCGACACGACCCTCGCGTGCACCTTCAGCGCGCAATCGGCCAACGCGCCGTAGCTCTGGATCTCGACCAGGGACCGGTCGCTGTAGATGTAGGTTCCAGGCCGGTGCTCCGTCGCGACCGTCACCTCATGGGCGCGGTAGAGATCGGGCGTTCCGCCAGAGCTGACGGTCTCGACGGCGAGCCCGGCGCGCGTGCAGAGATCGACCGCCTCGGTCAGCCAGGCGTTGGTCTTCGCCGCGGCGTTCTTGGGCGGATAGGTCATCAGCCCCTTGAATTTGAGGCCAGGCGCGTGATCGATCGCCTGCGCCAGCGTGACGGCTCGGGCTGGCGAGGTCACGCCGCAACGCTCGGCGCCCGTATCGCATTCGACAAGCACCGGCAGTTCGAGACCGGCGCGCGTCATGGCGGACGACAGGCCTTCGACCGTTTCCTTCGAGTCGGCGACGACCTTGATGTCGGCGCGGCGGGCGAGCGCCACAAGGCGATCGAGCTTGCTCTGGCCGATCAGGTTGTAGGTCAGGAGGATGTCGGCGATGCCGGCGTCGACCATGACCTCGGCCTCGCCGAGCTTCTGGCAATTGATTCCCTTCGCGCCGAGCCTGATCTGCAAATGAGCGAATTCAGGAATCTTGTGGGTCTTGATGTGCGGGCGAAGGCTCAAGCCGTGACGGTCGAGATAGGTCTGGCACCGCCTGAGATTGTTCTCCATCGCGTCGAGATCGACCACCGCGCAAGGCGTATCCAAATCCTGGACCAGCAACTTCATGACTCCTTCGATCGCGGACGACTTTCTCGGCGGGGCCCGGTCGCCGCGCGATCGACTGCAGGGCGTGACGTTACCGGTCCACGTTTCGCCAAGTCAACGCGCCGGTCATTTGGCGGGCAAGTTCGAACAGAGCTAGACAATCGCCGGCGGAGAGCGCGGCGGGGGTGAAATACTGACGCCGCGAACACGCCTGAACGATGGAGCTTTGAAGGTGTCCGGACTGTATCGCGGACCGATCATCGACGCGCATTGCCATCTTTGGGATCTCGGCATGGACCGGCATCCCTGGCTTCGCCCGGTCGGAGGCGCGATCCAGGCGTTGGGCGATCTCGGCCCCATACGGCGAAACTATCTCGTCGACGACTACCGGCGTGACGCGGCGAACCAGAATGTCGTCGCCTCCGTGCACATAGAGGCCGCCTGGGACCGGGCCGACGATCCGCTCGCTGAGATCCGCTGGCTCGAGACGCTCGACAAGTCGTCAGGCGTCGCCATCCGCTACATCGGCTTTGCCGATCTCACGGCGCAGGACGCCGGCGCTGCGCTCGACCGTCTGTCCGGGTTCAAGCGCTGCGTCGGCGTCCGCCAGATGCTGAGCTGGCATCCGGCCGAGCCGGCCAGATCCTTCGCGCCCAGGCCGGGCATTGCGGATGAAGCAGATTTTCGCCGCGGCGTCGCACGGCTCGCCCGCCATGACCAGCTCCTCGAGCTGATGCTTTATCCTTACCAGGCCGAGGAGGTCGCCCGGCTGGCGCGCGCCTTCCCCAACCAGACTTTCATCGTCAACCATTGCGGCAGCCCGATCGATCGCGACCGCGACGGCATGGCGCGATGGCGGGAGAGCTTGAAGCTCATCGCCTCCGCGCCGAACGTCGTGATCAAGGTTTCCGCGCTGACCGCTTATGACCCGTCGCCGTCGCCGGAAAGCCTGCGCGAGGTCGCGCTTCATTGCATCGAATGCTTCGGCCCAGACAGGTCGATGTTCGGCAGCGATTTTCCGGTCGGGCGCTTATGGACGAGCTTCGATGCGATCTTCGACGGCTTCAAGGCGATGGTCAGCGATTTTTCGGGAACCGAGCAGGCCGCGCTTTTCCATGACAATGCGCGGCGCGTCTATCGCATCGACGCGCTCTCAACCGCGGCGCCTTGACACGCCGCCTCGCGCTCAGCTTCGCTTAGCGGCGCGCTGGGTGGAAGGGACGAGAATGCATCGGTCGATCTGGACATACGCCTGGGACCTTCTCGACATCGGCTACGACGCGGCGCTCGGAGAGATCCGCGATCGCGCCGGCGCGAACAGCGTCAGTCTCGCCACGTCCTATCACGCCGGCCGCTTCGTCCAGCCGCGCAGCCCGAAGCGAAAGGTCTACTTTCCCGAGGACGGCACGATCTATTTTCACCCGGCGCCCGCGCGCTGGGAGGGGCTCAAGATCCAGCCCAAGGTCGCCGAGGTCATTGTTAAAGGCGGAGACGTGCTTCGCGAGCTGGTGCGCAGACGCGACGCGGGCGGACTGAAGGTCTGCTGCTGGACGGTCTGCCTGCACAACACCCGGCTCGGCATGCTGCATCCGGGCGCGGTGACGCTGAACGCGTTCGGCGATCCGAACTATTACAGCCTCTGCCCATCGAACCCGGACGCCCGCGCCTATGTCGGCGCCCTCGTCGAGGACCTGACCCATGCTTATCACCCCGATATCGTCGAGCTTGAGAGCCCGTCCTTCATGGGATTCGCGCATGGCTACCACCATGACAAGGACGGCGTCGGCTTCACCGCGGAGGACGAGTTCGCCATGTCGCTCTGCTTCTGCGATAGCTGTTTGGCGCGCGCAAGGAAAGCCGACGCCGACGGCGAAGCGGCCCGCCTCATTGTCAAGCAATGGATCGTCGAGGCTTGCGAGCGGGAAGCGCCGAAGCCGCGCTTCCATGATTTTCCATCCGCCGGCGTCGAGGCTTTCCGCGCCTTCCCGGCGGTCTACGAATATCTCATCTGGCGCACAGAGCCGGTGACCAGCCTCGTCGCCGAGATCAAGGCGCGCGCGCATGTTTCAAGTCGCGTCGTCCTGATCGATGAGGGATCGCTCGGCGGTTGCGATCTCGAGGCGATCGGCAAGATCTGCGACGGCGCGATTCTTTGCGTCTATGGCCTGGGGGCGGAAGAGGGCGCGGCCGTGATCAAGCAGGGCCGGGCGGCGCTCGGGCCGGACAAGTTCCTCAGCGCTGGCTTTCGCCTGTTCAATGGCGAGACCGGCGGCGCCGAGGGCCTGACGACTCGCGTCGACGCCTGCGTCGAGGCCGGAGCGAATGCGCTCAATTTCTACAACTACGGCCTCGTTCCGGCGCCGCGCCTCGACTGGATCGGCGCCGCCGTGAGCGGCCGCTAAAGCGCGCCCGCCGCGCGCCGCACGCCTTCTTCGACGGCGGCGAGCGCCTCGTGCGTTTTCGCCCCGTCAGGGCCGCCGGCCTGCGCCATGTCGGGGCGCCCGCCGCCGCCCTTGCCGCCGAGCGCCGCCGAGCCGAGCCGCACCAGCTCGACCGCATTGAAGCGGCTCAAGAGGTCGGGCGTGACCGCAACGACGATGCTCGCCTTGCCGTCCTCGCTCGAAGCCGCGATCGCCGCGACGCCCGAGCCGACATTCTGCTTGGCCTCGTCGGCCAGAGACTTCAGGTCCTTCATGTCGACGCCGCTGACCGCGCGGGCGTAGAATTTCACGCCGCCCACGTCGCGCACGGCGTCGTTCGCAGCCGTCCCCCCGCCGCCGCCCATCGCGAGCTTGCGCTTCGCGTCGGCCAGCTCGCGCTCGAGCTTGCGCTTGTCGTCGATCAGCGCCTCGAGCCGCTCCGTCGCTTCGCCTGCCGGCGCGCGCAAAAGCCCCGCGAGATCGGCGTAGGCGCGCGCGTCCGCTTCGAGGCGCTTGCGCGCTTCGTCGCGGGTCCTGGCTTCGATGCGGCGCACCCCGGCCGCGACCGCGCTCTCGCCGACGACGGTGATAAGGCCGATGTCGCCGGTGCGATGCACATGCGTGCCGCCGCAAAGCTCGATCGAATAGGTGCGCTCGTGGTCGTGGCCGTCGTCGATTTCGCCCATGGAGACGACGCGCACCTCGTCGCCGTATTTCTCGCCGAACAGGGCGCGGGCGCCGGAGGCGCGCGCATCGTCGAGGCCCATGAGCCGCGTCGTCACCTCTGCGTTTTCCAAGACAACATGATTGGCGATGTCCTCGACCTTTTCGAGTTCGGCGCGGCTGATCGGCTTCGGATGGGCGATGTCGAACCTGAGCCGGTCGGGCGAAACGAGCGAGCCCTTCTGCGCCACGTGATCGCCGAGCACCATGCGCAAGGCTTCGTGCAAAATGTGGGTCGCCGAATGATTGGCGCGCGTCGCCGTGCGCGCGTCGTGATCGACGGCGAGCTCGACCGCGAGGCCCGGACGCGCGGCGCCTCCGACGACGGTCACGTCGTGAACGATGAGATCGCCGAGCTTCTTGCGCGTGTCGGTGACTTTCGCGCGGAAACCCGGCGCGGTGATCTCGCCCACGTCGCCGACCTGCCCGCCGGCCTCGCCGTAGAAAGGCGTCTGGTTGAGGATCAGCGAGCCGCTCTCGCCTCCCTCGAGCGTCTCGACCTCGACCCCGTCCTTGAGGATCGCGCGGATGACGCCCTCCGCGGTCTCGGTCTCGTAGCCCAAAAACTCGGTCGCGCCGACGCGCTCGCGTAAAGAGTACCAGACCGTTTCGGTCGCGGCCTCCCCCGAGCCCGCCCAGGCGCGCCGCGCCTCGGCCCGCTGGCGCTCCATGGCGGCGTTGAATGCCGCCGTGTCGACCGAAAGGCCGCGGGCGCGCAAGGCGTCCTGCGTCAGATCGAGTGGGAACCCATAGGTGTCATAGAGCTTGAACGCGGTCTCGCCGTTGAGCACGCCGCCGTCCCCAAGCGAACGCGTCTCGTCCTCGAGAATGGCGAGGCCCCGCGCGAGCGCCGAGCGGAAGCGCGTCTCCTCGAGCTTCAGCGTCTCGGAGATGAGCGACTCGGCCCGGATCAGCTCCGGATAGGCCTGGCCCATCTCGCGGGTCAGCGCCGGAACGAGGCGCCACATCAAGGGATCGCGCGCGCCCAGAATCTGCGCATGGCGCATGGCGCGGCGCATGATGCGGCGGAGCACATAGCCGCGGCCCTCGTTCGACGGCAGCACGCCGTCGGCGACCAGAAAGGCGGAAGCGCGCAAGTGATCCGCGATCACCCGGTGCGAAGCGCGCTGCGGCCCGTCGGGGTCGACGCCGGTCAGGTCCGAACTGGCGCGGATGAGGGCGCGAAAGAGGTCGATGTCGTAATTGTCGTGCACGCCCTGCAGCACGGCGGCGATGCGCTCAAGCCCCATGCCGGTGTCGACCGACGGACGGGGCAGGTTGATCCGCTCGCCGCTGCCCAACGCCTCGAACTGCATGAAGACGAGATTCCAGATCTCGATGAAGCGGTCGCCGTCCGCGTCGGGCGAGCCGGGCGGACCGCCGGGGATGTGGTCCCCGTGATCGTAGAAAATCTCCGAGCACGGCCCGCAGGGGCCGGTGTCGCCCATCGCCCAGAAATTGTCGCTCGTCGCGATGCGGATGATCCGCGCCTCGGGGAGGCCGGAGATCTTGCGCCACAGGTTGAACGCCTCGTCATCGTCGTAATAGACGGTGACGGTGAGCTTCTCCGCAGGCAACCCCAGGTCGCGCGTCAGAAGGTTCCAGGCGAACTCGATCGCGTGGTCCTTGAAATAGTCGCCGAACGAGAAATTGCCCAGCATCTCGAAGAAGGTGTGGTGGCGCGCGGTATAGCCGACGTTGTCGAGATCGTTATGCTTGCCGCCGGCGCGCACGCATTTCTGCGAGGTCGTCGCGCGCCGATACGGGCGCTTCTCGACGCCGGTGAACACGTTCTTGAACTGCACCATGCCGGCGTTGGTGAACATGAGCGTCGGATCGTTGCGCGGCACGAGAGAACTCGACGGAACGATGGCGTGGTCGTTCCTGCCGAAGAACTGGAGGAAATTCGATCGAATGTCGTTGACGCCGCTCATGAACCAAGATCGCCTGAAATGGGGGGCCGCCCGGCGCGTTCTTAAAACAAGGTTGTCGAAAGCGCCAATGGCGGAGGGAGGACGCTCAATATGGGGACTGGCCGCGTCGCCGTCGAGGCTGCCCGCTCTGCCGCCCTGGCCGCGCGCAAGCGCCCGGCGCGAGGCCCTTCAGAGGAACACCTTGAACGCCGCCCACACCCCCTTCGGGTCCCACTGCCCTTGATAGACGGGCGGGGGCGGGGGCCCGCGCTTGACCAGCCGGTGGACCGCCTCCCACGCCGAGCGCGTGGAATATTCGAACGTGAACGCGATGTCCTGCTCAAGCTCGACATATTGCCCCATAAGTCCGAGATTGGTCGCCCCCTCCGGAACCACCGGGGGCCTGTCGCCGCGCTTGCGCCGCAGCCAGATGTTGTTGACGTAGGGCAGGTTGCACGGAATGCAGATCGAGGATTTCAGGATCGCGTCCGATGTCTTGAACCGCACATGGTGCAGCAATTCCTTCAGGATCTCCTCGCCCGTGCATTCATGCATGGGCTTCTCGAACACATTGCCGTTGCGCTCGGGATAGAGCCCGTAGCCCCACAGCACGGACACGCCCGGCGGCTGCTCGAGGACTTCCGGCTGGTCGAAGATCGACAGCGAGATGACCCAGTTCGAATCCTTCAACGTCAGAAGCCCGCCGCTTCCCGGACCGCTGCGGGTGAGAGCGGTCATCTCATCGAGGATTTCCTTGCCTTTCGTCGTGATCGTGAACGTCACCCAGCGCGAGTCGGCGATCCGGTCGGCGCCGAAGAACGCATCCGGATTGCCGAAGCCCTTGTGCCTCTCAGCCAACTGCTTCCACAACGCCCATGACCGCCCGGGACGGGGCGCCGCGGGCGGCGCGGCCGTCATCGATCCGGTCGAAATGTCGGCCGCCTGCGAGCCGGTCGTCACCAGCACGATGTCTTCGGGCGAGACGTCGATGGAGGCCGCGGCGCCACCCCGTTCGTAGTCCAGCCGGTTGACGGTCAGGCGACCCGGCGAGGAATCGAAGCCAATGTCTCGCACGAGGGCGCCGGTGACGAAGTTCACGTCGCGCTGTCTGAGCCAGGCGACCAGGGGTTTGACGAAGGCTTCGTGCTGGTTGAATTGCGAGCGCAGGACATGCGCCATGCTTGACAGGTCGGGGAACAGGTAGACGAACCGGTTCATGTAGCGGCGGAACTCGATCAGGCTGTGCTGCGGCAGCGAGCCCATGATCGTCGACCACAAGAGCCAGAATTCCGTGTCGAAGAAAGGCTTGGGAAAGAACTCCTCGATGCGCCGCCCGTCCAGTCTGTCTTCCGAGGTCAGCGAGAGCCTGGCGAGGGCGAGGCCGTCGCTGAGGCTCAAGCCGTAACGCGGGCCCCGTACGGGACGGAGCTCACGATCGACAATATGGGTCTGATCGACGAACGGATGCTCATTATTGAAGGTGAAGAATTGTTCGGCGACGGAAATGTTGGGGTAGCCCAGGGTCGGGATGGTCGCCAGGAGGTCGAAAGCGCAGCGGAATTCCTTGTCGAACACGGAGCCGGGGAGGTTGTAGCCGCTCTCAGCGTCGCCCTCGAGAAAGTAGCCGCCGCCGAGCTTGTCGTCAGCTTCGTAGATGGTGATGTCCTGGCCGGGCGCGCCGGCGTTCCGGATGAGCAGCGCGGCCGCTGCGAGACCCGCAAATCCGCCGCCGACGATATGCGCCTTCATGGCCCCCTCCTTCAATATTGGCTTGCCTCAAAACAGATTTCTCGACGCCCGCCCGCATGCCTCCGGGCCGCCCGGAACGGGCGAGGCTCAAAATGAACGCGCCATGATACGCGAGTTCCGCCTCGCGCGCCGCATGAAACCGACATGGCGGGCCCCGGCCAAGAGGGGTTGAGCTGTCGAATTGGGCTCTCGTAGCGCTGGCTGTCGGTGGGTTGCGGATGAGGGTGGTGGATTTACAGATTACGGTGACAGTTTACTCAACCCCCAATTCAAAGCATTTTTCTCGCCGGCGATCCCCAGACGCGCCCCTGCGAGCGGCGCTATTAGAGAGGACGAGGCGGCATTGGGGGTTAAGTAAACTGTCACCGTAATGGCCACCCGCAATAGCCACCGCAATGGCCGGGACGAGCCAGTCATGACGCTTTCAGGAGCAGCTCCGCCCTCCCGCCGTCCAAGACCGGCCGACCAATCCCCGACGGCATAAAAGCGCAAATCATTCTTGCCAAAACCAGAAGTAGTGGCCATAGTAATTCAAATGGTCAGAATGAAACCCTCGCTGGGGGCAGGGTCCGCAAAGGCGGGCGCGGGGCTCACGGCATGCAACCTGAGACGCGAGTCGGGGCGGGAAATTACTTTTTGTTTTTTTCGGCCATAACCCTTTGATAAGTCCAGATTCCACCAAACAAATCCAAGCAAATATGTTTGGTTTTGTTTGGGTTTTGCTTTGATTTGTTTGGCGGAAATTCGCGCCCTGGTTGAATCCATCGCTCGCTAGCGGATATAGTCCCGCTGGAACCGGGGGCCGAGGCTAGTCAGGAGAAGATAGCCGATCGTGCCGCTCCGGCTCGCGAAGTCGTCGAGGCCGATCGTCGGGCCGAAGACCTCGACCCGGTCGCCCGGTCGGACGGCGTCCTCGGGGACGTCGGTGAGGTCGACGATGGCAAGGTCCATCGACACCCGCCCGACCAGCGGCGCCCGGCGACCGGCGACCGCGACCTCGGCGCCCGGCCTCGCGTCGGTCGCGCCGGCGCCGCGCGGCAGGCCGTCGGCGTAGCCGACGAGGAGCGTCGCGAGCCGCGTCGGGCGCCTGGCCGTCCACTGGGCGTTGTAGCCGCAGGTCTGGCCGGCCTCGATCCGGCGGATCTGCTGGATCGCCACGGTCAGCGTGACGACCGGCCGCATCGGGTTTAAGCGCCCCGGCGTCGGGTTGCCGCCATAAAGCGCATAGCCCGGCCGCGCCAGGTCGTAGACCGGGCAAGATTTAAGGAACACGCCCGACGAATTGGCGAGCGAGGCGGGAAGGTGCGGGAAAGTCGCGCGGGCGGCCTCGAAACGCTCGATCTGCGCCCGGTTGAGGGGATCCTCCGGGACCTCCGACGAGACGAAATGGCTGATCAGGAGATCCGCCCCGCTTCGCGCGCCATGCCTCTCCATCGCCGCCTGCAGGCTCGCGAGGGATTCGAAGCCGAGCCGGTTCATGCCCGTGTCGAGATGGAGCGCCGATGGCGAGGGTGTGCCGCGCTTGGCGGCGAAGGCCGACCAGCGGGCGAGCTCCTCTTCCGCGCCGATCGCCGGCGCAAGGCGATGTTCGGCATAGTCCGCCGGATCGGCCCCGCTCTCGAGGCCGTTGAGCACATAGATCCGGGCCTCTTCCGGCAGCGCCCGCCGCGCCGCGATTCCCTCGCTCAGATGGGCGACGAAGAAGACGCGCGCGCCGGCGCCCCATAACGCAGGCGCCGCTTCAGAGACGCCGGTCCCGTAGGCGTGGGCCTTGACGACGGCGGCGCACTGGCCCGGCGCGACGCGGCGCGCCAGCGTGCGCCAATTCTCGGCCAGCGCGCCAAGGTCGATCGTGAGGCGCCCCGGAGTGCTCACGGGCGTGATCGCGCCGCTCACCCGAGGACCTTCTCCACTGGCGCCGTGGCTGGCGTCGCGAAGCCCTGATTGGCCTCGGCCGCCCGGCAGGCGAAACCGGCCACCCGGCAGGCGAACTCTACATGGCCAGGTCTTGGGTCGCCCATCTCCATGGCCCGATCTAAGACGGTAAGCAGGGACGGAAGGCAAGAGCAGGCTGGACCGGGCGAACGGCGGCGCGTTCATGGACGAAGTTTAACCCGTATTTCGGCCTGCGTGGCCTGGCGGCGCCTCGTTTTCGCCGCGGTCGCTGGCGAAGAGCGCTCAGGCGCGGTACACCGCCGGAGCGAGCCACGAGGCGGACGATTCGATGACCATTGCATTGACCCGCAGAGCGGCGTTGCAGGCCGGCGCGGGCGGAACGCTCGCGGCGTTGGTCTGGCGCCCATTCGTCGCGCTCGCCGATGATTCCGTCGAGACGCACGGCCTGTCCTCGTTCGGCGATCTCGCGCTCCCGCCCGACTTCCCGCACTTCTCTTATGTGAACCCCAACGCGCCGACCGGGGGCCTCCTGTCGCTTCAGATTACCGGAACGAGCGGCAACCAGAACTTCGACACTTTCGACACGCTCAACATCTATTCCTGGAAGGGCAATGGCGCGGCCGGCATGTCCGCGACCTTCGACACCCTGATGACCGCCAATGGCGACGAGCCCGATTCGGTCTACGGCCTGCTCGCCCAATCGGTGCGGGTTTGGCCCGACAAGCTCGACTACCGCTTCAGGCTGCGTCCCGAGGCGCGCTTTCGCGACGGTTCGAAAGTGACGGCCGCCGACGTCGCCTTTTCGCTCAATGTGCTGAAGGAGAAGGGCCACCCGATCTACGCCATGCTGCTCAAGGAGGTGGAGAAGGCCGAAGCTGAAGGCGACGACGTCGTCCATGTGCGCTTTATTCAGGGGCGCAGCCGTGACGCGCATCTGATCGTCGTGGGCATGCCGGTGTTTTCGGCGGCGTGGTGGAAGGGGCGCGATTTCACCGCCGCGACCCTCGATCCGCCGCTGGGTTCAGGCCCCTATAAGGTCAAGACGTTCGAGCAGGGCCGGTTCATCGAATATGCGCGCGATCCCGGCTACTGGGGGGCGAAACTGCCGGTGAACCTCGGCCAGAACAATTTCGACCGCCTGCGCTTCGAATATTATCGCGAGCGGCAGGTCGCGTTCGAGGCGTTCAAGGCGGGCGCGATCAACTATCACGAAGAGTACACCTCGCGTTTCTGGGCGACGTCTTACGACTTTCCCGCCGTCAAGGATGGCCGGGTGAAGAAGGAGACCCTGCACGATGGCGCCCCGTCGCGCACGCAAGGGTGGTACCTCAACACCCGGCGCGATCAGTTCAAGGATCCGCGTGTGCGTGAGGCGATTGGCCTCTGCTTCGACTTCGAGTGGACCAATAAGAACGTCATGTATTCTGCGTATAAGCGGATCGTCTCCTACTTCCCCAACACCGACATGGAGGCAAAGGGCAAGCCGGGTCCGGACGAACTCAAGCTCATCGAGCCGTTCCGCGCCAAGCTGACGCCGGCCGTGTTTGACGAGCCCTATGTCCCCCCGGTCAGCGACGGCTCCGGCAGCGATCGGAAGCTGCTCAAGCAGGCCTATGACCTTCTGCTCGCGGCGGGCTGCAAACGCGCAGGCGAAACCTTGATGCTGCCGGACGGCAAGCCGCTGACCATCGAATTTCTCGATTCATCGAGCGCGCTCCAGCCTCACACGCTGCCGTTCATCCAGAATCTGGGCAAGCTCGGCATTCGGGCCAATTACCGCATCGTCGATCCGGCGCAATACAAGAGCCGCACCGACGCCTTTGACTTCGACGTGGTGACCACGGCGTCCGGGGGCACGTTCACGCCGGGCGTCGACCTCCGCAATGTGTATACGTCGCAGTCCGCCAAGCAGAACGCCTCGCGCAATCTCGCCGGCGTCTCCGATCCGGTCGTGGACGCGCTAGTCGAAGCGATCGCCTCGGCCAAATCGCGCCCCGACCTAAATTCAGCTTGCCGCGCGCTCGACCGGTGCTTGCGCGCCGGCCATTATTGGGTCCCGATGTGGTATCGCGACACGGCGTGGATCGCCCATTGGGACGTGTTTTCGCGTCCCGAACGCCAGCCGAAGCTCGGCGTCGGCGCGCCGGGCGTCTGGTGGTGGGACGAAGCGAAGGCCAAGTCCATTGGGCTCGGATAGGCGCTTGCCGCTCCGTCTCGCTGAGACAGGCTGACGCGGCATGCTCGCCTATATCCTCCGCCGTCTCATCCTGATGATCCCGACGATCCTCGGAATCATGGCGGTCTCCTTCGCGATCGTGCAATTTGTGCCAGGAGGCCCGGTCGAGCGCGCGATCGCGCAACTCCAGGGAGCGGACCAGAGCTCGACCGCCGGGTTCGGAGGGGGCGGCGGCCAGATCGGCGCGAGCGCCCAGGCGGGGGGCGACATCACTTCGCGCTATCGCGGCTCGCAGGGGCTCGATCCGAAATTCATCAAGGAGCTTGAAAAACAATACGGTTTCGACAAGCCGGCCTGGGAGCGGTTCTGGATCCTGGTGCGCGACTATGCGACCTTCAATTTCGGCAAGAGCTACTATCGCGACGTTCCGGTGCTCGAGCTGATCAAGGAAAAGCTGCCGGTCTCGATCTCGCTTGGGCTGTGGATGACGTTCATCTCCTATGCGATTTCGATCCCGCTTGGCATCCGGAAGGCCGTCAAGGACGGCTCCCGCTTCGACACGGTCACCTCCGCCCTGGTCATCTTCGGCTACGCGATTCCGAGTTTCCTGTTCGCCGTCCTGCTGGTCGTGCTGTTCTGCGGCGGGTCGTTCTGGCAGATCTTTCCGCTGCGGGGGCTCACTTCCGATAATTTCGCTGATCTCAGCTGGCCGCACAAAATCCTCGACTACCTTTGGCACATCACGCTGCCAGTGACGTCGCTAGTGCTCGGCTCGTTCGCGACCTCGACCTTATTGACCAAGAATTCCTTTCTCGATGAGATCAAGAAGTCCTACGTCCAGACCGCCCGCATGAAGGGCCTGACCGAGCGGCGCGTGCTCTATGGCCATGTGTTTCGCAACGCCATGCTGATCGTGATCGCCGGCTTCCCGGGCGCGTTCATCGGCGCGTTCTTCACTGGCTCGCTTCTGATCGAACAGGTGTTCTCGCTCGACGGCCTCGGCTATCTCTCATACGATTCGCTCATTCAGCGCGACTATCCGGTAGTGCTCGCCAATCTTTATATCTTCGCCCTGATCGGTCTTGTCGTGAATCTTATTTCCGATCTCACCTACACCTGGATCGATCCGCGCATCGATTTCGAAACGCGCGAGGTTTGAGCTTGGTCGACACGGACCGCCTCGCTCCGGACACCGACACGCGACCGCAAGGCGGGGAAGCCACCCTCATTCCGCTCGACGAAAAGACGGACACATGGGCGCAGGCGAAAGCGCGCGCAAGCCTCGAACGGCGTCCCTGGCTTTCGCCAATGAACCGGCGCCGGCTCGACAACTTCCGCCGCAACAAGCGCGGCGCATGGTCGTTCTGGATCTTTCTTGTCCTGTTCGTCGCCTCGCTGTTCGCCGAGTTCATCGCCAACGACCGGCCGGTGATCGCCTCCTACAAGGGCGAGATCCTGTTCCCGGTCTTCTTCGACTATCCGGAGGCTAAATTTGGAGGGTTCCAGGCGCGTGCGGATTTTCGTGACCCCTTTGTCGCCGATGAGATCAAGGCGCACGGATGGATGATCTGGCCGCCGATCCGCTTCGCCAACTCGACCACAATCCTCAACCCGCCGACCCCGCTGCCGACGCCGCCGACCTGGATGCTGACCGACGCCCAGTGCCGCGCTGCGCTCGACAAGCAAAATGTGAAGGACGCCGCGACCGTCCCTCGACCTTGCGGCAAGCTCGAACCGCTGTGGCTCGGCTCCGATCAGGATGGGCACGATATCGTCGCCCGCCTCATCTACGGCTTTCGCATTTCGATTCTGTTCGGGCTCACGCTCGCGGGCGTCTCGTCGGTGATCGGCGTCTTCGCAGGCGCTGTGCAGGGCTATTTCGGCGGCTGGCTCGATCTCACGATGCAACGGGTGATCGAGATCTGGTCGTCGCTGCCGCACCTCTACATCCTCATCATCCTCTCGGCGATTCTCGCGCCGAGCTTCTCGGTCCTGCTGATTATCCTGCTACTGTTCTCCTGGGTGAGCCTCGTTCATTTGGTGAGGGCCGAGTTTCTGCGGGCTCGCAATTTCGAATATGTCAACGCGGCGCGCGCGCTCGGCCTCTCCAACGCCAAGATCATTGTCAAGCACGTGCTGCCGAACGCGATGGTGGCGACGCTGACCTTCCTGCCCTTCATCGTCAATTCCTCCATCAGCACGCTGACCTCGCTCGATTTCCTGGGGCTTGGCATGCCGCCCGGCTCGCCCTCGCTGGGCGAACTCCTGCTGCAGGGCAAGTCCAATCTGTCGGCGCCGTGGATCGGGCTCTCCGCCTTCGCGGTGACCGCGCTCATGCTTTCGCTGCTCATTTTCATCGGCGAGGCGGTGCGCGACGCCTTCGATCCCAGAAAGACCTTTTTGTGAGCGAGGCCGCGCCGCTTCTGGACGTGCGCGACCTCACGATCGCGTTTGCGCAAGGCGGCGAGCGCAAGACCGTCGTTGACCGCGTCTCTTTTCGGCTCGAGAAGGGCCGGGCGCTGGCGCTGGTCGGCGAATCCGGCTCCGGCAAGACCGTCACCGCGCAAGCCATCGTGCGCCTGCTGCCGCAGCCCGCCGCGAGCTATCCGAGCGGCGAGATCTTCTTCCGCGGCCGCGACGTGCTCAAAATGTCCGACGACGAATTGCGCAAGATGCGCGGCTCGGCCGTCACCATGGTGTTTCAGGAGCCGATGACGTCGCTCAATCCGCTCCATATGATTGAGCAGCAGCTCGGCGAGATCATCGCGCTTCATCACGGACGTGGGGCAGCGACGCAAACACGAATCGTCGAGCTTCTGACCGAGGTCGGCATTGCCGACCCCGCTCAGCGGCTTGGCGCCTATCCGCATCAGCTTTCGGGCGGTCAGCGCCAGCGCGTGATGATCGCCATGGCGCTCGCCAACCGTCCCGATCTCCTGATCGCCGACGAGCCCACGACGGCGCTCGACGTCACCGTGCAGGCGCAGATCCTCAAGCTGCTCAAAGACCTGCAGGCCAAGTTCGGCATGGCGATGCTGTTCATCACCCACGACCTCAACATTGTCCGGCGCATCGCCGACGATGTGATTGTGATGCAGCAGGGAAAGATTGTCGAAGCGGGGGAAACCGTGCGCGTGTTCGCCGATCCGCGCCACCCTTACACCCGCGCGCTTCTCGCAGCGGAGCCGAAGGGTGATCCGCCGCCTGCCGATCGCGCCGCGCCGACCATTGCAAGCACCGAAGACTTGCGCGTCTGGTTTCCGATCCGAAAGGGATTTCTGCGCCGCACCGTCGCTCACGTCAAAGCGGTCGACGGCGTTTCGCTCGCCGTGCGGCAGGGGCAGACGGTCGGCGTCGTCGGCGAGTCCGGCTCGGGCAAGACCACGCTGGGTCTTGCGATCCTGCGGCTCATCCGGTCGGAGGGACCGATCGTCTATTGCGGGCGGGCGATCGACGGCCTGCATTCCAAGGCGATGCGGCCTTTGCGGCGCGAGATGCAGATCGTCTTTCAGGACCCCTACGGTTCGCTCTCGCCTCGCATGTCGGTGGCCGAGATCGTCGAGGAGGGGCTGATCGCGCAAGGGACGAAGCTCAGCGCCGCCGAGCGGCGCGCCGTGGTGGAGCAGGCGCTCGCCGACACCGGGCTCGATCCCTCGACGCTCGACCGCTATCCGCACGAGTTCTCCGGCGGCCAGCGCCAGCGCATCGCGATCGCGCGCGCCATGGCGCTCGACCCGCGCTTCGTGGTGCTCGACGAGCCGACCTCGGCCTTGGACATGTCGATCCAGGCGCAGATCGTCGACCTCCTGCGCGAATTGCAGCGCCGTCGAAACCTTGCCTATCTGTTCATCTCCCACGATCTGAGGGTCGTGCGGGCGCTGGCGAGCGAGATCATCGTGATGCGGCGCGGCAAGGTGGTCGAGAGCGGCGAAGCGCGTACGGTGTTCAGCGCGCCGCAGAATGAATACACGCAAGCCCTGTTCGCCGCCGCCTTCGCCAACGAGGCGACGCTCGACGCCGCTGTCGTCAGCCAGTGAGAGCGATGACCCTCACCCTGACCCTCTCCCCAAGGGAGAGGGGACGCGCGCCGCCCTCCCTTCTCCCCCCGGGAGAAGGTGGCCGACGAAGTCGGCCGGATGAGGGGCTCCACCCGCGTCCCAACGCCCGTTCGAGAAGGGGAGCATGACCCGCGCGATCCTGATCGTTCTCGACTCGGTCGGCTGCGGCGGAGCCGAGGACGCGGCTTCTTATGGCGACGCTGGCGCCGACACGCTCGGCCATATCGCCGAAGCCTGCGCTTCCGGACGTGGCGATCGCGACGGATTGCGAAGCGGGCCGCTGAAACTGCCACGCCTCGAGGCGCTGGGCCTTGGCCACGCGATGAAGGCCTCGAGCGGGTGCGAGCCGCCCGGCTTCGCGCTTGCCCAGCCGCGCGGCCAATGGGGCTATGGAATCGAGACTTCGCGCGGCAAGGACACGCCGTCCGGCCATTGGGAGCTTGCCGGCGCGCCGGTCAATTTCGACTGGGGCTATTTCCCGGAGACGATCCCCGCCTTCCCCGGATGGCTCACGACCGCGATGATCGCCGAGGGCAAGCTGGCGGGGATCCTCGGCAATCGCCACGCTTCCGGGACGGCGGTGATCGAAGACTATGGCGAGGAGCACCTGCGAACGCTCCAGCCGATCTGCTACACCTCCGCCGACTCGGTGCTTCAAATCGCCGCGCACGAAGAGGCTTTCGGGCTCGAGCGGCTCTATGATCTGTGCCGGATCGCGCGCCGGCTCTGCGATCCGCTCAAGATCGGGCGGGTGATCGCCCGGCCGTTCGTCGGCGGAAGCGCCAGGGACTTCGCGCGAACCGCCAACCGCAAGGATTTTGCCATGCCCCCGCCGGAGGGCAATCTGCTGCAGCGCGCCGCGCGCGCTGGGCGGGCGATCGTGTCGATCGGCAAGATCGGCGACATCTTCGCCCACCGCGACACTGGGACTGAGCGCAAGGGCAAGAGCAACGACGGCAATGTCGAGCTTCTCATCGATGCGCTCGCGACGGCTCCGGAGGGCGGCCTGATCCTCGTCAATCTGGTCGATTTCGACACCGAATGGGGCCATCGCCGCGATGTCCCCGGCTATGCGGCCTGCCTCGAGGCCTTCGACCGCCGGCTCGGCGCGATCGAAGCGGCGATGCGCCCCACCGATTATTGCGTGATCACCGCCGACCACGGCAACGATCCGACTTATCCCGGCTTCGACCATACGCGCGAGCGTGTGCCGATCCTTGCCTTTGGCGCGGGTGCGCGCCCGGGTCCGATCGGAGCGCGTGCGAGCCTGGCCGACGTCGGCGAAACGATCGCGGTCAGGCTGGGTCTGCCGCGCGGCGCCCACGGGCGCGCGTGGGCGCGATGACCTTCTTGATGTCCGGCACACAAGAGCGGACAGGATCAATGTCGGCGCGCTTGGCGACGCCGGCAGTGTTCCAAGTAATACACATTTGTAATGTGTATATAACGGAGCATCTAGACTCGTTAATCACGCCCCAACCCATTGAAATCACCCAAAATGGACTCGCAAACGGTTCGTGAGCCGTGAAACGCGACCCGTAAATCTTCGCATTGCGCGGCGAGGCGGAAGTCGTCATAACCCGGCCCCAACATCCGGGTTAGGAGATGCGGGATCACGTCGTCGGCCCTTAAGTCAGCTGACGAGTGATGTCGCCAAAGGGACGGAGGGGTCCATGTCCGACGCGTTCCAGGATCGCGAAAACACGTTCGAAAAGCAGTTCGCCCACGACGAGGATCTTCGTTTCAAGGCGGTCGCGCGGCGCAACAAGGCCGTCGCGCTCTGGGCCGCCGAGACGAAGGGCCTGTCCGGGGCGGACGCCGAGACATACGCCAACGAGTTCGTCGGCGCGCAGGTCGGCAAGAGCGACGACGAGGTCGCGGCCGCGCTCAAGGCGGACCTCGAGAAGGGCGGTGCCGATCTCTCCGATCACCGTCTGCGCAAGAAGATGGACGAGGCGATGGGAGCTGCGGTCGCCGCGGTCAAAGCCGGCAAATAAGAGCCGGCCGCCGCGTCACTGGCCTTCGGGACGCGCGAGCGGTGCGAACGACGCCGCGACGGCTAGGTATACCTCTCGCTTGAACGGTACGACGAGATCCGGCAGGCGTTCGAAGCGCTCCCAGCGCCAGTCGTCGAACTCGGCGTCGTGCGCGCCGCCGGCCGGGTGGCGCACGTCGATTTCCTTCTCCGGGCCGACGAAGCGAAACAGGAACCACCTCTGGGACTGTCCTCGGTAGCGTCCGCCCCAGCGCCCGCGCGCGTCTTCCGGCAAATCGTATTTGAGCCACTCCGGCAGTTCCGCGATCAGTTCGGTCGAACTGACGTTGGTCTCCTCCCAGAGTTCGCGCCTGGCGGCTTCGAGCGGCTGCTCACCGGCGTCGATTCCCCCTTGCGGCATCTGCCAGGATCGCGCGTCCAAAGCTTCCGTCGAGCGTTTGCGCGTGCGATGGCCGATGAACGCGTCGCCGGCCCGGTTGACCAGGGCGACGCCGACGCATGGGCGATACGGCAGATCGCGGCTCATGGACTTATGACTTACCGCTTCGACTGCGCGGGCGCCAGCCTGGCGGCGAGCGCTCGCTGCACATCGATGATCAGCCCCCTGGGCGGCGCGCCGCCGCTTCCGCGCATAATTTTGACCCCGCTCGCGGCTTCGACCTGCGCGGCCGACTCGATCGCCGTCGTCATGGCTTCATGCGCGCCAGCCGGGACGGCCGAGACAACCGGGGCCGCGGGCTTGGGCGGCGCGGGCAGCAGTTCGACTTTCGCCACCGCGAACGGCTCGCCTCCGAGCGGCGCATCGCGGCGCGCGAGCCGGAAAAGGCCGAGCGCGAGCGCGACAGCTACAGCGACGGCGACCGTACGCCCGGTCGCGCGAATTCGGCCAACCGGCGGCGCGGCCAAAGCGGCCGCCGGAAAACCGAGCGGTTCGTCCAGTTCGTCCCACACCTGCGCTGACGTCCCTCGCTTCTGAAATCGCAGGGTCGCCAATGAACCTTGCCCCAGCCTATACTCAATCGCCGCTTCATGGCGACCCCGAGGATCCGCGCTTCCTGCCGTGAGGCTCAAATCCCTGCGCGCATTGACCCTCGCCCGGCGCTCCTGATAGTCGCGGCGTCTTCGAGGCTGCCCCATGTCCAACGATCCGTTGTTGCAACCCTTTCAGCTGCGCGGCTTGACCCTGCGCAACCGGTTAATGTCGACCGCACACGAGCCGGCCTATACCGAGGACGGCATGCCCAAAAAGCGCTATCGGCTCTACCACGCCGAAAAGGCCAGGGGAGGGATTGCGCTCACCATGATCGGCGGCTCCTCGGTGGTGGCGCCGGACAGCCCGCAGGCCTTCGGCAACATCCTTCTTTTCAAGGACGAATGCGTGCGCTGGCTCAAGGAGCTGGCCGACGACGTCCATGACAAGGGCGCTGCGGTGATGATCCAGATTACCCATCTCGGCCGCCGGACGAGCTGGAGCAAGGACGATTGGCTGCCCGTCATCGCGCCCTCTCCTGTCCGCGAGCCTGCCCACCGCGCCTTCCCCAAGGCGATGGAGGACTGGGACTTCGCCCGTGTGATCGCGGCTTACGCCGACGCCGCCGAGCGGGTGAAGGCGGGCGGACTCGATGGCCTCGAATTCGAATGCTACGGCCATCTCATTGACCAGTTTTGGTCGCCCGCCACCAACAAGCGGCTGGACGAATATGGCGGATCGATCGACAACCGCCTCAGGTTCGGAATGGCCGTGTTCGAGGCCGTGCGGCGACGCGTCGGCCCGGATTTCCTTCTTGGAGCGCGCCTCGTCTGCGACGAGGACTGGGAGCGGGGCCTCAGCCGCGAGGAGGGCGTGGCGATCGCGCGCCGGCTGACCAGCTCGGGGCTGATCGACTTTCTCAACGTGATCCGCGGCCATATCGACACCGAAGAGGGGCTGAGCCGCGTGATTCCAGGTATGGGCGAGCGCTCGGCGCCGCATCTCGACTTCGCGGGCGAGGTGCGCGCCGAGACCCGCCTGCCGACATTTCACGCCTCCCGCATCCAGGACGTCGCGACCGCGCGCCATGCGATTGAGAGCGGCAAGCTAGACATGGTCGGGATGACCCGCGCCCACCTGGCCGATCCGCATATCGCGCTTAAGGTCGCCGACGGTCGCGAAGCCGAGATCCGTCCATGCGTCGGCATGGGCTATTGCATCGATTCGATCTACTCCGGTCAGGCCGTTTGCATTCACAACCCGGCGACCGGCCGGGAGGAGACGATTCCGCACGTCATCGCCCGCTCGGACGAGCCGAAGAAAAAGGTGGTCGTCGTCGGCGCGGGTCCGGGGGGCCTCGAGGCCGCGCGGGTCGCGGGCGAGCGCGGGCACGAGGTCGTCGTGCTCGAGGCTGCGGCGAAGCCGGGAGGGCAGATCGTGCTCGCCGCCGCGCTCAAGCGTCGGCGCGAGGTGATGGGGATCGTCGACTGGCGGATGCACGAATGCGAACGGCTTGGCGTCGCCTTCCGCTACAACACGTTTGCCGAGGCGGATGACGTGCTCGAGCTTGCTCCCGACGTGGTCGTCATCGCCACCGGAGGCGCGCCGAATGTCGAGTTTCTCGATTCTGGCGGCGAGTATGCGGTGACGAGCTGGGACCTTCTCTCGGGTGGAGTGCGGCCAAGCGGCGACGTGATCGTCTACGACGACAATGGCGCCCATCCCGGCCTGACCGCGGCCGAATTCGTCGCCGAATCCGGAGCGAAGCTCGAAATCGTCACGCCGGAGCGCATCCTCGCGCCCGACGTTGGCGGCACGAGTTTCCCCCCCTACT
Source organism: Roseiarcus sp. (assembly GCA_036489975.1). Lineage (GTDB taxonomy): Bacteria > Pseudomonadota > Alphaproteobacteria > Rhizobiales > Beijerinckiaceae > Roseiarcus. The sequence continues at coordinate 78,365 of DASXES010000071.1, forward strand.
TCCGCGCCTTCAGCCGCGCCGACGCCAAAGTGACGCTGAACCTCAGGCTTGAATCGATCGCCCGCCGGGGCAATCGCGTCGTCGGCGTCTTCCACGACGAATACGGCCAGCGGCGGGTCGAAAAGGAGGCGGACATGATCGTCGTCGAGCACGGCGCTGTGCCGGTCGACGAGCTCTATTTCGCGCTCAAGGCAGGCTCGATCAACCTGGGCGAAGTCGACTATTCCGCGCTCATCGCGGGACGGCCGCAAAACGTCGTGAACAATCCCGACGGCGCCTATCGCCTGTTCCGGATCGGCGATGCGGTCGCGAGCCGCAACATCCACGCGGCGGTCTACGACGCAATCCGCCTCATGAAGGACGTTTGATGGCCGCCAATCTGATCACCGACGTCGAGGGCGTGCGGATCGGATCGGTCGACGACGAGCGGCTGGCCTCGGGCGTCACCGTGGTCCTGTTCGACGAACCGGCGGTCGCGTCGATCGCGATCAACGGCGGGGCGCCGGCGCTGCGCGACACGGCCCTTCTGGAGCCGGAAATGACCATCGAGCGCGTCGACGGCTTCGTTCTCTCGGGAGGGTCCGCCTTCGGGCTCGACGCGGCGGGCGGCGCGATGGCCTATCTCGCCGGGATCGGGCGCGGCTTCGAGCATCGCGGGGCGCGCGTTCCGATCGTGCCGGGCGCGAGCCTGTTCGATCTCCTGAATGGCGGCGATAAGGCCTGGGGCCGCAAGCCGCCCTACTGGGAAATGGGCTTCGCCGCCGCCTCGAGTGCGGCGTTCAGCTTTGCGCTCGGCACGGCCGGCGCTGGATTTGGGGCGACGACCTATGATCTCAAAGGCGGCATGGGCTCCGCGAGCGCCGTGACCTCGAGCGGCTTTCAAGTTGGCGCGCTTGTCGTCGTCAATTCGGTCGGCCGGGCGACGCGCGGCGAAAGCCTGCATTTCTGGGCGAGCCCCTATGAGCGCGACAGCGAATTCGGCGGTCTCGGCTTCGGCCCGCAGCATATCGATGACCACTTGACGCTCCGCCTCAAGTCGGACACCCCGTCCAGCACCGACCTTGCTGTGGTCGTCACCGACGCGGCGCTGACCACGACGCAACTCAAACGCGTCGCGATGATGGCTCAGGACGGCTGTGCACTGGCGCTGCGTCCCGCCCACGCGCCGATGGACAACGACGTCGTCTTCGCCGCGTCGACGGCGCGGTCGGGCTTGACGCCCAACTTTCGCGATCTCACCGAGATCGGCATGCTCAGCGCCGAATGTGTCGCTCGCGCGATCGCCCGCGGCGTATACGAAGCCTCGCCCCTGCCGCTGCCTGGAGCGCAACCGACATGGCGCGAGCGCGCGGCAAAGTCGAAGATCGGGTGAACCGCGTCGCCTGCTGGCTCGTCAAAAAGGTCGCAGGATAAATCTCATGGGGAGGTCATAGCGCCCGCTCTCCGATCAACGGCCCGGCGACTGGGGCTCGCGGGCGACGCGCCCATCCGATCCGCGCCTGGCGATGTCATCTTTGCTGGTTTATCGCAGGCGCCCGCGACGCGCCCATCGGCGCCGGACGGGTTGGTCGACGGAGCGACGCCCCCTGGACCGCGCGCGACCGGAGGCTCTGACGTGTGGTCAGGGCCATCGCTCGGCGCTTGGATCGCGATCGTGCGGCCAAGCGGGCCATCGGGCGCCCCTTGTCGCCGCATTTTTCCGGGCCCCCGCGTCCGCCCATTGTTTTCTGGTTGAAGTTCGGCGACGCTGGGCGACCGCAATCACCGGGGACGCGCCATGATTCGGCGAATTTTCGCCGTCTGCCTTCTCTTGGCCTTCGCCGCTGCGGCGCTACCCGCGCGCGCAGCCGACAGCTTCGTGATCGGGGTGATGAATGACCAGTCCGGTCCCTACGCCGATCTGGCGGGGCCGGGCTCGGTTGAAATGGCGCGGATGGCGATCGCGGATTTCGGCGGCTCGGTGCTCGGCAAGCCGATCGAGCTCCATGTCGCGGATCACCAAAACAAGGTTGACGTCGGCCTTTCCATCGCGAGGCAATGGTATGTCGAACGGGGCGTCAAGGCTATTTTCGACGTCACCAATTCGGGCGTGGCGCTCGCGCTTCAGGACCTGGCCAAGGCTCGCGATCGGATCGTCATCTTCGATTCTGCCTCGTCGTCGGACCTCACCGGCAAGGCGTGCTCGCCCAATGGGGTCCAGTGGAACGCCGACAATTGGTCGAACGGCGTGGCGCTGATGCGGCTCCTCATCAAGCAGAAGCTCGACACTTTCTTCTTCATCACAGCAGACTACGCCTTCGGCGCTTCACTCGAGGCCGACGCGCGCGCCGCCATCGCCGGGGCTGGCGGGACTGTCGGCGCCGTGCGCTCGCCGCTCAACACCGCCGATTTCAGCTCCTATTTGCTCGACGCCCAGGGCTCCGGGGCCAAAGTTGTGGTGTTCGCCATCACCGGCGCGGACCTCTCCAATGCGCTGAAGCAAGCCAATGAGTTCAAGCTGTCGCCGGGGCAATATCTGGCGACGCCGATCACCTATTTGAGCGACGTCAACGCGATCGGCCTCGACGTCGCGCATGGTCCAACGTTCATGCAGTCCTGGTATTGGGATCTTGACGATCAGACACAGGAATTCGCCAGGCGTTTCTACGCCCGCCGCGGCCGCATGCCCAATGACAACCAGGTCGCCCTTTATTTCTCGATGCGCCACTATCTCGAGGCGGTCGCCAAGGCTGGAACCGACGATGTGGGCTCCGTGATGAGGGCGATGCGCGAAGCGCCCATTCATGACATCTTCACCGCGGATGGAACGATTCGGGCTGACGGGCGCGTGCTGTACGACCGCTATCTGACACGGGTGAAGACGCCGGCGGAATCGAAATATCCGTGGGACTATCTGAGCGTCGTGGACAAAATACCGGCCGCCGACGCTTTCCGGCCGCCTGGCGCGGGCGGCTGCAAACTGGCGGCGCGTTGAGAGGCGTCGTAGGGGAGCGCGCGACCAGATCGCTATAACGAGGGCTTGGGATGTCTGGACAATGAGCATGCGTGTCGATCGGCGCGGCCTTCTCGCCGGGATCGCGATCCTGCTTGGGGGTTGCGCAACCCGAGGCGGGGCCGGCTTCTATCCGCTCGGCAATTCCGAACTCGGCGCCTACGGCCCGATCGATGACCATGGCCACGAGATTCCCGGGCTCGACATGAGTCGGATTGACCCCGGGGTGCTTCGCCGGCGAGTCGCCTTCGCCGGCCCCTATCGGCCAGGGACGATCGTCGTCAACATCGGCGAACGGCATCTCTATTTCGTCGAGCCGGACGGTATGGCGATGCGCTACACCGTGGGCGTCGGCCGCGAGGAGGCGCTAAACTTTCGCGGTAACGCCGTCGTCGGCCGCAAGGCCGAATGGCCGCATTGGACGCCGACCGCTGACATGATACGCCGCATGCCGGTCTATGCGCATTACCGGGCCGGGCTGCCGGGCGGCATCGACAATCCGCTCGGCGCGCGCGCGCTTTATCTCTACCGCGGCAATCAGGATACCTATTTTCGCCTCCACGGCACCAACGAGCCGGAGACGATCGGGCAGAAGGTGTCGAGCGGCTGCATTCGGCTGCTCAATCACGACATCATCGATCTTTACAATCGCGCGCCGGTTGGAACGCATGTTGTCGTGCTGCAGGAGGGAGAGCCGATGCGCGCGGAGGCGAGGGCTGAGGCCGCCGGTGATTACGATCCTTACGGATCGCTGCCCGGCCCGTATGCCAGCGCGCCTGGACTCTACGACCAAGAACCGCCCGGCCCATACGCGAGTGCGCCCGGCCCATATGATGGGCCGCCGTGGGGGCGATCTTGGTGAGGCGTCCGTCGCGCGGACGGCGGCCGCTATGGCCGGGCTCGTCCAAGCCTTTCGCGTGTCCTGTTGTTCGCGTATAGCCCATTGGCGAGTCCTAATTCGGCTGATTAAACCAAGGAAAATAAAGGACGCTGTGACTCGCGTCCTGATTGAATCATGCCCACGCGACTGGCGCCGCGGCGCCAAGATGGTGGCAAGGTCGTGACACGAGCTTGATCAGCCCGCTCCGCAGAGATGGAGCGCGGCCAGTCGATGGTCGCCCGCAGCCGCCCTTCCGCCGGGGCGCGCCTCGGGTGGCCTGGCGATGTTGCAGCTCAAAACGCCTCGCGTACGGTTTGACATGTCCTCGCGCCTCCGCTGATCGGCGACCCGCGCTTGTCATGGCGGAAACGATTTGTTAGACGACCGCCTTCGCTTCGCGCTTTTTGGCGCGCAGCGAAATGCGGTCATGGCGGAACTGGTAGACGCGCTAGCTTGAGGTGCTAGTTCTTTAATCGGAGTGGAGGTTCGAGTCCTCTTGACCGCACCATTCAGCGCCTGCCCAGCCATGCGCTCGTCAGTGTCGTCGCCGGAAGCGCAAGGGATTTGCGTGCCGGTGTCGACTTTCTAAGCCGAGACGAGGGCATGGCCATGAAAGGCTCGGAGCCGGCCCATGGCCTGAAGGACCAAGGTCGCGGCAGGCGCGCGTGAGACCGTAAGGGGCGACTTTGGCTAGGCGGGCCGCGGCGGTAAATCGCCCAGCCCGGATGCAAGATTCGTGACCGCGAAGCTCGCCGCCAAAGGCATTCGATCAAAGAAGACCAGAGCGGACGAGTTCGCAGGTGGTTGCGCTGCCAGCTATGGGACCTTCCTGCACGCATATCGCTTCGAGCTGAAGAGCGTTTTGAGGATCGGGGTCCAAGGCGAGCAGCCCGTCGTGTATTCGGTTTCATGGACGCCCCGCGCGCGACGCTTCTTCCCTTGAGCGGCGTTCATCACAAGGTTGTGGAAGAGGGTCTGGACATTCGAGCGTGGGGATCAACCCCCAGGCCTTCATGGCCACGTGTTGCCGGCCAAATGCAGGGAGGAGGCCGCGGCGCAGGTTGACGCCGTGATCCACGCAGCTATAGAGCGCCGCCAGGGCGCGAGCGGGTTCGATTTCGTTGGAAGGATGGCCGAGTGGTTTAAGGCAGCGGTCTTGAAAACCGCCGTGGGCGCAAGTCCACCGTGAGTTCGAATCTCACTCCTTCCGCCATCGACTAAAATCTTAATATCAAGCCCTGAAGGTCGCATTCGATCTCGCGGAAGCGGGCGGAGTTTTTGGGGCCGTGCGGGAAGCGTCCGGAGAGACCAGCGAGCTCTCTGTCTCGCTGTAGCGGAGAATTCTCCAGGCAAATTGCCAATGGGTCGAGCCACGTCATGACGACCCCGGGTCCGGGCCCGGGAAGCAATCCGGGAGTCGCCGGGCGCCCTGCGGCCTATTGGATCGCCGCGTCCCCGCGGGTCGGGCCCGCCGACGGGCTGCTCCGGGTTTTGGTCCGGCGCGGCAGCGGATGGGATGGGAAGCCTCGATGGCCGAAAGGCCAGTCGCTGGGCGCGCCGCCGGGAGCAGGTTCGTCCGTCGCCGACGTTATTGTCCGTCCCGAGCGGCCCACTCCAATTTACTACCACCTATACGCGTTTACTGGTGTTTACGCGCGTTTATTTGCGTTGGCGTGCCGCCGGGCTCGCGCCCCGGTTGTCGAGCGGTGATGCGCCCACGCTCGGCCCGTCGCCGTCGGGCGAAGGGAGGCGTCAAGGATGAACGAGGCGGCTGATTAGATGGGGAGCGGCTCGCGAAAAAGTGGAAGCCGGTCTTCGCGGATCAAAGCGCGCGAAATCCAAGCATCGGGAGCGTGACGCGATTCGCCCCGATCGGAGCAAGCCCGAGCCGCGGATTTTGTAGCGCGCCGGTCTTCTCGTCGTCGTTTCGACTGCGCAGGCTGTCATTGGTCGGCTACGTTCAAGGCTCGCGCCCCAATATCGCGGCCCGACCGCTTGCCGATTCGTTCCGAGTCGGACATGAGCAAGCCGTTCGGGCTATATGGTTGGCGATGGCGATGGCGATTCGTGAGTGAGAAGAGTCCTTTGAGCGTTGCCGATTCCGTGATCCTGCCCCGTCCAAATGCCCTTGTGTCACTCGTAGAGGGGGTCATTCTTTCATGGGGCTGGCGCAGGCGGGCCATCGCCTTCGTCTCAGGCGCGGCCGGCGCGCTGGCGCTGCCTCCCCTTTCGCTGTTTCCATTGATCGCCGTTCCGCTGACCATCGCCGTCTGGCTCATCGATGGGGCCCAGGAGCGCGGCTCCGGACGGCCTATAAGCGGCTCGCTCAGTTCGGCGTTCGGCGCTGGCTGGTGGATGGGCTTCGGGTATTTTCTCGCCGGCCTCTGGTGGGTGGGCTCGGCCTTGTTGGTCGAGGCCGACAAATTCGCCTGGGCCCTGCCGCTTGCGGTCGTGGCGCTGCCGGCCGCGCTCGCCGTCTTTCCCGGCGCGGGCTTCGTCTTGGCGCGGCTCCTGTGGTCGTCGGGGCCGCTTCGCGTTTTCGCCCTCGCCTTTGGGCTCGGGGTCGCGGAATGGGCGCGCGGCCTTCTGTTCACCGGCTTTCCCTGGAACGACCTTGGCATGGCGCTCGGCGTCAATCTTACGCTCGCCCAGACCGCCTCCCTCGTCGGCCTGCACGGGCTCACTTTCCTTACGATCGCGATCTTCGCCGCCCCGGCGACGCTATGGCGGGTGAGCCAGTGCCGGCTCGATCTTCCCCCCACAGTCGTGGCCGCGCTCGCGCTCGCGCTTATCGCCGCCTTTGGGGCGTTGAGGCTCGCGGCGCCGGCGAGCGCAACCGTGCCCGGGGTGAGGCTGCGCCTGATCCAGCCGAATGTCGGCCAGGACGACGCCACATTCGGACCGGAGAACAAGCAGGCGATTCTGCGCCGCTATTTCGACTTGTCGGAACGCGCGACCTCGCCGGACCGATCCGGGGTCAAAGACGTCACTCATCTGATCTGGCCCGAGTCGGCGTTTCCCTTCATTCTGTCGCGCGACCCTGAGGTGCTTTCCGAACTCGTCGACTTTCTTGGATCCGGCGCGACGCTGATAACCGGCGCGGCGCGGCGCGAGGAGGGAGGCGGGCCGCCCCGCTACTTCAACTCGATCGAGATCGTCGGCCGCAACGGGCTCTCGGCGCAGCACTACGACAAGCAGCATCTCGTGCCGTTCGGCGAATATGTGCCGTTCGCAAACCTGCTCGAGCGGGCGCATATCACGCAATTGGTCGACATTCCGGGCGGCTTCGAGGCGGGTGCCGGCCACCGCATCCTTCGGGTTCCCGGCTTACCGGACGCGATGCCCTTGATCTGTTACGAGGCGATCTTTCCGATCGAATTCGGCGACCTCATATCCGGCGCCGAGCGGCCGGGCTGGCTCCTCAACGTTACTGACGACGTCTGGTTTGGTCAGACCCCTGGGCCCTATCAGCACTATGCGCAAGCCCGGTTGCGCGCGATCGAACTTGGGCTTCCGCTGGTGCGCGACTCCAATTCCGGCATCTCGGCGGTGATTGACGGCTTCGGGCGCGAAATCGCGGTCGCTCCGCTCGGTGTCGAGGGCGTCTTGGACGCCGAACTCCCAGTTCCGCTCGCGCCCACTTGGCAGTCTCGCTTCGGATCGGTCAGCGCGATGGTGATCGGATTGGTGTTCTTGTCTGCCGCTTTTGCTGGCAGGGGCCGGGTGTAAACGAAGACCGCCGATTGTAAAATTGATCCCTTGCGCGTTATCCGAGTGTCAGCTATCTCAATTCCCCAAGGTCAGTTGATTCGAGCGCGGAACGCGCCGGCCCGCGGGGCATTCATATGATGTCGAAATCGTCGAACATCGTAGACGTTTATGTCGGGGCGCGCTTGCGAATGCGCCGCACGATGCTAGGCATGAGCCAGAGTCGGCTCGGCGAGCTTCTCGGCGTAACCTTTCAGCAGATTCAGAAATACGAAAAAGGCTCGAACCGAATCAGCGCCAGTCGTTTACAGCATACTTCCCGGGTTCTTGAAGTATCGCCAGGTTATTTTTTTGAGGGCGCGCCAGCGGACTCGGCAGAGCCCGGCTTTGCGGAAGAATCCCCACAATCCTACGTCGTCGATTTTCTCGCCTCGACTGAAGGATTGCAGCTCAATCGCGCCTTCCTGCGGGTCCGCGATCCCAAGGTGCGACGCCGCATTGTCGACCTTGTCATTTCACTGGCGGCTCCCGAGGATAAAATCGGTGATGAATCGGTCGTTGCGGACGATTCGGCCGTTCGGTAAATCGAACAAACTGCCCAAAACGGCTTGACGCACCGAACGCCGGCTGTCAAAAGCGGCGCCGCGCGGTCAGCGACCACCCGAGAGCCGCGTAGTTGTGGCCGCGAGCGGCAGCAGGAGATCGTCAGTATGGCTCGTCAATATTACGAGTTCACCAGTGAATCTGTATCCGAGGGGCACCCTGACAAGGTTTGCGACCGGATTTCCGATGAAATTGTCGATCTCTTCTTTCGTGAAGGCGGAAAAGCGCGTCTCGATCCGTATCAAATTCGCGTCGCCTGTGAGACTCTCGCCACGACCAACCGGGTCGTCATTGCCGGTGAGGTTCGCGGACCGAAGATTTCCGAAGAGGAAATGGTGGCGACGGTCCGCAATGCGATTAAGGAAATCGGCTACGAGCAGGACGGGTTTCACTGGCGCAACGCCAAGGTCGAAGTGTTGTTGCACGCCCAATCAGCGGACATTGCGCAAGGCGTGGACGCTGGAGGCAACAAGGACGAAGGGGCGGGCGACCAGGGCATTATGTTCGGCTATGCCTGCCGCGAAACGCCGGAACTCATGCCAGCTCCGCTATACTACGCCCACAAAATCTTGCGAACGATCTCGGAGGCCCGCCATTCCGGGGCCGAAAAGACGCTCGGACCGGACGCCAAGAGCCAGGTGACGGTCCGCTACCAGAACGGCAAACCCGTCGAGGCGACACAGATCGTCGTGTCGCATCAACATCTCGTCGAATCTTTGACATCCGAAGAGGTGGCCGAACTCGTGCGCCCGTACGTCACCGCCGCGCTGCCTGAAGGGTGGATCACACCGAAGACGGTTTGGCACGTCAATCCGACCGGCAAGTTTTACATTGGCGGCCCCGACGGGGATTGCGGCCTGACCGGCCGCAAGATCATCGTCGATACGTATGGCGGCGCGGCGCCGCACGGGGGCGGCGCTTTCTCCGGCAAGGACCCGACCAAGGTCGACCGCTCGGCGGCTTATGCGGCGCGCTACCTGGCCAAGAATGTGGTCGCCGCCGGCTTGGCGGATCGCTGCACGATCCAGCTTTCCTACGCCATCGGCGTGGCGCGTCCCCTGTCGATCTACACCGATCTGCATGGAACGGGGCGCATTGACGAAGCCAAACTCGAGACCGCGCTGACCGATGTCATGAACCTCACGCCGCGCGGCATTCGCGAGCACTTCAATTTGAACCGTCCGATCTTCGCGCGCACCTCCGCCTATGGTCATTTCGGCCGCGCGCCGGAGCCCGACGGCGGCTTTTCCTGGGAAAAGACCGATCTCGCAGATACGCTGCGCGCGCTCGCCTGACCAGCCCGCTTATGGGGCCTATACCTGCGAGCGGCGGGCGCTCGGGGGCGGCGCTGGCTGGGAGGCTCTATGGACGCAGCCGCGGCAAGGCGCTTCGGGGAGGCCAGGAACGCCTGCTCGCCGAAGCGCTGCCCCTGTTTTCGATTGCGCCGGAAGCGTTGTCGGGGGGGCGTTTCTTCGTCACGCCGCCGCGCGAAGTGTGGCTCGAGATCGGGTTCGGCGCCGGGGAACATCTCCTCGCGCAAGCGAAGGCCAACGCGGATGTCGGGCTCGTCGGTTGCGAGCCGTTTCTGAACGGCGTGGTTGCGGCGCTTGCCGGCCTCAGGCGCGAGCAACTGTCCAACGTGCGCCTATGGCGCGGCGACGTCCAGGCTGTTATCGAGGCCGCCCCGGACGCGTTCTTCTCCCGCGTCTTCATCCTCTATCCCGATCCTTGGCCAAAACGGCGCCACCACAAACGGCGCGTCATTGCCCCCGGCATGGTCGAGGCGCTGGCCCGGGTCATGCGCCGTGGCGCCGAGTTGCGCTTCGCGACCGACGTCGACGACTACGCCGGCTGGACGCTGACGCGCTTTCTCGCCTCGCCCCATTTCCACTGGGCCGCGATTCGCGCCGAGGATTGGCGCCAGCCCTGGCCCGAATGGCGCCCGACACGCTATGAGACCAAGGCGCGGTCGAGAGGCAGGGGGTCCGTTTACCTCACTTTCGTGCGTCTGTGAGCAAAAGACGGATTCTCCGGTCGAGGAGAATCACGTAAGCAGATCGTCCGATTGGAGAGGTTGTTATGCCCGAAAGCCTTGATCGCCGCACCCTGCTCAAGGGAGCGGCCGCGTCCGCGGCGGCGATGAATCCACTCGCTGAAGCGCTCGGCGCGCAGTCCGACGGACTGCAGTTCGATCCGCCGGTCCCTTTCGCTTACGACCTTTTCAAGACGCAGGCGCGAGACCGCTCGCGGCAACCTTATGTTCCCCCGTCTCGCCCCGCGCCCGAGGTGCTGCAAAAGATCAATTACGAGGAATGGGGAAAAATCCGCTACCGCGACGACCTCGCCCTGTTCGCCGATGGACCGGGCCCGTTTCCGGTGACCTTCTTCCATCTCGGCCTGTTTTTCCAGAAGGCGGTCCGGATGCACGTCGTCGACGGCGCCACGTCCCGGCAGATCATCTACGATCCATCCTATTTCGAGATGCCGGCCGATTCGCCGGCGCGCAAGCTGCCCAAAGGCGCGGGCTTCGCGGGCCTGCGCATTCAGGAGGCGCGAAATGGGCCACTCGATTGGCGCAAGAACGACTGGGTCGCCTTCCTCGGGGCCGCCTATTTCCGCTCCATCGGCGAACTCCGGCAATATGGCCTGTCCTCGCGCGGCGTCGCGCTTAACGTCGCGGTCGACGATCGGCCGGAAGAGTTTCCCGACTTCACCGACTTCTATATCGAGCCCGGCGCCGGCGACGCGATCACCCTTTACGCGCTGATGGAGGGCCCCTCGATCGTCGGCGCCTTCAGGTTCCTGATGACCCGGGGCAAAGGCGTGGTCATGGACATTCAGTCGACGATGTTCCTGCGCGCCCAGGTGTCGCGCTTCGGCATTGCGCCGCTGACCTCGATGTACTGGTATTCCGAGACCAAGAAGGAGACCGCGATCGACTGGCGGCCGGAAGTCCACGATTCGGACGGTCTCGCGATGTGGTCGGGCAGCGGCGAGCGGCTGTGGCGGCCGCTCAACAATCCGCCCCATATCGTCGTCTCGGCTTTCTCCGACAACAACCCGCGCGGCTTCGGCCTCCTGCAGCGCGACCGGGTGTTCGATCACTATCTCGACGGCGTCTACTATGACCGCCGTCCAAGCCTGTGGGTCGAGCCGTTGCCGGGTCCGAGCGGCAAGGGCTGGGGGAAGGGATCGATCCAGCTGTGCGAGATTCCGACCGACGATGAGATCCACGACAACGTGGTCGCGATGTGGGTGCCCGCCGAGCCGGTCCAGCCGGGCGCCGAGCTCAATCTCAACTATCGCCTGTACTGGCTTGCCGACGAGCCCTTTCCGAGCAAGCTCGGCGTGATATGGGCGACTCGCCTCGGGCGTGGGGGGCAACCGGGCCTGCCGCGTCCGAAGGGAATGAGGAAGTTCATGGTCGAGTTTCTGGGCGGTCCGCTGACCAGCCTGGCCTACGGCGTCAAGCCCGACCTGGTCGTGTCGACCTCGCGCGGAAGCTTCGGGCCCTATCAGCTCATCGAGCCCGTTCCTGACGGGGTCGCCGGCCATTGGCGGGCGCAGTTCGACCTCGTCGTCGATGGGACCGATCCGGTGGAACTGCGTGCGTTCCTCAAGTCCGGCGGCGAGACCCTGACCGAGACCTGGATGTTCCAGTACCATCCGTTCTAGGGCGACGCGCCAGCGGCCACATGGCCACGTGGCTGGGCGAGGCGGCCCTCGATCTCAGGGCTTCATGCCTGCCTCATCGGCTTTTACAACCACCGCGCGCGTTCGCTGCAAGCAAAACCAAGCAAATTCCAAGCAAAAATGCTTTTTATGCTTGGATTTGTTTGGTGGAATCGGGACTTTTCAAAGGGTTACAGGGGAAAAAAACAAAAATAATTTCCCGGCCTCGAACTCGCGCTACGGGTTGCGCTCTGCGGGTTCTTAGGCAAAGTTTCTCCTTCTGGCAGACGTGGCGGCGGCCAAGCCTGAATTGATTCTATCAATCAGAATAATACCATTACTTTCTGTTTTTGTCAACTCCAATTCGCTCGCGACACTCAGTGCGCTGGCGACGGCAAATTCTGTCTAATATCAGGGCTCGATGATCGGAACCGATCATCGCCTTCATGGCCGAAGCGCGAAGGCGCGCCCACGCCGTTGCGCGGATCGAAGCGCGGATCAAGTCGCGCTCGATTGGAACGGGTATTAGGACGCGCCCACGGGAGCGGCGCCATTCGGCGCTTTTTTGCTAAAGCCTCGGCGCGCCGCCCAGCAGGCGCCACTGGGTCAACGCTGGCCCGAGCGCCGGGCCGGTCCTTCCGTCGATCGGGCCGCCATAATAGCCAGCGGACTTGAGCCGCGCCTGAAGCTGCCGGACGGTCTCGGCTGTCCAGATCTGCGTTTTCCCGGTGAGCTCGGCTCTCGCTTCGCCCGCATCCGTCGCGACCGCGCGCAAAAGGTCGTCCGCGGCGGCGGACGGATTTTTGGCCACCCCGCGCCCTTCGTCGAGCAGGACGGCCGCGGCGCGGTAGCCCTCCGGATAGCCCTGCGCCGCGGCGCGCCGAAAGAGGGCGAGCGCTTCGCCCGGCGGCTTGCCGCCGACGCCGTTCGAGACGAGCGCGGCGAGGTCGTAGGCCGCGCGGGCCGAGCCGTCGTCGGAGGCCTTGTCGAGCAGATCAAGCGCGCGAGGAACGTCAACGTCGATCCCCTTGCCCTTGACAAGCGCGACAGCGAGGTCGAGCGCGCCGTCCGCGCTGCCGCGCTCAGCGGCTTTCTCATAGAGCGCATAGGCGCCCCTGAGGTCCTTTGGCGCGTGATCGCCCGTCTCGAGCAAAAGACCGAGACTGACCATGGCCCGGACGTCGTTGGCGTCCGCGGCCTTGCGATAAAGCCTGACGGCTTCATCGTAGCGGCCGGCGGCGAAGGTCGCGCGGGCGAGCAGAGCCTCATAGTGGGCGATTTCCGGATGGGCCGCCACCGCCTGACCGCAGACTTGGACGGCGGCCTCCGCGTTCTTCTTAAGAGACTCCATTTCGACGCCATTGACGCTGGCGGTGGCGTCGTGGGGATGGGTCGCGAGCCGCTCGCAGGCCAGTTCCGGCGACGATGACACCCGCTCAGCCGCCTCGAGGCTCCCGATCAGCGCCTTCGCGTCATCGACATGGGCGCCGTTCGGATAGCGCGCCAGATAAAGCTCGGCGAGGCTTGCCTGCCGCTCGCTGCGGGCGACCGACCAGAGAACGTCTTCGACGTCCTCCCGGGGTCGGCCAGTCGGGCGAGCGGTCTTTCCCGCTCCGGAAAGGAGGGAGCCGGTCGCCTCGGGGTTGTTTCCGATTCCCGAGAGGAGAGAGCGGACATCGGTGGCGTGAGGCCCATGGGGGTAACGGTCGAGATAGGCTTGCAGCAGGTTCGGGTCGCGGTCCTTTCCAGCAAGGCGCCAGAGCTGCGTCTCGACCGTTTCTTCCGCCGCGCTGGCGCCGGCAAAATAGAACTGCCTGGTGAGCAGCGATTCGTCGGCGGGAATCTGCTGTCCCCCGGTCGCGGCGAAAACATCGTTGCGGACCGCGATCATCATGCTGGAGACATCGGCGCCCGGCGTCGCCAGATGGGCGAGAAAGGCGGTGGCGAAAGGACTGTTGCGGCCCTCGCCGTCGAAAGCGACATTGTCGGGTTGGGTCGCGAAAGTGATGAAGAACCCGGGAAGCTTGCCAACGCGCGCGAGTCCGGCCGTGGGCACGGCGATTCCAGCGCCGGCGAAAGGATTGTTACGGCACGCGTCAAGAAAGACGAGATGCACGCCCTTGCCTTCGCCGAGTTCAGCGAGCACGGCGTCGAGCGCAACCATCCGCGTGGCGAGGTCGTCGACCTTGCGCAATTCGGCGCCGACAGGAACGAGGTAGTTTCGCCCACCAAACTGCAGACCGTGCCCGGCGTAGTACAAAAGCGACACATCCGCATTGGCTGATTCCAATGCGAATTCGTCGACGGCGCGCTGCATGGCCGCCAGACCGAGATTGACCTTGAGGGTGACCTTGAAGCCGAGCGACTTCAGCGTCGCGGCGACGTCTTCAGCGTCGTGAGGCGGGTTGGCCAGCGCAGGAACGGTCGTGTAGGCGCCATTGCCGATAACGAGCGCAAACCGGCTCTCCGCCCGCGCCGGTAAGGCTGCGAGGCAGAGGATGATGGCGAGAAGCGCTGCTGCAGACCACCCCCATGCTCTGCACAGCGCTTGGGTGGGCGCCGTCCATCGAATCAACGCGTGTCACCGATCGATTGCCTAAAGTCCGCCGGAGTTTACCAGAGCGACGGAGGTTCGGTCGAGAGCGCCGGCGACCACATCGCCGTCGCGAAGCTCCCTTCCGCGCGTTTGGGGATCCTCCGAAAGAACGAGCGCGATCTCCTTGTGAACGGCTGCGACGGTCTGATGGAGCACGGCGATGGCCTCGCTGCGTGACCGCGCCGCGCGGACGCGGCGTGCGCCTTCGGCTACGATCGCCGGAACATTCCGCAAAGCCGGCGGCAGCCGCGGCGCGAGGATTCTGAGCTTGGCGGCGTATTCGTCGAGGGCGTCGGCGATCGTCGCCTGAGTCAGGTTCTGGCAGCGGCGGAAGTAGTTCTCGAGCGACTGCGAGATCGCCCGAAGCGCCTGATCCGGATCGCTCAACCGATTAGGGTCCGGCAGCGAGGGCGGTTCGTTGCACGCCACGGTGAAGTGCGGGAGCACCTGTTCGTAGCCGCCGACGTCGTACTCGGTCTGGGCCGGGTTGTTGATCAGCGTCAGGCCCGGCAGGAAGCCGGGGTCGAACGGTAGGACCGCTGTCGGCTTGACCGTAAGCGTTCCGGGCGAGTTGCCTGAGGCAGCGATGGCGTAGTTCGGGTTCGACAGCGCCGTCACGAGCTGGGCGTACTGGCCGACCGGGGTGAACGGATTGAGCGGGATCAGGAGCGAGCCCAAGAATGCCCCAACGGTCGGATCGACCGTATCGCCGGGAAGCACGCCGAACAGCGAGGCTGCGCCGAGGATCGGCGTCGTTCCGAAGAACGAGCTTGAATTGGCGACGCTATAGGTGATCGCGAGCGGGTCGACCGTAAGCCGGCCAGCGGAATTGAGGGCGAGCGCGTACCTGTCCGAGACCGTGAAGCTGCCAGGCGCGACCGTGATCTCATACGGGCTGCCCGCGACGGGCGCCGTGGCGGGCGATCCGAGCGAGGTGACGCTCGGCGTTCCCGTGAAGATCGCGGCCGCTGTGTCGGCAAGGTAGGCGCCAGAGGGGTCGGCGGGCTGCAGGCCGGTGATGACATAGTCGGTTGCGACCCGGGACGTGACATCCTGGCCGTAGGTCTTGGCGTCGTTGGTCGAGGTGACGGTGATCGTCGGCTGGAAGGCGAAGACGTAGCGGTTGCCCGCCGCCGTCACCGGCTCGCCGAAGGTCGTGTTCCACACCGCGGTATTGCCGCTGTCGAGACCGTTGAAGACGTCGCCGGTCGGCGAGGCCGAATAGATGAGCCAGGGATCGACGACGGCGCCCGGACCGACATTGTTGATGAAATTGCCGGTGGCGGCGAGAACGATCAGCCCGTCGGGGGTAAAGTTATGGACGGGTGAATTCACCGTCAGATTGCCGGCGGTCGTGACCTGGATCTCGGAGTCGGGGGCTCCGAACACGCCCGAGGCCACGCCCGACGCCGTCGCGGTTCCTGGCGTCGTCGTTTCCGACGACGTGACATAGTTTACGGTTCCGATGGTCAGTCCGGCGCCGGCGGTGTTGGCGAATTCGAAATTGCCGGGCGCGGCGCCCGCGAGGGTTCCCACCGCGTTATTGGGATTGTTCAGGAGGACATCGCCCGTTCCGTCGGTTCCAGGGTGGGCGTATAGCGCAAGCCCCCGCACCGGTCCTGTCTGAGTGATCGATCCCGTTATGGTCTCCAGCGCGATCGAGCCAGCGGCGCTCGTGATCCCGGCCGCTCCCACATCAAGCGCGCCGCTGTTGAACAAACTGAAGCCTCCCGGCGCCGAACCCGAAACCGAGCCGACCGTATTGAAAAGAGTGAGCGCGACCCGTCCGGCGGATGATGTCGCGCTAAGGGTCGGCGCCACGATCGACCCTTCTGAGATATCAGGAATGGTCTCTTCAAGGATGTCGCCGCCGGCGGCCAGGCTCAATGACGAGCCCGGGCCCGAGGCGGTGATTGAATTCGCAATCAATATGCGATTGGCGGCTTCGAGCGTCAGCGAATTGGCCAACGCCCATGTCACCGGCGCCGAAACGGTGATGTTTCCTGTGGACGGACCGTCGCTGGCAGTCGAAACAACAACGTTTGACAAGCCGAGCTGGTTCTCGAGCGTCGCCGTGCTAAGGAACGACGTCGCGGGGGCGGGGGTCCCGGTGAAAACCCAGTCGCCGGCGCTCGAAAATGAACCTCCGACATCGTCGCAATCGTCACAAATAATGACATCGGTAGGATCCAGCAGCAGCGTCCCGGTCTTGCCCTTCGGCGCGGTGAGGTCCGCGCTTCCCGTGAAATTGAGCATGCCGTGGGTCGCCGGATTGGCGGAAACTTCCGCATAGCCGCCGTCGCCGCCGCGCGGGCCGCCAGTCGCCGTGATCTTCCCGGCGAAATTGGTTGTCGCGTTCGACCACACCGCGACCGTGCCGCCGTCGCCCGATGCCGTCGCGCTGGCGTTCAGCGTCGAAGCCTTGTCGATCGTCGTCGTCTGGGCCGATGTAAGGTCGCTGGCGCCGTGGAAATCGCCGCCGATCCGGATGGCGCCGCCGCCCGTCGCGCCGGACGCTTCCACCAAAGACGAGACGAGCCTGACCGCATGCGTCGCCGTCACGGTGACCGTGCCGCCCCGCCCCTTGGCGCTGCTCGCCGCGAGCTTGGCCTGACGCAAGGCCACGTCGTGGCCGCGAATCGCGATCGTTCCTCCCGCCTTCCGGCCTGAGGCCCTGAGTCGTCCTGTCACGGAAACGTCCCCGCCGGGGCCGCCGCCGAGAATGATCGAACCGCCGCTCGCCCGCGCCGAAGTCACCGACAATGTGCCCGGCACGTTGACCGCATTGCGGATCGCTTGCGCCACCGTCGCCGCCCTGAGCTGCACCGATCCGCCCGCCGCGCGAACCTTACCTGAGACGTCGATGAGCGCCTTGCCATCGGCCGTCTTCGTATCCGTCGGGACGGCGACCTGAAGAAAATTGTCGCCGGTCAGGTTCAGCGTCGCCTGCTCGCCCGAACCCATGGCCACCTTGCCCAACGGCACGGAGACGACGCCCGAATTCGACACCGTGCCGCCGAGGAGGCCGACGAAGCCGCCCGGCGCGGTCGTGATCGAGCCGGCGTTCGACACGCCTGCGGAAGCGCCATTGCCGACAAAGTTGAGATTGCCCTTGTTGAAGTCGCTGTCGGCTATGCCAAGCGTGGAAGCGACAAACCCCCCGCCGGTCTGAACAGCGCCGGACTTGGTGATCGCGATCCCGTTCGGGTTGACGAGATAGACCTGGCCGTTGGCCTGCAGTCGGCCTGCGATCGTCGATGGGGTCGAGCCGGTGACCCGGTTCAGAATTGCGGAAGACGAGTTCGGTTGACTGAAGGTGACGCCGTTGGCCTGGCCGATCGAAAAGCTCCCCCAATTGACGATGGCGCGCGGAGACGTCTGGTTGACCGTCATCGAGCCGCCGGACTGGCCGATCGACGCCGCGCCCGATGTGACGACGCCATGGCTCGGCAGGATATTCTGGGCATGGGCAGGACCGAACGCCAACGCCATCGTCGTCGCGAGGGCCACCAAAGCGGCCGGACGGACGGGCGAAAGTCGGTTCCTGGGGAATGGCATCCTCTAGCCCCGTTTGAACATCGACAGCGCAATCCTCAGAAATTCACGGCGAAGCCGACATTGCCGCGATACACTTGTCCCTCGCCGACGACGTTCGAGAAACCGCGAGCGAGCTCGATGGTGAATGTCGCGCCGAGCGGCAGGACTGTCCCGGCAGCGTCCGCGCCGACACGCAGGCCGACGCCAAACGACTCGGCGCTGATGTGCCCCGGCTGCACCAGCGTCGGCTCGTCGATCCAGCCTTGCGAAGCGGCTCCGAAGATGTACGGCGAGACGGTTGCTCGCCCCTGCGCCCAGCCAAACGGGTAGGGCCGCTGGATCTCGCCGCGCAGCGTCGCGCCTTCGTCGGCGCTGAACGTACCGAGCGGATAGGCGGAGGCGGCCTGAAGCCCATCGAGCGAGAATTGCTCCGCAATGAACAGCGGATGGCCAAAGCTCGTCTGCGCCTGACCGATAAGAGCGGCCTGCAAATCGTAAGCCAGGGGCTGCGTCCAGGTCGCGTCGAGACCGAGCTTGCTGAAGGTCGGGAACGCGCCCTGCTGCGAGAGCGGGACGCCGGTCAGAGCGGCCTGCGTCTCGCTGCGTCCGCCCAGACCCTGGGAGAAGACGAGGGTCCCTGCCAGCAGCCCCGCGGGCAGACGCAGATGATCTTCGAGCTGAAGCCGCGCGACATTGTACTGGTCGTCATAGATATCGGTGTTGAATCCGATCGGCGTGAGATGTTCCTGGGCCCACTCGTAGGTCGCCTGGAACGTCAGCGCCTGGGCGCGAGTGAGAATCAGCGGATAACTCGCGCGCAGGTCGAAGCGCTGATAATAGCCGACGTCCGGCGGCGCCCCGGGAAACGGCGTCGGCCGCGTCACCGAGTTGGTGTATTCCGGGTTGATCTTGAAGCCGTCGATGCCGATCGGCAGTATGGCCCCGACGCCCAGAAGCTGCATTGGCGTCGTCGCGTCGAAGACCTTACCCAGATTGTAGCCGGTGGACGCGGCGCCATAAAGCTGCTCGCCGTATCCGAACGGGCTGTTGATCGCGAGCGCGCCGTTCAGCTCCCAATTTCCAAGCGACGCCGGCAGCCGGTTGTCGACCCCGACGGTCCCCGCGACAATGTTGTGGGTCGCCTCCAGGACGAGGAGCGTTCCACCGGGCTCGGCCCCGCGGGCAATCGTCGAACTTAGGACAAGCCCCGGAACGTCAGACGCCAGGATCAGCCGGCGCTCGATCTCGGCGAGTGTGACGTGGCGCTTGCCGATCAGCGAAGCAAGGCGCGCCTGAACCAGCGCGCGCTGCTTTTCCGGAACGCCTTTGACGTCGACGCTCTCGACAAATCCGTCAATGACGACAAGGCGAAGCGTCCCGCCGTTCTTGAGCTGCTGCGGGGGCACCGCGACGCGAACCAGCACGTAGCCGAGCGCCGCGTAGGCCTGTTCGATTGCGTTGGCGGCGGCGAAGATCTCAGCGACACTTGTCCTGCCGCCTCTGAGTTTCGCGGTGATGGCCGCGGTCGCCGCTGCGAGTTCCGGAAAGCCGCCTTCCACCGACACATTCGAAATGGCGACCGAGAGCTTCGCCGCGTTTGGCGGCGCCGCGAGTCCCGCCGGAGTGCTCAGAATGATCGCGCCCGATGGACCGGACGGCGGCGCCAGCGTGCTCGGCGTCACTCGCGACGGCGCCACCGCCTGTCCGTTTGCGAGGCTTGTCGTCATGGAAAGAGCGGCAGCCGCCACGGCTGTTCCCGCCCCCCACTTCGGGAGCAGACGCCGTGCGCTGCCCACTTCAAGGCCCAAGCTGCCGCCCCACCGCTGCCGCTGCTGGTGATTACAAGTTCATCAGCGGACCCAGAAAGGCAACTTCTTTGTGGCGAGCGCCGGCAGAATTCAGGCGAAGACGTGTCGAAATATCGCCTCTGTAACATGCAGGGCACACCCTCGGGCGGGCAGGGCCGGGGCTGTTGGGGGCAATCGGTCGCGAGCCCGCTTTGACCGGGAGGCCGCCACGCCCTATTTCAGTTCGCCATGCGCGCCCTCGTGAAGCAGAAGCCGGAGCCGGGCCTGTGGCTCGAAGATGAGCCGATTCCCGAGATCGGTCCCGACGATGTGCTGGTGAAGGTCCACAAGACCGGCATCTGCGGCACCGACATCCACATCTTCAACTGGGACGAGTGGGCGCAGAAGACGATCCCGACGCCGATGACGGTCGGCCACGAATATGCGGGTGTGATCGCCGAACTCGGGGCCAATGTGCGACGCCTCAAGGTCGGGCAGCGCGTATCGGGCGAAGGCCATGTGATCGGGATGAGAAGTCGCGCCGCGCGCGGCGGGCGCTATCATCTCGATCCGGAGACGCGCGGCATCGGCGTCAACATACCCGGCGCCTTCGCTGAATACGTGCGGGTGCCCGCCTTCAACATCGTGCCCTTGCCCGACGACGTCGACGACGAGCTCGGCGCGATCCTCGATCCGCTGGGCAATGCGGTCCATACAGCGCTGTCTTTTGACCTCGTCGGCGAGGACGTTCTCATCACGGGGGCCGGGCCGATCGGCATCATGGCTGGCGCGGTCGCGCGCCATATCGGCGCAAGGCATGTCGTGATCACCGACATCAACCCGAAGCGCCTCAAGCTCGCGGAAGAGGTCGCCGACGTGGTCGCGGTCGACGTGTCGAAGACGGATCTCAAGGAGACGATGAGCCGCCTCAAGATGACCGAGGGCTTCGATGTCGTGCTCGAAATGAGCGGCGCGCCAGCCGCCTTCGATCAATTGTTCGACGCCATCATCACCGGCGGCCGGGTCGCGCTGCTCGGCCTGCCCGCGAAGCCAACGCTCATCGACTGGAACAAGGTCATCTTCAAGCAGCTCACCATCAAGGGCATCTATGGGCGCGAGATGTTCGAGACCTGGCACAAGATGATCGCGATGCTGGAAAGCGGGCTCGACGTGCGCAAGGTCATCACCCATCGCCTGCCGGCGGAAAAATTCCTTGAAGGCTTCGAGATCATGCGCCGGGGCGAGAGCGGCAAGATCGTACTCGATTGGGAGGGCGCGACCTTCGACTGCCCATGATGATCACGATGTTGGAGGGGCTGGACGAGCTGGGTTACTGGCTCGACCACCTCACGCGACTTCCGTGGGGATGAGCGACGGCCAGGAGAACCTCGCGCGCGCCGGGCCACAGGGTCATGCGAAGCTCCGGCTGAGAATCGAGCCGTAACGGCTCGAACCGCAACCAGGCCAGCGGCGCGGCGGGGGTCGCGCGATCGCCCGCGCGCTCCAGGCTCGCCCGTATATCCGCCTGGGTTTCCGCCGGCAGATATTGCCACATGATGGAATGATAGAGGACGGTCGCGCGCCCCGCGGCGGGTTCGCGCAACTTTGCTTTGACCCAGTCGGCGGCGTCGGCTTGCTCGACTCTTGGACCGTAAGAGCGCGCGAGATCGATGGCGCTCTCCAAACGCGACAGGCGCTCGCGCTGGTCGGCCCACACATAGGCCCTGAGGCGGAGGCGCTGGGCGGGGTCTCCGAGATCGATTGGCGCGATGTCGCAAGCATGACGCTCGATCACTTGGAGTGGGGCGTCGATCGGCGGCGGCGGTCCCTCCCACGTCGGCGCGATGCGCACCGCGCTATGGGGATCGCCCCAGCCGGCAGCGCCGAGGTGATAATGATAACGATCCCAAATGGCGTTCAGGCCTGCGCTGGCTCCGATTTCCAGCAGCCGAAGCGGCAGACCCGTCTCCTTGGCGATCTGCAGAAAGCCTCCGATCAGCACGCCTGATCGACCGACCTCGTTGGTCTGCGGGGCCGACGACAGAAAGGTGCGAATGGCGCTTTGATGCTCCTGGACGGCGCCCAGCACGACGATGCGCATCTGCGCCATGCTCGTCGGGCTTGGGGGGTAGCAGGGGACCAGAGCGGGCGCCGACTCGGTCAATCTGAGCGCGTGCAGAGTGCCGGCGATCCTGAGAGGCAAGGCGCCCGCCACCGGATCGCCGGGCCACGCGCGCACCAGTTCCTCGCTGGCGCCCCCGTCCGCGATGTCGTCTCTGAGGATCGTCAGCAGCCGCGCCGTGAATGGCGAGCCGAGGCTTTCACACCACCCGATCTGCTTGGCGAATGCGCCGAGAACTGTTTGCCGAACTTGATCGCTATCTGAACCGCTCACCTGCAAATCCGCTTCAAGTCTGAACGGGCGAACCAGCCCTCCCACGCGCTCTTGCATGCCTGTCCGATAAGGCAAGGGCGCGGGCAAGCGCAAACTCTACGCTCACAACGCCGCTCGGCCTTCGCCGGCGCGGCGTTTTGAAATCGATCATCACGGCCGCGAAAGCGCTCGCGTTGACCGCGACGCCCGCAGCGGCGACAAATCGGCATGATCCGCGGCCTGTTCATCCTGCTCGCCTTTCAGCTCGTCGGCGAGGTTTTGGCGCGCGGGCTCAACCTTCCGGCGCCCGGGCCGGTGATCGGACTTGCCCTGCTCGTGGTCGCCCTCGGCCTCTACCAGCGCTGGCGCCCGCTCGACGAGGAGGCGCTGGCGGCAAGCGATCTCGGCCAGGCGGCGAGAGGGCTGCTCGCCGCCCTGCCGCTCCTGTTCGTGCCCGCGGGCGTCGGCGTGGTGCAGTATCTCGGCCTGTTGCGCGAACAGGGACTGGCGCTGGCCGTGGCGCTCGTCGTCTCGACGGTCGCGACGCTCATCGTCACCGTCGGCGTCTTCCTCCTCGTCAAGCGGCTTACGGCCACGAAAGGCGAGGCATGACGCCGTTCCGCCTCTGGGTCTATCTGCAGACGACGCCGCTTTTCTGGCTGACGGCGACGCTCGCGGCTTTTATGCTTGCCGACGCGCTGGCCAAGGCGGCGGGCCGGCGCCCGATCGTCAACAACGTTCTGATCTCTATTGCGCTGCTTGGGGGGCTGCTCAAGCTCACCGGCGCCGACTATCAGACCTATTTCAAGGGCGCGCAGTTCGTGCATTTCCTGCTCGGGCCGGCGACGGTCGCGCTCGGCGTGCCGATCTACACCAATTTCGCACTCATCAGGCGCAATGTCTGGCCGCTCGCGGCGGCTCTTCTTGTTGGGGCCGTCGTGGCGATCGCGTCTGCCGTGCTGGTCGCCAAGAGCCTCGGCGCGCCGCGCGCGGTCTTGATCGCGGTCGCGCCCAAGTCGATCACTGCGGGTGTCGCGATGGCGGTCACTGAGGCGCTCGGCGGCGCGCCGCCGCTGACCGCCGTTCTGGTCATCGCCACCGGCATCCTCGGCGCGGTCATCGTGACCCCGCTCATGGACGCGCTGGGCGTCACCGATTACGCCGCGCGCGGCTTCGCCGTCGGTCTCGCCTCCCATGGCATCGGCACGGCTCGGGCGTTCGCGGTCGATCCGGTCGCGGGCGTGTTCGCCGGCCTCGCCATGGGGCTCAACGCGGTCGTCACCCCGGCGGTGATCCCTGTGCTGCTGCCCTGGCTGCTGGGGTGACCACCTACTTCGCCACGCCCAGGAAAACAGCCAGCCGCCGCTCAACTTCAACGATCGCGTCAGCGTCCAACCGGCCGAACGCCACGCCGATCTTCGTCCGCATGACCGTCATCGCCTTGTCGATCATAATCTGAGAGGCTTCGCGAAGCCCGTTGGCTGGCGTCGGCATGATTGTCACACGTAACAGCGGCGCTTCAATGAGGGCGCTCGACACAAGCAACACTGTCACAGTCGCGTGATCCGCGAACGCGTCAGCTTGGATGACGAGCGCCGGGCGAGGCTTGCCGAAATCGCCCTGAAGAGCGACCGTGACAAAATCACCGCGCTGCAACTCACGAACCGATTTGCGCCAGGGCTGCGTCCATGAAGGTCCGCAAATCCCCATCGGCGAGATCAGATGCGGCGGCGATACGGCTCTGCCGGCGCGCCTCCTCCGCAAAACCGGGCCGCCGCGTATCGGGAACCCAAATCTGAACCGATCTCAATCCAGCCGCGCGCAGCGCGTCACGCCGCTTACGAGCCCGCGCCGCAGTGGGAGACGCCATGCGCATTGCTCCTGATGACTATACGGCTAGCGAGTATAGCATTTTCCTGGCTTTCGGCCTCACCGCCGCGGGTAGCGCTCGCTCAAGAGCTCGAACAAAGCCCGCGCCGCCTGGATCTCGCCGCCTGCGGGCGCATGGGCGCGCGGCTTCGGGTTCCAGGCGTAGACGTCGAAATGCGCCCAAGCCTTCGCTTTCTCAACAAACCGCCGAAGAAAGAGCGCAGCGGTGATCGAGCCCGCCATGCCGGCGCCTGTGCCCGAATTGCTGATGTCGGCGACCGACCCCTCGATCATCGCGTCATAGGGGCGCCAGAGCGGCATGCGCCAGACCGGATCGCGCACGCGCACAGAATGCCCCGCGATCGCCGCCGCAAGCGCGTCGTCGTCGGTATAGAAGGGCGGCAGGTCGGGGCCGAGCGCGACCCGAGCCGCTCCGGTAAGCGTGGCGAAGTCGAGCATGAGTTCCGGAGCGTCCTCATCGGCGAGCGCGAGCGCGTCGGCGAGGATCATCCGCCCCTCGGCGTCGGTGTTGCCGACCTCGACCGAAATCCCCTTGCGGCTGACAATCACGTCGCCCGGCCGCATCGCCGGCGCCGATATCGCGTTCTCGACGATCGGGATGACGGTCCTCAGGCGAAGGTCGAGTCCCGCCTCCATGACCATGCGCGCAAGCGTGAGCGCCGTCGCCGCCCCGCCCATGTCCTTCTTCATCAGCTCCATGCCAGAGGCCGGCTTGATGTCGAGGCCGCCGGTGTCGAAAGTGACGCCTTTACCGACAATCGCCACTCTCGGCGCGTCCTCGCGTCCCCAGGAAAAGTCGACGATGCGCGGCGCTTCGGCCCCCGCGCGGCCGACCGCGTGGACGAGAGGAAAGTTCGCACCGATGAGTTCGTCGCCGCGCACCATGCTGACGCTGGCGTCGAAATGCTCGGCGAGCTTGACGGCCTCCTGTTCGAGCGCGTCCGGGCCCAGGACATTGGCGGGCGCATTGACAAGATCGCGTCCGAAAGCGATCGCCTGGGCGATGCGCTGAATCCGGATCGCGTCGACCTCGTCGGGCGCAGCGAGGCGCGGCTTGGGCGACTTGTCGGCCTTGAAGCGGTCGTAGCGATAAAGCGCCAGCAGAAAGCCGAGCGCGGCGAGATCGGCGTCTCGAGGGGGGTTCGCGAGCCGATAGACGCCTTCGGGCAGCGACGTCGCAAGCTTGGCCGGACCGAACGGGTCGCGCGTGGGCGCGTCCGCGTCGTCAACCCCGAACAGGACGCCTGCAAGCTCGCCGCCCTCGCCCGGGAGAAGCTGCATGCGCCCGGCCTTTGGCTGGAAACCGCAACGTTCGGCGAAGGCTGCGGCGGGCGCCCCGATCGTCGATTTGACCGTTGGCCAGTTTTCCACGCTGACCAGCCAGACCGGGGTCGCGTCGGGCGCTGGCGAAGCGAATGCAAGCAAGGGCCTGGGCCTCCATGGGATGGAAGCGGCTTTAGCCTGATTTCCCGGCTCGGCAAAGGGCGCCGCTCATGGCGCGGAAGTCCGGGCCCGCGCCGCGCTTTTGCCCGATTAGGGGCGCCTAACCAATTCGTTTAAATTTGCCTGCTAGATGCGATCCAGACGTTTCCGGACGCCGCGCGGCCCGCTGAAGGGCCGACATCGGCGCCCGGCCTTCGGACGGCCCGCCGGGCGGTCCGTCTTGACTCGCGGACGGCCTTGCGGTCGTTAGGCCGCCGCGTTCACATCAAACGCGCCTTGGGCGGAATTCCCGAGCGCGCCCGTGGAGGATCGATTGTCCGAGCCAAGCGTGAACCCGAAGGTCCGCCTGCTCGGCGAGGTCGGGACGACCGAGAAGTCATCCTTGTCGCTCGCTCCACGGGCGCCTGCGCAACCGGCCGCGCCGCCCGTCTCGATCACGCCGCCCCCGCCGCCCGCGCCCGTCCCGGCGGAGCCGATCTTCCTTGGCGATTCCGTCGACGGGGCGGACCTTCTGAACGCCGGCCAGATCGTGCAGCCGCTGGCCCAGCTTTGCGTGACCCCTCAGGTTCAGACGCCTTTTCTGGCGGCGATCGTGGGGCCGTCCGGGGCCGGCAAGACCTTCGCGCTGAGGCGCGTCGCGCAGGCGATCGAACAGCTCGGCGCTTCGCCGGCGACCGCGGGCGGGGGCGTCCTTAAGCGGGTCGTGCTGGCGCGCGTCGACGCCTCGAGCCGCGTCGAGGCGCCGGTGGCGATCGCCAGCGCCGCCTATGCCGCGCTCGATCGGGAGCCCGGCGGCGTGGATTATTCGGGCCTTTTGGACGAAACCGGCCATGCCGGAGGCGATCCCCATCTCGCCGCGAGAGCCGCGTCCGATCGTCATGACGATCTCGTAAGGAGGCTCGAAGCCGAACGCACGCAGCGCGACGACATCGAGGCCAAACGCGCCCGGATCGCCGATACGCTGGCGTTCGACACCCCCGGCTCTCGCCTCGATGTTTTCGCCCGGGCGCGCCGCGGAGCGATCGAGGCGCAGTTGCGTCGGTTCGGATTCGCCGGCGCGGACGTCGACTCGAGCTATCGCAATCTGGCGCGCGACATGTCGACCCTGGGGGCGGGCGGGCGCGTCGCGGTCGTGGTTCGATCGATATGGGCCTACGGCAGCCAGGCGCGCCTCATCCTGTGGGCGATCGTCGCCTTCGTGCTGGGCTTCCTCATCCGGCTGCTGCACAGCGACGCGGCGGTCGCCGCGGTCGGCGGCGCCAACGACTGGCTCAAGCCGGTCGCGGGCTGGATCGCCGCGCACGGCGACTGGTTCGACCGGGCGTCGGAGATTCTGTATCTCCTCGGCGCGTTGGCGATCGCGCTCAACCTGTGGCGCGCGCTGCAGTTCTCCAACATTCTCCTGCGCGGCTCGCGTCTGCTCACTTCCGAGGTCCGCGAACGGCGCCAGGACCTCGACGCGCGATCGGCCCGGCTCAATCAGCGGGTCGCCGCGCTGACCGCCGAGGCCGAGGCCGCCGCCAGGCGCGCGCAAGCGGCGAGCGAGCGCCTCGGCGGCAAGACGTCCACACGCGCCCCGGGGCCGGAATTTCTCGGATCCGGCCATGCGCCGGCGGCGTCCGCGCGCGAATTCCTCGCCGCGCTCAGCATGAGGATCGGGCGCTTCGCCGGGTCTGGGCCGACGCCGGATCGGCTCGTTGTCATTGTGGACAATCTCGACGCGCTGGCGCCCGAGGCGGCGCTCGGCTGGATCGACGCCGCCCAGAGCGTGATCGGACAAGGCTGCATTGGATTGCTGGCGTTCGATCCCGCCCGGCTTGCAGCCGCGCCCGGCGGACCGGGGGAAGCGCGCCGGCGTCTCGGCAAGTCGCTGCAGGTCACGGTCAACCTGCCGGGCCGCAACGCCGCCGACGGCGAGGCGGTGGTCGCGAGACTTCTCTCGCTCGCCCCGCCGCCCGCCTCCGCGCCCGATCCGGCGGTCGTCGCGGCGCTCGTCGAGCCGCTGTCGAGCGCGGAGACGACGCTGCTCGCCGCGCTCGCGCCCTTGGCCGCGCACTCGCCGCGCGAGGCCAAGCGCTTCCTCAACGCCTATCGTTTGGCGCGCTGCTCGAACGCCCCGCGCCCCGTCATGGCGCTCATGCAGGCCGCGGCCTTCGCCGACGAGGACGCGCAGGCGGCGCTTAGGGCGCGCCTCACCGACGGACAGGGCGAACTGACCGATGTCGCCGGTCCGCCGGCGCTGACCGCCGCGATCAGGGCCGCCCGCGCCGCCAACAACGGGTCGATCCCGATCGAGGACGCGCGCGCCGCGGCGGCCGTCGCCGATCGCTACGCCCTGCCGCTCTGACCCCGGACCCCGGACCCCGCTGCGCGATCAGGCGCCGGGTGCAACCAGAACACGCAGCTACGGCGCCCGAGAACGCATCGGCGCAAATCTCGCCCGGTTGGCCGCATCCCCGCTACTGGCCGAACTTGACCGGACGGCCGCGGCCGAGCGCGCCATCGGCGCGGGCCGCAAGGTAGGCGTAGATGTCCTCCACGTAGGGCGCGACGTTGGGGTCTCCCGAAAAGCCTTTCATGACCGCCGCTCCGCTGCCTTGGCCGTCGCGCACGATACGGCGGAAAGTTTCGATATCGGGGAGGCGGGCCACGAGCGAGGGGCCAAACGACGATCCCATTCCATCCGGGCCGTGGCAGTGATTGCAAACCGAATGATAGCGCCGATAGCCATTATAGGTCCGGGCGTCGGCCTTGCCCTCAATGACCCGATAGAGCTTGCCCGGTATCGCGGCCTCCTGCGCGTCGGCGTTGAGACAAGCGACGCAGAGAAGGACCGACCACGCGACCCAGGACCGCACAAGCGCCCGACGGCGAAACGCCGCGCCTGTTGCGCCCACCGACCCGCGGCCTTCCTCTAAAGGCTGCATTTGCGTGGGGCCGCGCGCCAATTCAGCGTCGCTCCTGAACCCGATCGGCGATCGTGTTCTGGACCGCGACGCCTTGCTGCGCCACGAGCTTCGACCTTTCGCCGGTGCTGACGACCAACGTCTTTGCGCCGCCGCCGCAGGTCAAGTTCAGTGAGCGGCCCTCCTCGCTGTCGAGGCCTGCGATCTGACCGGGTTCAAGCACGAGACGGAGCCGAGCCGCCGTCGCCGGCGACGGCCGGTCGGGATCGCTCATGTCGCTGATCATGAGGCTGACAAGGCAGGCTGAGCCTTGCGGGACGAAATACCCGCTCATGGCCTTCGAACCGAACTCGTAAGCGATGCTCTGGATCGGCTTATATCCAGTATCGCCTTCTTGCTGCCGCCACGGTTCGTCAGCCAAGGCCGGCGAGGGCGCCGAAAAAATCGCGGCCGTCGCCATGACGAATGCCGAAAATGCGAGCGTTTTCCTGAACAGCATGCGCGTTCTCCTCGGTGGCCGATTCGATTCCCGCCGGAGTGTGGCGAGCGGGGAGAGCGTGAATGAGCGCCGTAACAAGCGAATGCCGTCCAAGTGACAACGGTGTAATTTTCCAGCGACGTCCTTGTAATTTTTGGCCTTCCGGGTGTAAGACTGCTTCCCATCGCCCGGGCGCCGCTGATGCAGGACGTTCCGCAAGAACGGTCGGAGGCCGACGCGCCCCCTTCGGGCGAAGCGATGGCGCCGGTCTGCTTTGCGGGGCTCGTCTTCGATCTCAGCGCCTGCACGCTTGCGCGTGAATCGGGTGAAGCCATTGCGCTCACGCGCGGCGAATTTCGGCTTTTGCGCCTGTTCGTCAGCCGGCCGGGCCGCGTCTTGAGCCGCGACGCCATCCTGGAGGCCGTGGCCAACCGGCCACTTGAATTATTCGACCGCAGCGCCGACGCGCTGGTTGGTCGCTTGCGGCGCAAGATCGAGCCCGACCCCAAGGCGCCGCGGCTCATCGCCACGGTGGCCGGCGAGGGCTATCGGTTCGACGGATTGGCGCCGGCCCTGCGCGGCGCCCTCGTCGACGGCGCGGCGGAATCTCACCCCCAGGTCGCTGCCGAAACCGCCGCTGAAACGGCGCCGGGGGCGCGGCCGGCGGATTACCCGGAGCCGAGCGCCGCGCCGTTCCCGAATTCAGCGGCCAGCGCGCCACCGCGATCATGGCGCCGCCCGGCGGCCGCCGCCGCTCTCGTCGCCGCGCTGCTCGGGGTCGGCGCCTATGCCTGGCGGCCAGAGCTCCCCACGCGCTTCATGGGAACTGGCGCGGAGGACAAGCTTGCGAACGCGCCGCGGCTTTCCATCGTCGTTCTCCCGTTCGAAAACCTGAGCGGCGACAAGGAGCAGGATTATTTCGCCGACGGGATCACCGACGATCTGACCACCGACCTCTCGCATCTGCAAGACAGCTTCGTCATCTCTCGTGGCACGGCCTTCACCTACAAGGGCAAGCCGGTCGACGCGAAGGCGATCGGCAAAGAGCTCGGCGTGCGCTATCTGCTCGAAGGCAGCGTGCGCCGCGTTGGCGACAAGGTCGAGGTCAATGCACAGCTCATCTCGACCGAGACCGGCGCGGAGGTCTGGGCCGACCGCTTCGACAGCGAGCGCAACAAGCTCGGCGAGATGCAGGTTGAAGTCGTTTCCCGCATCGCCAACTCGCTCGGCGTCGAGCTGGTCAAGGCCGAATCCTTGCGTTCGATGCGCGAGCGGCCCAACAACCCGGACGCGGCCGATATCGCAATGCGCGCCATGGCGAAATCAAACTCGACCGGCGACAGCAAGTCGATCAATAGCGACGTCATAGGCCTCAACGAGCGCGCGCTCATTCTCGACCCACAAAACGAGGGAGCGATGGTCAACTTATCATTTGCTTTAAATGATCGCGTGCAAAACCTGTGGAGCGAGGATCCCGCGGGCGACGGCACGCGCGCGGAGAAACTCGCCGACTCCGCTCTGGCCCTTCAGCCGGGCGATGCGTGGGCCCACTTGGCGAAGGCGCAGGTCTTCTTCGCCAGACGGCAATGGAAAGCGGCAATATCGCAGGCAGAGGCCGCGCTTGTGGACGACCCTAACAACGCGTTTGCGCACGCGAACCTCAGCTTCTGGAACATGTTTCTCGGCCACAGCGAGGACGGCTTCGCCGGGCTTGAAACCGCCCTTCGCTTAAGCCCGCGCGACCCGAACGTGCCTTGGTGGCAGTTCAATATGTGCCATCTCCACACCCACCTCGCGCAGTGGGAACAGGCGATTGAATGGTGCGGCAGGTCGATCGCAAGTGGCAACGACTCCATGTTCCCCTATGTCGACCTCGCGGCAGCCAACGCCTGGGGCGGGCACGACAAGGAGGCGAGCGAGACCGTCGCCCTGCTGCGGAAGCTCTATCCGGATTTCACCGTCCAGAGCTGGGCCGGCATCCACTGGTCGGACGATCCGACCTTCCAGGCGCAATATCAGCGAATTGTCGAGGGCCTGCGCAAGGCGGGCCTGCCGGAGGGCGAGGTAAAGAAGGACTGACGACGCGCTACCGCGCGCCCATGGGGGCCGGGCCGGCGCGCAAATAGTAGCGGCGCCAGAGGCCCTTCAGCCACTTGCCGAAATTGTCGAGGTAAAGAAACACGACCGGGGTCGTATAGAGCGTCAGGACCTGGCTCACGATCAGCCCGCCGACGATGGTGATGCCGAGCGGATGGCGCAATTCCGAGCCTTCGCCGGTTCCGAACGCCAGCGGCAGCGCGCCGAACAGAGCGGCGAAGGTGGTCATCATGATCGGGCGGAAGCGCAGGAGGCAGGCCTCCTCGATCGCTTCGCGCGTATCGCGTCCCTGACGCTCCGCCTCAAGCGCGAAGTCGACCATCAGGATCGCGTTCTTCTTCACGATGCCGATGAGCAAAAGGACGCCGATCGCGGCGATGACGGTGAACTGGGTGTCGGACGCCCACAGCGCCAGCGCCGCGCCGACGCTGGCCGAGAACAGGGTCGAGAGGATGGTCAGGGGGTGGATCAGGCTCTCATAAAGAATGCCGAGCACGAGATAGATCGTCACCAGCGCCGCCCCGAACAGAAGCGGCATGCTCGATTGCGACTGCTGGAAGGTCGCCGCGGTGCCGGCGAAGGCGCCGCGCACCGTGGACGGCATGTCGATGCGTTGAATGGCGTTGTCGATCTCGGTCTTGGCCTCGCTGAGCGACCGGCCGGGCGCGAGATTGAACGAGATCGTCGTCGCTGCGAACTGGCCCTCATGGTTGACCCGGAGCGGCGTGTGGCCGGGCGAGAATTTGGCGAAGGCCGAGAGCGGAACCATCGTCTCGACCGAGGTCGCGACCGCTGCGCCGGTCGAGGCGGACCCGCGGCCGCTCGAGGCAAGCGCATTGGTCGCGAGATTGCGCGCCGAATCGGCCGCAATCGCCGCCGCCGTGCTCTGGGTTCCGGTCGTGGATGTGTAATTGCCGGCGGCGAACCCCGTCTGTTGCACGCCGGTTGGATTGGCGCCCGACTTCGAGACATAGATCTGGTTCAGCATCCGCGGATCCTGCCAGTATCGCGGCGCGACCTCCATGACGACGTGATACTGGTTGAGCGCATTGTAGATGGTCGAGACCTGACGCTGGCCGAAGGCGTCGTAGAGCGTGTTGTCGATCGCGCTTAAGGTCAGGCCGAGCTGCATGGCGGTGTCGCGGTTGATGTCGAGGTTGGTCTGGAGGCCGCCCATCTCCTGATCCGAGTTCACGTCCTTGACCACCGCGTTCCCCGCCAGCGCCTCGGTGAGCTTGGGCGCCCATTCGTAGAGCGTCTCGGGATCGTCGGAGAGCAGGGTGTACTGATAGGCCGCGTTGCTCTGCCGCCCGCCGGTCCTCAGGTCCGAGACCGCGAACATGAAGAGCCGCGCTCCCGCAACCTCGGCGAGCTTGGGACGCAGCCGCGCCACGACCTCGTCAGCGGTGAGGTCGCGTTTGTCGGACGGTTTGAGCGAGACATAGATGAAGCCGCTGTTGGTCGCCCGGCCGCCGGTGAAGCCGACCACGCTGTCGACCGCGGGGTCGTCCTGGACGATCGTCTGCAGTTGCTCGAACTTTGTCTTCATCGCCTGGAAGGAGATGCTCTGATCGCCCTGGATCCCGCCGATGATGAGGCCCGTGTCCTGCACCGGGAACAGGCCATAGGTCATGTGGTAGCGGAACATGTAGTAGTTGAGCCCGACCGTGGCCAGGAGCGACAGCGCCACGGCGCCGGGATGACGAAGGGCCACGCGCAGCGTCGAACGATAGAACGCCAGCATCGCATCGAACACGCGCTCCGTCGCCCGATAGAGGCGCCCGTGCTGGACTTCCCGCTCGCGCGGCAGGATGAGCGCGCACATCATCGGCGTCGTGGTCAGCGAGACGACCATCGAAATGAGCACCGCGACCGTCAGCGTCAGCGCGAATTCGGTGAACAGGCGCCCGACGATGCCGCCGAAGAACAAGAGCGGCGCGAACACCGCGATCAAGGAAAGGGTGATCGAAACGACGGTGAAGCCGACTTCGCCCGCGCCGCGGATCGCGGCCTCGACGCGCGGCATGCCCTGTTCGATATAGCGCGAGATGTTTTCGAGCACCACGATCGCGTCGTCGACGACGAAGCCGGTCGAAATCGTCAGCGCCATCAGCGACAGGTTGTTGAGGCTGAAGCCGAGCAGGTACATCACCCCGAACGAGCCGATGATCGAAGTCGGCACCGCGACGCTCGGGATCGCCGCCGCCCGCACGCTGCGCAGGAACGCGAACACCACCAGAATGACCAGAAGGACGGCGATCACCAGCGTCTCTTCGGTGTCCTGCAGCGATTGCCGGATGGTCTTCGACCGGTCGACGGCGACCGTGAGATCGATGTCGCCTGGCAGCGAGGCGATGAGCAGCGGCAGCTCCGCCTTCACCCCGTCGATCGCCTGGATGATGTTGGCGCCGGGCTGGCGCGACAGGACCACCGCGACGCCGGGCTTGCCGTTGACCAGGCCGGCGTTGCGAAGGTCCTCGACCGAATCCTCGACGTCCGCGACATCGCTGAGCCTGACCGGCGCGCCGTTGCGATAGGCGATCACCAGATCGCGATATTGGGCCGCATGGGTCGCCTGATCATTGGCGTAGATCTGATAGTGGGTGTTGTCGTCCTCGATCGCGCCCTTGGGGCTGTTGGCGTTGGCGGAGGCGAGCGCGGCGCGGATGTCCTCGAGCCCGATGCCATAGTGGAAGACCGCGCCCGGGTTGATCTCGACCCGCACCGCCGGCAGCGCCGCGCCGGAGATGTCGACCTCGCCGATGCCGGGAAGCTGCGACAGCCGCTGCTGCAGAATGTTGGAGGCGAGGTCGTAGAGCTGCCCCGCCGTGTGCGTCGTCGACGACATGGCGATCACCATGATCGGCGCGTCGGCGGGATTGACTTTATGGTAGGTCGGGTTCTGGCGCAGGCTGGTCGGGAGATCGGCCCGCGCGGCGTTGATCGCCGCCTGCACATCGCGGGCGGCGCCGTCGATGTTGCGATCGAGGCCGAACTGAAGGATGACGCGGGTCGTGCCGAGCGAGCTTTGCGACGTCATCTCGTTGACGTCGGCGATCTGACCGAGGTGGCGCTCGAGCGGCGCCGCGACCGAGGACGCCATGGTGTCGGGGCTCGCGCCGGGCATGTTCGCCTGAACCGAGATAACCGGAAAGTCGACCTGCGGCAGCGGCGAGACGGGCAATTGCGAATAGCCAAGGAGCCCGGCGAAGATGATGCCGATCGTGAGCAGCGACGTGGCCACCGGCCTGCGGATGAAGAGCTCGGAAAAGCGGTTGTTCACGGCGTTTCCGTGGCGAGCCTGGCTCCCGTCGCGCCCATGCCGAAGCGCTGCCCGAGCCGCTCGAAGAAGAGATAGATGACCGGCGTCGTATAGAGGGTCAGCACCTGGGAGAAAGCGAGACCGCCGACAATCGCCAGCCCCAGCGGACGGCGCAGCTCCGAGCCGACGCCCGTCCCCAGCATCAAGGGCAGCGCGCCGAAGATCGCCGCGACCGTCGTCATCAGGATCGGGCGCAGGCGCAGGAGGCAGGCCTGATAGATCGCCTCGCGCGCCGGCAGCCCCTGTTCGCGCTGTGCGTCAAGGGCGAAGTCAATCATCATGATCGCGTTTTTCTTGACGATGCCGATGAGCAGCACGATGCCGATCACGCCGATGATGTCGAGCCCGGCGCCGGCGGCGTTCAGCGTCAGTAGCGCGCCGATGCCGGCGGACGGCAGCGTGGTGAGAATGGTGATCGGATGGATGAAGCTCTCGTAGAGCACGCCGAGCACGATATACATCGCCGCGATCGCCGCCACGAGCAGGAGCACTTCATTCGACAAAGCTGACTGGAAGGCCTGCGCCGCGCCCTGGAAGCTGACCGCGAAGCTTGGCGGCAGGTCGATCGCCTTGAGCGCCTGCCCGATCGCGTCGACCGCCTCGCCGAGGGAAGCGCCCGGCGCGAGGTTGAACGAGATCGTCGTCACCGGAAACTGCTTCAAATGCGAGATCTGCAGCGGCGCGGTCTGGACGGTGAAATTGGCGACCGATGGCAGCGGCGTCTGGCCGGTGGTCGTCGCGGCCGATGGCAGGTAGAGCGAATCGAGCGATTTAATCGAGCGAGCCATCGCTGGATCGACGTCGAGGATGACGCGGTACTGGTTGCTCTGGGTGAAGATGGTCGAGATGATGCGCTGGCCGTAGGCGTCGTAGAGCGCATTGTCGACGATCGCGGGGGTGATGCCGAAGCGCGCCGCATTGGCGCGGTCGAGGTCAACCATCACCGAGCGGCCGTCCGGCTGCAGGTCGCTGGCCACATCGACGATCGAGGGAATTTGGCCCAGACGCTGCAACACCTTGGGCGTCCAGGCCTGCAACGTCGCGAGATCCTGGTTCTCGAGCGTGAATTGATATTGGGTCGCGCTGACCGCGGTGTCGATCGAGAGGTCCTGCACCGGTTGCATGAACAGCGATATGCCGGGGACGCTTGCGGTCTCCTTTTGCAGTCGTCGGATGATCTCGCTCGCGGTCGCCTTGCGATCCGCATGCGCCTTCAGGTTGATGAGGAAGCGGCCGGAGTTGAGGGTGACATTCGAGCCGTCGACGCCGATGAAGGAGCTGAGGCTCTGGACGTCGGGATCGGCGAGGATCACCTTGGCCAGCGCCTGCTGATGGTCGGCCATCTGGTCGAAGGAAATCGATTCCGCCGCTTGCGTCACGCCCTGGATGACGCCTGTGTCCTGGATCGGAAAAAACCCTTTCGGGATCGTCATGTAGAGGTAGCCGGTGAGCAGGAACGTGCCGAGAGCAATCATGAGCACCACGCCCTGATAATCGAGCGCGACGCGCAGCGTCGAAGCGTAGAAACGGGTGAGCGCCTGGAAGAACCGGCCGCCGCTCGCCTCGCCGCCATGGCCCTGGGGGCGCAGAAGCTTGGCGCACAGCATCGGCACGAGGGTGAGCGAGACCACGGCAGAAATGACGATCGCCGCGGCGAGGGTGATCGCGAACTCATGGAACAGGCGCCCGACGACGTCGCCCATGAACAGGAGCGGGATCAAGACCGCGATCAGCGATACGGTGAGCGAGATGATGGTGAAGCCGATCTGCGCCGACCCTTTCATCGCCGCATCGTGGGGCGTGTCGCCCTGCTCGAGAAAGCGGGCGATGTTCTCGATCACCACGATCGCATCGTCGACGACGAAGCCGGTCGCGACGGTCAGCGCCATCAGGGACAGGTTATCGAGGCTGAAGCCGGCCTGATACATGATCGCCAGCGCGCCGATCAGCGACAGCGGCACCGAGAGACTCGGGATAAGGGTCGCCGGGATGTTGCGCAGGAAGAGGAATATGACCATCACGACCAGGCCGACCGCCAGCGCAAGCTCGAACTCAACGTCCTCGACCGAGGCGCGAATGGTGGTCGTGCGATCGGTCAAGGGCTTCACCGTGATCGCCGCCGGCAGCGACTCGCGGAGCGAGGGCAAGAGCCTTTTGACGCTGTCCACGACCTGGATGACGTTGGCGCCGGGCTGGCGCTGAATATTGACGATCAGCGCCGGCGTCGTGTTCATCCAGGCCTTCAGGCGATCGTTCTCAGGCGCGATCTCGACCCGGGCGACGTCGGAGAGGCGGATCGGCGCGCCGTTGCGGTAGGCGATGATCGATTTCGCGTAATCATTCGGGTCGCGGATCTGATCGTTGGCGTTGATTGCCGAGGCCTGCGCCGGCCCGTCGAAATTTCCCTTCGGCGTATTGACGTTGAGGTTGGCGATCGTGGTGCGCAGATCGTCGAGGTTGAGCCCGACGCCCGACAAGGCGAGCGGATTGACGTGGATGCGGACGGCGGGCCGCTGTCCCCCCGAGATCGACACCAGTCCGACGCCGGGGAGTTGCGACAGTTTCGGCACGAGGCGGGTTTCGATGATGTCCTCGACATCGGTCAGCTTCATCGAGTCCGAAGCGACGCCGAGGGTCAGAATCGGGGCGTCGGCCGGATTGACCTTGGCGTAGATCGGCGGCGCGGGCAGATCGGCGGGCAGCAGATTGCCGGCGGCGTTGATCGCCGCCTGCACCTCCTGTTCGGCGATGTCGAGACCGACGTCGAGGCCAAACCGCAGGGTGATGATCGAAGCCCCGGCAGAGCTTTGCGACATCATCTGGCTCAGGCTCGGCATCTGCCCGAATTGCCGCTCGAGGGGCGCCGTCACCGCCGATGTCATCACCTCCGGGCTCGCGCCCGGATAGAAGGTCTGAACCTGGATCGTCGGATAATCGACCTCGGGCAAGGCCGAGAGCGGCAGGAAGCGGAACGCCAGGACGCCGACGAGCAGAATCGCGATCATGAGAAGACTGGTCGCGACGGGACGATCGATGAAGATGCGGGACGGGTTCACTACCCTGCGCCTGACGGGGAAGACGGCGTCATTTCGCCGGGCCGTGAGCCGGCGCGCTGGGGGCTGGCGCGCCCTGTGTTGCGCTGGGGGCGGCCGCGCCCTGGGTGGCCGGGTTGGCAGGCGCGGCGGCCGGAGAAGCCGCTCCCGCAGCGGGCGAGCCCTCGGCGGCTCCGGTCTGGGCGTGGCGATGGCGATGATGCTGGCCCTCGCCGCTCGCCGGCCCGGCTTGGTCATGCCCCTGAGCGGGCGCGCCGGAAGCGGCGCCCGGCGGGTTGTCGACGACCTTGACGCTGGCCCCGTCGCGCAGGCGGTCGACCCCGTCGATCACCACCTTGTCGCCCGCCTTGAGGCCCGAGGCGACGACGGTGTGCTTGCCGTCAGTCGGTCCGATGGTCACGTCGCGCTTCGCGACCGTCGACTTGTCCGTGAGCAGATAGACGAAATTGCCGGACGCGCCGAGCTGGATCGCCGCGTTGGGCGCGAGCGTCGCTCCGGTCATGGTGTCGACCAGAAGGCGGACGTTGACGAACTGGTTGGGGAACAGGACCCCGTCGGGGTTGGCGAAGGTGGCCCGCATCCTGATCGTGCCGGTGGTCACGTCGATCTGGCTGTCGTAGGTGGTGAGCGTTCCCGTAGCTAGCGCATGGACATTGTCGCGGTCGAGCACCGTAACCGGAAGTTTGGCGCCGGATTTGAGCCGCGCGGAGATGCGCGGCAGGTTGTCCTCGGGCGTCGTGAATACGACGCTGATCGGATCGATCTGGGTGATGACGACGATGCCGCTGGCGTCGGAGGGCTGCAGATAGTTCCCGGGGTCAACGAGCCGCAGGCCCGCCCGCCCGGTGATCGGCGAGACGATATGGGCGTAGCCGACGTTCAGGTCGGCCGTTTTCACCATCGCCTGGTCGGCGGCGATCGCGGCTTTGTCCTGGGCGACCAGCGCAATCTGATCGGCGACCTGCTGCATCGCGATCGAATCCTGTTTGGCAAGCTGTTGAAAGCGGGCGAGATCGCCTTGAGCCTGGCCCAAAAGCGCCTGGTCCTTGGCAAGTTGACCCTGCGCCTGGGCGAGCGCGGCCTCGTAGGGGCGGGGATCGATCTGGGCGATGAAGTCGCCGGCCTTGACGGTCTGGCCTTCGGTGAAGCCGACGCTCTGCAACGTTCCTGCGATCTGGGTGCGGACGGTCACGGTCTCGAACGGCGTCACGGTGCCGAGCGCGTCGATGGTGAGGGGCATATCGCCGAGCGTCACCGGCCCAACCCGGACGGTTTGCGGCGGATGCGCCGGTCGGCGCGAGCTTGCCTCCCGGTTCGCGGGGGCGGCGTGATGCTGGAACCTCTGCCAGGCGTAGGCGCCCGCCGCGGCCAGGGCGGCGACGATCGCGATCCAGGCGAAACGGCTCCGCCGCCGCGGGACGGTTTCGACGCGCGCGGGGGCGACGCGTTGGGTGACCTCGGGCGCGGGCCTCGAGGCTTCCGCGACGGCGTCCGGTTTAAGGGCCTCGTTCATCCCTAAGCTCACTTCATCATCCGGCTTGGCACGGATGAACTGTCGATTCAAATCAAGCCCGTCAAATCAAGCTCGCGTGCGCGCGTAGGCCCGATTTGGGTATCCCTGCCGACGGGGTCCAGTGCGCCGGGTGTTGCATTCTCGTTACCATTGCGTCATAAGCGCGGCCGGCGTCGTCGCCGTCATCGGATGCGGGTGTAGCTCAGGGGTAGAGCACAACCTTGCCAAGGTTGGGGTCGAGGGTTCGAATCCCTTCGCCCGCTCCAAATTTTCTCCAAGGAAATCAGAGCGTTATGACAGGGCCGCCGCGAGGCGGCCCTTCGCTTTTGGCGCTTACATTCTAGCGACCAAAAAAATGTAAGCACTATGTAAGCAGTTCAGCGAAAGCTGGGTGCGGCTTGGGCGTGCTCTGGCGTCCCCTATGAGGCCGGTTCCAGGCCGCCTGGATCCGCTACCGAACGCTCGCCGGGCAAGTTCAAATCCTGCCCGTCCAACTGAAACGTCCTCTCGGTGGTGGGCGCAACGCCCAGGACCGACCCCTGGAGCCCGTTCCGTTGCGGGGGCACGCAACACCCGATTCTTGCGATTGGTTGAAAGGTCAATTCCCAAGCTTGCGGCTTGATGGTTGCCGGCAGATTATCCTCGAAGAAAATGCGCCTTGCGGATGCCAGTCCTGACAGAAGACCGTGGCCAGACCAAAGTCAGGCAGCCGCGACCATTTCCCGTCGAGCGTTCCTGCGTAATATCTCCGCGGGCACGCCGAAGGTCCGGAGGAACGCGCGCCGCATGCGTTCGCGGTCCGCAAAGCCCGTTTCCTGCGCGACGACGTTAACTGTGTGCCGTCCCTCCTCAATCATGAACCTGGCAGCCTCCAGCCGAAGCCGCTCCACGGCTTTTGCCGGTGACTGGCCGGTCTCAGCCAAAAAGGCACGGCTGAACTGGCGAGGGCTGAGGTTGGCGACCGCCGCAAGCTCCTCGATCGTGAGCGGGTTCCGCAAATTCTGGCGGATATGCGCGGTCGTGTCCCGTGCTGTGGTGTAGCAGGTGCGGTATGGCCGCCGCATTCGCCTGGTGAGACCGGGCTGGTCAGGCGGCCGCCACAGGCAGCCCGACGACGGGATCATGGCTCAAAGGAGCAATGGTTTCCAGCGTCATGT
>DASXES010000124.1:0-16041 GCA_036489975.1 Roseiarcus sp.
GCGGCCACTTCTCGGCGTTGCTCGGGGCTCAGCCGACCAACGCCCGAAAACCAGACGGAAAATTCATCGGCCTTCATCGAATCAAGCTCCTCAGCCCAGACCCTAGCCTAACTCAAATCAACAGGTATCGCTATAAGCGCCTTCTGCCGCCGCGCGTCGTCACCGGTCCTATTCTCCTGACTGGCATTGCCACCTGCGCAAGCTGCAACGGCGGCATGACGCTGCGCACCGGCAAGACCGGCCGCTACCGCTATTACACCTGCTCGACCTGCGCCCGGCAGGGCAAGAGCGCCTGCAAGGGCCGCTCGATCCCCATGGACAAACTCGACCGGCTGGTAACGGAACGCCTGGCCGACCACCTCCTTACCCATGAACGCGTCGGCGCCTTGCTTGCCGGCCTGATGGAGCGGCAGGCGGCGAAAGACGAGGATCACGGCACGCGCCTGAGGGCGGTGCGCGCTAAAATCAGCGATGCCGAAAGCCGTCTCGGCCGCCTGTACGCGGCCATCGAAAGCGGCGTCGCCGATCTCAACGATCAGACGCTTAAAGACCGCGTCGCCGCCGTCAAAACCGAGCGCGACCTCGCGCAGATCGCCTATGACCGCGCGGTTGCCGAAACAAACCCGCGCGCCCGGATCACGGACGAGAAGATCGCAAGATTCGTGGAAACGATGCGCTCAAACGTTCTAACGGGCGACACGCCGTTCCGGCGGGCCTACATCCGCTCGGTCATCGACCAGGTCGAGGTCGATGATGACGAAATCCGCATCTGGGGCCGAAAAGCCGTCCTGGAACAGCTTGTCGCGGCCAGCGGTGGTGGCGGTCTCATCGGAGTGCCCAGTTTTGTTCGGAAGTGGCGCGCCCGGAGAGATTCGAACTCCCGACCCCCAGATTCGTAGTCTGGTGCTCTATCCAGCTGAGCTACGGGCGCTTGGCCTCGGTTGAGGCGCGACGAAAGCGCCCCATGAAACGACGGCGGGCTCTAGCCGCTTTTATCCGGACAGGCAAGAGCCAAACTTGAACGCCTGCTTCTTCGTTCGGCTGTCTCGAATCGCCCGCAACGTCTCTGAACGGCGCCACCAGGATGGGCGCCTTCGGAGGGCTTCAGCACTCGTCAGGACGAGATTCGGGTCGACGCCGATCCGCGCGCTTGCGCTTCCGGACGCCGGTCAGTAACCAACGCCGGCCTATGCCGTCAGCTCCGCCGATCGCCTTCGTCAACGCGCGTCTGGTCGATCCTGTTCAGGAGACCGAGACGCGGGGCGGGCTCATTGTCATCGATGGGGTCATCGCTGGCGTCGGTCTGGCGGTCACGCCGGACCAGCTGCCCGAAGAGGCGCGGGTCGTCGACTGCGAGGGCGACGTCGTTTCGCCAGGCCTTGTCGACATGCGCGCTTTTGTCGGCGAGCCCGGGGCCGAGCATCGCGAGACCATCGCCAGCGCCAGCGCCGCCGCCGCCGCAGGCGGCGTGACCACGCTTGTCATGCGTCCCGACACCAATCCGCCGGTCGACGATCCCGCGGTCGTCCACTTCGTCCTGCGGCGCGCGCGCGAGGACGCCAGGATCCGGATTCACCCCGCCGCAGCCCTGACCAAGGGACTCAAAGGCGAGGAGATCGCCGAAATCGGTCTGCTCGCGGAGGCGGGCGCGATCGCCTTCTGCGACGGGGCCCGTTCGATCGCCGACGCGCTCACCATGCGCCGCGCGATGACTTACGCCCGCGACTTCGACGCGCTTGTCGCGCCGGTCTGCGACGACCGATCGTTAAGCCGCGAGGGCGTCATGGCGGAGGGATTACGCGCGAGCTGGCTCGGCCTGCCGGGCGTTCCGCGCGAAGCGGAGACGATCGTGCTCGAGCGCGATCTGCGTCTGGTCGCGCTGAGCGGCGCCCGCTATCACGCCGCGCTGATCTCGAACCGGCTGTCGCTTGAGGCGATGGCGCGGGCGCGTGAGGCAAGCCTGCGGGCGACCTGCGGCGTGTCGGTCAATCACCTGACCCTGAACGAGCTCGATGTCGGCGACTATCGCACGTTTCTCAAACTCAAGCCTCCGCTGCGCGCCGAGGACGAGCGCTTGGGGCTCGTCGAAGCCTTGAGCGCCGGCCTCATCGACGTCATCTGTTCCGACCACGATCCGCAGGACGTCGACACCAAGCGGCTGCCGTTCGCGGAAGCTGAGGCGGGCGCGATTGGAATCGAAACGATGCTGTCGGCGAGCCTGCGCCTCGTTACGGGCGGACATATCTCGCTGCCGCGCCTCATCCGGGCGATGACTGCGCGGCCCGCGGAGATCCTGCGTCTCCCGGTCGGCAGGCTGTCGGTCGGCGCGCCGGCGGACGTCATCCGCTTCGATCCGGACGAGCCCTATGTGCTCGATCCGGGTTCGCTCCATTCGCGCTGTCGCAACACGCCCTTCGACGCCGCCCGGCTTGAGGGCCGGGTCAAGATGACTCTGGTTGCCGGGCGGGTCGCGCACGAATAGTCTGATCGAAAGCTTTGGTTTTCGCGTCGGCTGGAAGCGCGCATGGTCGGGGTTTCTTACGGCGGAGCGTTGGCGCTGGCGCTCGGCTACTGTCTCGGGTCAATTCCTTTCGGACTCCTGCTGACGAAGCTGTTCGGGGCGGGCGATCTGCGTTCGATCGGCTCGGGGAACATTGGCGCGACCAACGTCTTGCGCACCGGCCGCAAGGGGCTTGCGGCCGCGACGCTCGTGTTCGACGCCCTGAAGGCGACGCTGGCCGTCGTTCTGGCCTGGTGGGCGTTCGGACCGCCCACGGCGCTCGCGGCGGCGGCAGGCGCGGTCCTCGGTCATATGTATCCGGTCTGGCTCAAGTTTAGGGGCGGCAAGGGCGTTGCGACTTATCTCGGCGGTCTCATTGGCCTGGCCTGGCCGGCGGCGGTCGTGTTCGCTCTCGTCTGGCTCGCGGTCGCAGCATTGACCCGCTATTCCTCGGCGGCGGCGCTGGCGGCGACGGCTGCTTCTCCGATCGCCATGGCGGCGATCGGAGAGGGCGGCGCGGCGCT
This sequence comes from Roseiarcus sp., assembly GCA_036489975.1. Taxonomy (GTDB): domain Bacteria; phylum Pseudomonadota; class Alphaproteobacteria; order Rhizobiales; family Beijerinckiaceae; genus Roseiarcus. Next base: position 3,025 of record DASXES010000124.1, read on the forward strand.
GGTCTTCGCCGCGCTGTCGGCGCTGATCTGGTTTAAGCATAGCGCCAACATCGTTCGCCTTCTCAACGGCTCCGAATCGAAGATCGGGCAGAAAAACTAGAGTGGATGGCGAACAAGCCTGAGTTGCGCCTTACGGATCAGCAGCGCTTCGATTGGCTGCGGCTGCTACGGTCCGAGAATGTGGGTCCGCGAACATTTCGCGCGCTCATCACCAATTGCGGCGGCGCCCGGGCGGCGTTGGACGCGCTGCCGGACCTCGCCCGGCGCGGCGGCTCCAAGCGCGCCATCCGCGTCGCCTTGACGGAGGAGATAGAGAAGGAGCTTATCGCCGCGCGCAAGCTTGGCGTGCGCTTTGTCGCGCTGGGCGAGCCGGACTACCCGCCGGCGCTGCAGGAGATCGACTCCGCACCGCCGATTCTAGCGCTCCGGGGCCGCGCGGAGGCGCTCCGCAAGGCGGCGGTCGCGATCGTGGGCTCCCGCAACGCGTCCGCCGCAGGGCTGACTTTTGCCGAGCGGCTGGCGCGTGGCTTGGGACAGGCCGGTTACGTCATCGTGTCAGGGCTGGCGCGCGGGATCGATCAGCGCGCTCATCTCGCGAGCCTGGAAACCTGCGGCGTCGGGGTGCTCGCCGGCGGGCATGCAAAGCCCTATCCCAACGAAGCTGTACCCTTGATGGAGCGCATGGTCGAAGCCGGCGCGGTCGTCTCGGAGATGCCGATCGAATGGGAGCCACGTGGGCGAGATTTTCCGCGCCGCAATCGCATCGTGTCGGGACTCGCCTTGGGCGTCGTGGTGGTCGAGGCGGCGCGGGGCTCCGGCTCGCTCATCACGGCGAGATTCGCGCTCGATCAGAACCGTCAGGTCTTCGCCGTGCCCGGTTCCCCCCTCGATCCTCGCGCCGAAGGAACCAACGATCTCCTGAAGCAGGGAGCGTCGATCTGCACTGGCGCGGACGACGTGTTGACCGCGCTCGAGCCAATACGCGCGAGCGATCTTACCTCAATGCGCGAGGCGGGCGGCGAGCTTGGCGAACCGCTGTGGGGGGAACAGGCGCTCTATGGAGTCGATCCGGCATCGACGCCTCGAACGAGCCTTGGCGACGAATTCGACGACGTCAGCGGAGCGCCTTACAGGATCGGCGGCGAAAGCGAGGCCGCGCGTGAACGGATTGTCGCCTTGCTGGGTCCTTCGCCAATCACGCTCGACGAATTGGCGCGGGCCGCGAACGCTTCGGCGCGCGCCGTGCGGGTGGCGCTGCTGGAACTCGAACTCGCTGGGCGCCTCGAATATTCAGGGGACCGCGTCGCACTGCGCACCAGCCCCAGCGAAACGTGACCGTTAGGGATTTCTCATTCGAAGGAATTGCTCTGTTGAGGCAACCCGTCCGCGGGCTCGAAGGATTCCTCCTCCATACGCTCGGCCTCGGCAACGGCGCTCGTGCGAACATAGATTTCGCTTTCGGCCTTAGCCATCCCGAGGAAATAACCGAGCAGATCAAGGCGCGCCGCGATCGCCATAGCCTCGAGCTGGGCGGTCATGTCCGTGATATAGCGCGCGACATCAAGCGCTTCCCGCGTCACGGCCCCACCAGACGGATCAGCTTTTTTCAGCGGTCTTGCGGAAGCGCTCTTTTCGAGTCTCCCACGCTCTCCGCGTTTCCGTCTTGGGAAACCTATTTCCTCGGCCATCCGATACAACTGTCCCATGCAGCAAAGCGAGGCTGACGCCTTCCCTTGATGCCCGCTCGCTCGAAAACCCCTCCTCCACGCGCGGGTCGCGTTGATTCGGGCTTGCCTTGATTGCGACCTATGAGACGCCCATTTTCCATTCAAAAACAAGTCTTCTCCCCCAATATTGGCGAGCCGGCGCTTCCACAATAATGTTGAGAAGAGCACCAAAAGGTGGAAAAATCGGTGAGCGGCCGGTTTATGGGCGGGCGAGACCGCCAAGACGGTCCAGGGCGCCCTGCAGAATGTAAGCCGCCGCCATCTTGTCGACCACCTGCTTCCGCCGGGCGCGCGAAACGTCACTGGCGATGAGCGACCGGGTTACGGCGGCGGTGGAGAACCGCTCATCCCACAGTACGATCGGCAAACTGGTTCGCGCCGAGAGGTTGCGTGCGAAAGCTCGCGTCGATTGCGCGCGCGGGTTGTCGCGCCCGTCGAGATCGAGCGGCAGCCCGAGGACGATTCCGACGACGCCGAATTCGGAAAAGATCGCTGTCAGAGCCTCGGCGTTCATGCCGAACGGGCCACGCTGCAAGGTGCGGAGCGGCGAGGCTATGCGCCGTTCGACATCGGAGATCGCAAGGCCGATGGTTTTCGAGCCAAGGTCGACGCCGATCAGGCGCGCCTTCGGCGGAAGGCTGACAGCGAGATCTTCGATTGCGATCGGATGAGGCATTGGCGTGACCGGCCTATCACTGGGCGACGAGCCAGTCGACCAACGGCGTCGCGCGCGATCGATCCGTCGCGTGCGCGTCTCGATCGCTGTTTGCCAGCCAAAACTTGGCGATGTATAGGGGCGCGCCCCACGTTCCCATGTGTTTTGAGAGCTTTGGATGTCCGTCGATCTCAACACCGTACGACGCATCGCGCATCTCGCGCGCATCGCTGTGAGCGAGGCTGAGATTCCGCGTCTGCAAGGCGAGATCAACGCCATTCTCAAGTTCGTCGAGGCCCTCGATGCGGTCGACGTCGACGGCGTCGAGCCGATGACGTCGGTCGTTCCGATGCGGCTGCCGATGCGCGACGACGTTGTCGCCGACGGTGATATTGCGCCCTTGGTCCTCGCCAACGCCCCACTGACCGAGGACGGCTTCTTTGTTGTTCCCAAAGTGATTGAGTGACCTGCCGAGGCCGGACGCTCGCCTTCAAGGATCCATTTTGACCGATCTGACCACGCTCACGCTCGCCGAGGCGCGCGATCGTCTCAAGTCTCGGGCGATCTCCAGCCGCGAGATCGCCGCGGCGCATCTCGAGGCGATTGAGCGCGGTGCGGGGCTCAACGCGTTTGTCGCCGTCACCGCGGACAAGGCCCTGCGAATGGCTGAAGCCAGCGACGCGCGCCTGGCCAGGAACGAGGCGGGTCCGCTCGAAGGGCTCCCGATCGGCGTCAAAGATCTTTACGCCACCAAAGGGGTCCACACCCAAGCGTGCAGCCATATCCTCGACGGCTTCAAGCCGCCTTACGAATCAACCGTCACCACGAATTTGTGGCGCGACGGCGCGGTGATGCTGGGCAAGCTCAATATGGACGAGTTCGCCATGGGCTCCTCGAACGAGACGTCCTATTACGGGCCCGTCGCTTCGCCATGGCTGCCGCCGAACTGGAGTCGCGACAGAGCGCGCGCAGCGGCGCTGAGTTCCGAGAAGCGCGGTTTGCTGACGCCCGGCGGCTCTTCGGGCGGCTCTGCGTCGGCTGTCGCCGCGCGCCTCTGTCTCGCCGCGACCGCTAGCGACACCGGCGGCTCCATCCGTCAGCCCGCAGCCTTCACCGGCATCGTCGGGATCAAGCCGACCTATGGCCGCTGCTCACGCTACGGCATGGTCGCCTTTGCCTCGTCGCTCGATCAGGCGGGACCGTTGGCGCGGACCGTGCGCGACGCCGCCATCATGCTGCGCTCGATGGCCGGACCTGACCCGAAGGATTCCACTTGCTCGCCGTCTCCCGTTCCGGACTACGAAGCGGCGGTCGGGCGCTCGGTCAAAGGCATGAAGATCGGCGTGCCGAAGGAATACCGCCTCGAGGGCATGAGCAGCGAGATCGACGCTTTGTGGGCGCGCGGCGCCGAATGGCTTCGCGCCGCGGGCGCGAGCATTGTTGACGTCAGCCTTCCGCACACGCCCTACGCGCTGCCTGCTTATTATATAGTGGCGCCCGCTGAAGCCTCGAGCAATCTCGCCCGCTACGATGGCGTGCGGTACGGCCTGCGAGAACCGGGCGGCGACATCGCTGAGCTTTACGAGAAGACGCGCGCCAGGGGCTTCGGGACGGAAGTACGACGGCGCCTGATGATCGGCACCTATGTCCTCTCCGCCGGCTATTACGACGCCTATTATGTGAGGGCGCAGAAAATCCGCACGCTTATAAAGCGCGACTTCGAGCGCGCGTTCGCCGATGGCGTCGACGCGATCCTGACCCCCGCCACGCCATCCGCCGCCTTCGGGATCGGCGAGAAGAGTTCGGACAATCCGGTCGAAATGTACCTCAACGACATCTTCACCGTGACCGTCAACATGGCCGGCTTGCCGGGACTCGTCGCGCCCGCGGGCTTGTCGAGCGATGGCCTGCCCCTTGGGCTGCAGCTCATCGGCCGTCCGTTCGATGAGGAGACGCTGTTCGCACTCGGCGCGACGATCGAGCAGTCGGCCGGCCCGATGGCGCTTCCGGAGCCGTGGTGGTCATGAGGCGCTGGCGCCAAGATCCGCGCGGACCTCGGACGAGAGCAGAGTGACCAGCATGGCGACAGACAGGGCGAGCGCGAAGCTTATAAAGGGCGCGACCGGCGATTGGGAAGTGATCGTCGGTCTCGAGGTCCACGCCCAGGTGACCTCGCGCTCCAAGTTGTTTTCCGCCGCTTCAACGGCGTTCGGCGGCGAGCCCAACTCGCACGTTTCGCTCGTCGATGCCGCGATGCCGGGCATGCTGCCGGTCATCAACCGCGAATGCGTGGCGCAGGCCGTGCGCACCGGCCTTGGCCTCAAGGCCAGGATCAATCGCCGGTCGACTTTCGACCGCAAGAACTATTTCTATCCAGACCTGCCGCAGGGTTATCAGATCTCCCAGTACAAAAGCCCGATCGTCGGGGAGGGGGAGATCCATGTCGATCTGACCCCGGACCATTCGATCAGGATCGGGATTGAGCGCCTGCACTTGGAGCAGGACGCAGGCAAGTCGCTGCACGACCAGTCTCCGACGATGAGCTTCGTCGACCTCAACCGCTCCGGGGTCGCGCTGATGGAGATCGTCTCCAGGCCCGACATGCGCTCAGCCGAAGAGGCCAAGGCCTATGTCAGCAAATTGCGCACCCTCTTGCGCTACATCGGCTCGAGCGACGGCGACATGGAGAAGGGTAACCTGCGCGCCGACGTCAACGTCTCGGTGCGCCGTCCCGGAGCCGCGCTCGGCACACGCTGCGAGATCAAGAACGTCAATTCCATTCGCTTCATCGGCCAGGCGATCGAGACCGAGGCGCGGCGGCAGATCGCGCTTATCGAGGACGGCGGCGTCGTCGAGCAGGAGACGCGGTTGTTCGATCCGGCGCGCGGCGAAACGCGCTCGTTGCGCTCCAAGGAAGAGGCGCACGACTACCGCTATTTCCCCGACCCCGACCTCTTGCCGCTCGAACTCGACGAGGCTCTTATCGAGGCTCTGGCCGCCGATCTACCGGAGCTGCCGGACGCCAAACGGGCGCGTTTCATGGGCGATTACGGCCTTTCTCCCTACGACGCTTCGATTCTGGTCGCCGAGCGGGAGACGGCTGATTTCTTTGAGGACGCTGTCAACCAGGGCGGCGCAAAGCGCGACGCGAAGGCGGTCGCCAACTGGCTGATGGGCGATGTCGCGGCGCAGGCCAACACGCAGGGCGTCGCAGTGATCGACGCAGGCTTGAGCGCGGCGTCGCTGGCGAGCCTCGTCGATCTCATTGGCGAGGGCGTCATCTCCGGCAAGATCGCCAAGGATCTGCTCGTCCGATTGTTCGCCGATGATCGCGGCGCCGATCCGCGCGCGCTCGTCGAAGCGCATGGTCTGCGCCAGGTGACCGACGTTGGCGCAATCGACAGCGCCGTCGACGCCGTCATTGCATCCAATCCCGACAAGGCCGCACAGGCCAAGACGAAGCCCGGCATGTTGGGTTGGTTTGTGGGTCAAGTGATGAAGTCGACGGGTGGCAAAGCCAATCCGCAAGCGGTGAGCGACGCACTCAAGAAGCGTCTTGGTGTGTAACGATCGATGCGATTCGCGCTGCGAATCACCTGGTTCTCGGAGCGATTCGCGCGGCGAAGTCGTTGGTTGCAGCATCTCATCGACAAAAATTTGATCGCGGCGACGAAGAAAAATTCGATTGCGATGAACATGCTCGCCGTTTCGATTTGATACGCTCGTCTTGGTCACCGATCTCGCATCCTTCGCTCTCGCGCGCATCCCTCACCGCGATGAATCGCTTTTGCATGAGCAACGACGATCCTCGGAGGCGCCTATAAAATATGGGCTGAGCAGGAAACGTGTGGGCCTGCGCCGACCGCGGCTCCGATCTTCTCGCGCAAGCCCCTACAGCGCGGCGCTTGCGTCGACGTCGCGTGCGAGCGCTGTTGTCGAGGGATGATCAAAGGGTCGAGTGCGCGCGATAATTCGATAGTCACGGCGTTCGGCGCGTGTTGCGCGCGTGTGCAACGCTTGCGCGAAATCAAAACGAATGTACGTTCGCACCGCATCTGCATGGTGCGTTAATTCGCGCTGCAAGCAGACGAATGAGAGGGACGTGATACATGCCGAAAGCTGCTACCAAGAAAACGGCGAAGAAGTCCGCCGCCAAGAAGCCCGCGAAGAAGTCCGCCCGCAAGGTCGTCGCGAAGAAGGCCGCGCGCAAAGGTGCGGTGAAGAAAGCCCCCGCGAAGAAGTCCGCCCGCAAGGTCGTCGCCAAGAAGGCCACGCGCAAAGGTGCGGTGAAGAAAGCCGCCGCGAAGAAGTCGGCCCGCAAGGTCGCCGCCAAGCGCGCGCCGGCAAAGCGCAAGAAAGCGATGCCAATGCCGACCCCATCGTCAGACGCGTCGCCGGCCGCCTAATCGGTTTGCGCGTTCCGGCGTATCGGCTGATCAGGTCCGGCCGTCGGCGGTCCGGCCTCGCCTGATCAGCCTGTTCGTGTTTCGCGTTTGAGGCGGTGCGGTTCTTGTTCGACGCCACGCAGCGGCATGGCGAGCGGTGTGAGGCGTAAAGCGCAGGTTCGGCGCGGCAAGCCCCGTCGCCCTTTGCTTGGCGAGGCCCGGTGAGGGACTGAGCGCGTGGTCGCGATACCTGTGCCAACCCGAGTCATTGTCCGGCGCCAGAACGGGCGGAAGCGATCCTTCATATCCGCAGCCTGAACGATGCTCCACTGCGTCGACACCGCCGGAGCGTATCGTAGGCTTGCTCCTGTCAGGCGGCGGGCCTGCGAGTTCGCCGCGGCCCCAATCGCTCCACCAACACCGCGCCAGGCTCGACTATGGCTTGACCGGCGAGCACGCTTGCAATGGACGGATGCGTCGGGCATACCTCGCGCCGCGCGCTCGAGCGGGAGACGTGGCCGAGAGGCTGAAGGCGGCGGTTTGCTAAACCGTTATAGGGTTGTAAAGCTCTATCGAGGGTTCGAATCCCTCCGTCTCCGCCAGCATGACGGACTAAATAACTGAGTCGCGCATTAGTCCGCGTCGTTCTCGATCCAACTGTCTGGACATCAAGGCCCCAGTCGTCGCCGTGCTGGACCGATCCAGGGTCGTGGCGCCGCAATGGCATGTCCAGCGGCGTGAATTGGCTTGACTCGGCGGGTTTTGGCTCAATGATGACGTCGAACAGCGGGCGAGGGTTGCTCGCGCGATAGGGCTTTCCGCACTTGCGCCATTGGCGATCGATCTTGTTTACGCTTTATCTGTTCGCCGCCGGCGTAGGGGGAGCCGGGGCGCAGGAGCACATCGGATCGACCACCGTCGCCCACAATGAGGTCACCCGTGACCTCGGCGGCGCCATAAGGCCGCTCGCGACCGGTGACTCGGTCTATCGCAACGAGATCGTGCGCACGGGCGCGGATTCGACGGCGAAGCTCGTCTTCCTCGATTCGACCAATCTCGGTGTCGGCCCCATCTCGCGGGTGACGCTCGACAAGTTCGTCTACGTTGGCGAATCGAACGGGCAGAAAATGACCGTCAATCTGGCCAAAGGCGTCTTCCGGTTCACCACCGGCGCGCTCGACAAGAAGGCCTACACCATCTCGACCCCGACCGCCGCCATTGGCGTGCGAGGCACCGTTCTAGACATTCGCGTGCAGAGCGCGCTGACCCGCGTCACCCTGGTCGAGGGGCAGGCGATCGTCTGCCCGCGTCGGCCCGGGATCACCTTCGAGCAGCAGGCCCGGAACTGCGCCAGGTCCGCTGGCGGCCGTGGCGGAGCGCGCTGCGAATGCGTCGACATGACAAACGTCGGTCAAACCGCGCAGGTCAAGAGATCGGGAGGCGCGGACCAGGCGAGCCTGACCTCGACGCCGGTCAATTTCGCCTCGCTCTGCGCGGGCGATTCTTCCCTTTGCTCCGGCAGCAGCTACGCGTCCGCGGAACAGAGCGGCGGCTTCGCATCGGGCGCGCTCTGCGGACGATAGGACCGCCGAGGGGGGGCGCCAGCCAAGTGACCACGGGCGATTTGCGTCACGATCCGTAACGCGCGTCACGTTCCCAATGCTCCTGATTTAACGTGGCGTTATTGCGGCTTTGACAAGCTTGGGCGATGTCCTTCGCCTTGCCGTTTGTCCGCTCCGCGAGCGATGACGCAGCCGAGGCGCGACTCTCCGGGCTGGGCCTGGCCGTGGTCGCGATCTTTCTGTTCACGCTCGCCGTCTTCTCGCCCCAGGTGCTTGGCGATGGCGACACATGGTCGCATGTGGCGAGCGGCGAATGGATCCTCGCCCACGGGGGCCCGCCGCGCGCCGATCCGTTCAGCTATTCGATGGCTGGCGCGCCATGGACCGCACATGAATGGCTGGCGGAAGTTCTACTGGCGCTTGTGTTCCGCGCAGGCGGGTGGAGCGGCGTCGCGTTGTTGACGGGCGCAGCCGTCGCGATCGCCGCGTTGATCGTGGGGTTGACCGCCGCGCGCGAGCTTCGCGGCGCGCCGCTGATCGGGGCCGTTGCAATCGGCCTCTCGCTGGTCACCGCGAACCTGCTTGCGCGGCCCCATGTGTTGGCGCTTCCGCTCGCGGCCGTGTGGAGCGCCGGGCTCATCGGCGCCCGCAATCGCAATCGTGCGCCCCCGCTCGGGTTCGCCGCGCTGATGACGGCGTGGGCGAACCTGCACGGCGGCTTCATCTTCGGCCTCGCGCTGATTGGGCCTTTTGCGCTCGAGGCGGTGACGGAGGCGTCGGCCGGAGCGCGTCTTAAGGCCGCGCGCGGCTGGGCCACGTTCGCTCTCGCCGCGCTCACCGCCGCGCTCATCAATCCCTACGGAATCGAGGCGCTCCTCTTTCCGTTCCGCCTCATGTCGGTCGAGAACCTGTCGCGCATCAGCGAATGGCGGCCGCAGGACTTCAGCCATGTCGGAACGATGGAACTGGCGCTGTTGACGCTGCTGGGCCTGACGCTGACCCGACCGTTCGCCATGCCGCCGATCCGCGCCGCGGTGATCGTCGTGCTCGTCGCCATGGCTCTGCAGCATTCGCGCCATCAGGTCTTGGTGGGGATTATCGCACCGATGTTGCTGGCGCGGCCGATCGCGGCGGCGATCGGCGCCGGGGCGATTAGCGAGGAGCGTGTGCGTGTCGCGCGCATCGCGCTGGCCGCCACCCTTGTGGCGGGGCTGCCGATCGCGGGCGCGCGGCTCATGGCGCCGATCGAGCGAACCGATGGCGCCGCCGCGCCGATCTCGGCGCTAGGCGCGGTTCCGCCCGACCTCAGACGCAAGCCCGTGCTCAACGGCTATTCGTTCGGCGGCTATCTCATCTTCATGCACGTGCGGCCCTTCATCGACGCCCGCGTGGAGCTCTATGGCGACAGGATGCTGAGCCTCTACGACAAGCTCCAGAGTGGCGACCGCGAAACGCTCGAAAGCACGCTCAGGCGCTACGATATCGCCTGGACAATCTTCCCACCCGACAGCCGCGCGGTCGCCGCGCTCGACCGGGAGCCGGGCTGGCGGCGCCTCCATGCCGACGCGACCGCCGTGGTTCATGTGCGGGAGGGACGGCCGGAGGCTGGAGGGTTGAAAGGGGACTGAGGAGGAAGCCGGCGCGCGCCTTTGGGCCGCTTTTTACTTTCCGGATGCTCGCTGCGACGGCCGAGGGATGAGGGCGCCACTTCTGGCGCCGCGCGGGCGATTCCAATGGGTTATACCAGTCCTCGTTGAGGCAGGCTCACGGATGGGGGATTCCCGAATCGGCTGAATTTTGGTTCGCCATGGCGGCAGCGATTGGTCTTCGGGATGACTATGACGCGGGCGCGCGATCTGTCCGGAGGAAGGCAAGGGCGCCGCGCTCGTCATGCCGCGTTGCGACACCGAGGCGATGAATCTTCACCTGGCCGAGATCGCCCACGCAAATCGCGCCCGGCGCACACGCCGCGATCCTCGTCGATCAGGCCGGATGGCGTCTCTCCGGCGGATTGAACGTCCCCCCGCCACCATCACGCTCATCGCGTTGCCCGGCTCAAGTGTCCCGAACTGAATCCCCAAGAAAACATCTGGCGGTTCATGGGCGAAAACTGGCTCTCGAACCGGATCTTCAAATCCTTCGACGACATCCTCGATCACGGCTGCGACGCCTGGAACAAGCTCATCGATCAACCTTGGCGCATCATGTCCATCGGAACGCGCGAATGGCCCACCGGTTCTAATCGGCGAGTCTTGGTATAAGACAGGATTTGCCGTCATCAGCGAATTGAGTTGACAAAAACAGAAAGTGAGAGTATTATTCTGATTAATAGAACCAATTCAAGCTTGGTGCCGCCGCGCACGCCAGAAGGAGAAACTTTGCCTAAAAACCCGCAGAGCTACAACCCGTAGCGCGAGTTTGGAGCCGGGAAATTATTTTTGTTTTTTCCCCTGTAACCCTTTGAAAAGTCCAGATTCCACCAAACAAATCCAAGCATAAAAAGCATTTTTGCTTGGAATTTGTTTGGCTTTGCTTGCAGCGAACTCGCGCGGCGGTTGTAAAAACCGATGAGGCAGGCATGAAGCCATGAGACCATGCGGCCGCCTCGCCCAGCGCGAGGACCCGTTGCACAAGCCTCCCCCTGGAGCCCGGTCGTAGCGAGCCTGCGCCCCCGATCCGGCCCGGCGACGGCTTAAACCCGTTCTGTTTGAGCGCGGCAGCGCGGGCGCGCATTCGCGCGCTTCGGCGGTTAAGTCGATGATCGGTTCCGATCATCGAGTCCTGGTATTAAGCGCCCTGTCACTCCGCGCGTTTTGCGCGGCGTCGAAACGCGGGGCTTCGAGAAGGCGTTGGTCTCGCGAATGGTCGGATAGATGTTCAAAAGCGAAGCGATACGGCGCCGGGCTTTCGCCGAGCGCGCCGGGGCGGTCGGCGTCAGGGCAGGGCGTTATGGGCGGCGAGTTCGCGCTCCAGGTCGACGGCGGCGGTGAAGTGGATGGCCGGCATGCCAAGCGCCCGCGCCGTCTCGATGTTGCTTATCGAATCGTCGACGAACAGGAGTTCCTGCGGCCGTCTGCCGACGCGCTCGAACAGGATCTCGAAGATGCGCCGATCCGGCTTCGCCGCGCCGACATGGCCTGAGATCACCGCGTGGTCGAACTCGTTGAGGAAGTCAAACATCTGACGCGCGACCGCGAACTTGACTGTGGCGAAGTTGCTCAGCGCATAGACCGGACGCCCGGCGCCCTTGAGGCGTCGTAGCAGCGCGACATTCTCCTCGATCGGTCCGCCGATGGTTTCGATCCACCGCTCGTCGAAGAGACGAAGCTCGCGGGCGAATTCGGGAAAGGCTTTGGCGCGCTCCGCCACCGCCTGCGAGAAGTCGGCGGCGATGTCGGTGAGGGAAACGAAATCCATTGATAGCGCCGCGGCCAGGAACCGCTCCATCCGCGCTTCGTCGTTCATGGTCTTGCGGAAGAGGTTGCGCGGATTCCAGCGCACGAGCACGTTGCCGATGTCGAAGACGACGATCATCAGGGATTCCTTTGCTGGCGTCCGAGGCGGCGAGACGAGCACTCGCGCACGGGACCGAGCCGGTCGCAAGCGGCGCGGCCTATCGGTAGATCCCGCCGCCTCTCGCTCGGCGCGCTGACGAACGGGCGGCGACTCGCCCCGCTTTGTCGGCATTGGCTATTCTGGCCCTGGATGGCCCGAATTAAGGACTCCGGCATGGCGCCTGTCGTGAACGGGCCGCCGTCCGACAAGACGCGAGCGCGCCTCGCGCTCCGTCGCGCGTGCCCCCATTCTATGGCGACGGGGCTGTCCGTCAGGGACCAGAGCCGGCGAGGCATTGTCCATTCCGTCCCAACCCGAATAGACTGGACCGAAACCATTGGAGGCTTGGGATGGAACGCCCTCTGCGTAGGATGCTTGCCGCCGTGACCGCCGCAGCCGCGCTCTCCGCTTGTGGTTTCTCCCTCACCGCCGCCGCGCAGAGCGACACGGCTCCCGCCCAGAGCGACGCGAAGCCGACCCGCGCCGAGGAGGTGCGGCATTGGGCGGAGGTGGGCATCGACTCCCAGCTCAAGGGCCTAAAGACCAGTCTTCGGCTGACCGCGGACCAGGAAAAGGACTGGGGCCCGTTTGAATCGGCGGTCAAGGACGCCGAGACTGCGCGCGTACTCGCGCTGCAAAAGGAGCAAGACAGGAAGCTGTCGCCAATGGATCGCAACACGGCGAAGGCGGATCGGCTCGAGCAGAGCCAGGCCAATCTCGAGAAGATCGTCGAAGCCGCGAAGCCTTTGTACGCGGGTCTCAACAACAAGCAGAGACAGGCGTTGATTAAGCTCGGGCGCCTGCTCGTGCCGGAGCGCGGGCAATTCGCGAAGGCGATCAGGCGACTGGGCAAGGAGTAGCGGTTCGCATGGAGGCGACGACCCACATCGCGATCATCTTTCGGCCCGTTTTGATGGAGTAGCGTCCTTTTCCGGCCCGGATCATGTTGAACGCGAGGCGGCGAACGAGCGCCATGTTCTGGGCGCCGTAGCCGGCGCAGGCGGGACTGGTCTTCCTTGAAGACAACGTCGAGGACCCAGTGCAGGCTTTCGACGCCCCAATGATTGCGGATGGCCTGTGCGGCGCGCTCGGGCGTGAGGGGAGCCGAGGCGATGAAATACCGGATCTCCTGG
>DASXES010000027.1:0-6386 GCA_036489975.1 Roseiarcus sp.
ATGCACGGCATGGCGCAGGCCGTCGGCGAGCTGACCGAGCAGGGCTCGCCGGCCTTCGAGGCGGCGCTGCCGATCTTGTCGCAGCTCCTAAAGGCGGAGACGGCCGACAGAGAGGTGCGGTCAACCGCCTATCAGCTCAAAGCGGCCCGCTTTCCGAACTATCGCGACCTGGCCGGCTTCGACTTTGCCAGCAGCGAGGTCAACGAGGCGCTCACACGTCAGCTTCATCGCTGCGAGTTCCTGGAGGACGCCCACAATGTCGTCTTGGTGGGCGGCCCCGGCACGGGCAAGACGCATCTGGCCACCGCAATCGGCGTCCAGGCCATCGAGCACCACCGCAAGCGCGTCCGGTTCTTCTCTACGGTCGAACTCGTCAATGCTCTCGAACAAGAGAAGCTTCAGGGCAAACCCGGCCAGATCGCGGCGCGACTTGCCCTCTCCGATCTCGTCATCCTCGACGAGCTTGGCTACCTGCCGTTCAGCGCCTCCGGCGGCGCCTTGCTGTTCCATCTGCTGAGCAAGCTCTACGAGCGCGCCAGCGCCATCATCACCACCAATCTCAGCTTCGGCGAATGGGCCGCCGTGTTCGGCGACCCGAAGATGACCACCGCGCTACTCGATCGTCTCACCCACCGCTGTCATATCCTCGAAACCGGCAATGACAGCTTCCGCTTCAAGAACAGCTCGGCGAAAGCCGCCAAACCCGCAAAGGAGCAATCTCGCAACTTGACGAACCCCTGACCCCGAAACCATCATCAAGCAGGGTCAGTTCTCAATGGAAATCCCGGGTCAAATCTCCGTGGAAATCGACAGTCTGCGTCTCAACCGTCGCGTCCTCCTCCGTCACGCCCTGCGCGATAACGAACCGCCACAGACTCATGAGCGTGCGTACAGTTGGGTAACATTGAGGCGAAGTCGCAGTGGAGCGTCGGAACGACGGTGCGACGAATATGAATCTCCGAGCGTCCACCGAAGTACGAGCTCATGATCGCGCCAAGCGTGGCGGGGTCGAAGTCGCTCTGAACCTTCCGACGCGCATCGTCTTCATCGACGAGACCGCCGCGAACACCAAGATGGCGCGCCTTTATGGTCGTGCGCCCAGGGGCGAGCGATGCCGCGCCCCATGGCCATTGGAAAACCACCACCTTCACCGCCGGGCTGCGTTACGACGGCATCGCTGCGCCCATGGTCCTCGATGGCCCGATGAACGGCGAGGCCTTTCTCGCCTATGTCGAACAGGCGCTCGTTCCCGAGTTGCGGCCGCGCGACATCGTGATCATGGACAATCTGCCCGCCCACAAGGTCCATGGCGTCAGACAGACGATCGAGGCTGCCGGCGCGAGCTTGCGATACCTGCCCCCTTACAGTCCCGACTTCAATCCCATCGAAATGGCGTTCGCCACGCTCAAGGGTCTACTGCGCGCCGCCGCAGCGCGAACCATCCCAGACCTCTGGCAAGCCATCGCCGACGCCCTGCGCCGCTTCACCCCACAAGAATGCGCAAACTATCTTGCCGCCGCAGGATACGATGCAACATGAGCGGAAATTGCTCTAGACCTGTGGGACGAGGTCCAGCAAAGCCTGCGCGATCATCTGGGCGCTGCGACGACTAAGAGAACGCGCCAATCGTCCGATGCGCTGCTCGCAGGCAAGCTCTATGATGACGGCGGCAACCGAATGAGCCGGACCTGGGCTAGGAAGGGGGTCCAAGCGCTGGCGTTGTCATGTCTCGCAGGCGGCTCTGCGAGGTGACAAGAGCAATGCGGGATCAGTCGTTCGCGTTCCGGCTGATGTCGAAGAGCGGGTCGTTGAGGCTGTGGGTAAACTATCCTCCTTCGAGGCCTCGCTGGCCGACATTCGCAACCTGATTGATCGTGTCGTGGTCGGCAACACAGCCATCCGAATCCACCTGTCAGAGGTTGCGGATGGAAGCGACAGCGCGAGGATTCTGACGCTTCCCTGGACGCGGCCGTCACCCTATCGCAAGCGCGAGATCCTCCACGGAGCAGATGAGGCGAAGACCTATGGCCGCCCGATCCCGCCCAAGGCGCGCGCCATCCTAATCGAAGCCCTCCGCGACGCGCACCGTTGGCTTGACGAACTTCTCTCCGATCCCCGCCTGTCTTTGGAGTCGCTCGCTGCGCGGGAGGGCAGGACTCTGCGTTCGATCCGGATGGCCCTGTCGCTCGCTTTTCTCGCGCCGGAAATCGTCAAGGCGGCAGTTGAAGGACGCCTGCCCCGCGGCTTTGGCCTCCAGCGTCTCGTCGGCCTGCCGATGGCCTGGCCGGATCAGAGGCGCACGCTCGGACTACTCCGGGCGCCAGCGCAGGCGTAACGAGCGATCTGCCTTTGCTCGTCGGTCTTCCGGCGACGAGTTGATCCATCCGCCCCGGCTAAAAGTGGCGAGGTTCGAACCCCAAGGGTCGTTCGAAATCGGGCGCGGTGGGCACGTAGCAAACAGCAACCTTGGAAACGGAATTTTGCGGCCAGAGACTTTCGACCGCACGCGCCGCCAATGAGCCGCAGAGACGGTGGAACGGTCTTGGCAGACCGACTACTGCCGCCACAAGCCGCGGAAATGTGGTGCCATTCTGCCGACTAGGAAATCACGTCGATTTGCGCGGACTTCTTGGTGGAGCTGAGGGGATTCGAACTCAAGATCATTCGTGTCGCGTGTTTGCAACCCGGAAGTCTCGCCGTTTGAATTAGGCCACCTGCGTGATAGGCGCGCTGGGCCTCGATTTGACTTTCCAGCGGTACAATAATCGTGGCCATCCCTCAGAAAGGACTGGCTTTCCGTCGCGAGCAGAGCGTGAGTGTCCGTGCAGGCGAACGGCGTCAGAGCGCCCGCGAACCTGAAGCCCCGGCGAGGCGCGCCGATCCGGGGCTCGCGTCAGTGAGGGGCCGAGATGAATTCGGACCTGCTGATGCGAAAGGTTTGTGAGATGGTCAATAAGATGTCCGAAACGCTGCGTCGCGGCGGCGCGCGAGGATCGACTTTTGTAGACGCCGGGAAACGCGCGGGGCGCGGTGGCGAAGTCGCTCGCCGCGAAGTTGATCAGCGCCGGCTGGGCGAAGGAGGTCAAGGCTCCCGACGGCGCGTCCGTCTGGCGCAGGGATGTGGCGACCGGCGTCGCGTATGCACTGAAGCTGACGGCAATGGGCATCAAGGCGGCCGGCGCGGCTTCGGGGCAGGGGGCTCAAGGATCAGAGAGTCCATCGATCGCGACGGCACCGGAGCAACCGCTGCCGCGCGCCCCCACTCGAAGGTCGACGCTGGCTACCCTTGCTCCCGGAGAGACGAGCGAAAGCAAGGCATGCGATATTGATTCCCCAACGAGCCTGCGAGCGCCACCTCCCGGCACAAAGCTTGGGGACGTCGTCGATCGGCTTTCCGCTGAAACAGGCGCGACGATCGGCGAACTGACGACGGCGACCGGTTGGCTCGACCATACCACGCGGGCGGCGCTGACAGGCCTGCGGCGGCGTGGCTATGCACTGAGCCTAAGCCGCCGAGAGCGTGATGGAGCTTCCGTCTATCGGATCGCGGCAGTCGACGGCGGGGCGACCAAGTGAAGGTCTCGCGCGACGCGGCGGGCGACGCCGGTCCGTCGCCCTCCAATACGTTCGCGGCAGGCTCCGCGTCGAGCGAGTCGGCTCTGCGGGCCCGCCTGGATCGGCTGCGCGATCTCGGCGGGGCCGCGCTGCGCGAGGAATGGCGGCGGCTCTGTCGCTCGGTGCCGCCGCGCCTCAGTTCCGATCTGCTGCGACGCGCCATCGCCCACCAAGTGCAGGAACTCGAATTGGGTGGGTTGCCGAAATGGGCGCGGCAGAGCCTCGCGGGAGGGGCCGTCGAGACTCCTTCCGCGAGCACTGCAAGCGCAGCGGAGACGAGGTCGAAGCCGCCAGAGGCATCCCCTTTGAAACCTGGGTCGAGGCTCGTCCGGGAATGGCGTAGACGAACCCACGTCGTGACGGTTTTCGACGACGCCTTCGAGTTCGAAGGGCGACACTACCGCTCGCTGACCCAGATCGCCCGCGAGATCACCAGCGCGCATTGGTCGGGGCCGAGATTCTTCGGGCTGACGAAGCGGAGTGCGGGGGCAGGTTCGGACGCCGTTCCGGCTCCTGAAGCGGCCGCGCTTCCCACGATCAACTCGGGCGATGCGAGCGGCCCCGCGCCATCGAAACGGCGCGAGCCTTCAGTCGAGGTGCGGACCCGAGCCGGCGAGGGTGAGACCGAAGCTCAATTGCTCGGACAACGCGCAACGGAGAGCGGCGATGGCTGATCATCATGCCCGCCCTGATCGCGCGCGGTCGGTGTCACGCCAGGTCTTGCAGACCGCTCGCGGCCGCGTCCGTTGCGCGATCTACACTCGTAAATCGTCGGAGGAGGGCTCGAACAGGAGTTCAACTGTCAATCGGCGTTGAACTTTGACCCTCGATCGGCGTCCAAGCTTGACCCCCTGACGCAGAAGTGGGCTAAGGGTAGCGCTCGCCCGGGCGGAGCTGGTCGGGATTGCGCAGCCGGGGCGAGCGCGGGTTTATCGAAGGGCGGTTTCTTGAAGGTCAGGCGCGGTTCTTGAAGCGCCAGCTCTCGTTGCCGGTCTCGACGATGTCGCAGTGATGAGTGAGGCGGTCGAGCAACGCGGTGGTCATCTTCGGATCGCCGAAGACGCTTGGCCATTCACCGAAGGCGAGGTTTGTCGTGACGATGATCGAGGTGCGCTCATAGAGGCGGCTGATCAAGTGGAACAGCAATTGCCCGCCGGCTTGGGCGAAGGGGAGATAGCCGAGTTCGTCGAGGATGACGAAGTCGGGTGAGATAATCGGCAAGTCGTCCCTGGCGACCAGCGCGTGCTTGAGCCTCGAGTTGGTTGACGAGATCGACGGTCGTGTAGAAGCGCCCTCGAGATCCCGCGCGGATGCAGCTGCGCGCGATGGCGATAGCCAGATGCGTCTTGCCCGTGCCGGTTCCGCCGACCAGGACGACGTTGCGCTGTTGGGCGATGAACGCGCCGCCAGAGAGATCGCGCACGAGCGCTTCGTTGATCGGCGTGTCCTTGAAGGCGAAGTCGTCGACGTCCTTGGCGAGCGGCAGCTTGGCGACCGTGAGCTGGTATTTGATCGAGCGAGCCTGCTTCTCCGAGATCTCGGCCTTCAGGAGATCGCCGCGCCGTCAAGCTTGCGCAGACTGTGTACACTTGTCTGCGAGCGCTGGGGCTCATGCTTGCGCTTGAGCGCCGTGGCCAGCGTCTCGTCATAGGCGCTCCTCATCCCGTAGAGCTTGAGGTCGCCCATCATATCGAGGACGTCGGTTCGCTCCATCGTCAGGCGCTCCCATAGCCCGTCAAAGACGGGCGTTCTTCCGAACGCCCTATGAGGCTGTCGTAACGGGCGCAGTCGGCGACCGGCGAATGGCGCAGGTGGAGCGCCGCCGGGGTGTGAATCGGGGCCGCCGGCCCCGGATCGCGTCGACGCGCCAGGATATTGAGAACGACATCGGCGGAATGAACGCCCTCGGCGAGCGCCTGCGCGCACGCCGCTTCGACCGCGGGCAACCCGTCGCTCAGCACCGCGGCGAGGATTTTGACCATCTGCCGGTCGCCGTCGTTGGAGCCGGCGAGCCTGCGCCGCACGCGATCGAGCGCCGCCGGCAGCACCCAGTCCTTGAACGGCGCCCCATTGCGCAGCGCGCCCGGCTTGCGCGCCAGAACCGGCACATAATGCCAGGGATCGTAGATCGTCTCGCCCCGGCCGTAGCAGCGGCGGTGTTCGGCCACCGTGCGTCCATCCTGGCGGATGACGATCCGATCGGCGTAGGCGTGGATGTCGACGGGGCGGCCGACGGCGCTCGCGCTCACCGAGTATTTGTTGTTGTCGAACCGCAAAGCAGTTGCGCTTGCGCAAGCTGCGTAGACTTGCTTGCGCGGCAAGTCTTCGACACCGAAGCCGGCAACGCATGGAAGCCGTCGAAGCGGCCGCGATAGGGAATGAGCTTCGGCCGCTCCTCCTCGAACACCTCCCAGATCGTCTGATCGGGGCGCTCGGGATGGGCGTGCGCCTTCGTCCAGGCCAGACATTTGTCGAAGAGCCAGGCGTTGAGTTCGTCGTAGGACTTGAACCGTAGCCGCGGCGTGAAGAAGTGCTCGCGCACGAGCCCGACTTGGTTCTCGTGCCACCCATATCCCGTCGGCCCGCTTCAAAGCAAACATGCAGCCGATCGTGTCGGCCCGCCAATCTCTTGATCGTCCGCTCGATCGGCAGCGGACTGTTCTCGTTGCCGCCGAGAAATCGGACTTCCCCGTTCCGGCTCGCTTCCACGATCGCCACAGCGTGCTTCTTCTTGGCGACATCAAAAGCCACAAAGACTTCGCTATGCTGTC
>DASXES010000056.1:0-50682 GCA_036489975.1 Roseiarcus sp.
AACGAGCCGCATAGACACGCTCCCGAAACGGCTCGATGCCGGTGCGCTTGACCGTCTCGATGAACAGCTCGTCGGGCTGCTGCCGCAGCTCCAGATACGCCGCGGCGATGTCCTCGACCACGTCGGCAACCTGCGCATAGGGTACGGCGGGGCCGATCAGCGCCCCAAGCTTCGCATCCGCATCGGCCTTGCCGCCGAGCGTGATCTGATAGAATTCCTCGCCGTTCTTCTCGACGCCGAGAATGCCGATGTGGCCGACGTGATGGTGGCCGCAGGCGTTGATGCAGCCGGAGATCTTGATCTTGAGCGGACCGATCTCCTTCGAGCGCTGGCCGTCGCCGAAGCGCTCGGCGATCCGTTGCGCGACGGGAATCGAGCGCGCGGTCGCGAGCGCGCAATAGTCGAGACCGGGGCAAGCGATGATGTCGCTGATCGCCCCGGCGTTCGGCGTCGACAGGCCGACCGACGCCAGGCGATCGTAGACCGCCGGCAAGTCGTCCAGCGCGATATGGGGCAGGATGAGGTTCTGCTCGTGCGAGACGCGGACCTCGTCGTGCGAATAGTCCTCGGCGAGATCCGCGACGGCGTCCATTTGATCTGCGCTCGCGTCGCCCGGAATCGCGCCGATCGCCTTCAGCGAGACGGTGACCACCACATAGCCCGGCGTCTTGTGTGGGACGACGTTGGAAGCCACGAAGCTGGCGAAGCGCGAATCCTTCGCCTTGCGGCGCTCCACCCGGTCGCTGACCGGCTTCTTGGGCTCGAGTTCAGGAGGCGCGAAGAAAGCGCGGAACCGCGCAAGCTCCCTTTCCGGGAGATTGAGCGCCTTGGGATCGCGAGCGGCGAATTCCGCCTCGACCTCCTCGCGCAAAGCCTCGAGGCCTTTCTCGTGCACCAGGATCTTGATGCGCGCCTTGAATTTGTTGTCGCGCCGCCCTTCCATATTGTAGACGCGCAGGATCGCCTCGACGTAGCCCAGAAGGTCGCGCTCAGGCAGGAAGTCGCGAACCATGCGCCCGATCATCGGCGTTCGGCCGAGCCCGCCGCCGACATAGACGCGAAAGCCGGTCTCGCCCTTATCGTTGCGCACGACCTGCAGTCCGATGTCATGCGCCTGAACGACCGCACGATCATGCGTCGCGCCGTTGACGGCGACCTTGAACTTGCGCGGCAGGAACGAGAATTCGGGATGAAGCGACGACCATTGCCTCAAGATTTCGGCGTAAGGGCGCGGATCGGCGATTTCGTCGCGCGCGACGCCGGCGAAATGGTCGGCGGTGACATTGCGGATGCAATTTCCCGAGGTCTGGATCGCGTGCATCTCGACGCTCGAGAGCTCGGCCAGAATGTCGGGCGTATCCTTGAGCGCCGGCCAGTTGAACTGGATATTCTGCCGGGTGGTGAAATGGCCGTAACCGCGGTCGTAGGTCCGCGCGATTTCGGCGAGCTTGCGCATCTGGCGCGAGTTCATGACGCCATAAGGGACGGCGACGCGCAGCATATAGGAGTGAAGCTGCAGGTAGAGGCCGTTCATTAGCCGATGCGGGCGGAACTGCTCTTCGGTCAGTTCGCCGCTGAGGCGCCGCGCCACCTGGTCGCGGAACTGTTCGACCCGGGCGGCGACGAAGGCGGCGTCGAAATCGTCATAATGATACATGATCGGTCTCCGTCGCGACCTTGGGACCCGAACGGGGCGCCTGACCTAGCGCCTGCTTGCCCAGATCACGCCTGATCGTCGGCCCGGTCGCCCTGATCGCTTCGCGGAGGGCTTTCGGAACGAGATGGCCGTTGCGCTCCTCGACCGCAATTGCATAAGCGTCGACGACGACATTGCTTGCTTCGTCCTGCTTGGCTCGCGCGAGGGCGCTGGCCGTCGCTTGCGGATCGGGCAAAACCGCGGCGCGGATGAAATCCTCGCTCCAGCCCCCGTCAGCGGCCTGAAATACGACCACGCCGTCCGTGAGCCGGTTGGCGGTGATGACATCGGGCATGCGGCTCTCGCTAGAAACGCGCACTCGGCGCCTCGTCAATATGGGGCTAGCAGATTTAACGTCAACGCTCTATGCGTTTGTTTTTGTAACGTATTACTCTTGTTGAAATGGCGTTGCTTTGAGCGGCCCAGCCGGCGGGAGGTCCAGCCGGCGTCTGGAGCCGGGGCTTTTAGCGCCACCGCCCCGGTCCGTTCCCGCCCGCGGCCATCGCCTGGACATGAGCGTCAAAACGAAGCAAAGACAGGCCCCCACGAGTCGCTCTTCCGCCATCGGCGCGGAGGCGCAACTTCAAACGCAAGCACGCTGGGCGCGTCGTTTCCGATAATGGTCTTTTCGTCGATAACTTTCCTCTTCTACTTCCTGCCGATCTTTCTGGCGCTCTATTTCGTCACCCCGACGATCAAGGGCAAAAATCTCCTAACCCTTCTGTTCTCCCTGGTGTTCTATGCATGGGGAGAGCCCCAGTTCATCGTCGTTCTCATCTTCTCGATCGTCTTCAACTTCCTTGCCGCGCTGGCCATCGACGGTCGGGAAGGTTCCGCCCGCAAAGCCGCGCTGGCGGTCGCGGTTGCGGGAAATCTTCTCGTTCTCGGCGTCTTCAAATACGCAAATTTCATCACCGCCAACATGGCCGGCTTGCTGGCGCCCGCCGGCTTGGCGATCGCGACGACCCATATCCATCTGCCGCTCGGAATCTCGTTCTTCACCTTCCATTGCCTGTCTTACGTCATCGACATTTACCGGAGACGGTTCCGGGCCAATCGCGATCCGATCGATGTCGCGCTCTATATCTCGCTTTTTCCGCAATTGGTTGCGGGACCGATCGTTCGCTACAAGACCGTCGCCCGCCAATTGGACGCCCGCAGGTTCACCCTCGGGCGCGCTTCCGTCGGCGCCCGCATCTTCATCATTGGCCTGGCGCAGAAGGTGCTGATCGCCGACGTCGTCGCGCCGCTCGTTCAGGTCGCGTTCGATCAGGTTCACGACCGTTCATCGCTCGAAGCCTGGATCGGCCTCGTGTCCTACACGATCCAGATCTATTTTGACTTCGCCGGCTACTCCAACATGGCGATCGGGCTCGGCATCGTGCTCGGGTTCACCTTCCCGCGCAATTTCCGCATGCCCTATACGTCGTTTTCGATCACTGAATTCTGGCGCCGCTGGCACATGTCGCTGTCGTCGTGGCTGCGCGACTATCTTTATATCCCGCTCGGCGGCAACCGCGGCTCCAACGCGCAAACCTACCGCAATCTCATCATGGTATTCCTGCTCTGCGGCCTCTGGCACGGCGCCAACTGGACCTTCGTCCTATGGGGCGTCTGGCACGGCGCCTTTCTCGTTATCGAGCGGGTTGGCCTCAAATCGGCGCTTGAGCGCCTGGCGGCGCCGGTTCGGTGGCTTTACGCGCTCATCGCCGTCATGGGAGGCTGGGTCCTGTTTCGCGCCGCGGATCTGACGGATGCGATCGCCTATTACGGCAGCCTCTTCGGCCGGGACGGCCTTGGCGAAATCAGCTTCGACATGCATGACGCGCTGAACGAGCGCGCGATCCTGACCCTTCTCATCGGCTGCGTGCTGGCGATTGCGCCGCGATGGCCCCCCAAGTGGTCGGCGCCATTCTTTGTTCGGGCGCCGGCCGACGTCGTCTTCACGTTCGCGCTCCTGATCTTTTCGATGATCACGGTCGCAGCCGGCGCGTACAGCCCGTTCCTCTACTTCCGGTTCTGAAACGAAACGACGGCGCGGACTCGGCTCACAGCATCGGCAGCGAGCGTGGGCGGGGCCCCAGCGGAAAAGCCGCCTCGATCCGCGCGAGGTCGGCGTCGCTGAGATGAAGCGCGCCCGCCGCCGCGTTTTCCTCCACATGCCGAAGGCTCGAGGCCTTGGGGATCGCGAACAGCGGCGCTCGGCGGGTCAGGAAACACAGCGCGACCTGCCGCGGCGTCGCATTGTGGCGCCCGGCGATCTCGCTCAATACGCGTCCGCCCGGACTGCCGGGGCCGGGAAATCCGCCAGCGTGGCCGAACGGGCTATAGGCGACGACCGCAACGCCGTTCGCCTCGCACCACGGGATCACGCCATGTTCGATCGCCCGCTCGCGCAGATGGTAGAGCACCTGGTTGCAGGCGGGTGGCCCCCCGACCTCAAGGAGTTCGTCGAGATCGCCGACATCGAAATTGCTGACGCCCCAGGACAGGATTTTGCCGTCGCTGCGAAGGCGCTCGAAGGCGGCGATCGTATCGGCGAGCGGATGCGATCCGCGCCAGTGCAGGAGATAGCCGTCGAGGCGATCGGTCCTGAGCCGCTTCAGCGACCGCTCGCAGGCCGCGATTGTCCCTGTACGAGACGCGTTGTGCGGCAGCACCTTGGAGACGAGAAAAACCTCGCCGCGCCGCCCCGCGATCGCTTCGCCGACCACATCCTCGGCCGCGCCCGATCCATACATCTCCGCCGTATCGACATGAGTGGCGCCGAGGTCCAAGCCGCGGCGCAGCGCGGCGATTGCGGCCTCGCGATCGGCCTCATCGATATACCAGGTTCCCTGCCCGACAATGGCGACTTCACGGGCCGCGGAGCCGAATGGCCGTCGCTCCATGGTCTTCCCTTCGCTGTGGCGGATCGTCATTGTTCGGGAAGTCCAGCCTTGCGCAAGGCCTCGAAGATCGGAGCAAGCTGGACGGGATGCGCGGGGTCATCGCTCATTGCGGTCCAGTTCGTCCGGGCGCGGGAGACGGTGAAGGACGGGTTGAGCGCAAGCCCCGCTTTAACCGCCGAACGCGCCTCCTCGAGCCGGCCGAGGCGTGCGAGAGCGGAGGCCAAGTGGAAATGCGCCTCGGGATAATTTCGGTTGGCCTCGATCGCGCGCCTGCACCACAAGACGGCCTGCTCGCAATCACCCAAGTGGTTTTTTGCGACGCCAACCTCGGTGAGCCACGCATAAGCCGCCATATCGCGCGGGCTCAAGCGAAGCGCCTGATTGATGTGAGCTTCGGCTTCGTCCGCGCGACCGGTAAAGATGTTGCCGAGTCCGATGAAGGCATGCGCGTCAGCAAGATTGCGATCAAGCGTCAACGCGTGCTCGCAATCGGCGATTCCCTCGACGGCGCGTTTCGTCAGAATCTTGACGTAGCCGAGAAATGCATGGCTGAGAGCGTGGTTCGGGAATGACGACAGGGCTCGGATAAGCTTCGCCTCGGCGGCTGCGAAAGCCCCCGCGGGGTCGGGGACAAAGGAGTTTCCGCCGTCGGCGATGTCTGCCGCAGCTGATCCAACGAGCGCGTCGACATTGTCGAGACCGGTGCTAAGCGCACGATCGAAAAAGGTGCGGGCCTGGGCAACGTGGTTCGGGGTCCTGCCGCTGTGGAGCCAGGACAAGCCCTGAAAAAAGAGGTCCATCGAATCGGGATTGGGCGCCTGCTCGGCGCGGCGCGCCTCAACGGCGGCGATTTGATCGCTTAGCGTGTTCGCGAGGCGCGCAACAATCTCGTCTTGCATGTCGAAGAGATCAGCAAGCGGTTTGTCGAAGCGCTCCGCCCAGAGATGACTGCCGGTTTCCGCGTCAACGAGCTGCACATTGACGCGCATGCGGCTCCCCCCTCGCTGCACGCTGCCCTCCAGGACGTAGCGGACATTCAGCTCGCGGCCGATCGTCTTCACATCGAACGGCCTGCCTTTGTAAGTGAAAGCCGTGTTGCGGGCGATCACGACGGTCGTCCCGAGACGCGAGAGATCGGTCGTCAGGCTCTCCGTCACTCCGTCGACGAAATGCTCCTGTTCGGGGTCGCCGCTGATATTTGCGAAGGGCAAAACGACGATCGAGAGACGCGGCGGCCCCGATTTTCCCGGCGCGGGCGCGGCAGCGGATTTCGGCGGCTGGCCGACATCAAGCGAATAGACCCGGATCGGCTCGGCGATGTTCTTGAGCTGCTTTGGGCCGAGATCATTCACCGGCGCATCGAGCCGCCCTTTGAGCTGCCGATAGGCGTCCTCCGACAAGCAGAT
This sequence comes from Roseiarcus sp., assembly GCA_036489975.1. Classification (GTDB taxonomy): domain Bacteria; phylum Pseudomonadota; class Alphaproteobacteria; order Rhizobiales; family Beijerinckiaceae; genus Roseiarcus. Next base: position 5,994 of record DASXES010000056.1, read on the forward strand.
CGCCCCCGGCGCGCACAGGCTCTCAAGCCGCGCGGCGATGTTCACCCCGTCGCCCATGAGGTCCCCGTCGGCCTCTTCGACCACGTCGCCCAAATGGATTCCAATACGCAATTCGATTTGCCTCTCCGGAGCGAGGCCCGCGTTGCGGTCTAGCATTCCGGTCTGCGTTTCGATCGCTGACCGGGCCGCGTCCACCACGCTGCGAAACTCGGCGATGAAGCCGTCGCCGGTGCGCTTTACGATCCGGCCGCGGTGAACGGCGATCGCAGGCTCGATCAAATCGCCGATCAGCGCGCGCAGCCGCGCCAGCGTGCGCTCCTCGTCGGCGCTCGCAAGCCGGCTGTAGCCGACGACATCGGCGACCAGGATCGCGGCGAGCTTCCGGATATCCGTCATCGCGTCGCGCTCCCACGACTCCCCTTCCCGCTGGCGGGGGCGGGCTTAGCGGGCGCCACGACACGGCTCACAACCCCAGGGCCTGAGCCAGATCCTCGTGTCGCGGCAGCACGTCCAGAACCCTCCCGTGTCGCCCGTTAATGACGATCCGGTCGGCCTGGTCGCGGCAAAACAGGCTGTTGACGCTGCGCGCCGAGAAGATCACGAGTTTGGCGGGAAGGCCAATCCCAATGCGGCCGAGATCGGGCCTGTGGATTATGTCCGCCGGCGTCCTTGTAGCCATTTCGAGCGCGCCCGTCATTGGATCGTCGAGTTGGAAAATGCGAACCGCCTGTTTCAGCGTGTCCAGCATGTCGTGATCGCCGTAAGGAAACCAGGCGTCGCGGCAATTGTCGCCGCCGACAGCGAGCTCGAGCCCGGCTTCGATGATTTCCTTGGCGGCGGTGACGCCACGCCAGCGCGGCGTCCGCCCGGGCGCCCGGTCCATCAGATACATCATCGGGGTCGGCATCGAGACGAAGGCCAGATCCGCTTCCCGCGCGAGTCTGAGTGTTGAGGCGATCGCCTCGTCCGGCTGCAGCGAGAGATTGACGCAATGGCCGCATACCACGCGTCCCTCGAATTTCGACCGCAGCTTAGCGCGCGCGATGACCGGGATCGTGAACGCTTCCGGATCGCTTGACTGGTCGACATGCAGATCGACGTCCAGGCGGCGCTCGCTCGCAAGAGCAAAAAGCGCGTCCAGCGCCTCGTCCAACCGCTCGTGGACGCCGTTCGTGGCCTGGATCGTATCGGTCACGCCGCCGAGAACACCGCCATGGCGCGCGGTCAGATCGGCGAGCTCGCGCCCGAAGGGGCTCAGGTAGACGGTGATCGGCGCGATCGCGACCGCCTGCAGGTCGACCCGATCCGCCCAGACGCCGCGCAACTCGGAAAAAAGGGCAAAGCTGCGTTCGGCGAGCGCGAGCGTTACGCTGTCGAGATGGGTGCGGATCGCGGAAACCCCGTGCGCATAGGCGCACTTGAGGCCGAATTCCATCCGCGCCTTCATCTCGTCGTGCGCCCATCGCTCCCGGTCCTTGATCGTGGCGGCGAAACCGCCGTGCAGAGTGCCGTCCGGCCGGATGCGCGGGATGACTTGGCCCTTGTCGAGGTGGACGTGCATGTCGATCATGGTCGGCCACACAACACGCCCCTCGAGATCGACGCCGGGGACGGCGCTCTTTGCGCTCCCCGACGGGCTCAATTCGACAATCCGCCCCTTGTCGACGACGAGGTCGACGAGAACGCAATCCTCCCAATCCACGGCGCAGTCCCGCATCGGCGGATCAAGGAGGGCCACAGGAACGCGCGCCCTCGTCAACGAATAGGCCGGCGACGACGGCAGGGTCAGGCTTTGCATCACGGCATCCCTTTGGGGCTTCAATCCTGAGCGGCGGCCGAACGTCCCGCAACTCCATTCATCCGCACTGGAATTATCGCGGCAACATGCTCCGGCGCCAGAGCCGGCTTGCATTTCATGAGGCCGCCATTACCGTCGCCTTGCGCTGGGCGGCGCCAGCGGCGAGCTTCATTGGCAGGGAAAGCATGCGACTTTTCAGGATCGCTCTTCTGGCGTTGAGCGCCATCGCGCTGGCGGCGCCCGGAGAAGCTTCGGCGGCGGACCCGGTCCGCTTTGGACTGAACTGGCTCCCGGATCCAGAACATGGAGGCTATTATCAGGCCCTCGTCGATGGAACGTATGCGAAGTACGGGCTGGACGTGACAATCGTTCCTGGCGGTCCCCAGACCAACAACGCGATCCTCCTCGTCGCCGGCAAGCTCGACTTCTACATGGGCGGGGACATGGTCCAGGCGTTTTCGGCGGCGCAGGAAGGGGTCCCGATTGTCGTCGTGGCGGCCGAATACCAGAAGGATCCGCAGATCATTATGTCCCACCCGGGCGTGGGGCTCGACAGGTGGAGCGACCTTCCGAAGGCGCCGACCGTCTTCGTCGGCAAGGAAGCGATGGTGTCCTTCTATCGCTGGATGGAGTCGGCCTACGGATTCAAGGAGGAGAACGTGCGGCCCTACACGTTCAACGCCGGTCCGTTCATCGCGGACAAGCATTCCATTCAACAGGGGTATTTGAACGCCGAGCCGCATGAAGTGGAGAAGGATGGCGGATTCAAGCCGAACGTGTTTCTTCTCGCCGACGAGGGCTACTCGACCTACGCCTCAACCATAGAGGCCCGTGGGGACACCGTCGAAAAGAACCCGGACCTCGTCCAGCGGTTCGTCGATGCGACCGCGATCGGCTGGTATCACTATCTCTACGGCGACAACTCGAAGGCGAACGCGGCGATCAAGCAGGCCAATCCCGACCTGACCGATGGTCAGATCGCCTATTCGAACGCGGTGCTGAAGGAGCACGGCGTGATCGATTCCGGCGATACGCTGACGATGGGGATCGGCGCGATGACGGATGCGCGGATGAAGGACTTCTTCGACAAGATGGTGAAAGCGGGCGTTTTCAAGCCGGACCTCGATTTCAGGAAGTCCTATACGCTGCAATTCGTCAATAAGGGCGTGGGGCTCGATCAGCGCCCCAAATAGGCGGCGCGGGCAGGAGCGGCGCTGGCGCTGCCGAGCCAGCCCGGACACCAGGCGCGCGCAGCCCTCGAGCCGCCTTGACGCCAGGCGCCGGCGGCGTCCGCGGCGGGTCGGTCGCCGGCAGGCTGCGGTTCAGGAGGCCAATCTCGCGGGTGTAGAACCGGCTGAAGGCGCCGCCGGGACCGATACTCCGCCGACAGCGGCCCCAAGCCTCGCGCCCAGGAGGGCGCTAAAGCTCGCTGCCGGCCAGGGCGGCCTTGAGCTTGTCGGCCGCCTCCTGCGCGTTGCGCCAGTGCGGCGCGATCATGAGCGCGCGCTCATAGACCTTGAGCGCGTCCTCTTTCTTGCCGCGCGCCTCGAGGATCGCGGCCATGCCCATGAGCGCGCCGAGGTGGTTGGGCTCGCGCTTGAGGGTTTGGGCAATGTCGGCCATCGAACCCTTATAGTCGTCGTCGAGGTAACGCGCGGTCGCGCGGGCGTTCCAGCCTTCCGCCCAATCCGGCAGGAGCGCGATCGTCTGGTCGAGGATGGCGAGCGCATCGGAATAGCGCTCGACCCGGATCGCCTGCCGCGCGCGATGAAGCAGAAGATCGCCAGTGTCCGAGCCAGATTCGGCGTAAGCATGGAGAAGCCGGCCAATGACGCCAGCGGTCTCGTCCGGGTCTTTGGAGGCGGCGAGCCGCGCGTAGAGGTCCGCGCGTTCCTCGGCTGGAGTCTTCGGCGGCGGCCCGTCCTGTTTCGCCTGCGGCGCGCGGCTGTCCGGCTTGGCGTCAGGCGCAGTCGACGGTTCGTCCGCCCACGCCGACGCGCTGGCCAGAAAGGCCGCGATCGCTAGGCTGGCGAAGAAAGCACGCGCGACATGCCGCATCGCACAATTCTAACGCGCGGGACGGCAGGCGTCAAAGGCGCGACCGCGGCGACGGCTATCCCTGGCGCGCCTTGAAACGCTTTTGCGTCTTGTTGATGATATAGACGCGGCCCTTGCGACGCACGAGGCGATTGTCGCGATGGCGGTTGCGCAGGGATTTCAACGAATTACGGACTTTCACGACATCACCAGAAGATCTTCCCGCGGGGGGACGGACCCACGGCGGACAATCAAGGAGGCGCTCGTATGCCTCAAACCGCCGCCGCAATCAAGCGCCGACCCGGTCCATGGGCGCCAGCCTTGTTTCAGACCAACTCCGGCGACAGATTGCGAATGGGGGGCCGAACAACCGAATCTTCGAGCGGAGGCTCTTCTCATGAGAGTTGGAGACGTCCTGAAATCGAACCGCCAATCTCTGGCGACTTCCATTCCCGAAGAATCGATCACTTCCATCTGCACCCGCCTAAGCGCGCTCAACATCGGCGCCTTTCCGGTGTGCGACGCCGGCGGAGCTTTGGTCGGAATCATCTCCGAGCGTGACATCGTGCGGGCTTTCGCCAAGGACGGGGCGAGGCTGGCGGACATGCACGTTCGCGATCTGATGACGCATGAGGTCACGACCTGCGGGCCGCAGACGACGATGGTGGAAGCCGAAAAGCTCATGAACAAGCACCGTTTTCGCCACCTGCCGGTCACGGATGGGGTGAAGCTCATGGGCATATTGTCGATCCGGGACGTCATGGTGTGGCGCCAGCAGGAAGCGCGCGACGAGGCCAACGTTCTGCGCGACGCCATGATCGCCGTGCGGAACCGGTAGCACCAGGACTCGATGATCGGAACCGATCATCGCCTAACGGCCGAAGCGCGAATGCGCACCCGCGCCGTCGCGCGGAATCGAGCGTGGATCAAGTCGCGCTCAATAGAACGCGTATAAGGCGCTGCCTGGCCCTCAGGGCGCTTTGAGGCTTTCCATCAAACGCCGATGCGCCTCGGGTATCGGAACCGGGCGGTTCGTGGCTCGCTCCACATAGACATGGGTGTAATGGCCGGCCGCGGCGGCCTCTTTTGCCCCGGCTTTGAACACCGCGAGATGGTAGCGCACGGAGGAGCGGCCGAGATGTTCGACCGCGACGCCAACCTCCGCTAGATCGGGATAGGTAAGGCTGGCGTAGAATCGGCAATTGCTTTCGACGACCAAGCCGATGATTGGGCTCGAAGGCGGATCGAGCAGCCCCGCCTCGATCAGGATCGCGTTCACCGCCGAATCGAACAGCGCGTGATAGACGACGTTGTTGAGATGGCCGTAGGCGTCGTTGTCGCTCCAACGGGTCGTCAGGCTCACGAATCGGGCGAAAACCGTCCGGGATGGCGGTCCGTGGCGATCGGGGTCCGCCACCGTGCCGACTTCGCGCCAGTCCTAGGCGCGGCTCACCCGTCCGGCCAGGCTTCTGCCCGCGCCAACCAGCGCGACGGCGAGCAGGGTCTTGACGATCGTGGCCAGCGCAAAAGGCGCGACGCCAGCGGCGAACGCCTTCTCCGCGCCGATGAGTTGGGCGAGCCACGCAAAGCCAAAGGCGAACACGATTGCGTGACCGAGACTGAGCGATATGAGGAGCCTGATCCAGGAGCGGTCCCATCGCCGGTCGGCGACAAAGCCGATCAGCGCCGCCGCGGCGAGGAAGCCGACGAGGAATCCTCCGGTTGGCCCCGCCATGTAGACCGGTCCAGCGATCGCGCCGGCGAAAACCGGCAGGCCCGCCAGACCCTCGACGAGGTAGAGCGCGACGGAGGCCGCCGCGAGCCGCGCGCCAAGCGTCGCGCCGATGAGCAGCACGACGAGCGTCTGCAGGGTCAGCGGCACCGGATAGAAGGGAACCTGAACCTTGGCCGAAATCGCGAGCAGGAGCGATCCGCCGAGCGCGAGCGCAAGGCCGCGGGCAATTCGTTGAGTCGGCGACGAGACAGCGGCGGGCGCCGTGTGAAGGGTCATGGAGGATGTCCTGTGAGACTTGGCGCGATGGGCGCTTCGCCAGAGTGCCTGAGGCTCGCTATCATGACAAGACGGCAAGCCGTCCTGGCCGGACCGGAGACCCAACAGCGCGATGGCCAACGCCGACAACGAACCCGATCCCGTGCCCGCCACGCGCGAGCCGCCGCCGCGCGCTGTGACGAGGCTTTCGGCCCTGGTGCGCCGGCTGGTCGCGCCCAATCCCTCGCCTTTCACCTTCAATGGCACCTGCAGCTATATCGTGGGGGAGGCCAGGGTCGCGATCGTCGATCCGGGCCCTGACGACGACGCCCATCTTGCGGCGCTGCTCGCCGCGGTCGACGGGCGGCAGGTCGAGGCCCTTCTCATCACCCATACCCACCGCGATCACAGCCCGGGCGCCAGGAAGCTCAAGGCGGCGACGGGGGCGCGCGTGATCGGCGCCGCGCCGTTTGCGCCGAGCGGCGACGGTACGGCCGGGCTCGATTCAGCGCATGACCGCGACTATGCGCCCGACGCCATTCTCGCCGACGGCGAGCGCTGGCAGGGCGCCGGCTACACGATCGAGGCCATCGCCACCCCCGGCCATTGCTCCAATCATCTGTGCTTCGCGCTTCTGGAGGAAAACGCCCTGCTTTCCGGCGATCACGTCATGGCCTGGTCGACGTCGGTGGTCGCGCCCCCTGACGGTTCGATGCGCGCCTATATGGCCTCGCTCGGCAGGCTGCGGGCGCGCCCCGAGACAATCTATTGGCCCGGCCACGGCGGCCCTGTCGTCGAACCACAACGCTACTTGCGTGCGCTGATCCATCACCGCCGCCAGCGCGAGGCCTCGATCCTGAATGCGCTGGCGAATGGCCCGCAGACGATTCCCGCGCTCGTCGCCCGGATCTATGTCGGCCTGAACCCCTCGCTGACCCGCGCCGCCGGCCTCTCGACCCTTGCCCATCTCGAGGATCTGGCCGAGCGCGGAAGGGTGGTCGCTGAGGGGGAGGACAGCGAGCCGCGCTTCCGGCTTGCCTAGGTATTTGCATTCCTGTTAGGTTATTATGCAGCCCTGAAGAGGTCGCGACGCTGGTCGATTTGGACTTTCTTGGGCGCGGCCATTTTGCCGCGAAAACCCCCGATAACGCCTATTGGATTGCCTTGGATTTCCTTGGATTCTCTCGTCCGGATCGAGACTTATCAACGGGTTATGAGAGATTTTCCGCGCAGGCAATCTCTCTCGCCCTTCCTCCCGACTTTGAGAGGGGCCGAGCGAGCGCCGCCGCGCCCTGGGGGAAAACACAATTTCTCATGGCGTTTAGGGTAGCGTAATTTCCGCTTTTCTGCAACACATTGTCACGAAGGACGCTTTCAGTACTCTCAATCCGAAGCCAGACGGCTCTGGCAAATTCACCATGGAGAAGGCGCACAAGATTTGCTATTGCTCTGCGAAAGCAACAATTTGTCGAAGTCCACATGTCAGAGGCCGCTCTTCTCCATTGTCCGATCCGCGGAAGCACGCGGGTGCCGCAACGCGCCGCCGACCATCTGACCTTCACCGAGGAGAAGCAACGGATCGACGCAATCCGCTTCCTCATTCAGCGGCGCTATCCCAAGGAAAACTTCTGCATTGAGACGACCCTGTTCAAGATCGGAAATTCCGGTCGCAACTCTTTCCGAACCGACTTCGCCATCTACGATCGTGCATACGATGACCTTCGGGGCAAGCCGCTGGAGAAGCGACTCGAACACATTCGCCTGCTTGCGGAGATCAAGCGGGATAATAGCGCAGCGGAACAGGCGAAGGCGACACAAGTCAAGGCAGCGCTGAACCTCGTCCCTAATCTCGATACCCTCGGTGTTTATTGGGACGATGTTGAGCAGCGGTTCTTCTACCGCCATGTCGAAGGAAAGAAGTCGGTCACCCGCGATGCTCCGATTAGCAAGATACCCGAATGGGGTGACACTGTTGGCACGACGCGCCTCGCTTATGGCGATTTAGAACCGACGAAAGACCTGATCAAGATCTTCGATAAAATCGAGGATTCAATCCATGCCCAGATCGTGGACAAGTCCGAACGCTACACCCTGATACAGCAGCTGCTTCTCCTGAAAATCCACGATGAGAACACACATCGATCGGAACGCAGGAAGGCGCTGCCGTTGGAGTTTCAAGACTTCTCGGTGGAAGCACTTTCCGACTCAGACGTCGCGAAGATGATGAACGCGGCCCTCGCTAAGGCGGCAGCGCATTACAATCTCTATTTGCCGCATGGCAAGCAAATCAGTGATAAACTTCGCTGCAAGGCAGAAGTTCTACGAAACGTGAGCAAGATTCTCGCACCGGTTAACATTCTCGGCTCGAAAACTCAGGTTATCCAGCAATTCTACATGAAATTTGCCAAGAGCCTGTACAAATGGGACTTGGCTCAATACTTCACACCTCACGAAGTGATTGACTTCATCGTCGAGATGTCCAATCCTCAGCCAGGAGAACATGTGTATGACCCAGCATGTGGCAGTGCAGACTTCTTGATCAGTGCGTTCCGCCGCGTCGGGACCGACACCGAGACATGTGTCTGGGGTGCAGACAATAGCGAACAGGCCGTTCAGATCAGCATCCTGAACATGGTCATGAATGGTGACGGGAAGACGCAGATCGAAAACACTGACAGCCTTGCCAATTATGCAGCCGGAAATGCGCGCCAGTTTTCCATTGTCCTGTGCAATCCCCCATTTGGCACCAAGATTTTGGAGAAGCGGTTCGAGATACTGAGAAAATTCGACATGGGGCATCGGTGGATTCCATCGGAAGCCGGGACCACGATGACCGAAGAGGTTCGCCCCTCACAACAGACGGGCATCCTGTTCGCGGAGCTCTGCGTGCGGCTGACAAAGCCGGGAGGTCGGGTCGGCATCATTCTGCCGAACGGGTACTTGGGGAATAGGAGCGTCGATTATGTCGCGCTTCGGGAATGGCTTCTTCGGCACACGCGCGTCGTGGCGGTCGTCGCCTTCCCACGGTTCACCTTCAAAAAGTCTGGCGCCGATGTCAGCGCGTCCGTCGTAGTTCTGGAGCGGCGCGGCGAACCTTTGAAGACTGCATCGGAAAGCGCCGACTACTCCTTTTTCGCCGGAAACATCGAGTCAGTTGGGTGGCGCGTAGGCGACAAGAAGTCGGTGCCGATCTACCGTCGTGACGAGAAGACTGGTGTGCTCATCCTCGATAACGACAACGAACCGATACTTGAAGCCGACTTCGACGACATGCTGGGGAACTTCACCCGATCTCCCGCTGCCCATTGCTTCCCCTGGTCAATTGAGGATCGGCATTTGATTGCCGGGCCGCAGACGCAAGGAAGAGATATTGAGACCGTGGCCGCAAACCGAAATCTCATACTCGACCCGAAACGGCATTCTGGCAAGTTCATGGATGTGCGGCGGGCGATCGAACAGGTCCCTCATTTTCGTTTCGGCGATGTGGCGCAGGTCATCACGGCCCCGCGTACGCGTATTGAACCATCCAAGCGATACAAGTACGTGGAGATCGAACGCATCGGTATAGGCGAGTACGACCACGTTGAACAACGCGGCTGGGAGCTACCGCAGCGCGGCAAGCTCGCAGCCCAAACCCAAGACATTTTCATCGCGCATATCTGGAGTAGCGCCGGGAAATGGTTCGTCGCTGCCGACGACGCGAAGGAGTTGATCGTAACCAACGGCTGCACCCGCCTGCGGCTTTTGCCGGGCAAGGAAGCCTACCTGAGCGACCTCGCCCTTGGGCTATGTTCTGAGGCGTTTGCAGTTCAAATGCGTGCCTTTGCAACAGGTTCAGATGGGCTTGCGGAGATAGTAGACGAAGACATTCTGAACATCACGTTTCCCACGATCGTGGATCCGGAGACGCGTGGCATGGTCGACGCTCAGATTAAACTGATCATTACTGGAACGACGACATTTGAAAAATTCGCACGGCACTTTCTGAAAGATGTGCAGCGCTTTCCATCACCTCCGGTGCGTGCAAACCATTGGGCCCTGGTTTAACCTGCTAACCTCTACCTCAAATTCCTATTGATAGGGCCGTAGCGTGGATTTCTTCACATCGGCGAGCGTTAAGATAAAGGACGCTGGGCGGCAGTTGGAACTGAATGCCGAACGTCCGCTTCACAGAATTGTTCTCCGGAAGCGGACTGCCAGCTTCCGGTCGCTGTCGGACCTCGTGCTGCAGGCCGCGAAGGCCCGCCGTGGGCCTACGGCCGCCAAGCGTGATTGGGCCGCGATTTAGCGCGCCAGAACGCAACAAGCGCTCGCCTGGATCGCCGCTCGCTTGCTATTCCAGATACGGCGACAGCACATCTTCGATCCATTTCATGAATGCGCGGACCCGGCGCGACAGATTGCTGCGATGGGCGACGACGAGGGACACGGGGAGCGCCCGGCGACGAAAGCCGGGCAGGATCTCCACCAGCGCTCCGCTCTCCAGGTATCGGCCAATCCCCAGAAGCGGCGCCTGAATGAGGCCGATGCCGGCCAGCGCAGCGGCTTCGTAGGTCTGCGCGCTGTTGACGTGCAGGGAACCTGGCGCCTGAACCGTCGCGTAACCGTCGCCGTCCGGATATTCCCATCCATGGGGTCTTGCGCCCAGCATCGTCGAAAAATGAATTGTCCGATGTCCCTGACGCTCAAGATCTTCCAGCGATCGGGGGACGCCGTAGCGCGTGAGATAAGCGGGACTGGCGGCGTTGACCATGCGCAACAGGCCCAGCGGGCGGGCGATCAGCGTCTCGTCCCTTATGGGTCCGAGCCGCAAGACACAGTCGAACCCCTCTTGAACCAGATCGACTTGCCGATCCGTGCTCGACACCTCGAGCTCCAGTTCGGGGTAAGTCGCCATGAAATCCGGCAAGGCCGGCATGATCGTCGTGCGCGCCACCTCGGTCGGAAGATCGACCCGTAAACGCCCGCGAAGCGCCACGCGATCGCCCGCGAACATCGAGTGCAGATCATCGACCTCGGCAAGCAGGTCGCGAGCGCGGGCATGAAACGCGCGTCCGTCCTCCGTCAACTGCACGCTGCGCGTCGTCCGGTGCAGGAGCCTCACGCCGACATCCTCTTCCAGCTTTCGGACCGCCGTCGAGGCCCTGCCCTTCTGGATGCCCAGGCTCTCGGCCGCGCGGGTAAAACTCCCCATTTCCGCGACCGTGATGAATATCAGGATGGGTTCGAGATTCTGCATTTTCGCGGGCCGGTATTGTTCACCACAGAAAGAACAATTAGTTAGTTTTCTGGGTGTTTATCACATCAAGGAGGCACAGTAAGCTCCCAATATTGGGATCCCCCCATCGGAGAATGACCAATGTCCGAAGCCATGAGCCTGCATCAGGCGCCTGAAACCATAATTCGGCATCCCGCCCGGTGGGGCGGCCGGACAATGAGCGCGTTTGTCGTTGTCGCACTTGTCGCCGACGGCGCCATTCAGCTTTTCGCGCCGGCAGAGATCGCGAGCATGTTGCAGGAAACCGGGTTCGCGATGGACCTGACCCGCGTCGTGGGTCCGATCCTGCTCGCCTGCGCCCTCCTTTACGCCATCCCGGCCACTTCCGTCCTCGGCGCGATCCTGGTGACGGGCTTTCTGGGGGGCGCCATCTGCGCCCATGTCCGCATGGGTGAGCTGGGGTCGGCGCCGGAACTCATTTCCCTGGCTTTGGGCGCGATGACATGGGGCGGCCTCTATCTGCGCGATCCTCGCATCCGCGCCCTTCTGCCGCTCATCCGTTGAAGCACGCTCTGTCCCTCGGGATAAGGAGAGAACACATGTTTTTAGTCATGGGAATCACGGGAAAAGTGGGCGGCGCGACTGCGAAACGCCTATTGGCGCAAGGCAGGCAAGTCCGCGCGCTGGTCCGCGACCGCGCGAAGGCCGCTGACTGGGCGAACCAGGGCGTGGAACTGGTGGACGGCGATTGGAATGATGCGGCCGCCATCGAGCGGGCGCTCAAAGGCGTCGAAGGCGCGTTCGTCATGTTGCCGGCAGTCTGGGCGCCCTCGCCCGACTACAAGGAAGCCAGGGGCGTGATCGCCAACTATGTCGAGGCGCTCACCAGGGCGCCGGCGCCACGAGTGGTCGCCCTTTCGTCGATGGGCGCGAACAGGACCAGCGGGCTCGGGATGATCACGGCCTTGTCGCTTCTGGAGCGGGGCTTTCGCGACCTGAGATCGCCGATCGCCTTTGTGCGCGCAGGCGGCTTCTTCGAAAACTTCCTCTACGGTCTGCACGTCGCCCAGGGCGGAACGCTGCCAGTCTACTACAATCCGACAAACCGGAAATCGACCATGGTCGCGACGAACGACATCGGCGCGGAAGTCGCAATTCTTTTGACCGGGCCGGCCTGGTCAGGACAGCGCGTCGTCGAGCTCGGTTCAATGGTCAGCGCGGATGAAGTCGCTGAGCAATTGGGTGAAGCCATGAATCTCGAGGTGAAAGCCTTTGCAGTCCCGCGTGCGGGGTGGGCGGAAGCGTTCGAACAATTCGGCATCCCCAGGGGCCACACCAAACCTGCCGAGGAAATGTTTGAGGCCGTGAACGCGGGATGGATGGACCTCGGAGCCAAAGATGCCGAGCACGTAGCGGGCACCACGTCCGCACGCGATGTCTTCGAGGCGGCACAGAACGCCGCCCAGACGTAGGTGCGCGAGGGATATCGGGCATGATACGGAGAAATGCCCGCGTCGGGTCGCCGCCAAGCGCGATCGGACTTTGACCTCAGGCGCGTCGCTCCAACGCGACGGGCGCTCGCCTGAACCGCGGCTCGGCTTACTTCGCGGCTGAGGCGCCCGTAGCGTAGCCGTTGCGGGTCGACATCTGTTCGCCGACGTCCCTGAAGGTCTTGTCGTCGTCGCCGAGTTGAACCGTCGGCATGCAAGTGGGATCGCAGGCGTAGGAAATCCTGGAGCTTCCGCTCTGCAGGACCACCAGGGCTTTCGACGGCAGAACCTTGATCTGCTGCTCCTCGATCAGCGCGCCGGCGCCGTCGATGGCGATCAGGTTGGTCTGACCGAAGCCTTTGCCGGTGATGACCATCGTATTGTTGTTCTTGAGCATGGTGACATCGGCGATCATCGGGTTGCCGACGATGAGCGTCGCCGCCCCGCGCGGCAGGCGGGCGATCTTGGCCTGGTCAAGGGTGACTGCGATCGCGTCGGTCTCGGCGCGGGCCGGCGACGCGCCCGCGGCGATAACGAAGGCCACAGCCAGCCAAAGGCGCGACGCCATGAGAAGCCCTCTCTTTGTCCGGAGACAGAGAGTCCATTTCGCTCGCCAATCGTGAAGAAAGGCTCAACGTCGCGAGCGGTTCCGCATGGTCAGAGGGAGGGAAAAATAGCCGCCCCCTCGTCCGCCGAGCCCACCGCCCCGCGGAACACCGCAAACAACTCGCGTCCCATGCCGATATGCGACTGAGACAGGTCGGCTTCGGCGTGCGGACGCTTGGCCCAGACATCGTCGGCGACCAGAACGTCGAGGCGGCCAGCTTGCGCGTCGAGACGGATGACGTCGCCATTTCTGATCTTGGCGATCGCGCCGCCAGCCGCCGCCTCGGGCGTCACATGAAGGGCCGACGGCACCTTGCCCGAAGCGCCGGACAGGCGCCCGTCGGTGACGAGCGCCACCTTGTGCCCGCGGTCCTGCAGCACGCCGAGCGGGGGCATCAGCTTATGCAGTTCCGGCATTCCAATCGCCTTCGGTCCCTGAAAGCGCACCACCGCGATGAAGTCGCGATCGAGTTCGCCCGCGCGGAAGGCCGCATGGAGTTCCTCCTGGCTGTGGAACACCCGCGCCGGCGCTTCGATCGTATGCCGGTCGGGCGCGACCGCCGAGGTCTTGATGACGGCCCGGCCGAGCGGCCCCTCGAGCACCCGCAGTCCGCCGCTCGGCTGAAATGGATCGCCGGGCCCGCGCAGGACGCTGCTGTCGCCGGTCTCCGTGGCGGCCGGCGCCCATGCGACGACGCCTTCGGCGTCGAGACGCGGCTCGACCGCGTAATCCTCGAGTTCGCCCCAGACGGTCCGCGCGTCGCCATGCAGGAGCCCCGCCCCGAGAAGCTCGCGGATCAGGAGGCCCATGCCGCCGGCGGCGTGGAAATGGTTCACGTCGGCTTTTCCGTTCGGATAAATGCGCGTCAGGAGCGGGGTCACCTCGGCAAGGTCGGCGAAATCCTCCCATCTGAGCGCGATGCCTGCGGCGGCCGCCATCGCGATCAGGTGAATGGTGAGATTGGTCGAGCCGCCGGTCGCATGCAGCCCGACCACGCCGTTGACGATTGCGCGTTCGTCGATGATCCGTCCGATCGGGGCAAATTCATTGCCGAGCGCGGTGATCTCCAGCGCGCGCTTTGTCCCGAGCGCTGTCAGCGCGTCGCGCAGCGGCGTATTGGGATTGACGAAGGAGGCGCCCGGCAGGTGCAGGCCCATGATCTCCATCAGCATCTGGTTGGTGTTGGCGGTGCCGTAGAAGGTGCAGGTGCCGGGCGCGTGATAGGCTTCCGCTTCCGCCTTGAGAAGATCCTCGCGGGTCGCCTTGCCCTCGGCGAAGAGCTGGCGGATCTTCGATTTCTCGTCGTTGGCGAGGCCCGAGGGCATCGGTCCGGCGGGCAGAAACACCGCCGGCAAATGGCCGAACGACAGCGCGCCGATCAGGAGGCCGGGCACGATCTTGTCGCAGATGCCGAGATAGACGGCCGCGTCGAACATATTGTGCGAGAGCGCGACCCCGGTCGACAGCGCGATCACGTCGCGCGAGAAAAGGGAAAGCTCCATCCCCTTCTCGCCCTGGGTGACGCCGTCGCACATGGCGGGCACGCCGCCCGCGACCTGGGCCGAGGCGCCGACGGCGCGCGCGGCCTCCTTGACGAGATCGGGAAAGCGCGCATAGGGCTGGTGGGCTGAAAGCATGTCGTTGTAAGCGGTGACGATCGCGAGATTGGCGCCGCTTCCCTCGCGCAAGGCCTCCTTGTCGCCAGGGCCGCAAGCGGCGAAGCCATGAGCGAAATTGGCGCAGCCAAGCCGCTTGCGAGCCGGGCCGCTGGCGACCGCGGCGTCGATCCGCGCGAGGTAACCCTGGCGGGACGAGCGGCTGCGCTCGGCGATGCGGTTGGTCACTTCGCCGACGCGGGCGTTGAGTTGGGTCGTCATGGGAATCTTGCCTCCTCGCGGGCAGGCGGGCCTGTCAGCCTCTCTCTAGCCTAAAGACGTGCAGGAAAAAGGGCGATGCAGGAAGGATGCCAGCAGCGGCCGGCGAGGCCAGCGCCGCGGCCCCGTCAGAAGCCCGCAAGCTCGTGGACCATCTTGGTGAAGCGCCGCCGCTCGTCGAGCGTCAGATTCGCCGTGTCGACGTCGAGCTGGTCGTCCTTGAGACCCGCCGCCTTGGCGAAGCTGTTCCAGGCGGCGGCCTTGGCCAGGTCCTTCGGCAGGGCTTCGCCCTTGGCGTAAAGATGAGCGACACGGTTCTGGGCGATCGGATTGCCGCGCGAGGCGGCGGTGAGAAGGATCTTGGCCGCCTCGGCTTCGTCCCTCTTCACGCCCTCGCCGTTGAACAGCATGATCGCGTATTCGACCTGGGCCGCGATGATGCCGTCGTCGGACGCGCGCTTGAGCCAGTGCAGCGCCTCGCCAATGTCCTGGGGCGCGCCTTTGCCGTCACGCAGCATGACGCCGTACGAATAGGCTGCGTCGTCATCGCCGGCCTCGGCGGCGCGAAGAAAATATTGGGCCGCCTGGGCGTAATTCGGCGTCTCGCCAGCCGTCCCCTGGGGAGTCTTGCCGTCCGGCCCCTGGAGCGCCATGACGCCCAGATTATAGAGCGCGCCGGGATGATTCTTGGCGGCGGCGCGCTCGAACTGAGCTTTGGCCGCAGAGGGATCTTTCTTCACGCCGTTCCCGCCCTCGAGCAGCAGCACGCCGAGTTCATACGCCGCCTCGGGATCGCCAAGATTGCTGGCGAGGCGATACCACCGCGAAGCCTCGGCGTCGTTGCGGGGGACCGCCGCGCCGTCGCGGTAGATCTCGCCGATCAGCGTCATCGCCGCCGCGTCCTTCGAATTGGTGTCGAGGCGTCGTTCAGCCTCCATCAGCGCATAAAGGAAATTGCCGCGCTGATAGGCGCCGAAGGCCAGATCCGCCGGGACTCCATCCGCTCGCGGCGGCAGCGGCGGGGGCAACGCGGGACGCTGAGCCGCGCCAGAGGCGCCGCCGGGCGGGGACGCGAGGGGAGCCTGCTGCATCTGGGGGGCTGGCGCCAGTTGCGGCTGCTGGGCCAGGGCGACGCCGGCCGAACTCAGCGCCAGGCCCAACGCGAGGGTGATGCGCATCATGGAGCCGCGACACCCAGGCTGGCGATCAGCCCCTGGGCTTCGCGCAGCGCGTCTTCCGGCGACAAGGCGCTCCAGATCGCTTCGCCCAACGCAACGAAATCGGCGCCGGCATCGGCAAGAGCGCCCGCGGCCGGGACCGTGTCGGCGCAGGCGACGCAGGGCGTCTCGAAAATCTCCGCCCACCAGGCGACCCGCTCTGTGAGCGAAGCCATGCTCATTGTTCGCGTTCCCTCGAACGGTTCGCCAAACATTACGTAGTCCGCCCCCATTTCGGCCGCCGTCATCGCCTCGTCGCGCGTGCGCAAGGCTCCCGCGCCGACAATCCGATCCGGCTTCGCCCATTTGATCGCGGCCTCGAGATCCGCGCCGGCGCCCGCGACATGGACGCCGTCGGCGCCCAATCGAGCCGCCAACGGGACGTCGTCTTCAACCAGCACCGCGCATCCGGCGTCCATCGCGGCCCGAAGGAACGGCGCGGCGATAGCTTGCGCATGGGCCAGTGAATCGGGCGCGATGCGGACGAGCGCACAGGCGATCGGCGCGGCCGTGAGCGCGCGGGCGAAAATCCTGGCGAAGGCGTCGGCGTCAGCCGCCGAAAGAAGCGGAGTGACGAGATAGAGCGAGCAAGGGGGCGAGGTCTGAGGGGTCAGGCGCATGAGCAGCAAATCAGATCGGAAGCGGTGATGTCGCCGACCATTGCGGCCAAATAGCGATCGAGGCAAGGCCTCGCAGACCGATCGAGGCAAGGCCTCGCAGACCTGGCCCGCTCGATCGCCCCGAGAGAGTCTGAAACATCAGAAACCCGGAGCCAAGGCGCCTATCATCCCAAGGGCGTCGGTCCGTCGGCAATCAGGCGGAAAGGACGCCGCTATAGCGTGAAAAGGCGGCGCGAAGGCGTTCGACCTGCGAGGCGACTTCCAGGGGCGCCCTGATCGGCTGGCGCGAATGCGCGACGACCAGGCCTTGATCGAGATGCATCACCCGCTCCTGAATGCGCACCGAGCGCTGGCTCAGATCGCGCAGAACAGGCGGCAATTGTTCAAAAAGCGCAGGCGCGCAGCCGTATTCCTCGCGGGAAAGCTTGACGCGCACGCGTTCGGCCTGGGCCTGGCTCGAGGTCAATTCGCCTTCGTTGACGGCGCGTTGAAGCAAGAGCCAGGAGGCCACCTGCATGAGGCGCGTGGTCAGGCGCATGCTTTCGGTCGAGTATGCGACTGCGGCGGCGCGGGTAAGGCCACGCGATTCCTCCCGCCCGGGACCGTCCAGGTACGAGGCGGCCTCCTCGACCAGCGCCATGCCCTGCCGAAACAGGTCTTTGAAAGCAGCGGATGCGGCAAGGCGGTGAATGAACGGAATCGCGGTCGAAGGCGGCGCAGCAGCGGGAAAACTGCGTCTCGGTCCCTCATAGTGATGACCCATACGCCCACACCCCTCTCACCAACACGACGCCGACGCCCAAGTCGCCGCGTCTTTCGGAGCCGCAGGTCACAATAGCGCGCTCGAGCCGCCGCCGGCTCATTTACCATTGGGCAAGGTTAACGGGGAAGCCGGCTCATCGGGGGACAAAAAAAGCCGCCCTAAAGGCGGCTTTCAAGGTGGGACCATGGGAGGATCAAGAAGGCGTAGGCGTCCGTTCACAATCGTACGGGCTGGTGAATTCATAAACGATAGGAATTAAGGGCTTCTTAACGACGGTCGGCGGGTCGCGCGCGTTTGTCGGCCCGGCAAGTCGCGCCCGCAGGTCGGGAGCCGTCAGATCTTGAAGAAGGAGTCGGCCGCCGCCCGGGTCGTATGGCGCGATTGAATCGCCTTCTCGAGCCGCTCGATCTCGGAGCGCAGAAGCGCGATGCGCTCGGCGAGTTCGGGCGCCGACAGATCGTCGATGTTTTGTCCGATCTGGTGAGTGACGGGAGGTTTGGGCCTCGCCCCGAATAAGGATTCATCGTCGAACCCAGGCAAGTGGTCCCTCCCCCGGTCGTCAATCGGCGACGATAAACCCGCCTCCGAGCACCCGCGCGCCCGGATCGAGGGAATCATAGAATACGCAGGCCTGACCTGGCGACACGCCGCTTTCCGGCTCGACGAACTCGATTTCGCCCGTCGGCATGAGCAGAGCTGGAGCGGGCGGACGGGTCGAGCGAACCCGCGCCGCGATCGACAGCCCGCGCGCCGGCAAGGCGGCGAACACGCCTGGACCAATCCAGTTGACATCGCGCAGTCGAAGCCGCGTCATCGCCAGCGAAGAGCGCGGGCCCACGATGACGCGCGCATTGGGGGCGTCGAGCGCAACCACGTAAAGCGCCTGGGCGGCCGCGACGCCGATGCCGCGCCGCTGGCCAATGGTGTAATTGACGATGCCGGCGTGGCGTCCGAGAACCCGGCCGTCCTCGTGAACGATCTCGCCGGGAACCGAAGCGCCCGGAAGCAGGCGTTCGATCATGTCGGTATAATGCCCCGACGGCACAAAGCAGATGTCCTGGCTGTCGGCCTTGTCGGCGTTCGAGAGGCCGAATTCGCGCGCCAGCTCCCGCACGCGGGCCTTGGGCAGTTCGCCAAGCGGAAACCGCAGGCGCGCCAGTTGCACGCGTGTGGTGGCGAACAGGAAATAGCTCTGGTCGCGGTCGGGGTCGGCGCCCCGGTACAGCGCCCGCCCGCCCCGCCCGTCGTCGCGGCTGACGACATAATGTCCCGTCGCCAGGAGATCGGCGCCGAGGTCGTTGGCCGCGTCGAAGAGATCGGCGAACTTCAGGTATTGATTGCAGGCGACGCACGGCACCGGCGTCTCGCCGGCGATATAGGCTCGGGCGAACGGCTCGATCACCTTCTCGCGAAAGCGCTCTTCGTAATCGAGCACATAGTGGGGAATCTCGAGACGCGCCGCGATGTCGCGCGCATCATGGATATCCTGGCCTGCGCAGCACGCGCCCTTGCGATGCGTCGCCTCGCCGTGGTCATAGAGCTGCATCGTGACGCCGACGACGTCATAGCCTTCGGCGGCCAGCAACGCCGCCGTGACCGACGAGTCGACGCCGCCCGACATCGCAACGACGACGCGGGTCTCGGAGGGGGCCTTGTCCAGCCCCAGACTGTTCAGCGCGCCGTCCAGAGTCGGCGCAAGCGATGGCGCGAGCATGGCGATCTTTTGCCGGCGAAATGCGAGATACGTGCTTATGTTGGGCTTACCGCCCGGTCCGCCAAGGCCATAGCGCAATTCGGCGGTGGCCGCCATAGCCGGGCGCGGAGTGCGCCGCAGATTAGAATGTGTTCAAGCCTGCGACGCTTTAGCCCCGGATCACGCTTTAGCCCCGGATCACTCTTGCGCGGCCAGCTTGTCGGCAAACAGAGCGATCGTTTTGGCGTAGACCGGCGCCGAGTTCCATTGAAGCAGGGCGGTGAAGTTCGGCTGGCCTTCGTCCCAGCCCGCGCCCGGGCTCCAGCCGTGGGCGCGGAGGAAATTCGCGGTCGAGGCAAGCGCGTCGGCGGGACTGGAGATGATGTCGCCCACCCCGCTCCCGCCGTGGGCGTTGACGGCGTATTTGAGATAGGCCGAGGGCATGAACTGGGTCTGGCCGATCTCGCCCGCCCAGGCCCCGCGCTGCGAGGGTCGGAGGAGGCCGCGCTGGGCGAGCGTGAGAGCGTCGATCAGCTCGGCGCGATAGATCTGCGCCCGGCGGCAATCATAGGCGAGCGTCGCCAGCGCGCTGAATGTGGGAAAGCTGCCGAGACCCGCGCCGTAATCGGTTTCGAGGCCCCAGATCGCCACCAGGACGGGGCCCGGCACGCCATAACGCTGTTCGATTCTCTGCAGCGGCTCGGCATAGGCGAGGAGCATGTTCCGGCCCCTCTTGACTCGGCTCGGCGTGATGTGACGGGCTGAGAAGGCGGCGAAATTCTGTCCAAATCCCTGGGCGTGATCGTGCGCCGAGACGGAAGGATCAAAGGCGACGCCGCCCAGAGCCGAGTCGACCACCTCCTGGGAAATGCCGTTTTTCAGCGCGACCTGCTTGAACGAGGCGAGCCACTCCGCGAACCCGGCGGCGCTGTCTCCGCAATCGGCGGCGCGCGCCGACGCCACGCCAAGCGCCGCAACCGCGGCGATGAAAAAGAACGCCCTCTTCACAGCCCTTACTCGCATTCCCACGCTCCCGAATCATTGTCGAATCGGAAACTCGCTAAACGCATAACAGGGTCGAATGTTGGCGCCACAGGATCCTCGAGTGTTATCGGCTCCGCGAGCCCGCGTTGTCAGTTGTTGCGCAGGACACATACAATTCTGGGTTATATATCCGTATATTTTTGCAGGCGTCGCTTAGGCAAATTTTAAATCGGCTCGTCTATTGTCGCCGAAGTTGTGTGACATGCGTCTGAGTGAGAGTCCAATGAGTGAAACGCTGCGGCCGAGAGTGAAATATGTGATCGGCCCGGACGGCAGTCCGCTAACCATCGCCGATCTGCCGCCCCCCAGCACCCGGCGCTGGGTCATCCGCCGCAAGGCGGAAGTTGTCGCCGCGGTCCGTGGCGGTTTGCTGTCGCTGGAAGACGCCTGCATGCGCTACACGCTCACGGTCGACGAATTCCTGAGCTGGCAGGTCTCCATCGACAGTCATGGTCTGGCCGGGCTCCGGACGACCCGCATCCAGCAATATCGGCATTAGCCAAGTCTGGGCGCCGTTCGCCCCCGAGCCGCCGGCCCTTTTGACGGCGGCGAAGCGACCGCCGGGCTGGGCGCTTCACCAGGGTCCGCGCGGCGACTGCGCCGTCATGACCTCGATCCGCCCGCGCGGGCCGATCCAGCCCGACATGATCCAGCTCGTCAGGCTGACGACGATCGCGGCGAACACCGCCGACCAGAAGCCCGCGACGATGAAGCCCGGCAGAAACCAGGCGACCAGCATGATCATCAGCGCGTTGATGACCAGCAGGAAGAGCCCGAGCGTGAGCAGCGTGATCGGAAGCGTGAGGATGATGATCACCGGGCGCACGAAAGCGTTGATCACGCCAAGCAGGAGCGCCGCGGCGATCAGCGTCCCGGTCGAGTTGAATGCGACCAGGCCCATCTTCGACGCGACCCAGAGGCCGACCGCGACCACCGCCGCGCGAATGAGGAACCCTTCCATGGACCCGACGCTCCTGTTCAGGCGCCTCATTTAGCCATGAAAGGGGCGATCCGCCAGAGCGGGCGCGATGACAGGCGGGGGCGGACCGGCTATGGGCGAGGGCGGAGGGTTAGTCCCATGTCCGATGACGCCAATCGCCCTGTCGCCCTTCGCGCCGCTGACGCGCCGGCGCGTCCTTTTCGCACCAACTATCCCGAGCCCTTCGCCTCGCGCATGGCCGGACGCGATAAGCGGCCGCTTGGCGAGGTGTTCGGGCTGACGAATTTCGGCGTCAACATTACGCGCCTTGCGCCCGGCGGCGCTTCAGCCTTGCGTCACGCGCACACGAAGCAGGACGAGTTGGTCTACGTCCTCGAAGGGCGCCCGACGCTCGTCACCGACGCCGGCCGCACGGCGCTCGAGCCTGGCATGTGCGCCGGCTTCAAGGCGGGAAACGGCGATGCGCACCATCTCGTCAACGATACGGTCGAGGACGTCGTCTACCTTGAGATCGGCGACCGCTCCGCTGGCGACGCGGTGGACTACCCTGACGACGACCTCGCAATCGTGACGATCGACGGGCAGCGGCGGTCGGCGCACAAGGACGGGACGCCCTACTGAAGGTCGAGCGCATTTCCAGTTGACAGGCCGTGCGCTCAGGCAACATAAGCCGTGCCGCGACCGCCTCGGGATTCCCAGGGCGTTTTCGTCCGCGGACTTGATCCTCGCGGGCGGGGGAGTGTCCCGAGCGGCAAAGGGGGCGGACTGTAAATCCGCTGGCTAAGCCTTCGTAGGTTCGAGTCCTACCTCCCCCACCAACGGCGTCGTGGTCTCTCGGGGACCCGGGGGCCCTTTACGCCAGCCTGCCTTCCGCGGCGCCGAACCCAAGCTCGCCGGGGCGCCCGGGCTTCAAAATTCAACTTGAAATGCGGAAAGCGGGAGCGGCCGTGCGGTCCTCGGAAGGTTGCCGCTCCCGCTATTGAGCCCCTGGGGGCTCAATAGGCATGATCCATAACCCCGCGAACGGCCCCATTCAGGTCCGTCGACGAACTCATTCCAACCCACAGTCCAAGTGCGAATGCGGCCAAGAGCAGGCCAAACAGAGCAGCCAGAGGCGCCAGGCGCAAAATCGTCGAAATTCCTGCACCCCGCATCGCGGGATTCGAACTCCGTTCCCAAACCAAGATCGTCTTCAGCGAGCTGTTTGCGGAGATTGCCAATGAAACCAACCCTGATCGATCCCGCCGCACTCGCCTCGCGACCCCCGCCAACGCCGCCAGCGGAGGAAGGTTCCATCGAACGCTTGCGGGATCGCTCCGATTTTAAATGTCCCTTGCGTGTTTCTGTCGCGCGACGCCGCCAGGGACGCCGCCAAAAAAACCCGCGCTCGGCTAAACGGAACTCCGGCCCGGCTCGACGGGTTGATCGGTTTGGGGGTGGCGAGCGAGGATATGAGACAATGACCATTGTGGCTTACAGAGTGGCGCCCACTGACGGAAAGTGGCAGGTGACACGCGATGGCGAGCCCGGCATGAGCTACGTTTCGCAGGAAGCCGCCTACGAGGTCGCCGTCGCTGAAGCATCCGGCGATCTGCGGACCGGGCATGAGATCCGCATCGAAGTGCTGGGGAACGCGTATGAGCGCCTCGGCGACGGACCCTCCGATCCGATCGTAGATCGCATGGGGTAGTCCCCCGTGCCTCTCACCCTGTCATGGTGGGACGTCGGCCTTCGCATCGCCCTCACGATATTGGCGGCGGGGGCGATCGGGTTTGATCGCGACGTCGAAGGCCATTCGGCTGGACTGAGAACAGCGCTTCTGGTCGCTTTGGCCGCTTGCCTTGCGATGTTGCAGGCCAACTGGCTCATGAACAGCGTCGGCAAAAACTCCGGCTCCTTTGTCGTTCTCGATCTCATGCGCCTGCCGCTCGGCATTCTGACCGGCGTTGGCTTCATCGGCGGGGGCGCGATTCTCAAACGCGGCGACACCGTTCACGGCCTCACGACCGCCGCCACGCTCTGGTTCGTCACGGTCGTCGGCCTCTGTTTCGGCGGCGGGCAGATCGGGCTCGGCGTCGCGGGCAGCGTTCTCGGACTGCTCATTTTGCGCGGGTTGAAGATGCTCGAGATGAGGATCGAGCAGCAGCGCAGTTCCGACCTGCGGCTCAAGTGGAAGGTCGGAGAGTTCGACCTCGGTTCGGCGATCACAGCGCTCGGCGACGCTGGCCTGCAGCTTTCGCGCTTCACCGTCCGGCAGGACGTGAGCGCGCAAATCGAAGAGCTTCAGTGTTCCGTCCGGCGCAAAGCGCTGCGCGAGGAGCACGGGATTCCTCCGAGCCTCACTCAGGTGGTCGGACAGCCGGGCGTGCTCGAATGGGAATGGAGAAGCTGAGAGCCGAAGCCGCGCTCTCGGGCGCCTTAGTTTCATTTCGTCCGCGCCCCCCGCGTGCGCTCGGCGGCCCTCGGCTCGGCCCATCGCGATGAGGAAGCCGGC
Source organism: Roseiarcus sp. (assembly GCA_036489975.1). Classification (GTDB taxonomy): domain Bacteria; phylum Pseudomonadota; class Alphaproteobacteria; order Rhizobiales; family Beijerinckiaceae; genus Roseiarcus. Next base: position 29,779 of record DASXES010000056.1, read on the forward strand.
GCCCGACGCTGTCGCTCCGGAGGAATGATCGCCGATCGAGGTTCGCAGGCGTCGCATTCGAGGTCAGGACTGGAGATCGGTCCAACCCGTGAGGCTTCTTTCGTTCCAGCGGCGCCGGTCCGGGCGATAAACCCTTTGCGAGCGGGGGAGCCTCAGCTCCCGGCGCCTGGCGTCGTGGGATGCACGGCTCTGCACGTCATTTATGGGTGGGCTCGGGCTTCCTTGGCGTTCTGCGATCGGGTTCCTGCCCCACCTGCTCCTCGGGCGGCGCCGCCACGCCGTGTTCGTAGTCCTCGATCTCTTTCGCGTAGGGCTGTCGCTCTTCCCGATCGCGATCATGCGGCAGGATTGGTTCGCGTGCGGAGCGTTCCGCAACCTTGCGTCGGGACGAGCCCGAATCTGAGGCGGTCATGAGATTCTCCTAAAACCGAGGCGACGTCAGCCTTTGCGTCCGAACAGCTCGCGCAATTTTTCTTTGGCCGCTTCCAGGGTCCGTTTCCTTTCGCGAGGCAAGTTCCGCCCGCCGCGATTGATGTAGAAGGTCAGCATCGACATCGCCGATCGGAAGGGACTCGATTTCCGTCGGTCGCTCGCCTCGGCCGAGCGCTTGAGCGATCGCGCAATGTCTGCTGCGTTTTCTTTCTCGAACACCTTCGGCTCGAGATCGAGCGCGTCCGAATGCGCCGTCACGTCACCCGACCATCGTCCCTTCCTTTGGTTTTCGGGCATCGACCCGCTCCATTGTTGAGGCGCTGACGATCCATAACGCAAGGTGTCCGTGATGGTTCCGGGGCTGGACCTGGCAGGCGTGAATGAGCCGCGCACCGGGTGAAGCCCTGGACGACATTGACGGGCGTCGTCCGAATTTATGAGGCGGCCGTTTCGATGGCGGAGGATCCGTCGCTCATCGTCGCTTGTCTCATTCGCGTTCGCCGCGACCTCGCGTCGCTGGCCGTGGTTTCAGGAATGGGTGAGGACGACATCGCCATTTGGCGTCGCAAGCTCCGCGACGAAACCTGGATAGGCGCCGCGCTTGACGGGGATCGGAATGTCGAGGGCGGCGTAGAGACGCGCGAGTTCGTCGGCCTTCGGATGGAGGACGCCGAAGGAGCGCAACCGGCAGCCAGCCGGGACGCTTTCGGATGGATGAGGCGACTGACCCCAATCGATCACGAACGGGATCGCCTCGCCGAAGCGGCTGTCCTCGAGATAAAGAATGGTCCAGTCGAGGCGCACGCCGTCCGGCCGGTCGCGGCTCATCGCCACCGGGCCTTGCACGGAAAGACCTTCTCGCCGGGCCGCGGCGCTCAACGTGTCGAGATCGTCCGAACGAATGGCGAAGGTCATAACGCCTGGACGCGGCAGGGCTGCGATGCGACCGCCGCGGTTGCCTTCAAGGGCCTGGGCCGGATCGGGCGAGATGATCTCGAGATAGATCCCGGAATCGAGGCCCATAAGGCTGTTGCGCGTGCCGAAACCCGGATGGGATCCCCCGCGGGCGGGCGCGACGCCAGTGAGGCTCCCGATGATCTTTTCTCCCGCGCCGAGATCGGGCGCAGCCCAGAGGATATGGTCCAGTCCAGTCAAGTCCCCGACTCCTATTTCTCTGACGGCGCCCGCTTCTCCGATGACGCCGGCGTACAGCACACTAATCCATAAAGTCAGTAGACTAAAAGAGCCAGATGCTCACCGCCCCGGCGCTCGCAGCCGCCCCTTCCATAGCCGGCGCGAAGCGCCTATATTCCCGTTGCGGCCCGCAAGGGCCGCTATGGCGATAAACTGGCATCGGAATAAGTCTTTCGGACCCGGGGGCGGTACCCGGCGCCTCCACCCAAGCCCGCTTCAAAAAAGCGGGCTTCGGCGGGGGCGAAATAGGTTCGACGGGGGACCCAAAGGGTGATCTTTTGCTCGGCATGATACCGCCGTTATCGGGTCAAACCTATAGTTGCGAATGACAACTATGCTCCGGTGGCCCTCGCTGCGTAATGCAGTGCTGGTACTGGGAATCAAGTCCTAGGGGTTTGCACTTCTAGGCGGGGTCCGGAGGCGCCTGGCAACAGAAGCCTCCACTTTCGCTTTCCGTCGCCGACCCTGGCATGCGCGCAGCCGATTGCAATGCTGCGGAGTGTCGGCTAGTTCTGGCGCCCTGCTCGCGGGCCTTCATCCTTATGGCGACCGACCTCATACGCTACGACCTCCTGGTCCAGGACGCGTTGCGCTCCGTGGTGCGCAAGGTGCTGGCCGACACCGCGCGCAATGGGCTTATCGGCGAGCACCATTTCAATATCGCGTTCAAAACTCAGGCGCCGGGCGTGGTCGCGCCGCCCGGGGTCAAGAGCCGCTTCCCTGACGAGATGTCGATCGTCCTCCAGCACGAGTTCTGGGACCTCGTCGTCACCCAGGAAAGTTTCGAGGTCAGCCTCAACTTCGCTCGCAAGCCGGAGCGGCTGACGGTGCCGTTCGATTCGATCACCGGCTTCACCGATCCTTCCGTTCCGTTCGGATTCAAGCTCGAGCCGCGCGTATCCGAGCCCGCGGCCCAGCCCCCGGCTGCGGTCGAGCGAAAGGAGCCAGCTTCACCGCCTGGCCGCCCCCCTGCCAAGCCGGCGCCGGTCAAGCCGACCGCGCAACCGGCCGCCGCGAAGGCCTCTTCCGGCGCGGAGAAGCCCGCCGAACCCGACGGCGAAGCGAAGGTCGTGTCGATCGACGCCTTCCGCAAGAAATAGCAAAGAGGCGCGCGCTTTGACCGAGATCGTCAACCTGCGACAGGCGCGAAAACAGAAGAACCGCGAACTTAAGGAAACGGAAGCGGCGCGAAACCGCGCCGTTTTCGGCCGCTCGAAGGCCGAGAAACGTCTCACCGAGAGCGAACGCGCGCTTGCCGAGGCGCAGTTGGACGCCCGCCGGCTCGCGCCGCCCGATGGCGACTGACAGCGCGGACGCGCGCGTCATCAAGCGCTCGCTCGTCATAGCGGGACATCGCACCAGCATTTCACTCGAGGATGCGTTCTGGCGGAGGCTGCGCCACATCGCGGCTGAACGCGGTCTGTCCCTCAATCGCCTCGCTGCGATGATCGACGCGGCACGCGGCGGCGCCAATCTGTCATCGGCCATCCGCGTGTTCGTGCTTGAGACCCAATGCGCCGACCCGTCCCGCGAAGGCCCGTGACCGGCAGCGCCGTGCGGGCCGATTATACCAGGACTCGATGATCGGAACCGATCATCGACTTGATGGCCGAAGCGCGAATCCGCGCCCGCGCGGTGGCGCGGATCGAAGCGTGGATCAAGTCGCGCTCAAATGGAACGGTCCTAGTAGAGCTTGCCTGGCTGCGGTTCGGCTTGTGTCGGGCGAGACCTGGGCCTCGGCGGGGGCCTGGGGGACGCAGGGCCGGGACCATTGGCGCCGAACTGGTCGCTCTTCGGCGCCGGAGCAGGGGCGAACGGGGCGTTCGTCGTTGTCGCGGCGTCGCCTTCTGGCCTGTCGGGCTTGAGCGGCCCCGCGCCGCCTGCCGCCCCCTTGTCGATCTCGGCTTTCTCGCCCGCCCTCCTGACCGCGGCGGCTTCGGCCGCCCTCTTGTCCGCGGCGGCGTCGGCCGCCTTCTTCGCGGCGTCGGCATCGGCCGCCTTCTCGGCTTCCTCGAGGTCGCGCAGGCGATCGGCTTGCCCTTTCAGCCGCTGCTGCTCGCTTTGCCAGTCCTCGATTTCCTGCCGCCTGCGGTCCATGAAGCGCTCGCCTTTCAGACGCCGGTTGAAGAACGCGCGCTCGCGGATGTCAGCTTCCATCATCGAGATGCGATCGGTCTCGCGCGCGATCGCCTGGGCGGCGAGCGAGGCGGAAAGCGTGCTGACGTCGACCTGCCGCTTCGGCGCCGCCAACGCGCTGTCGATCGTAATCGCCGCGCTCGGGGGCGGCCCCGACCAGAATTTCAAATTGTCAGCCGGGGAGTTGAGCGCAAGCCGCATCCCGGCGGCGAGCGTGCGCAGATCGAGATCGGCGATCAGCGTCCCCTCCCCGCGCCCCTCGGCGATCTTGATCGGACCAATCTTCGCGACCCCCCCGCTGAGCGAGAGCGGCGCCGATCCGTCGGGAATGGCCAGCGGCCCCCGATTGAGCTCATTGTTGAAGGCGAACGCGATATTGGTCTCGTCCAGCGGCGCGTCAGGGGTCTGCGCCTTGGCGACTACCCGATCGAGCGCCGTGGGATCGCTGCGCGCCAGGGCCGCGCCGGCGAATGTCACCGCGCCGGAGCCGGCGAGTCCGTTGATCACCGCGGCCGGACTGCGCCCGGTCGAGGCGAAATCAACTGCGGCGCTGACGCGACCGGAGAATCCCGGCCGGTCGAGCGCGATCGCGTCGAGCGCCAGCGCGCCTGTCAGCGTCACGGTGTCGGCGTCGCGGCGCAGCGTCGCATGGCCGGAGGCGCCGCCGTCCGCGATCCGCATGGCGAAGCCGTCGAGATCGAGCCGGCCCTTGTCAAAGCGCAACGTGGTCGTGAAGTCGTGCGCGCTCAGGGCGTTGGGCATGTCGAGCGTTTCGACCTTGAGCTTTACCGCAGCGGATGGCGGACGCAGCGGTGGCGGCGCGAACCTCGCCTCCGACCAGCGCGGTCCCGCCCGGCTCGGCGGCGGTCCCAGCGCAAGCGCCAAAACCCCGCCAAGCGGCATGCGTTCGACGGTGAGTTCGCCATTGATCTCCGCCGCCGCAGGCGCCGCGCGACCGGGAGCCCCCGATCCAACCGCCTCCTCGGCCCGCGAGATCTCACCGCTCGCCTGGGACAGCGCCGCGAGCGTCGCTTCGGGTCGAGGTTGAAAAGTGAGCTCGCCGCTCGCCTTGGCCCCGGCGATCGACGCCGCGAGCCGCGATACTTTCCATTGCTCGCCGCGCAGGGTCAGATCGAACCCGATATCGGCAGGCCCGAGCAAGCCCCCGTTAGCGGGCGCAAGACCGAGGGCGGCCGCCAACGGAGCCAGATTGGGCGACTTCGTCTTGGCGGAGCCAAACAGCCGCGCGTCGTCGCTTCCCGCAGCGGGCAGAAAGCGGCCTCGCCATGTGAGTTCGGCGCCCATGAGCTGCGATGACCCATCGACGTCGTAGCCCTTCTCCCATTCGCCCGCCGCGTTGAGCGAGATGTGAGCGCGCCCGCTCGCCGCTGTCGCGGCGTTGACGCCAAGCTGGCGCAACAGCTCGCCCGAGTTGGTGGAATCGAGGCTGACGGTGAGAGCGCGACCGCCGTCTTTCGAACGCGGATCGAGGGCGATTGCGAACTGGGTTTCACTGGCCGATCCATGGGCTCTAAGCGAGTCGATGGCGGGGACGCCGTCGGCGCCCGCCGGCCCGCCATGCGCCTCGAACGTCAAAGCGGCCGGCGAAAGGTCGCCAGCCCGCCTAGCCAGCGTCCGGCTCCAATCGCCCGGCGCAAGGCGCGAAATCAGCGCCGCGAAATCGTGCAGCCGGTCGGCTCGCAGACGGCCCGTCGCCGAAGTCGAGTCGCGACCGAGCGCGCCCTCGACCTCAAGCGAGGCGCCGTCCAAACCGGCCACGCTCAAGCGCTTGAGGTCGAGATCCGGCCCCGTCTTGGTGAGATTCACCTCGAGCGAGCCGGCGTTGATCTCCGTTTCGCCGACGCGGGCGATATGCAGCGCGCCCGCTCTCAACGAAAGCGAGAGGTCGAGATCGCCGATCGTCTTCGCCGCCGCGAGGCTCGGCAGCGCCTCGACATCGAGCGAATCGCTGGCGAGGTCCACGTCGAGGCGGCCTGCGTCGGCGCCCGCCGGCCCCTTGAAGGCGAGCGCGCCGGTCAGGACCGTGCGATCCAGCGTCAGCTTGAGATTGCGTCCGGAGAATCCGGTCGGCGAGGCCTCGATCGCTCCCGAGAGCGATGCGCTGCGATAAGGCAGCGCCTGGGCAAACGCCGCGACCTTGGCCGCGGCCGGCGGCGCGCCAAGCGTCGCCCAATCGCGCAGGCGCGCGAAGTCCGCGCTCTTGAAAGCCATGTCGCCCCGAAACTTCGATTGTGCGCCGGTCTCGAGGTCTCCATCCCCACGCAGACGCGATTCCCCCGGGAGACCGAGGTTGAAGCTGAGATTGAGCGGCGCTCCGGGGGCGATTTTCACCGTCGCCTTCGCATCGGGCAGGGTCTGCGCGCCGAGGATGATCGACTGGGCCGACAGTTGGGCGTCGATCGGCATCTGGCTTCCGCGGCCCTGAAGCGCGGCCGACAGAATTTGAGCGAACAGCGCCGCGGCGCGCGCGGGCGCGACCCCGTCCTCGCCCTTGCGGCGCATGAACGCGTCGATATTGGCCTGTTTAGCCTTGAGCGCGATGCTGAACCGGGCCGCCGAACCGAACACGAGTCTGGCGTCGCCGGCCGCCCTGATCGCTCTTTCCTCCGGTCCGAGACGGAATTCCGCCCCGCGCAGGACCGCTTGATTGAGGTCGACGCTGATCGGCCCGAGGATCCGCCACGGGGTCGGCGCCGACTCGCCGGGCGCTGTTCCCGTCAACGTGGCGGCGCCGGCAAGGCGGAGCCCGCCAATGCCTGCCGCCGGGTCGCCCTCGAGGGCGCCGTCAAATTCTGCGGCGGGCCAGCCCGGTCCCCCATCCACCCCGATGCGGAGCGGCGTGCCATTTGGCCCCGGCGTTTCCGAGGCGAGCCTGAAGACGACGGGAACGTTGTCGGGGCCGGAAAACTGGCCGCTCAGATGGGTGGGGCCGCCTAGGGACGGCGCGGCGGCGTCGATCTCGACGCCGGAGATTTCCGGCGTCGTTCCGTTGGCAGCGCCGACGATCCTGACGCGCCCGTCCTGCACCGTCAGGCGGTCAAACCCGGTCGAATGAAGACCGGTCATGCGCAATGGCGGCAGCTTGAGCGCTCCGTCAGGACTGCGGGTGAGGGTCAAAACGGGCTTCTCGAGGCGAATTTCAGCGAACTGGATGTGGCCGCCCGGCAGTTTGACGAGCGCCAGCTCCAGCCGCGCCGAGCCGAACGACAGCTTCGCCCCGTCGGGCCCCGGCGCGCTGACCAGACCCTCGCCGACCGCAAGATAGGGCGTCGGCAGCACCCTGAGTTCGACCGGTCCGCTGAGCGAGACGTTCGCCCCGGTGATCGCGCTGAGCTGCGCTTCGATCTCGCCGCGCTCAGCTGACCAGTCGATGAGATAGGGCGCGACCAGCACAACCGACATCACGGCGACAAGCAGGACCGCGATGATGGTCAGAACAGTGCGCACTGTGAAACGACTTCCACTCCGCCCCGGGCGAACTCCCGAGGCAATGATTCGGCGACCTTCGCGGTTCAAAATGCCGCGAAAGTATGACCGTGACAACAAAAGGGACCGGGTTCGGCCCCTGCGAGCGGCCGCGCCCAGGGACGATTGGCCTCGCATCCTGCTTGGCCAAACCTCTCTAACATGCGCCTGACCGATTAGCCTGCGTCTTTTGGCGGCCCTGTCGAGACCGCCGGCCGTTCGACCCGCTGTCGAATGTGTTGACGGAGCCGCGCTAAGGCTCGACATTGGGCGCCAAGGCGCAAATCCCGCGCTCAAGCCCCGCTTCGGGCGCGCCGTCATCCGGGAGGCGACATCCATGGATCTTCGACTGACCGAGGACGAACTCGCATTCCGCGCCGAGGTCCGCGCCTTCGTGCGCGACAGCCTGCCGGCTTCGATCCGCGAGAAGACGGTCGCCGGAAAGCATCTCGCCAAGGACGACTATGTGCGCTGGACGCGCATTCTCGCCGCCAGGGGCTGGAGCGCCCCGCACTGGCCGCAGGAATGGGGCGGCGCGGGGTTGAGCCCGATCAAGCAGGCGATCTTTCTCGACGAGACCCAGCGCGGCTCGGCGCCCGAGCTCATCGCTTTCGGCGTCAGCATGGTCGGCCCGGTGATCTACACCTTCGGCTCGAGGGCGCAGAAAGAGCGATTCCTGCCACGCATCATCGACCTCACCGACTGGTGGTGCCAGGGCTTTTCCGAGCCCGGCGCGGGGTCTGACCTCGCGAGTCTGAGGACAACCGCTCGCTGCGACGCCGACAATTGGGTGATCTCGGGTCAGAAGACCTGGACCACCATGGCCCAGTACGCCGACTGGATTTTCGTGCTCGCCCGCACCAACGCACAGGCGAAGAAGCAGGAGGGCATCTCCTTCTTCCTGGTCGACATGAAGACCCCTGGCATCACGGTCAAGCCGATCCAGACGATCGACGGCGGCCACGAGGTCAATGAGGTCTTTTTCGATGACGTGCGCGTGCCCCCCGACGCCCTTGTCGGGGAAGAGAACAAGGGCTGGGACTACGCCAAGTTTCTGCTCGCCAACGAGCGCAACGGCATCGCCCGCGTCGGCGTGTCGAAAGCCCGCCTCGACCGGGTGCGCCAGCTCGCCGCGATTTCGGTCTATGGCTCCGGGCCGAAGATCGAGGATCCGTTCTTCCGCGCCAAGCTGGCCGAAGTCGAGGTCGAGCTGAAAGCGCTCGAAATGACGCAGATGCGGGTCATCTCGGCTCCCCGCACCGGCAAGCCCGATCCGGCTTCCTCAGTGCTCAAGATCAAGGGCTCGGAGATCCAGCAGGCGACCACCGATCTTTTGATGGAGGTTGTGGGGCCTTACGCCCTGCCCTATCGGGATCCCGATGACATGAGCAACGAGCCGCCGGTCGGCCCGGACTGGGCGGCGCCGCTCGCGCCGATCTATTTCAACAACCGCAAGGTCTCGATCTACGGCGGATCGAACGAGATCCAGCGCAGCATCATCGCCAAGGCGATCCTGGGGCTCTGAAATGGACTTCGAGCTCAGCCCAGAACAGGAGCAGCTGCGCGATAATATCGCCCGGCTGATGAAGGACCGTTACGGCTTCGAGGCCCGCAAGGGCTATCAGGCAAGCCCGCACGGGTGGAGCGAGGCGCTCTGGCGCGACTACGCCGAGATGGGTCTCCTCGGCGCGCCCTTCGCCGAAGCCGATGGCGGCTACGGGGGCGGGGCGGTCGAGACCATGATCGTGATGGAGCAGTTCGGCCGGGCGCTGGCGCTCGAGCCCTACCATCAGAGCGTCGTCCTGTGCGGCGCTCTCATCAGGCACGGCGCAAGCGAGAAGCAGCGCGCCGACCTCATCGGCGCAATCGCGGCCGGCGAGCTCAGGCTCAGCTTCGCGCAGATGGAGAGACAATCGGGCTACGATCTCAACGACGTGGGCGCCAGCGCCGTCAAGGATGGCAACGGCGGCTTCACGCTGAGCGGAGAGAAGACGCTGGTCGGTCAGGGCGACAGCGCCGACAAGTTCATTGTCTGCGCCCGCGTAAGCGGCGCGCGCCGCGATCGCGAAGGCGTCGGCCTCTTCCTCGTCGACGCCGATGCAGCGGGCGTAAGCCGCCGCGGCTATCCGACCCAGGATGGCCAGCGGGCGGCGGAGATCAGCTTCGCGGGCGTCCGGGTCGCGCCCCATGACGTTCTCGGGCCCCCGGACGGGGCGCTGCCGATCATCGAGCGGGCGATCGACGAGACGATCGCCGCGCTCGCCGCGGAGGCTGTCGGCGCGATGTCCGAGGCGCTCGCGATGACGGTCGAATACTTCAAGACCCGCAAGCAGTTCGGCGTCGCCATCGGCTCGTTCCAGGCGCTGCAGCATCGCGCCTCGGACATGGTTGTCGCGCTCGAGCAGGCGCGCAGCATGATGTATCTGGCGGCAATGATGGCGGCCGAGGACGACGCGGCCGAGCGGGCCAGGACGATGTCGGCGGTGAAGGCGCAAATCGGCCGCTCCGCCAAATTCATCGGCGAGCAGGCGGTGCAGATGCACGGCGGCATCGCGATGACCTACGAGTATAAGCTCGGCCACCTGTTCAAGCGGCTGACGATGATCGACGCGGCTTACGGCGACGCGGACCTGCACGTGCGCCGCCTCGCCGACCGCGGCAGCCTGTTCGCCTGAACCTTGTCGAGCGCGGCCCGCACCCTCCTGATCACTGGCTTCGAGCCGTTCGGCGGCGAGACGGTCAACGCCTCGTGGGAAGCGGCGCGAAGGCTCGAGGGCTGGCGCTGCGGCGAATATACCGCCGTCGCGCGCTTGCTGCCCTGCGCCTACGACGCATCGGTGAAGAAACTCATCGACGATATCGAGGCGCTTCAGCCGGCGGCGATTCTGATGACCGGGCAGGCCGCGCGCCGCGCCACCGTCTGCGTGGAGCGGTTCGCCCACAATCTCGATGACGCCGCGGCGCCAGACAACGACGGCGACCTGCGAAGGGCGCTCAGGATCTCCCGCGCCGCGCCGGAATGGCTGGAGGCGACGTCGCAGGCCAGCGCCATAGCGAGAGCGATGAAAGACGCCGGAATTCGGGCGCGCGTGTCGCGGAACGCCGGTGGCTTCGTCTGCAACCACCTCTATTTCCGCGCGCTGGAATACCTGGGCGGCCAAACGCCGGCGATCCCCGCAGTCTTCCTGCATCTGCCCGCGACGCCGGAGCAGACGCCGGCAGGCGGGAGCGCTAAAGGCCTGACGCCCGCCCAGGCGGCCGACGCGCTCCGGGCGGCCGCGGCGGCGATGATCGATCTTTTGGAACCGAGCGAGGCGGCGTGACCAAGGCGCCGCTGACCATCGGGGTCGACGGCGGCGCCACCCGCTGCCGCGCACGGCTCCGCGACGCGAACGGACAGGCGCTCGCCGAGGCGAGCGGCGCGGCGGCGAACATCCATGTCGATTTCGCCGCCGCGATCGCGAGCTTGCGGGCGGTCGTCGACGAGCTTCTGGCGAAGGCCGGGCTTAAGGACGCAGATCGGGGTTCGATCGCGATCGGCCTCGGGCTCGCCGGGTTCAAGGAGGAAAGCGACGCGGCGCGGGTCGCTTCGGCCTTTCCCGGCTTTCGGCTCGTGCGCGCAGCGAATGACGCGACCGCGGCCTGCATCGGCGCGCACGCGGGCGCGGACGGCGGGCTCATCATCGCGGGCACCGGTTCGGCGGCGATCGCCCGGGTGGGGGGCAAGGAGACGATCATCGGCGGGCGCGGATTCGCGCTCGGCGACGACGGCTCCGGCTCCCATATCGGCCTCGACGCGCTGCGCGGCGCCATGCGCGCCTATGACGGCATCGGCGCCGCAAGCGCTCTGACCGACGATATCATCGGCCATTTCGACGGCGACCCCGTGGCGATGATGAAATGGGCGCGCGATGCGAAGCCGGGCGATTTCGGCGCCTTCGCGCCGCGCGTGTTCGAACGCGCGGGGGCCCGTGATCCGGTCGCGCTCGAGATCGCGCGAGGCGCGGCGCGCGCGATTGGCGTCCTCACTCGCGGCGTAGTCGCGCTCGGCGCGGAGCGGGTGGCGCTGGTCGGGGGCGTCGGCGAAGCCTTGCGCCCCCATTACGAAGCCGATATCGCCGCGCGGCTCAGGCCGCCGCTCTACGATCCAACCGATGGGGCGATCCTCTTCGTCGGCGGCGCCGTGGCGTCGCAGAGGGAAGCCGCGCAATGAAGGTTCTCTACGGGGCGCGCATCTTCGACGGCGAACGATTGCGCGACGATTGCGCGCTGGTTGTGGAGGGCCGCTCGATCGAGGCGCTCACCCCCGTTCGAGACCGCCCGCGCGGCGGCGAGCAGGTCGATCTCGGCGGCGGGATTCTCTCGCCGGGCTTCATCGACTGGCAGATCAATGGCGGCGGCGGCGTTCTGTTCAACGCCAATCCGACGGTCGAAGGGATCGCCGCGATCGGCGCCGCGCATCGCCGCGCTGGCGTGACCGCCTTCCTGCCCACGGTCGTGACCGATGCGCCGCGGGTGCTTGAGGCGGCGCTGGCGGCGGCGCGCGAGGCGCGCGAACGCGTCTCCGGCGCGCTCGGAATTCATGTCGAAGGGCCGTTCATCGACGTGAAGCGCAAGGGCGTCCATCCGCCCGAATTCATCCGCCCCATGCGCGAGGAAGACGCGGGCGCGCTGATCGCAGCGCGCGCAGGCGTGATGGTGGTCACGCTCGCGCCCGTCTCGGCGCCGATCGAGCGCATCGCGCGTCTCGCGCGAGCCGGAATCGTCGTGAGCCTCGGCCATTCGGACGCGAGCGCCGAGGAAGCCGGGCTTGTCTTCGACGCCGGCGCGACCGCCGTCACCCATCTCTATAATGCGATGAGCCAGCTATCGTCGCGCGCGCCGGGCGTGGTCGGCGCGACGCTCGCCGATCCGCGCATCATCTGCGGCCTGATCGCCGACGGCGAGCACGCCCATGCCGTCGCTTATCGCGCCGCTCTGGCCGCCAAGGGCGCGCGCGGGATCGCGCTCGTGTCCGACGCCATGCCGCCCGCGGCAGGCGGGCCGGACGTGTTCGAATTGCAGGGACGGCGGATGACGCGGACCGGCGATAGACTGGTCGCGGAAGACGGGACGCTCGCCGGCGCGGCGATCACCATGCGCGACGCCGTCGCCTACCTCGTCAGCGTGCTCAAGGTCCCGCTCGCCGACGCGCTGATGATGGCGACGCTGACGCCGGCGCGTCTCCTGCGCGCCGACGACCGGATCGGCCGGCTTGAAGCGGGCCATCGCGCCGATCTCGTCCATCTGACTGACGCCCTTCAGGTGGCGGAGGTGTGGACGGGCGGGCGGCGGCTGAACGAGGTCGACGCGGCCGCGTGAGGCGCGTGGGCCACGCGCCCGCGATCCGCATAAACGCGGCCGGCGAGCCAAGAAAACTGCAAGAAAACTGCAAGAAACCGTGCGCGCCGCCGGTCTTCGTATTATAATTCCGGGCCGAATGGGGAAGGCTCGAGCCCGAACACCCATGGGGCGGTCGAGCCGCCCGTCTGGGCGAAGGGAGGAAGTTTCGATGGACGACCTCAAATACGGCGCCCGGAACAAGAGAGGCGACTGGACGCCGGGCGCCTATCTGGAGATCGCTCCCTTCTACGCGCTTCCGCCCCGGCCGCTCGCCTTCCTGAAATGGCTCCCGGGCTACTTTCTGCCCTGGAACCTGCCGTTTGCGGCTTCGGCGGTCGCCTATGCGCTTTTCGTGCTTCCGGAGGTGGAAGTGATGAAGACGCTGGCGTGGGGCTGGGTTCTCAGGCTCCTCATCGTCAATTGCATCGCGGTGTTTCTGTTCTACAGCGCCTTCGAGCATCGGCTCTACAGGTCGCGGGCGCAAGCGAACCGCTTCAAGTACAACGCCAAATTCCCCAACGACGTGAAGAATAACGCCTTCCTTTTCCGCAGTCAGAACATCGAAGGTCTCATCCGAACATTTGCAACGGGCGTTCCGATCTGGACGGCCTACGAGGTCGGCGTTCTCTACGCCTTCGCCAACGGCTACGCGCCGTGGCTAGCCTTCGCCGGGCATCCTCTCTATCTCGGAGCCCTCGCGCTGATCGTGCCTATCTTCCACGAATTCCACTTCTTCTGCATCCACCGGCTGATCCATTGGCCGCCGCTTTATCGCCGGGTGCACAGCATCCATCACCACTCGGTCAATCCTTCGCCATGGTCGTCGCTTTCGATGCACCCGGTCGAGCAGCTCCTCTATTTCTCATCGTCGCTCATCCATGTGATCATCCCGTCGAACCCGGTGCTGGCGATCTACCAGCTGCATTACGCCGGGTTCGGCGCGGTCGTCGGCCACATCGGCTTCGACAAGATCGAGACGAGCGAAGCAGCCGGCTTCGACAGCCATGCCTACGCCCATTACCTCCACCACAAGCATTTCGAGGTGAACTACAGCGACGGGCTTGTGCCCCTGGACAAGCTGTTCGGCACCTGGCACGACGGCTCGCCGGAGGCCGAGGCGCGGATGAGCGCCCGATACGAGAAGCGCAAGGCGCGCCTCAGGGCGATCAAGGCCGCAAACTGAAGGCGCCGCGCGAGCGATCGCGCTCACCTTGAGCGGCGTCAGCTGTTCTGGGGTGGAAACGACAATTTCTTGACGGCCCGCGCGCGGCCGTGATACTGTTATTCCGAAGTCTCCGCAACGTCGCCTCTCTGGTAATCCTGGCAAACGCTTGGACGAGCCCGGCCCCCTGACCTCGAACAGGGCTCCGTCGGACAAGACAGGAAAGATCAAGCAGGCCATTCGCAAATGGCGCCGTAAGTCATTGAAATCGCCCAAAATGGACGCGTTAACCGCGCCACGCAGGGCGGGCGGAACGGTCACACCCTGAGCGGCATGAGCACGAAAAGCGCAGGCGCCCCCTCGCGGTCCTGGATGAGGGTTGGCGAGCCCGGATCGGCCAGCCGGATGAGCGCGGTGTCGGACGACAACTGGCCGACGATGTCGAGCAGGTAGCGGGCGTTGAAGCCGATATCGATCGGGGCCGAATCGTAGTCGGCCTCGATCTCCTCGCTGGCCGAGCCGGAATCGGGATTGTTGACCGAGAGCGTCATCTTGCCGTCGGCGATCGCGAGCTTGATCGCCCGGCCGCGCTCGGACGAGAGCGTGGCGACCCGGTCGACGGCCCGTTCGAACGGCTCCTTGTCGACGACGAGGCGCTTGTCGTTGCCGGTCGGGATCACCCGCGCGTAATCGGGAAAGGTGCCGTCGATCAGTTTCGTCGTCAGCACGACATCGCCGAATGAAAATCGCGCTTTCGCGGTCGAGATCTCGACTCCGACGTCCTGCGAGGGGTCCTCCAGCAGCTTCTGCACCTCGCTGACCGCTTTTCGCGGCACGATGACGCCCGGAATGCCCGTCGATCCCTCCGGCGCGGGCGTTTCGACCCGGGCCAGGCGATGGCCGTCGGTCGCGACCGCGCGCAGCACGACATTGCCGCCGCCCGCGTCGACCGTATGGACATAAATGCCATTGAGATAATAGCGCGTCTCTTCCGTCGAGATCGCAAACTGCGTCTTGTCGATCAGCTTCTTCAGATCGGCGGGCGCGAGCGAAAAGCGATGCGAGAAATCGCCGGCGGCGAGATCGGGGAAGTCGCTTTCGGGCAGGGCCTGCAGCGTGAAGCGCGAACGGCCCGACCGCAGCAGAAGCTGCGAAGCGTCCTTGCCGCCCTCGAGCGAAACTTGCGCGCCTTCCGGCAATTTGCGGACGATGTCATAGAGAATATGCGCAGGGAGAGTTGTCGCGCCCTTTTGGCCGACATCAGCCGGCAGTTTCTCGGTGACTTCGAGATCGAGATCCGTCGCCTTGAGAAGCAGCGACGAGCCTTCCGCCGCGACGAGAACATTGGACAGGATCGGGATGGTCGTGCGCCGCTCGACGACGCGATGAACGTGGCCAAGCGCTTTGAGGAGGGCGCTTCTTTCGAGGGTAACTTGCATGATCGATCCGCCCGGTGAACTCGGCCTCCGCGGCGCAAATGGCCAGGGGGCGCGACTTTGGCTCGGCTATGGTTAAATCGCAAGCTCTGGCGCGGCCAAGCGTCTGGCAAACCCCAATTTTTGAAGGACTTGGCGCGAGACGGCGCCGACTGGCGCGACTTTACGCTGCCTTAAGCCGCCGGAATTAGGCTCGCGCGAGCCTCTTTTCCAGCCCGGCGCGCGCTGGGCCGAGGCATCGGCTTTGCGGGCACCCGCAAACCTCCCGCAGGGACGGCGCGGATTATGGCAAAACGCTCCAACGGCGAAAGGCGAGAACCGACGCTCGGCCCCGGCTTCGAACTCGGCGACGAGGACGAAAAGCCGAGTCGTTCCCGGCGCAAGAAGGGCCGGAAGCCGCGCTCGTCGTTCGGCCGCCTTGTCTCATGGGTTCTGACGCTCTCTGTCTGGGCTTTTGTCGCCGGCGCCGGTTTCGTGGCTTATGAGGCCTCGCGTCTACCGCCCATCGATCAGCTCGCTATTCCCAAACAGCCGCCGAACATTGCCATTCTCGCGCAGGATGGATCGGTTCTCACCAACCGTGGTGGAGGCGGTGCGACCAATGTGCCGCTCGCGGAATTACCGGATTATTTGCCCAAAGCCTTCATCGCGATTGAAGACCGTCGCTTTTATCAACATTGGGGTATCGATCCGCTCGGCATCCTGCGCGCGGTTGTCAGCGATGTCATCGGTCATGGTGGCATGCAGGGCGGCTCGACGCTGACGCAGCAGCTCGCCAAAAATCTCTTCCTGACGCAGGAGCGCACACTGTCGCGCAAAGTCCAGGAAGCGATCCTCGCAGTTTGGCTGGAACATAAATACTCGAAGGATCAGATCCTCGAACTTTATCTCAATCGCGTCTATTTCGGCTCGGGCGCATTCGGGGTCGAAGCTGCCGCGCAAAAATATTTCGGCCACAGCGCGCGCGAGGTCAGCGTCGCGGAAGCGGCCATGCTCGCGGGCCTGATGAAAGCACCGACCAGGCTTGCACCCAACCGCAATCCGCAGGCCGCGACCCAGCGCGCCGAGCAGGTCGTGATCGCCATGGCGCAGGAAGGCTATATCACCGAGCCGATGGCGAAACTGGCGCTCGCGCATCCGGCGAAGGCCGTCCCCGAAAAGGGCGGCGGCGCCGTCAATTACGCCGCCGACTATGTCATGGATCAGGTCAACGACACGATCGGCGACATCGATGGCGATATCGTCGTCTCGACGACATTGAATGCGGCACTTGAAAGAGACGCCGCTCTTGCACTGACCGACGTTCTCGACACCAAAGGCGCGAAATTCGATGTGAGCCAGGGCGCCGTCGTTGCGATGGAGACGGATGGCGCGATCCGCGCACTGATCGGCGGGCGCAATTATGCGGAGAGCCAATTCGATCGCGCGATTGCCGCGCACCGTCAGCCGGGTTCGTCATTCAAACCATTCGTCTATCTCGCCGCGCTCGAACGCGGCATGACGCCCGACAGTGTGGAGCAAGATGCGCCAATCAATGTGCGCGGCTGGCGTCCGGAAAATTATGAGCATCGCTATCTGGGCCAAGTGACGCTTTCGACCGCGCTTGCCATGTCGCTCAATACGGTCGCCGTGCGGATTGGGCTTGAAGTCGGCCCCGCTGCGATCATCAAGACGGCGCGACGGCTCGGCATCACTTCGCCGCTGCAATCGAACGCCTCGATCGCTCTCGGCACATCGGAGGTGACGCCTCTCGAAATGGTGACGGCCTATGCGCCTTTCGCCAATGGCGGTCTTGGCGTCTCGCCTTATGTCATCAACGCGATCCGCAGCGCCGACGGAAAGGTTCTTTATCAACGAGAAGAGCCAATCAACGCGCGCGTTGTCGATCCGCAATATGTGTCGATGATGAACACAATGCTCGAGCAGACACTGACCATCGGCACGGCGCAAAAAGCGCGTGTGCCTGTCGGCTGGGAAGCCGCGGGCAAAACCGGCACGAGCCAGGATTATCGCGACGCCTGGTTCATCGGCTACACGGATCGCCTCGTCACCAGCGTGTGGCTCGGCAATGACGACAATTCACCGACGAAACGCGCGACAGGCGGCAGCCTGCCGGTCGAAATCTGGTCGCGTGTCATGGCGGCCGCGCTTCAAGGCTTGCCGCCGGAGCAGTTGCCTTACGGTGTCTGGCGCAGTCCGGGTCCGTTCGCGCCGTCAGATGCCGCGCCCGTGGCGCAGAATACGTTCTTCGGAATTTCTCTCGGCGCGTCGCCGCGCAATCCCCCGATGCCGATCCATCCGGCGCGACAATCCGGCTCATCGCCGCAGCCGCGGCCTCTGCCTGGCACGAGCTGGCGCAACAATGACGATGACGAGGTTCTGCCGCCGGAGCCTGTTGGCGAGCCCCCGCCGCGCGACGAAAAGAAGTTTTTCGGGCTCTTCTAGCGCGGCGATCTCAATCGCCCGCGCCGCTTTCGTCCGCCTTCAGATCGTCCGGCTGCGGCATGAAGATGGTGTTGTAGCCCGCATCGACGTAATGAATTTCGCCGGTCACGCCGCTTGAAAGATCGGAAAGCAGATAGAGTCCTGCGCCGCCGACGTCTTCGATATCGAGCGCGCGCCGGAGCGGCGCATGCGCCTTCTGAAAATTGAACATGACGCGCGCATCGGCAATGCCCGCGCCCGCCAGCGTCCGGATCGGGCCGGCTGAGATCGCATTCACGCGAATGGCCTGCGGGCCGAAATCGGCGGCGAGATAACGTACGCTCGCCTCTAACGCCGCCTTAGCGACGCCCATCACATTGTAGTTGGGCATGACGCGTTCGCCGCCGGCAAAGGAGAGCGTGAGCAGCGAGCCGCCTTTCGGCATCAACGCCGCGGCGCGCTTTGCGCATTCAGTGAAAGAGAAAGCCGAGATGAGCATGGTGCGCAGAAAATTCTCGCGCGTCGTCTCCGCATAGCGGCCCTTCAATTCGTTGCGGTCGGAATAGGCGATGCAATGAACGAGAAAATCGAGGTTCCCCCAGCTTTCTCCGATCGCGGCGAAGGTCTCATCGACCTCGTCCAGATTTTCGACTTCACAGGGGAGAATAAGCGACGCGCCAAGACTCTCGGCGAGCGGCTTTACTCGTTTGCCGAGTGCCGCGTTCTGAAAGGTAAATGCGAGTTCCGCGCCCTGCGAGGCGACTGCTTTGGCGATGCCCCAGGCAATCGAATGATCGTTAGCGACGCCCATCACGAGGCCGCGCTTGCCTCGCATGAGAGAACCGGCGCCTGTCTCAGGCATCGACATGCTTCAAGACGATCGAGGCGTTGGTGCCGCCAAAGCCGAAGGAATTGGACAGGACGCAGTTCAAGCGGACGTTGTCCTGCCGCTTGCGGACGATATTCATGTCGGAAAAGGCCGGATCCAATTCTTCGATGTTCGCGCTGGCGCAAATAAAGCCGCTCTGCATCATCAAGAGACTGTAAATCAGCTCATGCACGGCGGTTGCACCTTGCGCATGGCCGGTCAGCGATTTGGTGGCCGCGATCGGCGGACATTTCTCGCCAGCGCCGAAGACGGTGCGGATCGCTTCGATCTCTTTCAGATCGCCGATCGGCGTCGAAGTCGCATGCGGGTTGATGTAGTCGACCGGCAGTTTCACGTTTTGAAGCGCCATGCGCATGCAGCGTACCGCGCCTTCGCCGGAAGGTGCCACCATATCGACGCCGTCCGAGGTCACGCCGTAGCCGACAACCTCGGCATAAATCTTGGCGCCGCGCGCCTTCGCATGTTCCAATTCTTCGAGAACGACGACGCCCGCGCCGGCGGCGATGACGAAGCCGTCACGATTTTTGTCATAGGCCCGCGAAGCGACCGTCGGCCGGTCGTTGTAGGAAGAAGAGAGCGCGCCCATTGCATCGAAAAGCACGGACAAGCCCCAATCGAGCTCCTCGCAGCCACCGGCAAACATGAGATCCTGCTTGCCGTATTGAATCATTTCATAGGCGTTGCCGATGCAATGGTTCGAGGTCGCGCAGGCGGACGAGATTGAATAATTCACGCCCTTGATCTTGAACCAGGTGGCGAGTGTCGCCGATGCGGTAGACGACATCGCTTTCGGAACCGCGAAGGGTCCGACTTTTTTCGGCCCTTTGCTGCGCGCGGTATCGGCCGCATCGATGATGGCGCGTACAGATGGACCGCCCGAACCCATGATGAGGCCGGTGCGCTCATTTGAGATTTCGGCTTCGGTGAGGCCCGCATCTTGAATCGCCTGATCCATCGCGACATGGTTCCAGGCCGTGCCGCCGCCGTGAAAACGCAGGGCACGTCGATCGATCATGCTTTCGGCGTCGAGAGTCGGCGCACCATGCACATGGCTGCGAAAGCCAAGCTCGGCGTATTTGTCGGCGCGCACAATCCCGGAGCGGCCTTCGCGCAGAGACGCGAGAACCTCTTGCGTATTGTTGCCGATTGGGGACACGATACCCATCCCCGTCACGACCACGCGTCTCATCGCTCTCTCCTCATCGGACCGCCTTCGGCGGCGGACCGCAGTCTAGCGGGGAATGGCAGGTTACGCAGCCGCGGGGGCCGCGGCTTGGAACAATCCGACCTTCAGATCGGTCGCCTCGTAGATGCGCCGTCCATCGGCTTCCAACCAACCGTCGGCGATCCCAAGCACGAGTTTGGTTTTGAAAACGCGCTTCAAATCGACGCCGTAGATAATGCGCTTGACCGTCGGCAGCACCTGATCGGTGAACTTCACTTCGCCGACACCGAGCGCGCGGCCACGCCCCGGCAGCCCGAGCCAGCCGAGATAGAACCCGAGCAATTGCCAGAGCGCATCGAGGCCAAGGCAGCCGGGCATCACCGGATCGCCTTTGAAGTGGCAGCCGAAGAACCAATGATCGGGCTTGATCGCGAATTCAGCGCGAATTTGACCCTTGCCGCTCGGTCCACCTTCTTCCGAAATGTCCGCAATCTTATCGAACATCAAAAGCGGCGGCAGCGGAAGCTGCGGATTGCCCGGCCCAAAAAGGTCGCCGCGAGCGCACGCGATCAGATCTTCATAATCGAAACTGGAGCGTCGTTCGCTCATGCCGGATTCACTCTTCGCCCTGCTCGCGGTCTGTCCAGATGGATGCGCGAGAATTTTGCGGCCTTCTAACATAGGCTCAAGCCCCTCGAAAGCGGGTTGACCGCGCGCCTCTGGAGAAGCGCCGCGGCCTTACCGATAGAAACGATCTAATGCTCCGGCGCGACGATTACGAGTGGCGGAGTTCTCACAGAAATCTCTCGATAATAGAAGAGCTTGACGATTTCGGTCCGGTCAAGCCAGCAGGTTGCGCGCTGTGGATTTGCGGCATTGCGGCGAAAACGGCGTCTTTCGACGCAGCGCACATCATTTTGGGCTGCGGCAAGCCCTTTGCGACAGGCTCTCGGCTTAAGCATTGAACTCAACGGGTTGGACGTTGAGGCTCTCGTTCCTGGCCTCAAAATAGGTCCCGAAATGCCTCGATCGCGGGCATTAAAACCTTGGCAAATCGAGAACTTGTCATAATTCTCGGACTTTTGTAAAAATCACTTTTGGTACTTCGCGTCAGAACGATCAGGCCGAGAGGTCAGAACAATGCCTCAGGGGAAACGCAAACCCAAATCGCGCAAAACCGAACTCGCGCGCCGCAATG
>DASXES010000058.1:0-67392 GCA_036489975.1 Roseiarcus sp.
CCGCCGCCTATCGGATTAACGGTGGCGCAAACCGTTGTGCGGGTCGGAATGCCGCCAACCGAAAGAAGGCCGGCATTCTTCCAGTTCGCATAGGCGTCGTTATAGGACGGCAGCACGCCGCTGGTCGGATCGGAGCCGCTGGTGCTCCCGGTAGAGCCAGTGCTCCCGCTGGAGCCGGTGGTTGCGAGCTTATCGGTGCACGAAGCCGCGCTACCCCCGCTGCTGCCGGAGCAACTCCACGCCCACGGACCGCTGCCTCTGACGGTCGAAGCTGTACCGGCGGTGCAGAGGTTCGCGGTCGGCGCGGCGCTTACCGACGCCCCGTTCGCGATCCCGCACGCGCCGTTCACAGGTTGCGCGGCGACGGCTTTGGTCGCGGAGCAGGTGGCCGTGGCTCCGCCGCCGCTGCCAGCGCAGCTCCAAGACCAGGGTCCGCTGCCGCCGACGGTCGACGTCGTTCCGGTGCTACAAAGATTTGCGGTCGGGGCGCTGGCGAGGGTTGCCTTGTTCGAAGACCCGCATACCCCGTTGACGCTGGAGGTCCCGCTGGAGGAGGCGGTCAGCGTGGCGTAAAACGACCAGGTGGTCGGGTTACAGCCCACCGGCGAGGTGCTGAACTTGCTCGGCAGACTGCCAAACTTGTAGCTGTAATACGCACAGTTGCCTGTCACATGAGTTTCCAGGAAGCCAAGAGTACTGCTGCTCGGCAGATAGGCCAGCCAGTAGGAGCCGGCGGCCAACGAGACAGGCGTCACCACGTTGGCCGTATTCCAGCCTGTCTTTGTGGCGAAGCTGGCGGTCGAGGCTTTGAGCACGCCGGGTCCGCCCTTTGGGCCGCTGGCATCGTAAATCCCAAGGATCAGATTTCCGCTCGCGGCGGTGACATAGAAGGACAGACTGTGGACGGTTGCGGCCTGGGAGAGCTTGGCGGTTTGGGCCGACAGAAGATTGCCGTTTGCGGAATCGTTGCCGCCCGCCCACACGGCGTTCGAACCGATCGTGACCGACTGAGCCTGCGCCGAGCCGAGAAAGACTAGAAGATAACTCACCGCCACAAGGCATTTGTGAATAAGGCGCATGGAAACGTCCCCTCCATAAGTCGGATTCGGGTTTGGGCCTCGTCGCCGGGAGTAACCGGCGTTATCAGGGATAAACTTTCTTTGGACCGTTAGCGTCGAGGCGCATATTTTATTCTTTTCAGTTTTAGCGACACGAGTTTGATCCCGCGGCCCTCAACTTCAGCCTCGACAACCTGCTTGGCTTTCAGGACATAAAGCTTCACGGCACCATCCATCTTGGCGACTTCCTCCCGTGCACTAACAATGTCTCGCCATCAAAGTTCATCGAGGTTGGCATTCGAGGCTGATCACGCCGCAACAGCCAGGACACAATTTTCTGAACGCAATTACCCCATTCGAACGCATTCCTCTTGTCGTGGCTGGTTAGAATCTCCGCGGTTCCTGAATGCTGGCTATTACAAAAACCGGTGCATTAAACTGCCGGACTTAGAAGGTGTAATTTATAAAGGCCTTTTTGCCTTGCTAATACCATAGCAACCAAAACACACACTTTATGTCCAGCCATACTTATGTCTCCCCATTTCTGCTTATCCACTGTCGTCGTAATTCATGTCAGTGTCTCCCCATTTGTGGAGAGTTATATTTAGCGGTTTAAGTTTGGTCTTATTGCTTAGTGAAGGTCAAATTTTAGATCCTTGTTTCTCAATAACCTTCTATAACATATCGCCTTTCGATAGCTCTCGGTATTGCGCGACGAGTCCGCAATTTATCGGCGTATTTTTGGTTAATTTCATCTCAATCGTCATCTTCCCCAAGCTAATTTTGCCTTTCGTATTTAGTTCTGACCAGCAGAGTGAATCGTCTAAACAAAAAGCCGAGTAGATCGTTCAAATTGTTTTACGCAACACTTATGTTGACTACGTTAACCCAAACTCTATTGCAAGTATGTCGGAATTAAGGCGATAATATACTTTCTAGTTACAAATTGAATTTAGACTATAGCTAGTCGGTATTCGTTAATACGCAATTTTAATCTGGATGGGAGCCGGTTTTCTCAATATCAAGATACTGCTGCATCGGCGGACGATCGCCTCAAGGCGCGGGGAGACCTCGGAGGCCGATGCCGCTTTCCGCCCGGGTTCAAGGTCAATCGGCAACGCCGCAATCGCCACGAGGTAGCTGACGATTCAGACCGCCTGATCGCCGTTCCGTGCGTTCAACTGCCGCCCGGCCGACCGAGGGCGTCGCCACGTCACGGTCGCGGATTCGGCTCGCTCTGGAAAAACTCCGGGACCGAACATCGAGCATTACCGCCGCGACGCTGGTCTTCTCCCGCGGAAACGTTCGGTCAGCACTATTGCCCCGTCGCCCCGTTGGGTCTGGGCAGGTCTAGTTGCACTGACTCTGGGCCCTTTTCGACGACGACTGAGCGCAACCCGATCCCTCGGATCAACCAGCCGTCATTCTCTTCTCCGACTCGAAGTCGCAAAACCGCTTCGGTGTCGGATCCTTGAAGCATCGCAAGGCTGGCCTTGCGGCCGACGATCGTCCCAATCAACCTAAGCGACGGCCGCTCCGGAGGAGGAGGCGCAAGGACTTCGTGTTTTTGTGGCGGAGCAACGATTGGAAGCGCGACGACAGGGAGTCGGCGCGAGGCGGAAAAGAGCGGCCGGTCCCGCGTCGCCGACAGGGTGTTCAGTGGAACCGTCCACAATGGGTTGCCGGCACGAAGCCTTGCGTTGGAATCGGGCACGCGTGACGCTTCCGAGAGGCCGCCGACGTCGGTCCCTTCAGCGGCGGGCGCTGGCGCCCCCTCAATCTCCGACAGGGGACGGAGGGGCTCGTCGATTGGACCCGCCGCCGCCGTCATGGTGGAGGAAATCACAAGGAAAACACCGAACGGCCACATCAGTCTGATGACCGCCATTGCCCAACTACCCCGACCGTCATTCGCATGCGCCCAGTTTCGGCCTCGCCAAAAACCTCAGGCGATTGGATCGAAAGCTTGTCCACGAACAGGTATGGCATTCCGGCCTCGATGTCGTAAAGGATCGTCTGCACAGCCGGCTGACTGACCTCCATGCTGGCCGTAAGACCCACGAAACCGCTTTTGGCGTCAGGGCCGTCGAGTTCCACTTGCGAAGACATCAGCGCGCCGGCCGCTTTTGCAACCGCGGTCTCGATACGTTGCTGGAGCGCCGCGCCGGCAATCGTTATCGTTTTCCCGTCGAGGAATGGCGAGCCGCTCACTCCCGCACTTGAGCCGATCGACGCCGACGAGCTCGCTCGCGACCGTTCGGACAACTGATCGAGCCGCGTCTGGGCGGCTTCAATCGCCGCTGCTTTGCCGCGAAGGTCCGCGACAAGCACAAGCGAGATAGCCAAAAGGGCGATCACGACGCCGAGATAGGAGGCGACCGCCAAGGCCTGGCGTCGGCCGATCACCAAACTATGACTAAGGATTCGCATCAATTCGTCACGGCGAATGAGGGCTCGATATGCGCCTCGATGTGAAAGCTCTCGCCGCCGCTTGGAGCCCTCACCGTGGGCGCGAAGAACGTGGCCTTGGTGAAACGCCGCGACTGCTCGATGAGCCGAATGAGCGCAGGCGCGTCGGCGGCCGATCCGGCTATCTGCACCTTGCCGGCGTCGATGCGCAATTCGTTCAGGTGGGCGTTGTCGGGCAGCGCCTTCGACAGCGCTTCGAGAACCATGACCGCGGAAGGCGTCGTCCATTTCCTCGCCTGCAAGGCCTTGAGCGCCTCTTCCGCTGCCGGGCCGTGGCGATTCATCAGTTCCGACCGGCGCTCCGCAATCCGGTGCTGAAGATCGGCGACCCGCGCGTCATTGCGGCCGCCGACCACGAGCCAGGCGCCAAGGCTGATCACGAAGGCAAGACCGGATAGAGCCAGGCCGGCGACAAGGCCCCTAAGCAAGCCCCGTCCCCTGTTGCCGCCCCCAATATCCTGGGCGAAGACGGGGATCACGAGCGTCTCCCCTTCGCCGGTCCGCGTCGACATTCGCACTTGATCGGCCCGAGCGGTCATTGCCGCCCGCGCGATTGGAGCAACCAGCGATCGCGCCGTAGCGGCGACGGTAATGGCTATCTGTCCGTTGCCCGCGTCGGTTGGCTCGCTCCATCCGAAGGCTGCTTCCTTGGGCGACCATGGCGTCAAACGATCGATTTGGGAGCGGACAACTCCGTCGAGGAACTGACGAGCGCCCTGAGGCAGCTCGAGTGACCGGAAGATGAAGCGCGACGGCGCAAGCGTCACGTCAACCGTGCTTCGCGCAAGTAGCGACCGGGTTTGGGGAGAAATCGGATCGGCGATCCCGCTTTCGTCGATGCGCAACGACGGCCCGTCAGTGCGTTGCGCGGGTTGCTTGCTCATGTCCACGACAAGAAACGAGCCGTCCGCCTGTTCAACGAGTTCGACTCCGCGGCTGCGTCGGAGCATCGTCCCGAGGAGCGTCAAGCCCGCTGCGACGTCGTCGATCCAGGCCGACAACCGGACTCGGAGGGAAGCCAAAATAGTCACGGGAGGTCCTTAGGCGGATTGCATGGGCCCATCGAAATCGTCCCGCCAGTAAAGCAATTCATAGGGCTCTGCGTCTTGGTTATTGGCGTTTTGATCTTGTGCGCCCTGTTCCTTGGCTTGATCTTTGCCGACTGGCGCGGCGTCGCCGCCTTGGGCCGCCCCTTGGTCCTTGCCGCCGGGGGCGGCGCTTTGGTCCTTGAGGCGAAAGACGACCTCCGCATGAACACGCCGGCCGTTGTCGAAGTCGACGGCGATGGAGGCCCGGAATGCTTTCGACACCTCGACCGTGGCGTGCGGCTTCGCTGGACCGAGCAGCTCCAACAGGGCGCGCCCGTCGCCGAGATCGCTGACCCGCGCGTTCAGAACCTCGCCAAGGATTTGAGGCGTCATTTTCGGCAGAGCGGACAGGACCGTCGGATCCGCGCTGGACACGTCGACGTCCGAACGGCCGCTGAACACGGTCACCAACGGCAAAATGCGCTCGACCACCGCGAGCGGGATTCCCGGCAAAAGACTGAGCTCCAGCGCATCGTCGAACGGTCCGTGCCGGGGCGGGTAGGGCATGTGCTGGTCGCTATAAAGCTTGTTCTCCTTCGTGGCCTTGTCATCCTTGTTGTCAGCGAGCGTCGGAGCGGCCGCGCCGTCCTTGTCATCAGCGGGCGTCTGGGCGGCGGCTGCGCTGCCTTTTGCGTCGGCGCTCGCGGTGGATTTCGTGCGCCATCCGACGATGCGGTCGGCGAAAGTTTGCGCCCGCGACGAATCGATGCCGACTGCGGTGAACAGCCCGGCCAACAAGTCCGGGGTCGCGGCGTTGAGGTCGATCCTCGCCCCTTCGGAGCGAAAGCGAACAGAGATCGCGGTGCGCCCCACGCGCATGTCGAAGCCGCCTCGGGCCGGTCTGGTCTTCTCAGGCGCCGCGAGTTGACGGAAGACCGCCATTTCGACGCCGGCTCGAATCGAGGCCTCCGCCTGCACGCGGTCGTCGGCCACCCGCGATGCTCCAGCGGTATTGAGGGTGTAGGAAGAATAGATCGTCGCAAGCGTCGCAAGAGCAGCCAGGATCCACAGCACCGCCACGAGGACGAAGCCGTTCTGCGCGCGCTCGGCGGATCCTGGCAGGCAGGTCATCGCAGGGGTTTTCATTGCTGCGCCGGCTGTCCGGCCACGGCAGGCTGCGCCGGCTGTGCCGCGGTGGGAAAAGCGCCGCCCGCATTAGCCTGCGCCTGAAGCTTAGGCGCGCCGGGGGCCGTGACTCTGATGCGCGCCACGGTGGATGCCGCCAGCACGCGATTCGCGACGGTGTCGCGCACCGATATTCGCACCGCGTCGGGCAACTGCTCCCGACCTTTCCAGCTTGGAAGCCAGACACGGTCTGGTCCCGCATAGGCGAAGGAAATGTGGAAGGGCGCGCGAATGAGGGTGACGGGATCGCCGAAGGCGATAGGCTCCGCCGGCGCGGTCGGCTGCTGTGGCGCGGTTGGCGCGAAGCGGGCCCGCGTGCGGACCATCGCGAGGCCGCGATCCTCCTTGATCTCCGCCATGCGTACGACTTCCAGGTGAGGATAGGCGTCCGGGCCGATAGCCGATCGAACGAACATCACCGAAGAAGCATCGCCTTCAAACAATGGCCCGCGGGCGCCCGCCGAGCGCGTCACGTACTCGGCCGCGGACAGGTCATTGACCAGTCGTTCAAGGCCGCCGCCGAGCAGGTCCGCGCGCTGCAGGTCGACGAAGCCTCGCCGCCAGTTGGGCAGCCATTGCCCCGCCACCGACGATAGCGCCAGGATAATCGTCGCGGTTAACGCGAGCGTCGCCATCGCCTCGATCAGCGAGAAGCCGGCGACGCGCCCGTCTGAATTCGCCTGCCTCATTTCTTTGTCGATTGCCGGCGCAAACGAATAGTGTCGATTTTCAGCATTGCGCCGGACGGCGAGCGCACCAGCACCTCGATGCGCTGCGGGGTCCAGAGCGCGTCGCCCACCAAAGCCGGCGCGCCGATGAGGGTTGAATCGATCCGCCAGTCGTGCGCGTCGAGAGCGCCCTTGAGGCGCCCGACGGGAAGCGCCTCGCGGGACGGCATGCCGGCCATGATCTTGCGCGCCGTTTCGATCTCCGCCAGATGTCTTTCGGCGTAAAGGCCAGCATGCAGGCTGGAGCTCGCCAGCGGCCCGATCGCAGCCAGGCCCGCTCCCATTACCGCAAGCGCGGCGAGCGCCTCGATCAGCGTAAAGCCGGCGGTTCCGCGCCTGTCAGGATTTGCCGGTTGGCACAACTTCGACGCCTCCGGTCAGCCAGTTGACGCGTATCTGATATCCGACGCCTTGTCGCGCGATGGCGATAACGCCTCCGCACGACTCGCCGCTCGGAAAGAACTCGATCGTCGCGCCGACGCGCCTGTCGCCACACCGCTGCGCAAGCAGCGCCTCGAAAGTCACGTCAGCCGGAATCTCGACGACGGACGCCGTTGCGCCCGAAACCACAATTCGTCGACCCGCGTCGAGAGATGTCGCCACCTGCGCATGGCTTCGCATGGCGGCGTTACGGTCGCTCTTCAAGAGAGCGGCGACCTCGACGGCGTACCCGGCGAGGCGCGCTTGCGACGTGCCGCGCGGAATTGCGGGCAAAACGAGCGCCACGATGAGTCCGATGATGGCCAGCACGCAGACGACTTCGATCAGGGTAAATCCGGCCTCGGCGTCGCTCCGCGGCGTCATCGCGACGCGCTTCTGATGAGGCTTTGCGAGTCGCCAACTCCGCCCGACCCATAGGAGTCGATCTCGTAGGGCGCATGGTCGCCAGGAACCTTGTAGACATAAGGGTGACCCCAGGGGTCTGCGGGCACCGAACCCGTTTTGAGATAGGGTCCGTTCCAAGCAGGCGCCGAACCAGGACGATCGACCAGCGCGGCCAGGCCTTCATTGCCGGCTGGATAGGCGCCATTGTCTAGATAGTAGAGGTCGAGCGCGGCCGAGAAGCTTTCTATCTGGATCTTCGCCGCCTTGACCTTCGACTCGCTGAGATAATTCAGGACCCGGGGTCCTACCAGCCCCACGACCAGGCCGATAATGGCGATGACCACCAGCATTTCTACGAGCGTGAAACCCGCCTCCCGCTTATGGCTTCGCGTGCGAGAGACCCGGCGCGCGAGGCGCTCTCGCCAGTGGGCAATCTTCGTCATCTTCCAAGTCTCCTAGTCGACGACCTGATAAACTGAGAGCAGGGCCGTCATCACCGACACGATCAGCCCTCCGACGATCAGGCTGATGACCATAATGGCGAGCGGGCCGACAATTCCAATGGCGCGATCGAGGCTTCGCTGGAGTTTCGCCTCGTAGAAATCGGCAATGCGGCCGGCCAGCATCGCCAGTTGACCGGAATCTTCTCCCAGGCGGAGCGTTCTGATCGCCATCGGCGGCAGCGCTCGGGTTTCCAGGAGCGCGTCCGACAGCTTTCCGCCGTGGCGCACTTTGTCGACGATCTGCGACCACTGCGCAAGGGTCCCGGTCGACTCCATCGTGTCGACGAGAATGCGCAACGCCGAAGTCAGCATGACACCGCTTGACAGCAGAAGGCTGAGGTTCCGGCAGAAGAGTCCCGTGCGGTGGTAGTCCATGATCGGGCGCACGACCGGAAGGCGCGCAAGCGCGCGAACGAGCGGTCTGCGCGTCGACGGCTTTCGCAGAATGAACCAGCCGGCCAACAATGCGACGAGCGACACGGCCGCGATCGTCTGCCCATTCGAGCGCATAAAATCCGACAATCGAAGAAATGTGGCCAGCACCGGATCGAGCTTGGCGTTGAAGTCGCGAAATATGTTTGCGAATTGGGGTAGGACGAAGTTGAGAAAGAACAGCAGGACCGCGCCAGCGGCGAACAGAAGGAACGCGGGATAGCGCAGCGCGTCGCCTATCCGCCGCCCCAGCGCTTCTGCGCGTTGACGCTCTGCCGCCAGCGCTTCGAGGACCGTCACCAACGCGCCGGAGGTTTCGCCGATCCGAATGAGCGCTACATAGATCGGCGGGAAAGTCTTGGGGTGCTTGGAGATCGCCTCGCCGAAGCTGTCCCCGGAAAGAATGGAGCCTGCGAGCGCTGCCGCGGTTGGGCGCATTCGACTCATCTCAGCGTCGGTGGCAAGCAGCTCAAGGGCGTCGTTTATACGGACCCCTGTGTGCAAGAGCAGAGCCAGGTCGCCTGTAAAAATGGTGACGTCCTCGGCCCGCGGCCCCGTCAGCCGGAGGGACCTTAAAGCGCTGCGTCCGAACTGGGTCTCATTCCGCGCACCCGCTGCCTCGATCGGGATGAGTCCCAAATATTCGACACGGCGATTGACCTCGGCCAGACTGGTGGCGTCGAGCGAGCCGGTGACGACTTCGCCGATCTGTGTCAGGGCGCGATATTGAAAAGTCGGCATTGGTTCACCGCGCCATTGTCACGCGAAGGGCCTCCGCGACCGTCGTCACTCCGTCGCGGCACTTGGCGATCGCATCGTCCATCATTGTGGTCAGCCCGGCGCGCCGCGCGGCTTGATCGAGGGCCATGGCGTCCATCTGCTGGCCGACGCAACTGCGGACCTCGCCCTCGACTTCCAACGCCTCAAAAACGCCGACGCGGCCGCGATACCCAGCTCCGGCGCATCGCTCGCACCCCCTCGGCTCAAAAACCGTATCTCCGACCGAAAGCCCACAAGCTTCATAGCGCGGGTCCGCTTCGAAATCCGTTGCGGAAATTTCTTTCCGCACCTTGCACCGGTCGCACAGGATGCGGACCAGCCGCTGCCCGATGACGGCCCGGAGCGTCGATTTCAACAAGAATGCTTCGACGCCGAGATCGAGAAGGCGCGGCGCCGCCGCAATCGCGGTTTCCGTGTGCAGCGTCGTCAAAACGAGATGCCCGGTCAATGCCGCGTGGATAGCAATGTTCGCCGTCTCGGCGTCGCGGATCTCGCCGACCATGATTACGTCCGGGTCTTGCCGAACGAAGGCGCGCAAAGCCGAAGCAAAGGTGAGCCCGATCGCCGGTTTGACCTGAGACTGGTTGATTCCGGCGATCTCGTATTCGACCGGGTCCTCGATCGTCAGTATCTTGCGGAAAGGGGTGTTGAGCGCGGAGAGCATCGTCGCGAGCGTCGTCGTCTTGCCGCTTCCCGTTGGACCGGTGATGACGATCATTCCGTGCGGTAGCTCAATCAGTCGCCGGACCTTGCGCTCGTCGTGGACGCGCAACCCCAGCTTTGCGATATCGAGAAGGCCGCGATCTCTCGGCAACAGACGAATGACAGCCGTCTCGCCATGCTGGGTCGGCATGATGGCGACGCGGACATCAAGGTTGAACCCGGCGGCCTCGAGCCGCGCCGCGCCGTCTTGGGGCAGTCGCCTCTCCGCAATGTTGAGACCCGCCAGGATCTTGATGCGGGAAATCAAGGCCTGGGGCAGCGCGTGCGCGGGCGCGGGCACAGCCCTCAACAATCCGTCCACGCGCATCCGCACAGTCAGTCCATTGCGCATCGGTTCGATGTGTATGTCGCTCGCTCGAAGCTCAACGGCTTTTTCCACAAGGTCGTTGACCGCACGGACGACGGGCGCGCCGCTGGCGAGGTCGCGCAAGCTGTCAACGCTCTCCTCGACCGCCCCGGCAGCGAAAACGGGAGATGACGCAGACGGTCCATCCTCGTCTGACCCCAGGCGCTCGAACAGCGCCGCGCCGATATCCTCAAACGATGCGATCGAGACTGCGACCGGACCGCCAAGCACGATTTCGGCGCCTCTTTGCGCAGCGACGTCGGTCGGATCCGCGACCGCAAGACCGAAACGTCCGCCGCCGACGTCGTAGGGAAAGATCACGGTTTCACGCAGGAAACGCCTGGTAAAACGGTCAACAAGCGAAGGGGCGGCCAAAAGTTCCGGCAAACTCATTCGAGGGCGTCGGTAATACGCGGCGACTTCGTCGGCGAATTCGCTCGCTGAAACGTCGCAAGATTCCCAAATCGAAAGGATCGAGGAATGGCCAGCGTTCCGGTCCATCTCGGAAACCTTGGCGCTGACGTCCTGAAAGAGGTTGTCGTTCAAGTGCTTTATAAAGCCGGCGATCGGCTGCGTTGAAGACTGCGCTTCCTTCGTGTTGCTTCTCACAATGCTCATCGCGGCTCTGAGATCATTCCGTGACGCAGGTTAAGCGGGGGGAACACGCCGTTACGGAATGCGCTTCAGATGGCGGAGGCCCTTCCGACATGTGCGCAATCCCGCAGAATCGCGAACGGGGCCGCCCCTCCAAAGGCGATCGCCGAATATCGGTTCGCCTTCCCAAGTCTCTTCTTCGCCCGAGGATAACGGCTGTATTGTGGCATGACTGTGACGTCTTAAGCTCCATATCTGTTTAGGAAACGGCTTTGTAAAATGCTTTCCTAAGAGTGGGCTGAAGCAGATCGTTAAAAGACGCGGCAGACCGACTCGAGCTGGTCGAATGATAAGTTGCCAACCCCATTGTCCGGCAACGATAAACCGCCAACCAATCACTGATCAATAGATCTGTTTAACAGATCGGGGGCGGCTCTCGCGCCAGTTTATGCCGACGTCCGTATTTACTTTCTCCTCGGATTGAGCTTTTTAGGGGCAACTCGATGAACGAATTTTTGCGCGTCGCAAGGGGGGCGCTGTTTGGCTGGAGGTCCCGCTGCCCGCAATATGGGCGGTTTTCATTTCATCTGCTTCGGCGCTCTAGCCGCCGCGGGCGTGCTTTTTGTCGGCGCCTGCAATACGACCTATCTCGAGCAGAGTAGAAACGAGCCGCAGAACGCCGCCGACATCATGCGCGCCGCCGACCTGCGGCCGCGGTATCCGCAGTCGACGGGCGCCGTGGATACGGGCGGCGCAAGCGCGCCCAAGGCATTCTCGTTTTTCGGGTCGTCAACGCCTCCGCCCGCCGCGCCGGAACCCGCCGGATCAGCGCCGGTCGAAGCCGGGGCGGGAGGCTACACGTTAAACTTTGAGAACGCGCCAATCGCGCAAGTGGTGAAGTCGGTCCTCGGCGACATCCTCGGCGTTGGCTATGTCATCGACCCTCGAGCTCAGGGTTCGATCAGTCTTTCCTCCGGCCGGCCGATCGAGAAGAAGGACATGTTGTATGTGCTCGAGAACGCGTTGAGCGCCAACAATCTGGTCATGATCCGGAACGCATCTGGTTATCGCATCGCGCCCGCCAATGAAGGTGGAGTTGGAACGGTCGACGAGCATGGGGACAGTGCGGAGCCCGGATTTGGCCTGACAGTGATCCCGCTGCAATATGTCTCCGGAACGACGCTGACGAAACTGCTTGAAGGCTTCGCGACCCGTCCCGGCGCCATTCGAACCGATCCGAGCGGCAAGCTCCTGATCGTGGTGGGGACCGGAAGCGAGCGCCAATCCGCCATGGAGACGGTTCGCAGCTTCGACGTCGACTGGCTCCGAGGGCAATCCGTCGGCATGTATCCAGTGCAAAACAGCACGCCGGAGCCGATCGTCGGCGAACTCGAGAAGATCATGGACTCGGGCGACGCGGGGTTCGGCCATGGACTGGTGAAATTCCAACCCGTCTCGCGACTGAACTCCATTCTGGTCGTCGCCGCCAAGCCCGAACTGCTCCGCGTCGCCGCGCGCTGGATCTCGAGGCTCGACGAGCCGTCGACGTCGAGCGCGAGCGTCAAGGTCTACAAAGTCCGCTATGGCGACTCGAAGCAGA
Source organism: Roseiarcus sp. (assembly GCA_036489975.1). Taxonomy (GTDB): domain Bacteria; phylum Pseudomonadota; class Alphaproteobacteria; order Rhizobiales; family Beijerinckiaceae; genus Roseiarcus. The sequence goes on from DASXES010000058.1 coordinate 12,272, forward strand.
TCGCCCAATTGTTGCAGCAGATTTTCGAGACCAATGGCGGGGGGGTGTCTGCGGAATCGCCGACCAACGAGATCGCTCCCGGTTCCGGCGTGAAAGCGATGACGACGGCCGACAGGCTGACAGGCGGTCTGGCAGGCGGGTTGTCAGGCCTATCGGGTGGAGCAGGCGGAGCGGGTGGAGCTTCGCCCAGTTCGTTTGGCGGAGCCTCGCCCAATTCCAATAATCCCGCTTCATCGGGTGGGGGGGGCAATTCGCGAAGCGCAGCCGCGCAATTCGGCGGCGTTCCGGTCGCGGCGCTCAATTCCGAACTCAACGCTCTGGGCCAGGGAGGATCCGGCGGGCCGCAATTGCCCAATGTCCGGATCACGGCCGATTTGCTCAATAACGCGGTGCTCATCTACGCGAGGCCCGACGAATATAAGCTCATCGAGCGGACGCTCATGCAGCTCGACCGGCCAAAATTGCAGGTCGCGATCGACGTGACCATCGCCGAGGTGACGCTGAACGATCAGCTCAACTACGGGGTGCAATTTTTCCTCCACGGCGGCGCGATTTCCAATACGCTGTCCGGAACGATCCCGAGCATCATCAACAACGTCGCTTCGAATACCGGCTCGACGACGACGGGCACGGGTTTGTCGGGCGGGCTCAATGTCATCGCCGGCAACCCTGCGACTCCGCGCGTCGTCATCAACGCGCTCTCGGCGGTAACCGACGTCAAGATCCTGTCCAATCCCTCGCTGGTGGTGGTCGACAACGGCGATGCGTCGCTCGAGGTCGGCGATCAGGTTCCGATATCGACAGGCAGCGCGAACGTGCTCAGCGCCAACAATGCCGTCGTCAACACAATCGACTACAAGAACACGGGCGTTATCCTCCACGTCCAGCCGCACGTGAACTACAACGGCTCGGTCCTGCTCGACATCGACCAATTGGTCAGCGAGCCGACCGGACCCACTTTGACCCCCACGATTTCGACCCGGGAGGTGAAAAGCACGATCTCGGTCATCTCCGGCCAAACGGTGCTGCTCGCCGGCATGATCCAGGACAACCTGACAAAATCGCGGGAAGGCGTGCCGATTCTCAGTCAGCTGCCCTACGTCGGCGCCGCCTTTGGGACGACCGGCAAGACCGACGTTCGCACCGAGCTCATCATGTTCATTCGCCCAATGATCATCCGGGACGGCGCCGACGCTGCGATGGTCGCCGAGGAGCTTCGCTCGAAGATGCGGAGCGGCAGATCCCAGGCGCTTACGCTGCCCTCGATGCTCAATGTCCTCTCCCGACCGGCTCAGTGACAGCCGAGCCGCCAAGGCGTCTCGGCGATGGGTTGGCGCGGTCGGTTGCGCTTGAGGCGACACTCATCGGCGTTGTCGGCGCCGGCGCGGTCTGGGCGAGCGTCGCATCAGCGCCGGGATGGAGCGGCGCCGCGGGCGCCATCCTGGCCGGGTTGATGCTCGCGATCGCCGTCGTCGACCATCGCCGGATGATCATTCCCGATGAGCTGAACGCGCTCGCGTTCATGGCTGGTCTCGTCGCCGCCGGGGCAGGGGCGCCGCACGCGCCGATCGCGGCGATCGGGCATGCTCTCGTTCGCGCCGTTCTCATGTTCCTCTTCTTTCTCGGCTTTCGCGCGGCCTATCGGGCGCTGCGCGGACTGGAGGGCATGGGCCTCGGCGACGTCAAGCTGGCGGCGGTCGCGGGGATATGGATCGACTGGGCCTTTCTGCCCCTCGTGGTCGAGATCGCGGCCTTGTCAGCGCTCGCGGCGGCGCTGTTCGCCCACCTCCGTGGCGACGGGCTCGACCTCAAGGGCCGGTTGCCTTTCGGGGCTTTTTTCGCGCCAGCGATCTGGATCTGCTGGCTCATTGCGTGGCGCAGCGCTTGAAGTCGCGATGGGCGGCCGGGCGCAGGGCCGTTCCGATTGCAACCCTGGCGCGAAGACCCCGCAAGCAAACACAAACAAAAACAAACAAAATTGCTTTTTTTTGCTTTTTTGTTTGGTAGAATCGAGACTTTTCAAAGGGTTACAGAGGAAAAAAACAAAAATATTTTCCGGCGTCAAACTCGCGCGACGGGGTTGTGGCTCTGCGGGTTTTTAGGCAAAGTTTCTTCTCTGGGGTGCGCGGCGGCGGCCAAGCTTGAATTAGTTCTATCAATCAGAATAATAGTCCTGATTTCTGTTTTTGTCAACTCAATTCGCTGTCGACACTCAATTCGCTATCGACACACAAAGTGCGGCGCTTAGAGCGATGCCTGTTGGTCAGCAAAGCCGCTTCCAGACAGGCGCTTGGGTCCGGCTCGGGAGCGAGTCGCCTTCCGAGCTCCGCCTGAAGCCCCTTGGGGAGAGCTTATGCCCGTTCCAATTGAGCGCGACGCATCGTGCTTCGATTCCGCGCAACGGCGCGGGCGCGCATTCGCGCTTCGGTTCCGATCATCGAGTCCTGGTATTACCTCGCCGAAAACGGCCCGAAGTTCCGGCCAACGATGGGGGCCCAGGCGGACGCCCGCCGCTGCGCCTCGGCGACCTGATCGAGGGTCAGCTTCTGGGCGACCGCGTCGCGAACCCGTCCGTAATATTCCTGCTGTCGTCCCGATGCGTGCGCCGCTGCAAGGATGAGCCAGACTTCGGCGGCAACCCAGTCCTGTGGCACGCCGAAGCCATTGTCGAACAAACGGGCGAGCAGGAATTGTCCCGTCGGCTCGCCCTGTTGGGCCGCCTGATGCAGCCAGGTCGTGGCGAGGACAAAGTCTTTGGGCACGCCAAGGCCGTATTGATACATATAGCCGAGATAGGTCTGGGCGACCGCCGAGCCGCGCTCGGCTTCGGCTGCGAGAAGCGGCGCTGCTCGAACATAGTCATGGCGCAAAAAGGCGCGCTCGCCGCTACCGAGCGTGTCGGCGCTTGCCCCGGAGGCGAGGCACAGAGGCGCCAGCGCTAGAGCGATCGCCAGACGGCGGCCGGCGCGGACAAGCCAACCCCGATCGTGCGCATTTCGATTTGTCGCGATCATCCGCCGGCCTTCCCCCATCGCCGAGCTTGCCAGGGCCCACATTAGGAAACTGGGCGCGCTGAGGCAACGAGAACCTGATCGGATCCTGGAGGCTCGACGGGGGGCCGAAGACCGCTCCTGCTTCAGCCAGCAGGAGCGACTACGGTCGCTGTCCAAAGCGACGAGGGACCGATGCGCCCGTCAGTGACGGCGGGCCGTCACTGTACCGCTGGCAGGCCGGCGACCGCCGCTGCGCTCGGCGTATTGAAGCACGTCGCGTGTCCGAATCCACTCGCGCTGATCCCCGTGCCGCCGTTCGGGTTCGGCGTGATGTCGAAGATGATGTTGTCCGGATGCGAAGTGTCTGCCGCGAAAATGCCCGCCGGGCCTTTGACGCCCTGGAACTGATCCAGATGGAGAGAGTGGCGCGTCCGCCAGGCGACCATGTGATCGGTGCAGGACTGGTCGCCGCTAACGCCGAGGCCGCCGACTCTCACCCCGCCCTTGTAGATCCCGAGCCCCCCGCCGAACACATTGACACCGCCGATGCGCTGGCCGACCATCGGATCCGATGACGTGCCGAACCTCGAGGCGCTGGCCGGTGGACTTTGACCCGGGCCCGCGCCGTAGCCGACTTCGGGGTCGACCGGATTGCTGTGCTGCAGCCCGTAGAGGCTGCCCCCCGGCTGCACCGCCGAGAAGAGGTTGGCGGTTGAGAGCGCGAGCCCAGCCGTCCCCACGGCGCTGCCGCCCGGAGTGACGCCGCTAGAAAGGCTGAGCGAGTTGGCCGTATTCGCCTTCTGAGCCGCGATCACCCGACTTGCCAGCCATTGAGACGTGAAGTTCCCGCCGGAATACGCCACCGCGCACACGATCCCGCTATTGTCGACGATCACGCCCCACATGTTGAAGCCGAGACCGCCGTTCGCGCCGCTCGAAGGCGTGATCGAGCTGGTCAGAGCCCCTTTGAGCGTGCTCCAGCTGGGAAGGGAATTGCACCCATTGCCTCCCACCGCAGCGCTCGTGACCTGCGCCAGGGCGGGGCCGCTCAACAAACCAACAACCGAGGCGAAACAAGCTGAAACAAAATATTTTTGAGTAAGCATAGTGCCCTCCATTGTCGCCGTGGAGTGACACAACTTCGCGCGATCGCATTCTCTCCCGCGCGATTACCGCCGTTCGCGTTCGCCCACGGCCGTTAAAATCGCGATATCGCTATGAGAAGCCCAGTTCGTGCCCCAGCCTCAACAAAAATGGGCACACACTGCAGGCGCCCCTCCTCGGCGGCAAATGTGCCGACAGCAATGGTACAGAAGCGCTGGGAGAATGCAAGCGGATGGTTGTCGAGGCGAAAGCATCCTGGAGACGCGGTCCATAGCGCGTCGAAAGACGGGCGTCCCGCCCGACGCCCGTTGGACCGTGTCCGCCGCGCTCCACCCAAGCGCGGTTCCCCAAGCGCGGTTACAAGGGCTTCCGGGCGTTCGCTTCAGCGACGGCAGGATAAGCGCGGCTCCAAACTGGGCGCCAATCTATGCTTTCCGCGGCCGGGCACTCGCGCGGCGCTTCGACCTGAAGCACGAGGCTGGAGGACGCATAGTCGGTCCGGCCGAGCAGAGCGAGAAGACTATATTTCATCCTCTGTATCGAGACAGCCCACGGCCTGGGGCTGTCCCACTTCCGGTCGAAATAGACATATTGCTTCTGGTAGCCCTGCCCAGGGGGTGGTTCCGTGGTCGCCTCATCCTCAAAAGTCGCCGACCGCAAAATCACGGTCATCGGCCTCGGACAGCCGGGGACATCGAACACCATGATCCGTTCCGCGTTGGCGGCGCTGGTGCGGTATTCGCGCAAATTCAAGCCTTGGGAACGCGCGAGGCTCAATACGACCGATCCGAGAGCGGATTCGGCGACAGGCGCCTCAGCGGATCGCTCCCGGCTGGCGAGCGAGCCGACCAGGACGGCGGCAAAGACCGCGTGCGCCCAGAATTTCATGTGGCCGGCGCCGCCGGCCGCGACCCGTAGAGGCTCAGGACGAGCACCATGACGGACGCGCCGACCGCAAAGATTTGGGCGCCCAGTCCGTTATGCCAATATTCGTAGAAGTCCGGGCTCCACGCCATGAGACAGAGTCTCGCGACATTCAGCGCGATCATCGCCGCGCCGATCACGCACCCCGTCAGGAGATCGCGGCGCCGCCAGCTTTGGTGGCGGAGCCTGCTCACGGTCAACCAGCAGAGCATCGCGAGGGACAGGTTATGGAACGAGGAGCAGCCGGAATAGACGACGATGCCGAAACCGGAAGGGCCGGTTATGACATTGCCCTGCCATTCGGTTCCGGCCCGCACCGCCTGCATCAGAGTTCCGACAACGGCCGTCTCCGCCTGAAGCAGGGGAAGGGCGAAGATATCGAAGACGATATGCCCCCAGTATTGCTGGATCACGAGCGCAGCGAGCACGATTCCCGCCGACCGCTGCTTTGGATCGTCCCGACCCCGGATCCAGCAAAAAATGGCGGCTCCGAGCGCAAGGAACTTGATGGTCCGGGTCGTGGGTAGGAAAAGGGGGACGCACAGGGCTAAAGCGATCAGAATGTCCCGCAGCTGCGCGACCTGCCTCGGATCGCTCGAGGCCAGGAGCCGGAATATGGCGTACCACGCCATGATCTGAAAAACGCTTGCGGCGGCGAGATCGGCGAGGACCTGTCCCGGCGACGTCGAGGGCAGCTGATTGACCGCTCCAAGCACCTGATTGAAGAACAGGATTGCGCAAATCCAAAGGAAAAGGTCGCGGCGCGGCAAATCAAGTCCGCGGCGCGCTTCGCCGATGGTTGTCGGGACTGCTGTGGCAAACACGCTCAATCGGGGCGCCTCGCTTACGCTCACGAAGCTGAGACTAGCCGAAGCGCTGAATAGCCGCAATGTAAATGTAAAACTTATCGGCCTGCATGGCAACGCCAGCGCCCAGAATCGATCAGATCGCAGACTGGTTTCAGATCCCTTGCAAGCGATCTCTGCGCGGAAGCGGCCGCACTCACATCAGTGAAATCAACTTCCAACCGCCCCAGACCAAAAGGCCGATGATCAGAAGGACAAACAGGCTCGCGGTGAACAGTTCGCGCCCTGGGTGGGCGGTCGGCGGAAAGTCAAGGCCGTCGTCAGACTCGCGCGCGACGTCAACGGAAGATTGCGATCGCGATGCTGTTCGAGCGGGCAAAGCGCCCGCGTTCGTATGGGCCATGCGTTCGTCTCCCGAATCCCCGATCCTGAACGATCAAGACGCCAAGAGGTACCCCCAACGTTCGATCTATACTCCGCTAAATGCTCGCCGCCAACCCCTTTATTACAGTATTCCCAAAGTCGATTGGGTACTTACGACAGTAAACGACCGAAGCGATCAGATGACAGTGACAACATCTGTTGGGTTAGCCTCGAAATTTGAGGGCGAACGGCGGCCCAAGTCGGGTCGCCAAAAGGCGGCTCGGAGCCACCCTCCAGCTCGCGGGCGGCGCCTGATCGAGCCCCATTGCCGGCGCCGCCATCAGCGGGGAGGTAATTTTAGCTTGGGTATAGCAAGGATTATCAGTAACTTATATGGAAGTCATAATGTCAAAAACTGGGTTAGCATTGTAAGATTTTGCGAAATAGCGCGGATTGGCTCAAGTCATCTCCGCTCCGCATCGCGCGCAGTTGCAGATAAGTGTGCCTAAGCCATTGAAATAACGGAGTCGCACGCAAAACTGGACACTCGGCCGCACGGGCCCCATCCGACCCTTCCAACGGCTGCGCGCTGCAACGCCGGCGCGTGGGTTGTCGAAGCAAGTCGCCCGCTACTCCACCGTCACCGATTTCGCCAGATTGCGCGGCTGGTCGGCGTCCTTACCCATGATGACCGCGGTGTGATAGGCGAGCATCTGGATCGGCGCCGCATAGACGATCGGAGCGAAATTGACCGCCATCTCGGGCATCGGCAGGACATGCTCGATCGCCACCCCAGCCTCCTCGGCCGCATGGCTGTCGCCGATCAGAATGAGGCGCCCGCCCCGCGCCGCGACTTCCTGCATGTTGGACACTGTCTTTTCGAACACCGCATCGCGCGGCGCGATGACGATCACCGGCATCGCTTCGTCGATGAGCGCGATCGGGCCATGCTTGAGTTCACCCGCTGCATAGCCTTCTGCGTGTATGTAGCTCAATTCCTTTAGTTTCAGCGCCCCTTCCAACGCCAGAGGATAGGCTGTGCCGCGCCCCAGATAGAGCACATCGCGGGCGCGGGCGATCACATGCGCGAGCTTCTCCGCGATGGGCTCGAGCTTGAGCGCCTCGGCGAGCAGGCCGGGCGTCGCGACGAGTTCGCCGATGAGCCGCCCCTCGGCCGCCTCGTCGATTGCCCCGCGCGCCTTGCCGAGGCCGATCGCCAGAGCCGCCAGCGCCGCGAGCTGGCAGGTGAAGGCCTTGGTCGAGGCGACGCCGATCTCCGGGCCGGCGAGCGTCGGCGCCGCCGCGTCGGTGAGCCGCGCGATGCTGGAACCCGGCACGTTGACGACGCCAATCGTCTTCGCACCCCTCTCCTTCACGTAACGCAGCGACGCCAGCGTGTCAGCCGTCTCGCCCGATTGCGAGACAACAATGGTCAAGCCCCCGTCGTCGACGGGCGCTTCGCGGTAGCGGTATTCGGACGCGACGTCGATCTCGACCGGCAGACGCGCCCAGCGCTCGATCCAATATTTGGCGACCAGCCCGGCAATGTAGGCGGTGCCGCAGGCAACGATCGTCACGCGATTGAGCCGCGTCGGATCAACCGGCCAGGCGAAGGGTTTCAACTTAAGCGCCGCCATGTCGATGTAACGGGCGATAGTGTGGCCGACCACTTCCGGCTGCTCGTGGATCTCCTTGGCCATGAAGTGCCGGTAATTGCCCTTTTCCGCGAGCAGGCTGCCGGCGGGGCTGCGCTGGATGCGTCGCTTGACCGGCTTGCCGCCGGCCTCCCGAATGTCCGCGCCTTCGCGGGTCAGCACCACCCAGTCGCCTTCCTCGAGATAGGCAATGCGATCAGTGAACGGGGCGAGCGCGAGGGCGTCCGAGCCCAGATACATCTCGCCCTCGCCGTAGCCGATGGCCAGCGGGGCGCCCTGGCGGGCGCCAATCAGGAGATCCTCCGCGCCCTCGAACAGATAGACGAGCGCAAACGCTCCACGGAGCCGGCCGAGCGCTGCGTGAACCGCCTCTGGAGGTGATTTGCCCCTGGCGAGTTCGTCCTCGACGACAAACGCGGCAATCTCGGAATCGGTCTCGGTCGCAAACGCATAGCCCTTGGCGGCGAGTTCGTGCCGCAAAGCCCGGAAATTCTCGATGATGCCGTTGTGGACGACCACGAGCCTCGGCGAGGCATGCGGATGGGCGTTGGCTTCCGTCGGCCTGCCGTGCGTCGCCCAGCGCGTGTGGCCGATGCCGATTGCCCCGCCAAGCGGCGCAGCGGCAAGCTTCGCCTCGAGGTTCTTGAGCTTGCCCTCGGCGCGCCGCCGCTCCAGCTTACCGTTCTCGAGCGTCGCCACGCCGGCGGAATCATAGCCGCGATATTCGAGCCGCTTCAGCGCATCGATAATCGAGCCCGCGACCGGCCCGGTCCCGAGAATCCCGACAATGCCACACATCCAAAAGTCCTTGTCTGAAATCGCTTCCGCTTGCCGAGGCCTTAGGCCACGGGCGGCCCCCACAACAAGTCAAATTCGGTGAAGGAAAGGTGAAGTTCGAGGTCGCCAGCAGACCGGGGCTCTGGACCGCAAAGACACCGCCCACACGCTACCGCCCTCCCCGTTCCTGACTGGGAAGCCGGCGCTCGTCAGCGTCGGAGCGGGGTACATCTGGCCTGGATGAACGAAGCTAATCGACGGCCGCGAGCAGGGCTGGGGCGCGAGCAGGGGGACGCCAGCGGGTTGGGGCGCCGCGGTTGCTCACAACAAAATGCGGCGCCAAATTCTGGGCGCCACGGATACGCCCGTCTCGCTTGATCGTCGGGCGGCGTTAACTCTGCGCGACGCCTCTGGGGAACCGTGAGGATTCACCATCTGGCGAGCCGGGATTGTCAAATCTTGGGTTGAGAGGTTTCAAACCACTTGACGAAATTGATACATTATGTTTGGTTGCAATCGATCAAATCCAATCCTCGACATTAAAGATCGAAGATTTGCCTGGAGGCGGCGATGAAGTTCTTAGCATTGGTGAGCGGGTCTTTCGTATTCGTTGCAACGGCCGCCCAGGCCATGCCGACCTGCGGGACCAACCCCTTTTCTTGTCTGGTCGGCGCCCCGGCCCCTTCGATCGGCGCGGGCGTCCCGGTCGCGCTCGCCGCGGGCGCGGTGCTATGCGGCATGATGCTCTTGAAGCTTTGGCGGCGCCAGTCCTGAGGCGCTCTCGAACCGAAGGCTCGGCCTCATTCGAATTGCGACAGCATTCGTAGGGACCTTGTGGAGTTCGGAATCCAGCATTTCCGAAGCGGGAAGCGCATGCGCGGCCATGTCTTACTTTACGCGGTTGGATTATCTTTGGCGATCGGCGTCGCAGACCCATGCGCCGGAGCGGTTCAGCCCCAAGGCGCCATTGTTCGGTCAGCGTCGGACCATAACTCGGATCAAGATACACATGATCTCGGTTTTTTTGCGCCCGCCGCCACTTCTGACGATCCGGCTCCGCAGCCTTCATCGGCGTCGACCGCGGGCGGCGCCGAGGCCGTGCCTGAACTGCCGATTTGGGCGATGATGTTCGTTTGCTTCCTGGGCCTTGCCTTGGCGGGGCTCAAAAAGGGCCGTAAAGACCGCTTGTCGCCCGGAATCGAGTGAAGCTGGAGCGCCCAACCGGCCTCGCCTCCGCTCAACCCGAATTGCAAAAAACTCCCGAACCGGGACCCCATCCATCAGCGTGAATGGGCGCAAGTCCTCACTTGCGCCCATAGCGCCGCGTCGAGCGCGCGGTAGCCGGCCAGGGACCAGTGCGTGCCGTCGCTCCGATATTCGCGCCGCAGTTTGCCGCCCGCGTCGCGGAACAGGCGGTTCGCGTCAAGCACCTCCATGCCCTGCGCACGAGCCTCGAGGGCGATCGCATCGCCAATTCTGGTCATGAGGGTTTCCTGCTTCGATCCCATCAGTGCGCGCTTCCACAGTTCCAAGTCGATCGGGGGAACAATGGTGAGCACGATCACCCGGGACGCGCCCGCTCGACGGGCGTCCTCGCCAATTGCGATCACCGCGCGCGCCGCGCGAGCGATTGTCTCTTCCCGCAGGGGCTTGGACTGAAACACGGCGGCGGTGGCGTCGTTGCCGCCAGCCTGGATCACCACCACATCCGCGCGGGCTGTGGCGATCTGATCGCGAACCGCCGGTTCGATATTCGCCGCCGCTTCTCCCGCGAAGCCCAGTCGGCCGATCCGCCAGCCGGAACGCGCCTCAACCGGCCAGCGGGCGATGCGTGAATCGCCCACCAAGAGAAGCGTGCATCGCGCGTCGCTCTCGCCTGTCCAATGAATGGGCGCCTGCAGGCGCCTTGGTTCAAGCCGGCTCAATTTGAAAGTGCGATAGGCGAAATAAGCCGCGACATATCCGGCGGGAGCAAACAGAAACGCCACCGCCAGCAAAGCGAAAAGCCATGTCAACCGGACGCGGCCCCGCGCCCCCCGCGATGGGCGAAAATGCCGAGGCCAGCGAAGCCAAGCGCCATCATAAGCCAGGTCGAGGGCTCCGGCGCGGCGTCGACACGCATCTGAAATGCATCGTCGGATGGCCAGGGATCGACGCCTTCATTGAGGAAAAAGGCTTCATTCGTAAGATTCGACTCGAGATAGTTGCCGGCGACGCCGGGACCCGATACGTCACGCGTAATTCCCCAGGCGACCGCAGCGTCGCCGCTGTCTTCCGTGGAGATTTCGATCCAGTAGAGCGAATTGGGGTTGAGCCAATCGCCGGAAAACTCATCATATCGTTCAACGGTCGGGTCCAGCCGCAAGCTGGTCAGCGGAAGCGTGACTGACTCTATCACCGATCCCCAGCCGCGAACCGAACCGTCGACGGACATCAGGCCGTTGATCGGGTCAAAGGACAGGTCGGAAAGAGGAATGCCTCCGTCAAGGCTGACGGTGTAGGTGTCGCCGGGGGAGGGGGCTTGAAGATAGATGCTGGAAAGGGAGAGCGCGATATCGACACGAACCGCGGAGGCTCCGGTTGTGAAAGTCGCGGCCAACGGCGGTCCGAAAATGGTGCTTGCGGGAAAAGAATAGGCGCCAGCGAGGCTGTCGAAAATGACCGCTCTGGCCGAGGCGAACGAAGCGAACGACAGCGTGAAAGCCGTCACGGCTGAGGCCACGAGCAACGTTCGAGACCGCATTTGTCTTTCCCCATAGAACGACAGAGCGCGGTTTTATTATTGTCGGTTCAATCGTGAGTCGCAAGGCCCCACATATGCCACCCCCTGTTGCGCCAGAACCCAACGTCCGGGCGTGATTTGGAAGACGCGGCTGAATGTGCGTCGTCGCTTTGGGTGACGACGGCGGACCTCCTGACCGCTTGCCGCGCGCTATCCTAGTCGTCCCACCTGCTCGCCCACAGCCGTCGATGATTTTTGCTGAAAACAGGGGAATACCCTTTTTTATTCTTGATCTGTTCTCTTTTCTCCCCTATGACCCCTGACGCAAGACGCCGACGAGGTCGCCAAAGCCGGAACCGACTGAGGCGGCGTCAGGTCAATCTTGGTGGCCGCAGGCGCGCTGGGGACCAAAACATGAACGCTACGGGTCAAATTGCCGTGACGCTGGCCGCGCTGGTCGGCTTCGGCCGCATCTTCCTGGCCGATGAAGGCGCCGGTCACCGGCTCAGCGGCTGTCTCATTCTCGTCGGCCTTGTGGGCAAGGTCGCGCTATCGATTTGACCGGGATGACGCCCGCTGAGATCGCGGGGCCGCTTGGCGGCTGATAAGGCCGTTCCCGTCATCTTCTGAGGCGGCGATCATCCATGGTCGCAGGTTGACCTCGCGGCCATGAAACTTTGGCGCAGCTGGCGCCGCGGTCCATCCGCGAGCGCAAACCGCGGCGCGGCGGATGATCTTCTCTTGGCCGCGGGAACCGGCGGCTTTCTCGCCGGAGCGGCCGAAAGACGAAGCCGTTCGGACTTCTCTACAAGCTCGTCGAGCCGCCAATGACCTTGCTTCTCTTGGGCGCTGCTTTGCTCGAAAGCATGGTTCGCGAGCGGCAGCCGCGGGTCGCAACTGCTTGATAATTCCAAGACTCGATGATCGGAACCGATCATCGACTTGATGGCCGAAGCGCGAATGCGCGCCCGCGACGATTGCGCGGATCGAAGCGCGATGCGTCGCGCTCAAATAGAACCGGGATAAGGCGCTCGGCGAACAGGCGAGCAATGTCGGATTGCGACATCGCTTGCACGCGCTTTTGGCGGATGCCCACATTTACTTCGCCACCCTCCCGCGCGCCAATAGCTGGCAGGAACGCCGGGCCCGTTCACGGCCCCGAAAAGATTGGGAGGATGGATATGTCCGAAGGTGCGCGCGACACGCGTTTTGCACGGAAAGCCGTGCTCGCCGCGGCGGTCTCCGTCGCCGCGCTTGGCTGCGCGGCTCCGGCTTTCGCCGCCTCGTGCGAGGGCCTGGTCAGCCTCAAGCTGCCCGACACGACGATCGAGACGGCGCAATCGATTCCGGCCGGCGACTACACGGGCTCGGACAAAGTGACCCGAAAGGGCGTGCCTGCGTTCTGCCGCGTGACGGCCACCGTCAAGGACGCCCCCGATTCCGCCATTCGCATCGAAATGTGGCTGCCGAAGGAGGGGTGGACCGGCGTCTTCCACGGTAACGGCAACGGCGGCTACGCCGGCGTTATCGCCTACGATTACGGAGCGATGGAGGCTGGCCTGAAGCGTGGCTACGCCACCGCCATCACCGACATGGGAACAGCGCCTGCGACCCCGCTCGACGGGGATGCGCTCGTCGGCCATCCGCAGAAATGGAAGGACTGGGGGATCCTCTCGACCCACGTGATGGCGGTCGTTGGCAAGGACATCGCCAAAGCCTTCTACGGCGTCGAGCCAAAGCGCGCCTACTATACGGGTTGTTCCACCGGGGGCCAGCAGGGCATCGTCGAAGCCCAATACTATCCGGAGGATTTCGACGGCGTTCTCGTTGGCGACCCCGTCGTCAACAGAACGTGGGGTCACCTCGTTGCGGTGACGGACTACGCGGCCGCAAACCTCAAGCCCGGCCACAAGCTCTCCGACGCCAAGCTCGCGCTACTGACCAAATCGGCCGTGGCGGCGTGCGGCGCGAGAAATAACGGCCTCAAGTCGGACCCGTTCATCGCCGATCCCACCGGCTGCAACTTCGATCCTTCCGTTCTGATATGCAAGGGCGCCGCGGCCGACGCTTGCCTGACGCCGGAGGAAGCGGAAACCGCGGCGGCGTTTTACGCTGGGCCGACCGATCCCACGGGCAAGCCGATTTTCTACGGCTGGCCTCCCGGAAGCGAGGCGGGCGGTTTCAACTGGGCCTTCATCGAGGCGCCCGGAAACGCGCCGGGCGAGCCGGCGTTTGACGGTCTTTTCAAGTGGGTCTTTGGCGCCGATTGGAAGTGGCGCGATTTCGACCTCGAGCGGGACATGCCCAAGGTCGACGCAAAGCTCGGGGCGATTCTCAACGGCGCGACGACGGGAGACCTGAGCAAGTTTCGCGAGCGTGGCGGAAAGATGATCATCTACCAAGGCTGGGCGGATCCGATCGTGCCGCCCCTCCAGACCGTTGCGTTCTACAAGGCCATCTCTGCCAAATTCGGAGGCGATCAAGCCGCGCAAGGATTCGCCCGGCTGTTCCTCGTGCCGGGCTTTGGACACTGCTTCGGCGGCGCCGGCCCAAATCGGTTCGACTCCGCGGCCTTTGGCGGATTGGGCCCGCCGTCGACTGACGCCGGCCACGACGCTTTCACTGCGCTCGCTCACTGGGTGGAGGATGGAGCCGCCCCCCCTCAAATCGTTGCGACAAAATTTGTCGGCGACGATCCGGCTAAGGGCGTCGCGATGCAGCGCCCGCTTTGTCCCTATCCGCAAAAGGCCTGGTACAAAGGCGGCGGAGACCCGGATATCGCCGCGAATTTCACCTGCGCTGTTGAAGGCAAATAGCCGCGCGATCGACGGCGGAGGAAACGGGAATGACATTCAGCAAATGGCTGGCGGTCTCGGCCGCGCTCATAGGCTCGCTCGCGCCGCTGTCGGCGCGAGCGGCGGACAAGGTCGTCATCGGCGACATTGACGATCTCTCGGGCGTCTATGCCGACGTGAACGGGCCGAGGGCTGTCGAGGGAATCAAGATGGCGATCGCCGATTTCGGCGGCAGCGTGCTTGGCCAGCCGATCGAGTTCCTGACCGCGGACCACCAGAACAAGCCCGACATCGGCGCGAGCAAGTTCCGCGAATGGGCCGACACCAAGGGGCTCACCATGCTGCTCGGCGGCTCCAACACCGGCGTGAGCCTGGCGCTCGCGCCGATCGCCAAGGAAAGGAAGATTCCGCTGTTCGCGATCGGCGCCGCGGGCGCGTCGCTGACCGGCAAGGACTGCAACGCCTACATGGTCCACTACGGCTACGATACGACGGCGCTCGCCAACGGCACGGCGAGGACGATCGTGGATCAAGGCGGCAAATCCTGGTTCTTCATCACGGCGGACTACGCGTTCGGCGCCCAGCTTCAGCAGGCGGCAAGCAACGTTGTCGACGCGGGCGGGGGCAAGGTCGTGGGCTCCGTGAGGGTCCCGCTCGCGACCTCTGACTTCTCGTCCTATCTCCTGCAGGCGCAAGGCTCCGGCGCGCAGGTCGTTGGTCTCGCCAACGCCGGCGCCGATTTCTCGAATTCGCTCAAAGCCGCGCACGAATTCGGGCTCACCAGCACGATGAAGCCGGCGGCGCTCCTCGCCTTCATCACCGACATCCACGCGCTCGGCCTCGAAACGGCGCAGGGCCTCTATCTCACCGCAGCCTGGTACTGGGACCTCAACCACAAGAGCCGCGCCTTCGGCCAGCGCTTCCTCGACAAGACCGGCGCCATGCCGACCTACAACCAGGCCGCCTATTATTCGGCGACCATGACCTATCTCAACGCGGTCAAGGCGGTCGGCGCGACCGACGCCGACAAGGTGATGGATCAATTGCGCAAGACGAAAGTCGACGACATGTACACGAGCGACGGAATCATCCGGCCGGACGGTCTGCTGCAGCACTCGATGTATGTGATGCAGGTCAAGACGCCGGCGGAATCGAAGGGCCCATGGGACTATTACAAGCTCGTCAAGACGATGTCCGGCGAGGAGGCCTATGGATCGCTCGCCGACTCGACCTGTCCCCTGGTCAAGAAATAGCGGGCTTAAGGACAGTTCCCCGGCGCGCGGATCGAAACCGGCATGCGGCCCGCGCGGCTCACCCCAAGTGTACGATTCTGCACGCGACCGGGCGTTTTCAGGGCCTTAAGCTCTATTTTCTGCAACTCCGACGCAAATGACGATGGCCTAGCCAGGCGCTGGGCGCATGGCCACTAATAACATACTAATTATGTCATATTAAATGCTCCAAAGCGCGAGCCCTCAGGCGAGGATGGCGCTCAGCCTCAGCGCCACATGCAGTTCGAGCGCCTTGACCGGGTCGTCCCAGCCGCCGGTGATCTCCCGCAAGGCGTCGAGGCGCTGGCGGACGGTATTGATGTGGAGCCCGAGCGCGTCCGCGGTCCGCTTGATATTGTGCTGGGCGTCGAAATAGGCGAGCAGCGTGCGCTTAAGCTCGTTCTTCTGCCGCGGCGCCCGCTCGTCGATCTGGCTGAGAACCTGCTCCGCATAGGCCGCGATCCGGCTCGCCTCGTTGACCTCGAACAGCTTGGCGAAGAGGTTCACCTCGCGCTGACCGACGACGCGATCCAGGGACTTCATCTTGCGCAGGACCTTGAGCGCATTGTCGATGCGCCTGAAATGACTGGCCGCCTGGGCGAGGTCGGCGAACGGCTCCGATAAAACACCCCCGGCCCTTCTCGAATCCTGTCCTTTCGACAGATTCTGCAGGAAGACCTGCACCGCCGGCGCCGGGCCCGCGGCGAGATAGGCGTCGTCGAAGAGATCGACCAGCACGTGCAGCCCGGCGGCGGATTCGCGGACGCGCCCGGTCTGCGAGATCCGATCGATCCCGGAAATTACGATAAGCGCGAGCTGGACGGTCTGGTCGCCGCGCAGACCGAGACGCTCGCGCGCCGCCGAGATGGTCGAGGGATCGGGCGGAGTGACCAGGACCAGATGACGCAGAAGCGTCGAGGAGGCGATCAGCTTCTCCGTTTCCCGCCTCTCGTTCCAGAGCTTTGCAATCGACAGCGCGACGGCGCTGCGTTCGAGATTGCGGATCTCGAACGCCTCGAGCTCTCCGAGATGACAGATCACAAGGCAATCGCGCCGCCCGTTGCCGCCGTGCAGCGCAATCGTCCGGCATTGCTCGTTTCCCCGCTCCAGGATCATCACGGAGCGGCCGGTCTGCCGCGATTGCGCGTTCGCGTTGATCAGGAGCGCGAGATCGATTCGGCCGGCCCTCAACTCATCCACGAGGATGCTTTTGTAGGCGCTCGCGACGAATTCGTCGTGGATCCTGAACTCGTCGTCATAGAGGAAGACCGCCCCGCTGATCCGGTCCGACATTTTCTCCAGAAACTGGCGAATGTCGGCGCCCGAGGCGAGCAGGTCCGTCAGTTCGTCATGCGCGTCCGCCGACGCCTCGATCCGCTGAATATGCTCGATGAGCGCGCTGCGGTTGCGCTGCGCTTCGTCGAGCGCCTCGGAAAGCATGGCGAAGGCGTTGGCGTTGCGCATCGCGACGCCCGCGTGCAACGCGAAGGCGCCGAGCAGCGAAGTCTCCCGGCCGCTGAGCTTGCGCGGATAACGGTTGGCGACGAAGAGCAGGCCGTGGACCTTGTTCTCCCGGAGAATGGGAAAGCCGGCGAGAGTCCTGATTTTCTCGGTCTCGAAGATGCGGTCGAGATGGGCCGCGTGCGGGAACCTGTGATCGCCGAGATAATCCGGCGTCTCGAAGAAGCTTTTGGAGTTCATCACCAGGCTGACCGCGCCGCGGTCGATCCGGCTGGTCATGAGCCCGGTCTCGGGCGACAAGTGCCCGTCCGCGGTCACCACGCGGAAAATCTCCGTTTCGGCGTCCAGAACGGTCACCCATGCGACGTCCGCGCCGACGAGATTGCGCGCCCGAACGACGATCGTGCGCAAGAGATCCTGAAGGCTTAGCGTGCTCGAGAGGTCGTGGGTCGTGTCGATCAGAACGTTCAGGCCGCGCTCGGAGAGCGCATTGTCCTGCATCGCCTGCCGGATCCCGCTGACCTGGCGGTGGAACTTCTCGAAGCCTGCGGCGTCGTCGCAAGCCTTCGACCCCTCTCTCAGGGTCTCGACAAGCCGGTCGAGTTCGCAATCGTCCACACCGAACGCCACTTTCTCCAGAAGCTCGGCGGCCGCCGTCAGAACGCTCTGAGACACCAGTTCTCCTCCCGGAAGGCGTCGCCGAGGCTCACAAGGGCGAGCTTTTCGAACGAGGCCGCTCGGAATGTGGCGCGGCGGAGAGGCTGGAGCAATATTCTCGTCCAAGAGCCTTCCTCAGTGGATCGCCGCCTGCAGAATCTTCTCCGGGCTCGCCTCCGCTCGCGAAAACTCGGCGGCGATCGTACCGCTCTTGGCGACCAGGATGCGATCGGATACGTCGAGGATTTCCGGCAGGTAGGACGAGATCACCACAACCCCGGCCCCCGACGCCGCGAGATCCCTGATGATCTTGTGAATCTCCGCGATCGCCCCGACGTCCACCCCCCTCGTCGGCTCGTCGAAAATGATGAGCCGCGGCTCCTGCGCCAGCGACTTCGCGATCACCACCTTCTGCTGGTTGCCGCCGGAAAGATGCAGCGCCGGCTGGTCGGGCCCGGCCGTTCGGATCGAAAGCCGCTCTTCCCAGTGGCTCGCCAGGCTCCGCATCTTGCGCAAGGGGGCGATCAGACGCCCGCGGCCGAACTTGGCGAGCCAGCCGAGGCCGATGTTCTCGGAGACGCCGAGCGTCTCGAAGAAGCCGTCGAGCTTGCGATCCTCGCTGACATAGGCGACGCCGTTCGCCACCGCCTGCGCCGGCGAGCCGTATCGCACCTCGCGGCCGTTGAGCCAGAT
Source organism: Roseiarcus sp. (assembly GCA_036489975.1). Taxonomy (GTDB): domain Bacteria; phylum Pseudomonadota; class Alphaproteobacteria; order Rhizobiales; family Beijerinckiaceae; genus Roseiarcus. The sequence goes on from DASXES010000058.1 coordinate 30,493, forward strand.
CCGGCCGCCGCCGAAGTTGCGCTTGGTGTGGCCGACGATGACCTTTGCGGCCTCGCTGCGGCCCGAGCCGATGAGGCCGGCGATGCCCGTCACTTCGCCCGGAAAGACGGAGAACGACATGTTGTTGACCATCGCGCCCATGCGCAGGTTCTCGACCTTGAGCACCGGCGCGGCGGAAGAGGCGGCGCGTCCCGCGGCGAATGCGGGCGCCCGTTTCTCAAGCTCCTCCCCGATCATGTGACGGATGAGGCTCGTACGGTCGAAATCCGAAGCGGGGCCGGTGACCATCAGCCGCCCGTTGCGCAAAACGGTGATGCGATCGGCGTAGCTCAGCGCCTCCTCCAGCGCATGCGAGATGAAGATCATCGCGACGCCACGCTTGCGCAGGGCCTTCATGAGATCGAAGAGATGCTCCGTCTCCTCGGGCGTCAGCGCCGCCGTCGGCTCGTCGAAGATGATCACGCGCGCGTCGTTGAGCACCGCGCGGGCGATCTCCACCATCTGCCGCTTGGCCGTCGACAGCGCTCCCGCGAGCTGCGAGGGATCGACATTGAAATTGAGGCGCTGGAGCGCCTGGCGGGCGGTGTTTCGCACCCCTCGCACGGAGTTGAAGGCGCGCTCCCGACCGAGCACCATGTTCTGCGCCACCGTGAGCTGGGGCACGAGGCTCGTTTCCTGGAAGACCATCGCGATGCCGAGCCGGCTCGCGTCTTTCGGCGCGGAGAAGGCGACCGGGCGGCCATCGACGCTCAACCGGCCCTCCGTCGGCGAAATCACGCCCGCGACCAGCTTGCACAATGTCGACTTTCCTGCGCCATTCTCGCCGACAAGCGCATGGATCTCGCCCGGATAGAGGTCGAAATTCGCGCCTTCGAGCGCGGTCACGCCGCTATAAAGCTTGGTCACGTTCTCGAGCGTGACGGTTGGGGGATTGGTCATGCCGGACCTCGGGCCGAGCCCAGGTTCAGGAGTTCCGCGCTCGCCTTGCTGACGGCGACAAGGTCGCCGTTCCAGACGAGGGCGTCGGAGATCGCGTGCCGGCGCCCGTCGGCGCGCGAATGCGCCGAGCCGACCGGCATGAGCGCGTCGTTGAGCTCGATCAAAAGTCCGTAGGAGAAGGACGGCGCCCACGGCTTGATTTCGCCGAACAGCCGTGTCGCGCCGAGCTCGATCGGGAAGTCATGGGCGAATTCTGGGCTGACGCGCGGCGCGATCCAGTGGCGCGGCGCGATGGTCGTCTTCATCGCGCCGACGAACGCCGGCTCCGTTTTCAGGAATTCGATCAGCGGATCCCGCCGGGAGAGGCAGGCCAGCAGGTAGCCGTTTCCGGTCTTGCGGAGCCTCCCGAGATAGCCGGGATATCCGGCCTGGCGGACGGCTCCGGAGACATCGACGATTCGCGCGCGCTCGAATTCGGTGACGATAGGCGCGCCTTGGCCATCAAGGCTCACGCCCATCGGACAGTTGAGACCGCTTGCGAGAATGCGCGGCTCGCCGTCGCGTCGCGCCACGATCAGGCTCCCGCGTCCGACATCGTCCCAGGGCGCGACCGAGAGCAAAGGCTCGTCAGGCTTGTAGCCGTGATCCACCACCGCAAGTTCGTTCTCGGACAGGAACAATAGGTCCGCCACGGCCTTGAGGCCGGCGGGCGGTCTCCAGCCGCTCAAGGCGCGGCTTGAGCCGTCGCAAACCTGAAGGCCGCCGCCCAGGAGTCCAACGGCCAGCATACCGCCTTTGCTGCTGGCGAGGGCGGTCACCGGGCGCTCGAATTCAGCGCAGCCTTGTGGCGTTTCGCCCCATTTCCGCAGGGTGAGCACCGAGCGCCCGGCGGAGACGAACAGCCTGCCGTCGGCGCCGACTGAGAGCGCGTCGGGCGATTCGATGGGGATTCCTCGCGCCTCGTCGAGCCGGTTGTTCGGCCCGAGCACGCCCTCAAGCGTCATCGACGGCGATGTCCGCCTCTTCCGCCACAGACGCACGCTCAGCCTTTCCCCCAGTAGCTATCCGGTCCGCTCCAGGCCGGATCGGCGCCGGCGAGCCGGAGGCGGCCGATCTTGTTGTTGGTCACGCCGCCGAGATAGAGCGCCCCTTTGTGTTCGCGCATCGAGGTGATCATGTAGAGCGGCCCGCTCGGCGTGTCCCAGTAGGCGTCGACGATTCTGCCGGCGCTGTCGAGCTTGAGAACGCCGCCGATGTTGAGATTGCCGAACAGCCAGTGGGTCGGCGCGACCGCGCGCGTCATCCGGCGCCTGAGCCCTGGATAGCGCATCACGAGATCCATGACGGGATTGCGCATGCCGGCGAGCGCGACCCAATATCCGCCGTCGGAGGCCCGGTTGACGTTATCGGGATAGCCGGGCAGGGAGCCGACGAACGTGCGCGGCCCGGCGGACAGGTTCTTGAGGTCGAAGATCAGGAGCGAGCAGGTCCAGGTGCTCGCGACAAGAATGTGCTCGCCGTCATGGGTGAGGCAGACGCCGTTCGGGAACACGAGATTGTCGCATATCGTGCGGGTCTTGCGGGTTTTCGGATCGTAGCTCAGGAGGCGCCCGTTCGGCCGGCCCTCGAGCAGATCGAGCCCCCAGTTTTCGATGTCGTAGCGCTTCGTCGCGTCGGAAAAATAGATCACGCCGTCAGGCGCGATATCGACGTCGTCCGCCATGCGGATCGTGGTGTCGTCCTGGACGCTGAAAAGGCTTCGCTGGGTCTGGTCGGTCAGGAGCTCCACCTCCCGCTCCTGATTGACGCGCACAAGGCCCATCCCGGCGACACAGACGACGATGCGTCCCTCCCGGTCGAGGGCGAGGCCGAGCGGCCGGCCGCCGATTTGCGCGAAGGTCTCGACATGCGTGTAGTCGGGGCCGGAGATCCGGACGAGACGTCCGTCGCGGGTGCCGCAGAAGAGATTGTCGTTCGCATCGAGGATCACGTCCTCCGGGCCGTCGATCAGGCCGGAAGCGAGAAGGTCGGCGCCGGCGAGCTTCGGGGCGATCTCATCGGGCATGAGCCCGGTCGCTCCGGCCGGCTCGCTAACCCGGGAGGCGATCGGATCGACATAGGTCGAAGCCAGGAGCCGATGCTTGTGCTTGCGGAACTTGGTGTCGATGGAAAGGATGAAGAGAATGATCGCGCCCATCGCAAGCTGGACGAAATCGCTGCGCAGGCCCGCGTTGAGGAGCGCATTGTTGAGAATGTAGATCGTGGCGAAGCCGATCATCACCGCGACGGTCGAACCCCGCCCGGGCACGAAACCGCCGAGGCCCACGACCAGAGCGGTCAGGGCGAAGAACTCCATGCCGACGCCGGTGTCGGAGGCGACGGCATTCTCGCGCGCCGCGTAAAGGAAGCCCGAAAGGCCGACGATCAGGCCAGCGAGAACATAGGCGAGGAAGATCGTCCCCTTCACTCGAATGCCGCCATGCCGCGCCGCCTTGCGGTTTCCCCCGGCCGCCAGCACGTGCCACCCGAAGCGCGACTGGCGAAACATCACCAGAACGCCAGCCGCCACGATGAGGAGCGCCCAGAAGCCGATGGGAATGCTCAGGAACCGCTCCGACCCGATCCAGTCCCAGACGTCGTCGCTCCTGGCGCTGGTCGAGATCGCCACGAGCTCGCCCTGCGACGCGAGCGTGTAGATCCCGCGCACCGCGATCGCCGTTCCGAGCGTGGTCAGAAGCGCCCCGCAGCCGGCGAGCCCGGCCAGCGCTCCGTTGACGACGCCGATCGCCGCGCCGGTCACGAGGCTCGCGCCGAGCACGGCGATGACCGGCAGGTTCAGGATGTGGAAGCAATAGAGCGCGATGAACGCCGACATGGCGAAATTGGACCCGACCGAGAGGTCGATGCCTCCGGCCGCGACAACGATGAACAACGCCAGGACGACAAGGCCGCCGTCGGACGCGTAAGCCGCGAGATTGCGCAGGTTGTCGACGCTGAAGTAGCCCTTGGCGGTCAGGAGCACGCCGACGATCACGCAGACGAACGCCAGGAAGGGCACGGTGCTCTCGACCCATCCCTTGGAGAGGATTTCCGAGAGCACGCGGCGCGGGGAAACGACCAGCAACGGAACCCGCGCCTTCGGCAGCGCCGTGAAGTCGAACTCAACTGACAAAAGCGCGAATCTCCGCTTGGGTCTGGCGCAGGGCTCGGGCGAAGGAGCCCCGCGCAGGCTACGCTATTTCTTTGGCGGCATCTTCCAGCACAGCGAGGGATCGTAGGTGGGTCCGGCCTTGATGACCTTCAGCGGCGACTCGACGGTCAGCATCGCGCCGTTTGGCGACGCGGCGCCCTGCAGCAGGAGATCGATCATCGTGCCGGCGTCGCGACCCTGGCCGTCGGCGTCATAGCTCCATTCGGCGGTGAGCGTCCCATTCTCGATCGCCTTGCAAGCCTCGCCGTACTCTCCGCCTCCGGTCGCATAGACGAGGACCTTGCCGGAAAGCCCGGCGTCCTTGACGGCGTTGCCGGCGCCGATCGTGTGGACATCCCAGTGGCCGAAGATGGCGCACAAGTCGGGATTCTGCTGCAGCACCGTAACGGTGATCTGTCGCGCTTTCTCGGGCTCCCAGTCCGACGCCTGGTTCGAGACGACCTTGATCTCCGGGTGTTCCTTGAACACCTTGAACGCGGCCTCGTTCATCATCACGCTGTCGGCCGCGGTCAGCTGCCCGGGAATGATCGCCACCTTGCCGGATTTGCCGCTGCCGGCGCCGCACTCCTTGACGATGTCCTGCGCGACCTCCGTGCCGATGCGCGTCCAGTTGGCGCCGACGAAGGCCGCGGACGGCTGGTTGGACTGCAGGTTGATCTGCAGAACCTTGATTCCGGCGGCGGTGGCCTGCTTGATCTGCCGCGCGAGCAGCTGAACTGTCGGATTGTGGACGACCAGAACGTCCGGCTTGTCGCTGATCGCCTTGGCGAGCAGCGCCGACATCGCCCCCGTATTGAAGGCCGCGTCGCGGACCTCGAAGCTGTAGCCGTGCATCGCCGCGTGTTCTCGCATCCGCCGGGCCCAGCCCTCGGTGAGCGTGATGCCCATCGAGATGGGAACGAAGATCACCTTCTTCCCAGCCATCTCGGAGGCCGGATCCGCGTGGGCGCCGAGCGCGACGCAGGCGCCAAGCGCCAGTCCGGCGATCGCCGCGTGCAGCTTGCCTCTAATCCTCAACATCAGTTCCTCCCACGGTTGCACAGGTTTTCACAGATCACCGACCGTGTCGGTCTCCGCGTCTCTCGGGTTGAGATAGTTGTCGACGAAAATCGCTGCGATGAGGACGACGCCTCTCAGCATGTCCTGGGTCTGAGTGCTGAAGTCGTAAAGCGTCATGCCGTTGCGCAGGACCGCGATTAGGGCGGCGCCGACCAGAAGATTGCGCACGCCGCCGCGTCCGCCTCTCAGCGGGATGCCGCCAAGCACCACCACCAGGATCACTTCGAACAGCAGGCTGCCGTTCGTGACGATACGGAAATCGACCGTCCCGCTCGCGGCGGCGATCACGAGCCCGGCGATGAGCGCGGTCAGCGCGGAGTAGATGTAGACAAAGATCGTCGTCGCGCGCACCGGCAGGCCGGCGAGACGGGCGGCCAGGAAATTGTCGCCCATGGCGTAGACGATGCGCCCTGTCGTCGTGAAGCGCAGCAAGAGCCAGGTCAAGATCAGCGCCGCGATCATGAGCGCGACGGGAGCGGTCAGGCCGGGCAGAATGTCGGACTTGAAGAAGAGGATCGCCGGGTTCGATTTCGGCAGGATCATGAGATATTCGCCGCGCAGGACGGCGAAGCGAAAGAAACCCGTGACCAGCATGGCGGACGCCAAAGTCGCGAGCAGGGCAGGGATCTCGACAAAGGCGATGAGCCAGCCGTTCACAAACCCGACCGTAGCCATCGCGAGGGCGGCGAGGATGATCGCAAGCGGTCCCGACAGGCCTGCGTTGATCAGCGTGCAATAGGTCGTCGCGCCGGCGACCATCGCCGCGACCTGCGACAGGTCGAGGCCGCGCGAAATGACCACGACCGCCATGCCGCAGCTCAGAAGGACGAGCGACGTCGAGTTGGAGAGAATGACGGAGAGATTTCCAAGCGTCGCGAAGCCCGGGGTGGTGAAGGCGAAGAGAACGACCAGCGCCAGGGTGACGGCGAGGACGATCGGCTCGAGCAGGCTGCCTCGCGGTCTGCGCGCGAGCTGGACAGGCGCGGCCGCTGTCGCGTCAGACATGGAACCTCACCTTGCCGGCGCCCTTGGTCCGAAGAATCTCGCGGGCTTCGGCGGGGCTTGCGATGTCGAGCGAAAGCTCCTCCAGGATCCTGCGGATCTTGAGCACCTGCGCGGCGCACGAGGTCGCGAGCAATCCCCGGCTGAGGAAGAGGCTGTCCTCTAGGCCGACCCGAACGTGGCCGCCCATGATGGCCCCCATCGCGACCAGCGATATCTGGTGGCGCCCGGCGCCAAGCACCGAGAATTCGTAGTTTCGGCGGCCGAACAGGCGATCGGCCGTGCCGCGCATGACGAGCAGGCTTTCCGGCTCCGGCCCGAGCCCGCCGAGGACGCCAAGAGCGCATTGAATGAAGAGCGGACGCTTGACGAGGCCTTCCTCGACGCAATGGGCGAGATTGTGCAATTGCCCGACGTCGTAACATTCGAACTCGAAGCGCACCCCATGCTGGTCGCCGAGTTCGCCGAGAATGGTTCTTATGTCGCCGAAAGTGCTGCGGAACACCGTGTCTTCGGAGCCCTCGACGTAAGGCTTCTCCCACGGATGCTTCCAGCCGACGACGCCGCGCGCCGCTTTGTGGAAGGCGAAATTCATCGTGCCCATGTTGATGGAGCAGAGCTCCGGCCTTGTCCTCAGCGCATAGGCGAGCCGTTCCTTGAGCGTCATCCGCGCGGCGCCGGCGGTCGTGATGCTGATGATCGCATCGGTTTCGGCGGCGATGACGGGAACGAATTCGTCATACGCGTCGGGATCGGCCGTCGGGCTCCCGTCGGAATTTCTGGCGTGCAGGTGCAGGATCGCGGCTCCCGCGCGCGCCGCTTCGATCGCCTGCTCGGCGATTTGAACGGGGGTTACGGGCAGATATTCCGACATGGACGGCGTGTGGACGGATCCGGTTACGGCGCAGGTGATGATGACCTTGCGCCGGCCCGACGTCGGCATCGCGTCGCGCTCCACCATCTCAAAGACGTTCGACATGCCCCTCCATGACTATGGTTTGGCTTACGATCCGGCGGGCCGGGCCGAAGCCGGGGAAACCGGCGGTTTGGCGAATGTTTCGGGGCCGACGCACCAGCGCAGCGAGGGCGTCCGCAGGCGCGACGTCCCCGTGCCGTCGAAAGCGGGGAGCGCTTGGGAAAAGGCCGCGAAGGCTTGGAACGCGAAGGCTTGGAAAAGGGTTGCGGGCGCATGCCCGCTGCACACAACGATCAGGCGCGACCGCCCGTCGGACATTGGCGTTTCTCCCCGATGCGCGCGCGCTGGCCGCGCCTTGTGTAAGATTTCTACTGGAGGGCCCCGGACACTTGAATGGTTCTAAACGCCATCATGACATTCTAAATGTGTCTCGTTTTAACATTCGCCCGCTGCCGGCGCCAGGTTTGCGCTCCGCCGGGCGTTCAAGCCGCGCTCAGCGCCTTGGCTATGCCCGTGCCCGTCCCTGTGAGGCGCCCCGCACTGCGGCGCCCACGCTTGCGCTGATGACGCCGTTCGGTGTTGTATCAGAACCTTATCGCGAGGCGACGGGAATTCAGGCGTCGACTCGCTCGAAACGGGCGGAGCCTTTATGCGCGGCGACCAGCAAGTCATCGAATATCTTAACCGGGCCCTCCGTCACGAGCTCGCCGCGGTCAATCAATATTGGCTTCACTATCGGATTCTCGACAATTGGGGCTACAAGGAATTCGCCAAGACTTGGCGCCTCGAGTCCATCGAGGAGATGCAGCATGCGGACATGCTTGTGGCCCGCATCCTGTTCCTCGACGGCCAGCCCAACATGCAGTCGCTCGACCAGTTGCGGATCGGCCAGGACATCAAGGAAATCATCGAGTGCGATCTGACCGCCGAGATCCATGCGCGGGCGCTCTATCTCGAAGCCGCGCAACATTGCGTTTCGGTCAATGACCGCGTGACAAAGAACCTCTTCGAGAAGCTGACCTCGGACGAGGAGGAACACATCGATTTTCTTGAGGCGCAACTGACGCTGATCGGCCATCTCGGCGTCCAGCTCTATGCGCAGAAACACGTCGGCCACCTGCACGAGGAATAAGCCGGGCATGGGTCCGCGCCTGGCGGCGCGGGGACGAGCCGCCGCGAGTTTTGCTCAGCTCAGTGTTGGGCAGAGCGGCGTGACGGCGCGCGGCAGGTTCTCGCGCCGATAGGCGATCGAGTGAGGGCCTCGAGGCGGCGTCACCATTTGAGCACGTCCGATAGGTCCAGGGCCAAGAGCGCCGCCACGATGAACCCGGCGACGAGGATCGCGATCAAGACGAATTCGATCGCCGCCGCCGTGAGCCGGTCGAGCATGCGACGGGATGACGAGATGAGATAGCCGATCTTGCCACGAGGGCGCGTGTCCGGCGCCAAAGATCGTATTGGCGAACCGAGTTCATGGTTCGGAAATTGTGTCGAGGCGGTCAAAAGCGTGGGCTCCTTCAGACGGCATGGCCGCGGCGGTTTTAGTTTTCGTTGACATAAATTACCAATTGTTTTCGAAGTTCATTCAAGCTTGCGCGGGGCGTAACCGACAGATACCAAACGCCTCAATTACGTTAAATTTTAGGGATAACGTGAAGCGATCTGAGAGATCGCGGATTCAATGGGGCTCACGCTCCGCCCATATCGGCCCCTGCCGACGTTCGCCCGCGACACAAGCCCCGGACGCGACCGGGTTGACAGCGTTAATGCGCAGAGTCATTGTGGTACAACCTCGGCGTTGTACGACCTTCGGTCCTGCTTTGAATGGCGAAAGCTGTTGAATCCCCCTACGGCGTGCGTCCGTTCTGGTGGGCTGGGGAGGGGGCGGCCTTCGGGCCGCCCTTTTTTACTTGTTGCGATCATCGAGAGGCAATTGACAGTGCGGTCGCGTGGAGTATCCTCCCGCATCCGGCGCGTTATTAGGGCGCCCCCTAGTCCGCGCACCCCGGCTTGCCCCGCGCTTGACCGCATTCAGGTGCGGGGTTCGTTTTTCGGACGTGCCCGTCCAATCCTTTTTAGTCGAGACGCCGAATTTGACGCGCTTGTGTGCGCGGCCAAGAGGCGGGCGGATTGCTCCGGCGAGCCCTTCAGGCTCAAACCACCGCGATCGGATCCATCATGGAGCCGGTCGCCCCCCGGATCTTGATCGGCAGGGCGACGAAGAGGAACTCGTGCACCCCGTCGCGCGCCAGCTCCTCGAGATACAGGCCTTCCATGATGTAGATGCCCTTCTCGATCAGGAGCAGGGTGTGGACGGGCTGCGGATTGCTGGGTGTCCCGCGATCGCGCGCCGGCGCGGGCTGCACTTCGAAGGTCTCGGTGTCCGAACCGCAGGCGACGACGCCGCAGTCCGCGAACCATCGCGCCGCGGACAGATCGGGTCCGGCGCCCCGATGCGCCTCGAGCTCCGTCACGTCCGGCCAGTGGGAGAGATATCCGGTGCGGACGAGCGCGACATCGCCACGCTGGAGTTCAATATTGTCGCGCTTCGCGATCGCCTTCAGTTCATCGGCCGACACCGCCTCGCCCTGAGCGAGACAGTCGACGCCCCGGTGGTGCGGAACGTCGAAGAGCACGCCGCGCGTCCAGATGGGCGGGATGGCGGTCGCGTCTCCGGCGGTCGGACCAGAATCCCCCAAATGCGTGCGCGCCGCGCCGCAGAACCAATGGTCGTCCTCGCCGATCGTCATATGGGCGAGGGCGTCGATATGCGCGCCGGAATGGGAGGTCGACAGAACGTATTCGCACATGTAGCCGAGCCCAGCGTCATTCCCGGGCCCCCAGGGCCGCGCGCCCGAAACTCTCAGGCCCTGTGGCGAACGGTAGGTGAGCACCTGAAACGGCGGATGTCCGGGGAAGAGCGGCATGCCGGGAAACCGGTCGATCGCGAGCGAATAGAGCCGTCCGGCCCGGGAGACCTCGCGAATGTTGAGCCGCGGTCGATCCGCCTGACCGGCGGAGCGGCTCGGTGAATTGGAAGCCATCACTCTCCTTGCGCGGATTGAGCCAGATTCAGACTGTGTCCATTCCCGTTTGCGTCGAGGCCGCGCGCCAAAAGCTCCCGCGCCGCCTCGAGGCCGATCCGCCGTGCGAAGCGGCGCTCAATCTCCCACCCCTCGGGAGTTCGGACAAGCTCCCACCGGTTTGCGAAGACGCGATGCAGGCGAAAGCCTCGCGTCGAGCCATGCCCGGGAACTTCTATCGGCTCGGCAGCGGTTTCCGGAATGATGATCTGCAAGTAGGAGGTGACGACGGCCGTGTCGCCCATCCCGCCGGCAATCGTGGCGGTATGAGTCGGACTGGCGCCTCTTGCGCGATCGCCGCGCGCCCGCTCACCCTCGCCAGCTCTCGCGGGCTCGGCGCCAAGCGGAACGTCGATGTGGCTGTCGGTGACTTCCTGCAGCTACGGCCGCCGCAAGCCATTGGCTCAGCCTTTCAGCGCGCCGGCGGTCAGGCCGCTGATGAACTGCCGCTGCAAGGCGAGATAGACGATGACGACCGGGACAAGCGCGATGATCAGCCCGGAACACAGCGCGGTGTAATCCGTGCCATATTGCCCGACCGCCTGAAACACCGCTGACTGCACCGTCTTCTTGCCGGGAGAGGTGATCAGCGTGTTGGCGAACATGAACTCGTTCCATGTATACAGCGATTGAATGATCACAACCGTCGCGATGCCGGGACGCGCCAGCGGCAGGTAGATGTGCCAGAACACCTGAAAGTCGTTGCAGCCATCGATCCGCGCTGAGTCGCCGAGTTCGCCAGGCAGGCTGAGGAAGAACGTCCGCATCAGGAAGACGGCGAAAGCGACGCCGCCGCCGACGTAAGACAGCGCGAGTCCGGTGAGCGAATTGAGCAGATACAGCGACTTCAGGAATTGAAACATGGGAATGAGGATCGCCTGCGGCGGAATCATCATCGCACCGATGAAGGCGTAGAAGACCACCTCGCGTCCGGGAAACCTATAACGTGCGAAGGCGTACGCCGCCGGGGTCGCGAATGCGACCACCAGCACGACCGTCAGGCTCGTGACATAAAGAGAGTTGGCGAGATGGACGGGAAAGTTCATCGCGAACCATACGCGCGGGAAGTTTCCCCACTTGATCTGCGCGGGCAGGACCGTGTTGAAGACCTCGTGCGAGTCCTTCACCGACGTGACGATCATCCATATCAGCGGGAACGCCTGCACGGTCGCGATCGTCACGAGGATGACGTAGACGAGCGTGCGAGTGAATCTCAGCCGCCAGCGCGCCTGCGCGAGCGCGCGGCGAGCGCTGCGGGTCGAGAACAGGGTCGCGCTGTCGGTCATTTCCCCGCGCCTCACAATTCGATCTGGGAGTCGAGATCGGGGCGCCGTCCAAGACGAATCTGGATGACTGAAACCACGATGCTGAGGAGCAGGATGACGACCGAGATCGCGGTCGCATATCCGAGCCGCGAATTGGAGGCGCCCATGGCGCCGAAGGCGATCGAGTAGAGGTAGGTGCCGAGCGTCGCGCTGGCGTAATCGGGGCCGCCCGCGGTCATGACCCAGATCTGGTCGAAGACTTTGATGCCGTTGATGGTGTTGAGGACGATCACAATCAGGATCACCGGCCGGATGGTCGGAACGGTGACATGCAGGAAGCGGGACCAGGCGTTGGCGCCGTCCAGTTCGGCCGCCTCATAGAGTTCGTTGGGGACGCTCTGCAGCGCCGCGAAGAAGATGACGAGATAGAAGCCGAGCGACTGCCACACCGAAACGATGATGATGCTCGGCATGACCGTGTTGGGGTCGGCGAGCCACAGCGGGGTGAACGCGCCCAATCCGATCGCCCGCAGGAGGCTGTTGATGGCGCCGAAATTGGGCTCGAACAGCATGGCCCAGAGCAGGCCGCTGATCGCCAGCGAAATGATCACCGGCATGAAGTAGAGCGTCCGAAACACCGCGCTTCCACGGATGCCGGAATTGAGCAGGCTCGCGATGAGCAGCGGCAGAACGGTCTGCAGGATCACAGTGCAAGTTGTGAAATATGCGGTGTGCCAGAGCGCCCTGAGGAACGTGTCGTCCTGCATCAGATTCAGGTAGTTGCTGAAGCCGGCCCACCTTGGCGGCGACATGCCGTCCCAGCGCTGCAGACTGAGCAGGATGGCGGCCGCCATCGGGGCCGCCATCGTCAGGATCAACGCCAGGGCCGCGGGCGCGATGAACAGCGCCGGCGGAATCAGGCGCTGCAGGCGCAACGATAAATGAGGCGGGCGGGCGGCTCTGTCCATTTGCGGTTTCTTCCACCTTCGCCGCGCCGCCGCACATGGGCGACCACGCGGCCGGCAGGAGGTGCGAGCGCGCGCTTTCCGCTCACTTGCCCCGCGCAGCCATCACGTCCGCCTCGATCTTCTTGGCTCCGTCAGCCGGCGAAATCGAGCCGCCAAGCGCGCTCTGGCAAACGTTGGAGACGGAATCCCAGCTACCGGGCCCGAAGAGGATGTGATCCGCAGCGTCGGTCGCAATCCACGGGATCATCGTGCGAACCTTTGGGTTATCGATCTCATCCACGGCGCTCTTGAGGGCCGGGAACGACTGCAGACCCTTTGCGCGCCATTTGTAGACGTCCGGGCGGAAGATGTAGGCGACGAACTTGACCGCGAGGTCCTTGTTCGGGCTTTTGGCGTTCACCGACCATGCTTCGCCTGCGCCGTCGCCGGTGTAGTGGACGCTGTCGGCTTTCAAGGCCGGGACCTTGTGGACGGAGTAGTTGTCCAGCCAGTCCTTGCTGCCGTCATGGGCGAAGATGCTCGGCGTCCACGATCCGCCAAAAAACATGGCCGCGCGCCCCTGATAGGCCAGCTGGTAGCTTTGAGCGTCGTCTATGCCATTGATTCCCGGGGGGAACACGCCCGCCTTGGCGAGGCGTTCGAGCAGTCCAAGCGCATCAATGACCGGCTTCGAATCCCAGCTGAGCCCAGGGGCGGTATGATCGTCTAGCGCATAGACGTCCCCGCCGTACTGGGCGACAAGGGGCAGAAAGAAGTCGGGGCAGGTGTTGCGCGCGAGATTGCCCCACGCGAGCGGGATATAACCCGCTGCCTTGAACTTGGGTGCGTCCGCGATCAACTCGTCCCAAGTGTCCGGCACGGTCAGGCCGACTTGCTTCATGATGCGATCGTTCGCGAAGACGCCGAAGTCCTGGGCCATGTCGGCGAGGCCGTATGGCTTGCCGTCGAAGGTGTACTGCCGAAGCGGTCCCTTGAAGAACTGGTCGAAGAATGCCGCGTCGAACTTGTCCTTGAAGTTGACCAGCAGACCCGCGCGGCCGAGTTCGCCCGTCTTGGTGCCGCCGTTGAACACGTCGGGCAGCGAACCTCCGGCGATCATCGCGGTCAGGGTCGGAAGGTACTGGCTGAAAGCGACGAAATTGCTCTCGACCTTGACTCCGGGATTCTCCGCCTCGAATCCGGCGACCGTCTTGTCCCAATAGGGGGTTCCGGCGACATAAGCGGGCTGCCAGCTCATCACGTGCAGCGTGGTCTCGGCCAACGCGGAGTGAAAAGTAGCGGCGGATAAGGCCGCGGCGGCGACGGCGACGAGTTTTTTCATGACATCTTCTCCCTGAATGTCGCTCCCAGGCCAGTTTTCCCGACCCCGGGATTCTCGAATTGCGGAACGCTTTTCTTGTCAACCCCCTTCGGCGGCTGGTTCCGTTTCTTCCGCCCCTGAGGTTGAGTTTCCCGACGGGCCAGACGCGGCGCTGTCGTCCAGCGACGACATCGCTTCGCTGGCGCGTAAGGAACCGTTGACCGCCCACATCGATTGCACCGCCCATTCCTGGTAGGGGTGGTCGCGAGCAACACTCTCGTTGAGTTCGATGCCGCCGAGGCCAGGAAGCGCGCTCACCCGGTAGCTGCCGCCGACAGGCATGGGGCAGTTCGTGATGAGCTCGCGGCGCCAGGCGGCGTCGAATGCCGAAAAGGATTCCTGAAGGACGACATTGGTTGTCGCGGCATAGAGCTGAAGGATCGCGGCGGTCGCGATCGGGCCAAACGGACAATGGAACGACACCGGCAGGTAAGCCGTGTCGGCGAGCACCGAGATTTTCTTGGCTTCGAGCAGGCCCCCGACCTGGATGGGATCAGGCTGGATGATGTGCGGACGTCCCTGCGCGAGGAGCTGTGGAATCTGGTAGCGCGAGTAGCAGCGCTCCCCGACGGCGATTTGGAGTCCCGGCGGCCGGGCTACCTGGCCGAGCGCGATGAAGTTTTCCGGGTCGACCGGCTCCTCGAACCAGTCCGCGCCAGCTTCGGCGAGCTGATAAGCGAGCTGGCTCGCCGTGCCGACGCTGAAGCGTCCGTGGCCGTCGACGAATACCTGAACGTCGGGGCCAACCGCCGCGCGCACGGCCGCGACATCCTCGATTCCGCGTCGAAGCTCGATGCGACCGGGATCGCGACCCAAACCCCAGAACGGATCAAATTTCAGACCGCGGTAGCCCGCGCTGACCACGGTTCGGGCGGCCGCGGCGATGTCACCCGCGCCGGTCTTCGGGTCATACCAGCCATTGGCGTAGGCCGGAATTTCCGAGTGCACGCGCCCGCCGAGCAAGTTGTAGACGGGCTGCCCCAGGGCTTTGCCGCAGATGTCCCACAGAGCGAACTCAATCGCGGCTATCGCGCTATTAAGGACCGGCCCGCCACGCGCATACTCGTTGCGATACATCGCCTGAACGAGGCGTTCGACCTCAAAAGGCGAAGCGCCGAGCACATAACGGGTGCTCATGTGCTCGATCGCGGAGGCGACGGTGCGCGCCTGCCACTGCATGGTGCCCTCGCCGAGACCGGATAGCCCTGTATCCGTGTACGCCCGGGTCAGAACGAGATTGTTCCATTCATGGCCCACCAGGAACACTTCAACGCGGGTCACTTTCACGCGGCTACCTCCGAGCGGCGCCTCCATGCTGGTGGGTAGAAATACATAATCTCTTAATCATAGTCTATAGAATTTTTCTCCCACTTGACAGAATATCCCGGTTGTAGCTTGCTGCTCGATGAAACCAGATGGCCAAGAACTCCAGTCTTTCTCACCGTGTCACGAACGACCTTCGGCGGGATATCGTCGCCGGCGCCATTGCGCCGGGCGCGTGGCTCAAGACCGAAGAGCTTGCGGCGCGCTATGAGGTGAGCGCCAATCCCGTCCGGGAGGCCCTGTGGCGGCTTCAAGGCGAGGGATTCGTGGTCGCCAATCCCAACCAGGGCGCGCGGGTGCGCACTGTCGACGACGACTTTATTCGCAACATCTTCGAGATTCGCGAGGCGATCGAGCCAATCTTCGTGCGCCGATTCTGTCAGCGCGCGACGCCGGGGAATCTCGACGGTCTGCGCGACGCGGCTGCCGCCTTTGCCGACGTCGCCGCGCGCCAGCCAAGCCATTTCGAGGCGCTCGAAGCCGCCAACCGAGATTTTCACGCCATCATTCTTCAGGGTGAATTCAACATTCCGGCGATTGAGACGATGGAGCGTTACGCCGGCATCATCAACGCCACCCGCGCCAAACTGCCGATCACGCTGTCACGCCTGCGCCAACGAGCCGCCCAGCATCGGGAAATCGTTGATGCGATCGCCGCCGGCGACGCCAATAGGGCCGCGCGGGTCGCGATCGAGCATGTCAGAGGCGCAGGGGATGACCTGCTCAATCTTATGCGGCAGGCGCGAATGGTCAGAGTTCGCGACGCGAGACCAACTGAGCTCTCGGCGCACGGAGCGGGCAGGGCGACGGCAGACTCTACTTCCTAACTCGCGAGCTTCACCCGGGCGCACGTCACAATTCCGAACTTGATCCTTTTGCCACCGACTTCAGAGAGGAATTCATACCCATGGCCCTCAGCGTGCTCTACATCGGCGGCACGGGGCAGATTTCCTGGCCCTGCCTCGAGCTCTCCATCGCCGCCGGTCACGATGTAACGATCCTGAACCGCAGCAAGACCTCCGTCCCATTGCCCAAAGGGGTCAAGACGCTGGTGGGCGACATGAACGACAGCGTCTATGGCCAGCTTGGCGATAGACGTTTCGATGTCGTCGCCCAGTTCCGCGTCTACACCCCCGACCAGATGAAGCGCGACATCGCGACCTTCACCGGCAAGACCGGGCAGTATGTATTCATCTCGTCAGCCTCGGTCTATGAGAAGCCGGTCCGTCACTACATGATGACGGAGCGGACGAAGCTCGAGAACAGGTACTGGCAGTATAGCCGCGACAAGATCGCCTGCGAGGCGTTGCTGCGCGACCAGGACAAGCTCGCCTACACGATTGTGCGCCCGAGCCATACGGTGCGCACCCACATGCCGATCCAGGTCGGCGATCCCGACGCCGCGATCCGCAGGATGATCGCGGGAAAACCGGTGATCCTCGCCGGCGACGGCTCGTCGCTGTGGACGCTCACCCGTTCCGCCGATGTCGCGACGCCGCTCGTGCGCCTGTTCGGAAATTCGGCGGCGCTCAATGACGACTTCCACATTACTACCGATCGCGGCTTCACCTGGAGGCAGATCCACGAGGCGATCGCCCGCGGCTTCGGTGTTGGAGCCATTCACGCGCCGGTTCCAACCGAGACGCTCGTTCGGTTCAACAAGGAGTGGGAAGGCCCGCTGCTCGGGGACAAGAGCTGGTCGGCTCTGTTCGACAACTCCAAGGTGAAGCGCGTCGCCGGTGCATTTGAAGCCTCGCAGGACATCGACGAGATTCTTCGCGACTCGGTCATCCACGCGAAAGAGCGGCTGAAGGCGCCAGCTCCGCCCGAATCCGACGAGGACCGGCTGATCGACAGAGTCATTACGGCGCAAAAGGGCCTTCATCCCTAAGCCCGCAGCTCGACGACCGCCCGGCTGGCCGAACTGCCGCCGGCCGCCGGATCAAAGTCCTTCGACGGATGCCGGGTGTTGGTGGGATTGTAGAAGGGCACATTGTCTGGCCACCGCCAACACTGCTTTGCATTCGGCCGTGCCGCGAACGTGATTTCGCACGTCTGGTCTGACCAGCCAATTCAATCTAAGCTCAATGGCCCGCGCGAACGGCGAGAAGGATCCACAAGCATGTCCGACATTGTCCTCTGGGGCTTCGACGGTTCCACCTATGTGCGCACGGTGAAGATGGTCCTCGCCGAAAAGGGCGTCACAGAGTACAAGCAAGTCCCGCTCAACGTGCTCAAGGGCGATCCGAAAACGCCGGAGCATCGCGAGCGTCATCCCTTCGGCAAGGTCCCGGTCCTCGACCATGACGGCGCGCGCATTCTGGAGACAACCGCAATTGCGCGCTATCTCAACGGTGTGCTGCCCGGCAAGTCGCTGATCCCGTCAACGCCCAAGGATCGCGCTCGGATGGATATGGTCATCGGCCTCATCGACTCATACGGCTATGGCGCCCTGATCGGCGGCGTCGCCGCCTATCATCTGTTTCCGGATTTCGTCGGCGGGAAGAACGACGCAATGCGAGAGAGTGGCCTTGAGAATGGCCGCAAAATGATCGAATTCGCGATGAAGACAAAGGGCGCTTCTCCCTTCATCGCAGGTGACTTGAGTCTCGCCGATCTCTATCTCGCGCCGATTGCTTTTTACGTTTCACTCACGCCGGACAAAGACGCGCTGTTCAAGGTTCCGGGCTTTGCGGACTGGTGGACGAAGATGCAAGCCTTGCCAAGCTACAAGGCCACACAACCGGATCTTGGCTAGCGACGCGTCGGCGGACGCGATCAGGCGTCTTCGTCCCCGCGAAGGATTGCTTATCTTTCGGCCTGATCCGCGATCCGGCCGAGGCTCTCGTCGCGGCCGAGCACCGTGAGCACGTCGAAGATTCCGGGCGAGGTCGAACGGCCCGTCAGCGCCGCGCGCAGCGGCTGGGCGACGATTCCGAGCTTCGCGCCCTGCTCCTCGGAATAGGCGCGCACCACCGCCTCCGTGCTGGCCGCCGTCCAGTCGCGAAGCGCATCAAAACGCGGCGCCAGGTTCTTGAGATGGAGGCGTCCGGAGCGGGCGAGAATCTCCTCCGCCTTCGCATCCATCGCGAGGGGCCGAGCGGCGAACAGGAACGCCGCGCCGTCGATGAGTTCGACCAGCGTCTTGGCGCGTTCCTTCAAGCCGGGAATCGCCGCCCGAAGCTGAGCGCGCTTGCGCTCGTCGAGTTTGGCCACGACCTCCGGGCCCCCGGGCAGATAGGGAAGGGCGCCGATCAGCGCGTTGAACAGGTCGTCGTCGTTCGACGCGCGCATATAATGGCCGTTGATGTTCTCGAGCTTGGCGTAATCAAAGCGCGAGGGCGAGCGGCCGATCGCCCCGAGATCGAAGGCGGCGATGAGTTCCTCGGTCGAGAAGAATTCCTTGTCGCCGTGGCTCCAGCCGAGCCGCGCGAGGTAGTTGCGCAACGCCGCCGGCAGGTAGCCCATCGCGCGATAGGCGTCGACGCCGAGCGCGCCGTGACGCTTGGAGAGCTTTGCGCCGTCGGGCCCATGAATGAGCGGGATATGGGCCATGATGGGAACGTCCCAGCCGAGCGCCTGATAGATCTGAGTCTGCCGCGCGGCGTTGGTCAGGTGATCGTCGCCGCGAATGATGTGCGTCACCCCCATGTCGTGATCGTCGACGACGACCGCGAGCATGTAGGTCGGGTTGCCGTCCGAGCGCAGGAGCACAAGATCGTCGAGATCCTTGTTGGCGAATACGACCTTGCCCTGCACCTTGTCGTCGATGATTGTCTCGCCCTCTTGTTGCGCGCGCAGCCGGATCACCGGCTTGACGCCCGCGGGCGCCTCCGCCGGATCGCGGTCGCGCCAGCGGCCGTCGTAGCGCATGGGCTTGCCCTCAAGGCGCGCCTTCTGGCGCATTTGCTCGAGCTCCTCCACGCTTGCGTAACAGCGATAGGCGCCGCCTGAACCAAGCAGCTGCTCGGCGACCTCCCGATGGCGCTCGGCGCGCTGAAACTGGCTGATCGGCTCGCCCTCCCAGTCGAGCCCGAGCCATCTGAGGCCGTCGACAATCGCGTCGACCGCGGCCTCAGTCGAACGCTCGCGATCGGTGTCCTCGATGCGCAGCAGGAATTTTCCGTGCGTGTGCTTCGCATAGAGCCAGTTGAACAAAGCCGTGCGCGCGCCCCCGATGTGCAGGAAGCCGGTCGGCGAAGGCGCGAAGCGGGTGACGACCTCAGACATTTTCATGGGGCTCGAAAGGGGAATTACGATCGAGCGCGTCGCTCTAGCAGAATGAAGCGCCCCGGCAAAGGCGCGGGCCGCCCGTCCCGCCTGCGCGTTCCCACGCGGCGATCGCGGTGCTAACCTCGCGCCACGGACAACAGCGGCGGACTCATGGACTTCGTCTTCATGTTGACGCGCAACGACGCGACGGTCGAGAACGCGCTCGAGCTCATCGAGATCGCGCGGCCGCTTGGGTTGAGGCACATCGGCTTCAAGGACATGGGCGCCGACTCAAGCTTGCTGCACCGCCTCACCGCGGCCATTCGCGAAGCCGGCGCGAGCCCGTGGATGGAGATCGTGGCGACGACGCGTGAAAGCGAATTGCGCGGCGTGGAGCTTGGCCGCGACCTCGGCGTCGACATGCTGATGGGCGGCGTTCACGTCGAGGAGGCGCTCAAGCTGCTCGGCGGCTCGGCGACGCGCTATCTGCCGTTCGCCGGCGCGCCAAGTGGCCATCCGACGCGGCTCGGCGGCTCGGCCGCCGAAGTCGAGGCGCAATGCCGAAGTTTCGCGAGACAAGGCTGCGCGGGCGTCGACATTCTCGCCTATCGCGCGACCGAGGCGGAGCCGCTCGACCTCGTCGCCGCCTGCCGGCGCGGGTTTCTCAATGCTGGCGCGGTCGTGGTCGCGGGAAGCATCAATTCCGCGGAGCGCGTCGCCGCCGTTCGCGCCGCCGGCGCCGACGCCTTCACCATTGGCGCCGCGGCGATCGAGGGCTCCTACGCGCCCGGCTCCGGACCGTTGTCAGCGCAGCTCAAGGCGGTGCTCGCCGATTGCGGCGCGGCGGTGTGAGCGAGGCGGCGCTCACGTCAGCTTTCGCCAGGCCTGCGCCTCAACCTCGTCGACGAACACGTCCGGTTGCCAGTTCTCCTTGAGCGCCTGGCGCATCAGGTCCTGCTGGCTCTTCGGCGCCATGCCGCCTTTCGGCGGATCGCGATCGAGATTGGTTGGGAAGGAATAGCCCTCGGCGCACGCCGCGATCGCGTTGTCGGCATCGGCTGTGGTGATGGCGTTCCCGGCCAGGAGATCTCTAAGCGCCGGATAGAGTCTCAGGATCATCTTGAGCCGGTCGATGCTCTCCATGGCGCGGCCGAAGGCGGACGACACCTGCAGGAGGTTGGCGATCCGCCGCACGTCCTTCGAGCGATTCGTTCCCGCTGCGTGGAACAGGGCGGGATTGAAAAACACCGCGTCGCCCTTCATGAGCGGCAACTGGACATGATGCTTGTCGAAATAGTCGCGAAACTCAGGCCGCGCGGTCGCCATGTAGCCGGGTAGGTAGCTCTGCGAGAACGGCAGGTAGAGCGTCGGCCCCGTCGCGAGCGGCATATCGCAATGGGCGACCGCGCCTTGTAGCGTGAGCACAGGCGAGAGGCGGTGCACGTGGACGGGAAAGCGCTCGATCGCCTGCGCCGACTGGAAGCCGAGATGATAGTCGCGATGCGCGACCTGCGCCGCGCCGCCCGGATTGACGACGTTGAGCTGCGACGTGATTTGATAAGCGGGCCCTAGCCACGCTTCGCTCACGAGCGCGATGACCGGGTTGCCATAATAGGCCGCGAAGACCTCGGGGTCGCGGAGGCACAGCTTCTCGAGCGCGTTCCACACCCGGTCATTGGCGCCGGGCTTGGCGAAATGATCGCCTCCGCCGACATTGTTCAGGCGCTCCTCTTCGATGATCGCCCAGTAGTGCGCGTTGGACTTGTCGATCGTGGCCAGGTCGGCGAAGGCGCCGCGAATGACGATGATGCCGGGCCCCCCGGTCAGCGCCTCGACCCACTCCGCCATCAATTCCTTGCGGGTTTCGGGTGAAGCGCCGGCGCTGCGTGTCTCGAGGCCGTCGTAGACCGGCACGTTCGACGCCACGTCGGCGGCGAACGGATAGTCGGCGCGGTTGGCGGTCCGCTCCACGACCTCCTTGAACGCGTCGAGATCGCACGAGTCGGCCGTGAGCCAGACCCGGTTGGCTCTCAAGCGCTTGGCGTTGTCGTCCTTCATGGGCTCGTCCCCCGTGCAATCGTGCGCTGGGCCCAGTATAAGGGCGGAAGCCAGCAAGGCTATTGCGCCTATCCATCAATGGCCCATCAAGTCGCCGCCCGTGGCTCATCCGTTGCTCATCAAGAATCGCTCTCCGGGCGGGCTTGAGCGAGCCAGCGCCGACATGCGCGCGGCCTGACGCGTCGTGATGCAGGCGCATCGGGTGTTGCCGCAAAGGGCCCTCCGCCACCCTCGCAGGTCAGATCATCACGCCTTTCAATCTGCCGGGGGCATGGCGTGAGGGCGTCGCAGGAGCGAACGAGGGCCGCTCAAGCCGCGCGTCGCCAGATCGTCATTTCCACGCCATGCGCAGGGTCGAGCGGGATCGTCTTCGTGAGGCTGAGGCCGCGCTGTTCAAGCACGCTGGCGGCCGGGACGCCCGTATCGCAGGCGGAGAAGACGGAGCGTCCGCCCGGGAGTTTGACCCCACGCGCGCGCGACAGATGAAATCCGTCAAAGCCGATCATGAGGAAAAGATCGAACACCACCTGGCCGCCGCCCACGGCGACGCGGCCCCCCGCCGGCAGCACGCGCGCCGCGACTTCCTCCCAGGTCGTGCGCCTCGGGTCCCACCACCAGCCGTCCGGGCGCTGCTCGAGTCCAGGGGCCTCACGCGAAACGACGAGACGCGGGGTCCTGTGGAGGTTCGGTTCGAGTTCGTGGCTGCGGCGCGCGAACACGACGAGGCTCGCAAGCTCCTGCGCGCGCTGGTAGAGTTCCCAGTCCTTCGGGTTGCGCAGCGAGGCCGGCGTCAGGCCGTCGGCGCCGGCGATCTTGTCGTCGTCGGAGACGATGGCGTAGCCGGTGATGTCGTGCTTCCCTGCCATGTCCGGAGATCCCGCTCGGGCCCAAGCGTAACGTCAGGCGATCCCCCGCGCCAGCGGCTTTATCCGAACGCCCCGCCTGCGCCAGCTTGAGCTGCGGGATCGTCTTGGTCGCCAGGCGTCGAGCTTCTCGTTATCGCCCCACGGGGCGTAGTCTGTACAGCGGGGAGAGCGGGCGGTTCGCTTTATGACGGCGTTATTTGTCTTATTCGTCGCCTCGATGTGGGCGGGAGCCCAGAATGCGCTGGCCGGCGGCGGCTCGTTCATCACGCTCCCGTCGCTGATGCTGACCGGCATGGATGCGCGCGCCGCCAACATCACCTCGACCGTGGCGCTCTTTCCCGCGCAGCTCGTGACCGGCTTCACCGGCCGTGCCGACGCCAAAGGCCCAGCCGGACTGACGATGCGCACGATGTTCGCCATCAGCCTGATTGGCGGCGGTCTCGGCGCCCTCATCCTTTTGGCGACGCCCGCGGCTGTGTTCGCGCGCCTCGTTCCCTGGCTCGTTCTGTTCGCGACCGTGCTTTTCGCCTGGGGCAGCTTTTTTCGCAAGAGCGTGGAGGCGAGCGAAGCGCGACTGCCGCCATGGGCGATCGGCGCCATGCAGTTTGGCATCGCCGTCTACGGCGGCTATTTCGGCGGCGGCATCGGGCTCATGATGATGGCCGCGCTGACCCTGACCGGCGTGGCGCTGCGCAATGCCGGGGCGGCGAAGAACATTCTCGCCGGTGTGATCAACGCCTCGGCGGTGGCGATCTTCGTTTTTTCCGGGGACGTGCATTGGCTGCAGGCGATCGTGACCGCCATCGGCGCCTCATTCGGCGGCTGGGCGGGCGCGCTCATGTTGAGACACGTCAACGAGAAGCTGTTGAAACTCGGCGTCGTCGCCATCGGCCTCGCGCTCACGATCGGACTGTTCTGGACGGCCCGCTAGGATTAGAGATGCGAGCGGAGGGAATGAGACATGAACGTCGAGCTTTTCACCGCATTTCTCCTGATCACGGTTGTCCTGATCATCGCGCCGGGACCAATCGTCACCCTTGTCATCTCAACCGGGGCTACGCGCGGCGTGCGCGCCGCGCTGACAACGGTCGCGGGCACGACCCTTGGCAACGCCCTGTTGCTGGCCACGATCGCGTTATGTCTCAGCTGGGTGCACGCGCACGCGGACCTGCTGTTCAACGCGCTGCGCTGGACCGGCGCCGCCTATCTCATATGGCTCGGCGTGCAGGCGTGGCGCCATGCGGGCGAGGAGAGCGAGCGGTTGAGGGACAGCGGGCGCGCGCGCTTCCTGCGCGGCCTCTTCGTCGCCCTCTCCAACCCCAAGACGATGGTCTTCTTCACAGCCTTCCTGCCGCAGTTCATTGATCCGCGGCTGCCCGCGGGGCCGCAGCTTGCGGCGATGTGCGTCGCCTCGGTCATCATCGCCGGCGTGTTCGATTGCGCCTGGGCCGTCGCGGCGGGAATGGGCCGGGCCTGGTTCATGAAGCCATCGCGTGTCAAATTGCTTGGCCGCCTTTCCGGAACCGTGCTCATCGGCGGCGGATTGTGGCTCTCGCTGGCCCGGCGTACGAACTGACTGGCGCTCGACAACTCAGGGTCTCGCGATGCCGAACCTGACGACGATCATCTCGGTCGCGGGCGCCGCGTTCGTCGCCTCCTTCGTCGAGGCGGTCGAGGCGCTGACCATCGTGCTCGCCGTCGGGCTCGCGCGCGGCTGGCGTCCGGCGCTGACGGGCGCCGCCGCCGCTATCGTAGCGCTTGCGCTGATCGTCGTCGCCCTCGGGCCGCTGCTGGGCGCCGTTCCGCTTCATGCCCTGCAGTTCGCGGTCGGCGTCCTGCTGCTCATGTTTGGCTTGCGCTGGCTGCGCAAGGCGATCCTGCGGGCGGTCGGAATCATCGCTTTGCATGACGAGGACGCCGCCTTCGCGCGCGAGACGCGCGCATTGACCGAAGGCCCGGAGCGGCGGGCGAACGGGCTGGACTGGATCGCCGGCGCGACCGCCTTCAAGGCCGTGTTGCTGGAGGGGATCGAGGTCACGTTCATTGTCATCGCCATCGGGGCGGGCCGCGGGCTTCTTGGGCTTGCGAGCGCGGGCGCGCTCGCGGCCTGTGTCGCGGTCGCGGCCATAGGCGCGGCGGTCCATCGGCCTCTCGCGCGCGTCCCCGAGAATACGCTCAAATTCGTGGTCGGGGTGATGCTCTCGGCCTTCGGCCTGTTCTGGACCGGCGAGAGCCTTGGCGTCGCATGGCCGGGCGGCGACGTTGCGATCCTTGCGTTTATCGCGCTGTTCCTGGCGGTCGCTTTAGGCCTGGTCGCGCTGCTCAAGCCAAGAGCGGCGGCGCCTGCATGATCGTCGTCGTCGTCAAGCAATTGATCGACCTGTTCGTCGATGACGAGCTGCTGGCGGCCACCATCCTTTGCGCGGTCGGCCTCATCAGCGCACTGGCGCTTTGCGGCGTAGCGCCGCTTTGGCTCGTCGGCCTGGCGCTGACGCTGGCTTTGCCTGCGGCGCTCGTGGCGAGCGTATTGCGTGGCGCGCGGCGGGCGGCGCGGAAGGAATAATCTCGCGCCTTTTTGGCGCGCGGGGAGAGACAGGAGGAACGCATGGCTCGACGCTTCATCGACATTTCAGCGCCGCTGCAGAACGATGTGCCGGCCGATCCGCCCGGGCTTGGGCCCAAGATCGAATACATCGATCACCAGGAGAGCCTGCCGCAAATCCTGCCGTTCTTTCCGGGCCTCAAGAGGGAGGACTTGCCGGACGGGCAGGGATGGGCGGTCGAACGCGTGCAGCTCACGACTCACAACGGCACGCATCTCGACGCGCCGTGGCACTACCATCCGACCATGAACGAAGGCGAACGCGCCTGGACGATCGACGAGATCCCGCTCGAATGGTGCTTTCAGCCCGGTGTGAAGCTCGACTTCCGGCATTTAGCCGACGGCTACGTGGCGACCGCGGCCGATGTCGACGCCGAGCTTAAGCGCATTGGCCATGCGCTCAAACCCCTCGAGATCGTTGTCGTCAACACCAGCGCCGGCCTCAAATACGGACGCCCTGACTATGTCGCTTCGGGCTGCGGCATGGGCGCCGAGGCGACGCTGCACCTCTTGCGACAAGGCGTCCGGGTCACCGGGACCGACGGCTGGAGCTGGGACGCGCCTTTCGCGCATACGGCCGGGCGATACGCGGAGACGCATGACGCCTCGCTTATCTGGGAGGGGCACAAGGCCGGCCGCCACATCGGCTATTGCCACATCGAGAAGCTGCACAACCTCGAGTCGCTGCCCCCGACCGGCTTCATGGTGTCTTGCTTCCCGACAAAGATCGAGCGCGCCTCGGCGGGCTGGACCAGGGCGGTGGCGATCATCGACGGGTGAAAGATCCGTGGAATGGCGAACTTGAGATTTGCGCTTTCTTCGGTCAAATGGACTCAAACTCCTCGCTAGGGGCCGGTTCATGAAAGCGCTTCCGCCGCCGCGCGCGGTCGCGGCGTATGATCCCGGGCTGCGCACGCTTCACTGGCTGATGGCGGCGCTCATCTTTGCCGCGCTTCCGCTCGGCGTCTGGGCGTCGCTCTTGCCTAGCGGCGGCAGAACGCGCATCGAAGTTCTGTTCTTCCATAAATCGATCGGCGTGACCGTCCTTGGACTGATCGCGCTTCGCATCGTCTGGCGCCTTTTCGCTGGCGCTCCGGCCTATGCCGACCCGTTCGGCAAGCTGACCCAGTTGGCGTCTCGCGCCGGGCATCTCGCGCTATACGCCGTGATGATCGCGATGCCGGTCGGCGGTTATCTGGCGTCGACCGCGGGCGGGAAGGCGGTTTTGCTGGTTCGGGCTGTTCGAACTTCCAAGGCTCATGGCCAGGGACAGGTTCGTCGCCGTGGCGGCGAGCTGGGCGCATTTCGCGTTTGCCTGCATGCTTGCGTTCGTGCTGGCCGCCCATCTCGGGGGCGCCGTATGGTACGCGGCGATCAAGCGCGATTCCGCGCTGGCGCGGATGTGGCGGAGCTATCGGCCGGCCGGCCTCCAACAGCGCACGATCACAATCGTCCGGGCGGTCAGGAGCCGGTGAAAGAATGCACGGCTCTCATCGGCCAGGCGAGCGCCTCCGGCAGCGCCTGCACGACATGGTCGGTCAGCACGGACGCGGTATCGCTATTCCATCCGGATCGAATGACCGGCGAAAGGACAACGCCGACTCCGACCAGATAAATGATGATGATAAGGGCGAGTAACAGGCGCATTCATCTATCCCTGCGTTGGGCAGACCGTAGCGGAACATAACAGTCGGGCGGCCGTTGTTGTTCCACCCATCCCTCGACGGACTTATCGTCTGGCGCCCCGGCCGTTCTGCTCGCCTCTCACGGCCAGCTTTTCGGAACTATTCTTTCTACCACGCGTTGCTTCCCGTCTCTAGACCTGAATCGAGGAGGACATCATGCGTGGCTTGGTCATCGGACTTTCAGCTCTGGCAATCGTCAGTCTGCCCACCCTGGCTCTCGCGGACGCCGGCGGCGCCGTGACTGGCGCGGCTGGCGGCGCGGTCGCGGGCGCAGTTGTCGGCGGCCCGGTCGGCGCAGCGGTCGGCGGCGCGGCCGGCGGACTTATCGGCGGCGTCACTTCCGGGCCGGGACCCGCGCCTGGAGCGGTGGTCGTCGCCCCGCCAGGGCCTCCCCCCTGCAGCAGCCGAAGCGTCACGCGGACGGACAGCGATGGCAATAGCGTCACCCATCGGGCGACGGACTGCCCCTGAGCGAGGGCGGCGCGTTTATTCGATAGCGAGGCTCCTGGACACAGGCGATGGGGAGTGAACGCGCGGAAGGCCGGACTTCCGCCTCCGTTGCGCCCCGTGCTAAGCTCCCCCCTCGGCCAGTCGAGTTTGGGAGTTCGTCGTGGCGCAAGGTTTGACCGCTCGCGTCGTCGGCCTCGCCGGCAATGATCCGCTATTCGCGCGGATCCGGCAGGAAGCGGAGGAGGCCATACGGCGCGAGCCGGAGCTTGCTCTCTTTCTTGCCGTCAATGTCCTTAACCACGACACGCTCGAGGCGGCGGTGTCGCATCGTGTCGCCTCGCGGCTCGATCATCGCGACCTTCCGGCCGCGCTGATCCGGCAGACATTCGCCGAGGCGATCGCGCGCGATCCCTCGATCGGCGAAGCGTTCCGCGCCGACATCATGGCGGTCGCCGACCGCGACCCGGCGTGCCTCAGGATGATCGAGCCCTTGCTCTATTTCAAGGGCTTCCAGGCGCTGCAGGCCTATCGTCTGTCTCATTGGCTTTTGAAGGCGGGGAAGCGTGATTTCGCCCTGATGCTGCAGAGCCTTGTCTCGGCGGCGTTTGGCGTCGACATCAACCCGGCCGCGCGCATCGGCAAGGGTGTTTTCCTTGACCATTCGACGAGCCTCGTGGTCGGCGAGACGACGGTGATCGAAGACAATGTCTCGATCCTGCAGGGCGTTACCCTCGGGGGCACCGGCAAGGAGACCGGCGACCGGCACCCCAAGATCCGTCATGGCGTGCTGATCGGCGCGGGAGCGAAGATCCTCGGCAACATCGAGATCGGCTATTGCGCGCGCGTCGCCGCCGGGTCGGTGGTGCTTCAGCCGGTGCCTCACAACAAGACGGTCGCCGGCGTTCCCGCGCGCATCGTCGGCGAAGCGGGTTGCGCGGAGCCCTCGCGCGATATGAATCAGATCCTCGCCGACAAGTCGCTCGAGCCGTAGCACGGCGCCTTTGCGGTGCGGCGAGAAACCTCGTGCGGCGGCAAAATTAGGCTCCCGGCGATTTGGTGTATTGCAACGCCGCATCTCTTTGTGCCAAGCCTCGCCGCGCGGCTCGCGAGCCGGGGAGAAACCATGGACAAAGGCGAGATCGTCAAACTGCGTGAATTCATGCGCCGCTCGTTTGGCGCGCCCGGCATACAGGTCGCGCCGAGTTCAAAATCCGCGGAGGCCGCGGACGTGTCGCTCGGCGAACACAGGCTCGGAACGATCACGGTCGACGACGAGGATGGCGATCGCTCGTTCGCTTTCGAGATGAAAGTGCCGGTCGGCCGTCCGGTGCTGCAGGATTATCTCCGCCGGCTGTTCGAGAACGACAAATTGACCGTCGCCGGACGGCTCAAGAAGATGGACTCGGTCGAGCTCAACAACGGCCCCGAGTTTCTCGGCGTCATTTCGGCCGACGACCCCCCGGGATCGAGCTTCACGCTGCAGATGGCGATCCTCGACGTCGATCTCGACGGCGAGGAATAGGCGTGCCTGTCTATTCGATTGACGGGCGCCGGCCGACGCTGCCTCCGGAAGGGTTCTACTGGATCGCGCCGAACGCAAGCGTGATCGGCGATGTCGTGGTCGGGCTCGATGTCGGGATCTGGTTCGGCGCGGTCCTGCGCGGCGACAATGAGCCGATCAACATCGGGGCGCGCACCAACATTCAGGAATCCTGCACCCTGCACACGGACGCAGGCTCGCCGCTCGCCATCGGCGAAGAGTGTACGGTTGGCCATAATGTGATCCTGCATGGCTGCGCGATTGGCGAAGGCTCGCTGATCGGCATGGGCGCGATCGTGCTCAACGGCGCGCGGATCGGCCGGGGATGCCTGGTCGGGGCCGGCGCGCTGGTGACCGAGGGCAAAGTCTTCGACGACCATTCGCTCATCATGGGCTCGCCCGCCAGGGCGACGCGAACACTGGACAAGGAAGCCGTGGCGAAGCTTCGCCTGGCGGCGGTCAATTACGTCGCCAATTGGCGCCGGTTCGCCATGGGGATGAAGCCGATCACCTCCGACCCGTGACGCGCCGCGCGGTAGCGCGGTTAGAGTGTCATGTTCTCGCCGAATTCGTCGTGAGGCAGGGGGGTCAAGAACGCAACCGCAATTCCGCAGTTGACGTGGCGCACCACTTCGGCCGGCGTCGAGCCGACGGTGACGCGCGCGCCGACCGGGGGCTCGCAATCGACGTTGAGGGCCGCTCCCGACACTGAGATGTCGATCAGGGTCGCGGTATATTCGCGACCGTTCGGAAGTCTCAGGATTGTGTACCGGTCGCGCGGCGCGATGCGGTCATGGCGCCGGTCTTCGGGCAAGCCCAGCGTCTGGCGGTTGGCGAGCCACGTCAGTTGGGTCGTAAGCTTGTCGCGCTTGGCCGGCGGCACATTCATCTGGATCGCGAACCCGCTTGGGAAGATCCGCGCGACCCGACCTTCAACCCGCCCGATCTGGTTGAGATAGGCCACGATGCGCTCGTTTGGCTGAACACCGGCGTCGGAGGAAAAGGCAATGCCGTATGGGGAGGCGTCGATCGATTCGCAGTCGAACTCCTTGCGGTCCGATCGCATGAATCGTCCGAGGAGGCGCACTTTGAATCGCTGCTCGTGGCGCCGCTCCACCGGCGCGGGCGCTGCGATTTTCCATGCCAATGCGCCCATGGCGGCGTGCTCCTCGGATTCTCAAGCTCGGGCCGAACGCGATCATTGAGGGCGCCAAGGAATCGCAATCAGGCTGGCGAGTGCGCTTACCATAAGCGGTAGGGATTAAGGCGCTGTTACGCGGCCTGGCCTGTCCAAACGTCAAGTGCCGGCGCGGTCGCCCGAATGGACAAACAGGTGCTTGTAGCGCCTGGGCGTCTCGCGAAGCGAGAAGACGGCCGGCCCCGCGCTCTCCGCCGGCAGCGTCTGGCGCGCCGGCGAATCGAGCGCGCGCAGCGAGGTGAGCGCAATCGGGCCGGCGCCCATGAGGCCGATCCACGCGGGGGCCGCACGGATGGCGAACCCGCCCAGGATGCGGGAATGCGTCAGCCCATGATGTCGAAGCGGCAGCAGAATGGCCTCGATGTCCACCGCGCCCAGACCGGGGGCTCGCGCCTCGGCGCCGACGAGGAACGCCTGCGCTTCGTCCGCGACGCAATGCAGAATCGAATCGAGCTCGCCGCGATCGGCGTCCCGCCAAAGCTCCAGAAAGGAAAGGCCCCTCAACTCCTTCAAGAAGAACGCGTTGGCTCTCGAGCCTGCGATGCGAAACGGAAAGCCACGCTTCGCGTAGAAATCGAGCATGAACGTGTCGGCCAGCACGCCGCGGATCGCGCCGGGGTCGACCTCGTTGCGCTCGGGCGCGCTGCGCGCGCCGCGCAGGCGGTTCCAGTACGCATAGAGTTCCATTGTGGCGGCGAGCTTCACTTGATCCCCAACCCGTTCCCTGACGCCGTCCCGGAATGGGACGCAATCGAGCCCTAGGCTTGAGCTCTGAGGGAGATAAGGCAGGGACCATGCCATTCCGCAGCGGAACGGCGCGCGCTCAAGCGCCGCGGGGGCCGGCTGCTGGCCGTTGCTTCGAGCTAACCCTCAAATTGGACGGCCTGTCCGGAAATGGCGCATTCACACCCGAGCCGAAGGGTCAGAACGAGAGGTCCCGGTTCACGCCGACGCCCCGCGCCGCTGCGACGATCGAGGCCCAGGCCTCGTCCGACAGCGGCACGCCGCTTATCGCGCGTTTGGCGCGCTGGGCGCGCTCAGGCTCGCCGGGCGTCAGGATCGCCTCGCCCGGTAGGGCTTTCGCCTGCTGGAGCCAATCGAGGTAGCGGGCCATGTCCGCGTCGAACACATGCGCGGGATCGATTTGGGCAGGGTCGATGTAGAGCGAGAACATGCCGTTGGAGAATTTGCGGTCCGGCGCGGTCGCGCCATTGCCGGTGAGCGAGCCGCCGATCAATTCGCAAATGAGCGCGAGTCCCGAGCCCTTATGCTCGCCGAAGGCGCGGATGGCGCCCGCGCCCTGCGCGTGGTCGCGCGGGCCGTCCACGGTCAGCAGCCCGTAGATCAGCGCGGGATCGCCGGAGAGGGCCCCGTCGGGACCGATCAAGGCGTCGGGCGGCAGCGGCTTGCCGCCGCGGCTCGCGACATTGACCTTGCCTTCGGCGACCAGCGAGGTCGCGAAATCGAGCACGACGGGCGGGGCGTTCTGGCGTGGGATCCCGGCGCAGAAGGGCGCCGTCGACAGCCGGCGTTCGAGGCCCCCGAACGGGGCGACCAGGATCGAGCCCGCGGCGTTGACGAAGTGAATCGAGATGAGACCCGCCGCCGCGGCGCGCTCGGCCCACTCGCCGACGCGGCCGACATGGCCGGAATTGCGCAGCGAAATCGCGGAGAGGCCCGCCGCCTTCGCTTTCTCGACGCCGATGTCGACGGCCATCGGCGCCATCGTCTGGCCGAAGCCGAACCGGCCGTCGAGGACGCCGATCACGGGCGTGTCGACGATGCGTTCGAGCGACTGATTGGGCACGAGGTCGCCGCTGTGGACCCAGTCGACGTAACGCGGCACGCGGATGACGCCGTGGCTGTCGTGGCCGGTGAGATTGGAATCGACCAGCGAGGCTGAGACCCGCTCCGCTTCGTCGGGCTCACAGCCGACGCGGGCGAAAATCTCGGCGCAGAAGCCGGTCAGCGGGTCAGCAGGAATATGGACTGTCATATGAGCGCCTTAGGCGCATTCGCTGCGCGCGGCAATGGATCGCGCCGGCTCATCCGCGGTTTTCGCTTCGGCTGGGGCCGCCTTGGCGGGCTGGTCGTCCGCGCCCCAAACTCGCAAAAGCAGCGGCGCCGGTTTAAGGCTTGGCCCGGGCGGGGCATCCCGCCCGGCGTCGGTCCCGGCTTCGTTCGGCTGGGCGTCGGGGTTGGTGACCGAAAGGCTGGAAGGGCATGTACCCAAACGAGTCGCGCCAGATCGCGCGCCGCCGCGAGCCGATGTTCAACGCCCCGGTCGTGGTCCTCGGCCTCATCGCCGTTCTCATTGGAATCTACGCGGCTTTCAACTGGGCCCCAGACGCGGTCCAGGACAGGGTCATCCGCGATTACGCATTCATCCCCGGCCGCCTCACCATCGCGATCTGGCCGGATCGGCTGGTCGACCTCCTGAGCCGGGCGAACACCGACCTCTCCGCGCTGCAGCAGGCGCGGCAGATCCGGGCATTGCATGTGCTGAGCGGCGGCGCGAAGCCCTGGACCCTGCTGACCTATGCCTTTCTTCATGGTTCGTGGACCCATGTGCTGCTCAACACGATCTGGCTGGTCGCATTCGGGCCGCCGATCGCGCGCCGGTTCGGCGCGGCGAGGTTCTTGATCTTCATGGCGGTCACGGCGGTTGCGAGTTCGCTCGCCCATTGGGCGCTCTCGCCGATGGATTTCTCGCCCCTCATCGGCGCCTCGGGGTCGGATTCCGGCCTCATGGGCGCGGCGACACGGTTCATGTTCCAGCCGGGAGCGCCGCTCGGAGCCTTCGCCTCGTTCGGCGGCCCGCAGGTCGAGACCATTCCGGCGGCCGGCCTCGGCCAGGTCTTTGTCCAGCGCCGCTCGCTCATATTCATTCTGATCTGGCTGGGGACGAACTTCATTTTCGGCGCCGGCGCCCAGATACTTGGCTTTTCCGACATGCCGGTGGCCTGGGTCGCCCATCTCGGCGGCTTTTTCGCCGGGCTTATCCTGTTCCCGGTGTTCGATCGTCCGTTCCAAGCTCCGCCGATGAGCCACGAGCTTGCGGCCGAGCCGCCGCCGATGGAGGGTTGACGGCCCGCCGCGCGGCGCTGAGACATTGGGGGAAAACATGGTTCTGCCAAGCATCGACCCCCTGATCGCCGGGGGAGTGGTTCTGACCACTGCGTTCACCGACGCGGTCTATGTCCTCTTCACCGCATCCGTCGCCGCCCGCCGGCGCTTCGCGGCGGCGAGCTGGAGCAGCCTATGGTATCTGCTCGCCGCTTTTGCGGTCATCAGCTATACGTCGAACTGGGCCTATGTGGTGTTTGCCGCGATTGGCTCATGGATTGGCGGGTTCCTGTCGATCACAGCCCTGGACCGGGTCTCGCCGCTTCGCCGCGAGTGAGGGGGCGGCCTTCGTCATCGCGAGCCCATCGATGTTTGAGAGAGACTAGCAATGGCGTTGTCGGATGCTTTCTCCCGGGTGGTCGAGCTGATCGGCGCTGCGGCCGTCGTCGCGCGGAGACAGGACGGGCGAAAGGTCGCGCCGGCTCTGGGCGGCGATCCAGCGATCCCGGCCGCCAAGCCGCAGGGCAGGATTCCGACCCTCAAGATGCCGACCGCCAAAGGCTGGAGCGAGGGGCAGGCGCCGGCCGCCGCTCCCGGGCTCAAGGTCAACGCGTTCGCGGCCGGCCTCAAGCATCCGCGATGGATCTGCGTCCTGCCGAACGGCGACGTTCTCGCAGCCGAGGCGCTGACCCTGCCGGAGCCGATAAACTCCGTCTTCGACTACGCCATGTCGGCGACGATGCGGCGAGCCGCCGCCATGGGAGAGAGCCCCAACCGCATCACGCTGTTGCGAGACGCCGATCACGACGGCGTCGCCGAGACGAGGAACGTGTTCCTCGACCGGCTGAACCAGCCGTTCGGCATGGCGCTGCTTGGCGATACGTTTTACGTGGGCAATACCGATGGCGTGGTCGTCTTCCCCTATAGGCCGGGCGCGACCAGCATAACCGAGCCGGGACGCAGGCTGACCAAGCATAACGGCGGCGGGCACTGGACCCGTAGCCTGCTGCTCTCCCCCGACAAGACCAGGCTCTATATCGGGGTCGGCTCGCTGACCAATATCGCCGACAAGGGCATGGCGGTCGAACAGGGCCGCGCCGCCATCCATGAGCTCGATCTCGCCAGCGGCAAGAGCCGCATCTTCGCCTCCGGCCTGCGCAATCCGGTGGGTCTGGCGTGGGAGCCTCGGACGGCGAGGCTCTGGACAGTGGTCAACGAGCGCGATGGCCTCGGCGACGAGACGCCCCCCGATTACCTCACCTCGGTTCGCGACGGCGGCTTCTACGGCTGGCCCTATTGCTATTGGGGCAAGACGGTCGACGACCGCGTGCCGCAGGATCCGAAGGCGGTCGCCAGCGCGATAACGCCGGACTACGCGCTCGGCGGGCACACGGCGTCGCTTGGCCTCTGCTGGCTGCCCGCGGGCGTCCTTCCCGGGTTCCCCGAGGGCATGGTCATCGGGCAGCACGGCTCATGGAACCGGAGCACGCTCAGCGGCTACAGGGTCATCTTCGTGCCCTTCTCAAACGGGCGCCCCGCCGGGCCGCCGCGCGACATTCTGACCGGGTTCCTCGCGCCCGACGAGCGGTCGTCGTTCGGACGCCCGGTCGGCGTGGCGCTGGGCCCGGATGGCTCGCTACTGGTGGCTGACGATGTCGGCGATGTGATCTGGCGGGTGACCGGCGCGTGAGGGTCGGGCGGCCCGGCGCGCCCATCTCAAGGCGCGCCCTCTGGCCCGCGACGGAGCCTCGGCCGCGCCTCGGTTTGGATTGTCTTGAACGGGGCGGCTTTGGCTTTCAAATCCTTCGCAACCCTTTGAATCCGGGTTTGGAGAAGCTTGGATTTCGGGGGGACAGGGAGGGACACGTCCCAACTATGTCGATATTGTGGCGAGGGCCCCTCGCGCGCGGCGCGCGTGCCTATACGCGCATTGACTATGAATACCTACCGCTATAGGCTATATTTAATGGGCTATACGAAAGTTTTGCTTTCAAAGTAAGAAATTGCGAGGGATTACGGGTATCGAATATGGCGCGGTCGAAGTCAAACATATTGATTTGTGATGTGTCCGGCGCGCAGCCCTGTGAAGCTCGACGGCGACGCGGCCGAGCCTCCCGATGGCCGGTGGAGCAGGAGGCGGCCCAGTGCGGTTCTGTCCGGCCCTCGGCGGGTTGGACAGGCGCTGGCGGCACGGACGAGCGGATCGGACTGGACGGGCGAGCGCGGTTCGCAGAGTGGGCCATCTGCGAACTTTCGCGGGTCGGGCTGCGCGACGCGCGGACGAGCGGCGGACGGGCGCTGGCGAGCAGGGCGAGCGCCAGGGTCGATCACGGCCGCGTGACGACCTGCTCGATTTCGTCCCAAGCGCCAGCGCCTCGGTCGCCTTTCGTGTTGCGGAATGTGCGGCCAAAGGCTGCGTTGACGTCACCGCATTGTTCGGCAATTTGCGCTCCGTGATTATAAATAGGCGTCAGTACATCCATCACGCGGAAGCGATTGTGGTTCCAATCTTTGCCATCCCATAGGCCGAGGTTTTGGGCGAGGTCGCCGTGCGTCATGTACTTGTCGCCATCACTGGCGGTCGGGGTGTTAGGCCAGAGACCTGTTCGCACCTTGCGTTCGATTTGTGCGGCGTGGTGGGCAAGACGCATAAACTCGATGAAATCGCATTTGATGGGTTTCTGTTTGACTACTGCCATGTTCGGTTGCCTCCCTAGTCGTCAACCTCAGCGTGAGCGCGGCCTTAATCATACTACAACCATTAAGAATTGGCGCTGCAATGCCTGGATGTCGGGAGGGTTCCCCGCCAAATGATCCCTTACCGAGCGCGCTTGGCGGCGGCGCACAGACGCTCAAGTATACGCGGGCGGCAAAGCCGCCTTTTGGTATCGTGCCGTCGAACGGGCGCCTTCGTCGATCGAGGCTGTTCCGTTCTGCGCCCGCGCGAATGTCGCGATCGTCGCTCTCAACCGGGCGCATGGTTTCCTTACCGTTATGACGGGCGCGCCGAAGGCGAGTGCCGCATTGACCCCAGGCACCGGCCAAGGGCGATAGACATGCGCGACCGCGCGCGGGCGCTCGCTGGGACCCCGGCTTCGCGTCTCGAGAGGGCGGTCGCTGGCGAGCTGGCGCGGACGGCGGCGCGGCCGATAAATACAGTGCAAAAGGGCAGGCCCTGAGTTCCCCCGCATTGTGGGCCCGTCACTGATGAGCGACGATCCTGACTACCGGTGGACTAGCGATACGGAACGAGCCAAAGCGGAGTAGGGAATGTGGATCCTGATTTACTGGCTGGTGACACTGCCTGACGGTTCACACGTGGCCGCGGACCACGTCATCTTCAAAAACCAGGCCGCCTGCACAAATGCCGCGAGTGCGCTTTACGCAGAGGCAAAGCGCTCCAAAGGTCCGCTCTTTGACACCATCTGCGTCCCTGCCGGAGATCCCTAGCAGCGAAACCGCGCCGATTGCGGGCGGCTGCTTTGACGAGGGGTTCATCCGTGGCCGTTTCGTCGAACATCCCAGGCCAGTATGGACTACGTGGCTACTCTAACGGATGCCAGCTTGAGGCCACTTTTATGGGACGGGCGGACGGCTTGTTCTTCTCTCGATGACCATCTCACAATGCGAGCGCCGTCAGTTGGCGTTGGCGCTCGGGGTCACGTTCCTCACGTTTGGCCTTGCGCGATGATCGGGCAATGGCGACTGACGTGTTTCCGTGCGCCATAACCAAATCCCGCAGCCAAGCAGCCGCGTCGAGAATGTCGCGATCCGGCAGCAAGCATCGCCCCAACAATTCAGCAATGACGGGCCGCGCGATCCTATGCGTCTTTATCCCGCTCGCGGGAAGTCGGCGCGGGCGAACTCGCGAGACGCGATGAACGCGAACACGCCCGCAAAGCGGCCTCGGCGAAGCGGTTAGTGTCCTCGTAGAGTTTGCCCAGGTTATTGAGCGCCACGGTCGTGTCCCGTGCTGTGGTGTAGCAGGTGCGGTATGGCCGCCGCATTCGCCTGGTGAGACCGGGCTGGTCAGGCGGCCGCCACAGGCAGCCCGACGACGGGATCATGGCTCAAAGGAGCAATGGTTTCCAGCGTCA
>DASXES010000100.1:0-36020 GCA_036489975.1 Roseiarcus sp.
AGAGCCTGTCCCAAAAGTTCTGGCGTTTGCGATGTCGGCATGATTCACCGCCTCCAGGGTTGCTGGGAGGCTTTGATTCGGGATGTGGACGCAAGCTGATAGGGCGACGTACGAGCAGTGCGGAACAGGGCTGCCGAGCGATTTGACGGATGCGCAGTGGGGGCATCTGGAGCGGCTGATCCCGGCGGCGAGGCCGGGCGGGCGACCGCGCAAGACGGACATGCGCGCGGCGATGAATGCGATCTTCTATCTTCTGCGCACGGGTTGTCCCTGGCGGTATCTGCCGCGCGGCGCATTTCCTCCGCGTTCCACGGTCTACAACATCTTCCGCCAGTTCCAGCGCGACGGCGTGTGGGAGCGCATTTGGGAAGAGCTCCACATAGCGCTGCGCGAAGCGCTCGGCCGCGAGGCCAGCCCGACCGCCGCGATCCTCGACAGCCAGTCGCTGAAAGCGGCGGAAAAGGGGGAGCCGCGAGCCGGAGTGAAAAGGACGCAGTGGGTTATGACGCCGGCAAGAAGGTGAAGGGCCGCAAAGTGCACGCCCTCGTCGACGTGGAAGGCCTGCCGCTGCGGGTGATCGTCCACTCCGCCGGCATACAGGATCGTGACGGCGCGGCGCTGGTTCTCGACAAGATCCGCAAGCGCTTTCCATGGTTGGAGCTCGTCTGGGCCGACTCCGGCTACAACGCCCACCAGGTCAAAGACGCCGTCGCCACATCACCGGAGCTCCGGCTCCAAATCGTCAAGCGTTCGGACAACACCAAAGGCTTCGTCGTGCTGCCCCGTCGCTGGGTGGTCGAGCGAACCTTCTCCTGGTTCGGCCGCAACCGCCGTCTGGCCAAGGACTACGAGAACCTCGCCGACACCCTTGCCGCCTTCGTAACCTTGGCCGCAATCCAATTCGGAATCAGACGCCTTGCCCGACCGTAGGCTTTTGAGTCAGGCTCTGAGCGAGGCTCCCAACGAAGCCATAGTCGCCACACGTTGCCTGGCGTCGAGATCGGTTAGCCCCTTCGGACAGAGCAACTTCGG
The DNA here is from genome assembly GCA_036489975.1 of Roseiarcus sp. GTDB lineage: Bacteria > Pseudomonadota > Alphaproteobacteria > Rhizobiales > Beijerinckiaceae > Roseiarcus. The sequence goes on from DASXES010000100.1 coordinate 1,033, forward strand.
TTTCGGGATTCGACGCATAGGCGAGCCAATGAACACGCAAGGGTTGGCGCGGGCGGCGCGTCTTCTGCTCCTGCCGCTCCTCATTCTCAACTTCGCGCCGTTCGCGTATTCGCAAGCACGCCCCTCGGTCTTTCTCGAGGATCTCACGTGGACCGAGTTGCGAGACGAGATCGGCGCGGGCAAGACCACCATCATCGTGCCGATCGGGGGAACCGAGCAGAACGGCCCGGCCATGGCGCTGGGAAAACACAATCGGCGCGTCAAGTTGCTGAGCGAGCGGATTGCGCTCGCGTTGGGCGACGCGATTATCGCGCCCGTGATCGCCTACGTCCCTGAAGGCAGTATCAGCCCGCCGTCCGGCCACATGCGTTTCCCCGGAACGATCAGCGTGCCGGAAGTCGCGTTTGAGGCGATTCTCGAAGGTTCGGCCCGGAGTTTCAAGCTGCACGGGTTCAAGGATATCGTCTTTCTGGGCGACCACGGCGGCACCCAGGCGGACGAAAGGACCGTGACGAACACGCTCAACCGGGAATGGGCCTCATCGAATGTGCGCGCGCATGCGGTGACGCAATATTACGAGGCGGCGCAAATCGATTTCGGCCGGATTCTGAAGGATCAAGGGTTCACCCCCTCGGAGATTGGCACCCATGCGGGCCTGAACGATACGTCGCTGATGCTCGCGCTCGACCCGAGCCTCGTCCGCGAGGATCGGCTGTCCGGGGGAGCCAAATTCGGGGCGAGCGACGGCGTTTATGGGGATCCGTCCAAGGCGAGCGCAAAACTCGGAATGCTGGGCGTCGACGCCATCGTCTCTCGAACGGTCGCCGCCATAAAGGCCGCTGTATCGCAACGCTGACGCTGGGGCTCGCAGGGACGCACCGCTCAGACCCGCAACGCAAAGCTCATTTTGGCTGGGGCACGGGAGCGCCGGGCGAAACCCGCGGTGGCCGCACGACATTCGAATCATGCGTCCTGGGCGCCGGCTGTTGGATTCCCGGGTCCACCTCTTTCGGACGGATGACCCCATTCGACCGGCTCAGCTTTTTGCTCAAGCTCTTGGCCGGCGCAGTCGAGCCGGCGCCAGTCGTGGTTTTTGGCGCTGGGCTGGTCGTCTGGGCGAATGCCGCGCCGGCGAAGAGGGTAACGCCGGCGACAAGGCAAAGTTTTGAGTTGATGAATCGCATGTGGCTTAACGCGGTGAACGGCGAACCGTTCCCGCGGCGGACGCGAAGGTCGCCACGCGCTTCCCGTTCGCTCCAGCCTTCCGGGCCGCAGATCTAGAAAAAACGACAATTTCTTGCCAGGCCGGCTCGGATTTGATATGATGTTTTTCAGAAATGACCGATAAGTCCGCTGGCGGTTCTTAGGGGCGCCGCACCCCCTGAAACTTTGGGGTCGATGCCGGGATCGGTTCGCTAATGACGCCGCAAGCCGTTGAAATCGCTCAAAACGGACTCGCTAATCCGGGAGCGCGCTCGCTTCGAACGAGAGGCGATCCGGCAAGTTCGTGTTCCGACGGAAACGGGGCGGGAAGCGCGGAAAGTCGCGCGAAAGCGCACTTAAGCCGCTGAAATCACTGGCGCGCGTAAACTTGTGCGCGGGGCGCGCCGCCTCAGCCGGAAAGGAGCCCCTTCACGATGGCGCTCGCCTTGGCGAAGTCCATCTCGCCTGGATGAGCGGCTTTCAGCGCGTTGACGACCCTGCCCATGTCCTTGATGCTCTTGGCGTCGGTCGAGACGATGGCGGCCCTGGCGGCCGCGGCCACCGCCGCTTCGTCCATCTGCCTCGGCAGGAATTCGCCGATCACCGCGATCTCGGCGTGCTCCTGTTCGGCCAGCTCCTTGCGGCCGGCGTCGGCGTAGATGGCGGCCGACTCCTGGCGCGACTTCACCATCTTGGTCAGGAGCGCAAGCTCGTCGGCCCGGCTCACGATCTTGCCCGTCCCGCGCGCCTCGATCTCGCGCTCTTTCAGGGCGGCCATGATGAGGCGAAGCGCGCCGACGCGAGGCTTGTCGCCGCCCTTCATCGCCTCTTTCATCCGCGTGGCCACGGCCTCGCGCAACGGCGCCGAATCGGACATGGGTCTCCTCGATCGTTTGATGGGGGCCGCGAAGCTTGACGCGCGGCAAAGGCGGCGCTTAAGCACAGCCGCATGTCAAGCGCAACACATCCCGGTCCCTCGCCTGGCCTCGACGATCTCTCCGGCTGGCGCCCGCGCGTCGCCACCGGCGTGATCGTTCTCGCCGATGGCGCGGTGATCGAAGGCTTCGGGGTCGGAGCGACCGGCTCTGCGGTCGGCGAGATCTGTTTCAACACGGCGATGACGGGCTACGAGGAGATCCTGACCGACCCGTCCTACGCCGCCCAGATCATCACCTTCACCTTCCCCCATATTGGGATCGTGGGCGTCAACGACGAGGACATCGAGGTCGTCAACGCCGCTTCAGCGTCCGCCGCGGTCGGCGCCGTCATGCGCGCCGACGTCGCGGGCCCGTCGAATTTTCGTGCTCGCGCGCGGCTCGACAGCTGGATGAAAGCGCGGGGAATCATTGGCGTGACCGGCGTCGACACAAGGGCGCTGACCACGCTCATCCGCGAGCGGGGCATGCCGAACGCGGTCATCGCCCATTCGCCGGACGGCGCCTTCGACCTCGACGCCCTGCGCGCCAAAGCCGCGGCCTGGCCAGGCATCGACGGGATGGACCTCGTCCCGGCGGTCGGCTCGACCCAGCGCGCCGACTGGGACGAAACCAGCTGGACGCCGGAAACCGGCTATGGCCGGCGGCAGGCGACGCGCTTTCACGTGGTCGCGATCGACTACGGGACGAAGCGCAATATCCTGAGGTTGCTCAACGACTGCGGCTGCGCCGTGACGGTCGTTCCGGCGACAGCGAGCGCCGAGGCCATCCTGGAACTCAGGCCCGACGGGGTCGTGCTCTCCAACGGACCCGGCGACCCGGCGGCGACCGGCGAATACGCCGTGCCGACAATTCAGGGCCTGCTCGAGGCGAAGGTTCCCATGTTCGGCGTCTGCCTCGGCCATCAGCTCCTGGGGCTCGCGGTCGGCGGGCGCACCGTCAAGATGGCCCAGGGCCATCACGGCGCCAACCATCCGGTCAAGGACTTCCTGACCGGCAAGGTCGAGATCGTGTCGATGAACCACGGTTTTGCGGTCGACCGCGCGAGCCTGCCGGCGAACGCCGAGGAGACGCATGTTTCGCTGTTCGACGGCTCGAACTGCGGCATTGCGCTCGCCGACCGTCCGGCCTTCTCGGTGCAATATCACCCCGAGGCCTCGCCAGGTCCGCGCGACAGCCATTATCTCTTCCGCCGGTTCGTCGAGATGATCGCCGTCTCGAAAGCGAAGGCGACGCAAGCGGCTTAGGGCGCCGCCCGCCCGCGGGTGTCGCTGATCGGCGCATAAGTGAATTCCTGGACGCCGACGTCGAGGATGACATCGGCCTTGACCCGCCCGTTGACGGCCTTGGCGATCGCCTTGCTCATCTTGTCCAGATCGAAGCGGTCGAGATGGTCGAAGTCGATCGTGTCATCGTTGTAGACGTAACGAAACGCCTCATCGACGAGGATCGAATCCGGCGCCATCGCCGCCGTCTTAAGCGCGCCCAGGTCGACCGTATAGTTGAGCAACATCACCGCGTAGCCCTTGACTGCGCCGTCTTTGATGCGAGGGACGTTGATCTCATGCGTCTTGCGCGCTTCGGTCGCCCTGGCGACGGGAGCCGCCAGGCGGGCCTCCCGCATGGCGAGGACTTTGCCGGTTCCCATCTCGCCCGCGATCACGCCTGCGACCGCCGCGAGGCCGATGAGCGCGGCTTTGATCATGCGCCCGAGCGCTTCCACGCGAGGGCGGTGTAGGTTCCGTCAGACTGGCCGTCCTGGATGGCTCGGGCGATGATCTCCGAGACCGCGTGGCAGGCTTTCAGCTGGACCGCCAGCGCCCGCCGATTGATCTCGAGCTTGGCGCGCAGTTCTCCCAGCGCATCGCTCAGGGGGCCGGACATTGTTGAGCCGCCGAGCGCGGGAATCAGGCGATTGAGCTCGAGCAGCCCCTGATTCTTGCTCAGACTGTAGGCGTCGTATCTGACCCGCCGGCCCTGCTCGAGGTCCCGATTTTCGGCGTCGATGGTTGCGACGAGCCGTTCGACGATCGGCAAGGCCGCGGCGGCCGCCGGGGATTGCGGTCGGCGCAGCGGCTGGCTCATGTCCGTTTGCCTCCAGCGAACAGAACGGCCCCGTTGCCGAGGTCTGCGGCCGCCGGCTCCGACAGGATATTGGCGCTCATCTGGGCCGAGGCCTCGCCAGCGGCCTTGACCGCCTCGCCGGCGCTCGCCGACCGCGCCTCCATCTCGTGGGTGGCGAACAGGCGCCGCGCAAGGCCGAGCTTGCCGGACTTGGCGATCTGCATCGAAACCTGCTCGGCGAGCATCGATCGCCACATGTCGCCGGCCATTCCCTCGCCGAAGACGCTGCCTGTATCCTTCGGCAGGAGTTCGCCGACGAACGAATTGAGCATCATAGCCTCGAACTGGGTCTTCGTCTGGTCAAGCTTGTTCATCCCGCCCGCCGCCTCGGCGAGACGGGCGCGCGACCCGGCCGCGTTGACGGTCGGCGACGTCATCGCCGCCGCGGCGCCGGCCGCCCGGTCCAGGTTGGCGGCGAAGTCGGCCGCAGGGGCATTCGAGCCCGCGAGCGCCTTGAGCCGCTGGGCGGCGAGGTTCGCGCGCGACGGATCGGCCGCGCTGAGCACCTCAAGGACGACGTCGGTGCGAGGATTGAAGGCCATGGGGCAGGGTCAGTGTGCGAGAGATGCGCCAGTCTCCTCCACAGGCCTTATGTCGAGCTTGCGCTTCGCTGGCCGATCGCCCGCTCGATGATCTCGGCCAGCTCCTTTCGCTCGTTCAAGCGCCGGTAGCTGAGAGATGCGGCTTCGACCGCCAATGCGACAAGTTTGGCCCGCGTTCCGTGCGTCAGCACGGTGCGGCGCGCACTGTCCTGCTCGCGCTCCAGTTGATCGAGCTTGAGCTCCAACGAGCGGATGCGCCGCTCGATCAGACCCGCTTGAGCGCCATAGGCCATCGTATCACCCCCCAGCGCCTCGAAAACCGCCTTCAGATCCTCACCCAATCCCGACTGCTGACGTTCGAGCGCACTGAGCCGCCAGCGGCCCATATCACGCATGAGTGTTTGAAACCGGCCGACACGAGTCAGAGCGTCGAGGCGCTTCTTCATTTGCTAGCCGGAAATGAGCCAAGCGCCGAAGCCGCTGATGAAGGCCTCGACCGCCGGCTTGATGGTGAAGTAGAGCAACAGCAGGCCGCCCGCTGCGACAAACGGCGTGGCGACGAAAAAGACCTGGACCTGTGGCGTGAGGCGGTTGACCAGCGCCAGCGCCAGATTGACCACGAGCGCATAGATCACATAGGGCGAAGCGACCCTGAGCGCGAGGCGGAACGATTCGCCCAGCGCGTCGGCTATCTGCTTCAGGGCCAGCCGCGCGTTGAAGTCAGCTCCGACGGGGATGACGTCGTAGGAGGCCACGAGGCCGCGCAAGAGCTCCCAATGAAGATTGGCCGTGAACAGGAGCGCAATCGCGGCAAGCGAGATCAGCGTCGCCAATGGCGCCATGGGCTCGTCGCCCTCGATCTGAAATCCGGACGGGCTGGTGAATCCAAGCATGGTGGCCGCGCCCACCGCCAGAGTTTCGAGCGCGAAATAGAACAATCGGGCGAGGAAGCCGATCATGCCGCCGACCAGCGATTCGACGACGATCACCCTGAGGGTGAGGATCGGATTGTCGCCCAGCGCTGCAGCGGGCACGCGCTCCAGAAGCAGGGGGGTCAGCGTCAGAGTCACCGCCAGCGCGACGAACAAGCGAACCTGCGCTGGAATCTGCGTGTTCGAGAATCCAGGCGCCAGCATCAGGCAGCCGCCGATGCGGCAGAACAGAACGAAGGCGCCGATCGCCGCTCTCGGCGCGAGAGCCGCGTGCGGCGCCGCCATCGCCCCGGAGACGAGCGCGCTCACGCGATCGCGCCCAGCGACTTCACCTCGAACCCGCGCGCGATTTCGAGCTGCGACAGAACCGCCAGCGTCGGAAACATGCGCTCGATGATCATCCGCACATAGGGCCGCGTCTCAGCCGCGGTGACGAGGGCAAACAGACGTCGCTCGTCCATCCGTTTGCGGATCGCGACCGAAGCTTCGGCGGCGAATTGCTCCATCAGCCTCGGGTCGATGTCGAATTCGACCACGTCCCCCTTGGCGTCGCGCTTGAGGCTTTGGTGGAAGGCGAGATCCCAGCGATTGCCGAGTCTTAAGACGGCGAGCGCGCCGTCTTCGGCGAGGTCGCCGCAGATCTGTTGGGACAGGCGGATGCGCACCTGCTCGGCGATCTGCTCGGGCCTTCGCGCGTGTGGCGCGACTTCCGCGACCGCCTCCAGAATGAGGCTGAGATTGCGGATGGAGACGCGCTCGGCAAGCAGGAGCTTCAGAGTTGCGAGCAGCGTCGACTGCGAGATCTGCGACGGGCATATGTCGTCGAGCAACCGTTTGTACTCGGGTTCGAGGCGATCGAGCAGCGCGCGCATGTCCTTGTACGACAGGAGTTGCGCGAGATTATTGTGGATGACCTCGCTCAAATGGGTGAGCAGCACCGAGACAGGGTCGACCGGCTTGAAACCGTTGCGTCTTGCGTCCTTGACGAAGGCCTCGGGAATCGCGATCGCCCGGATGCCGAACGCGGGTTCGCGCACCTCGTCGCCCGGCAAATTGGGCCGGGGGCCGTCGCCGATGATTATCAGATGGTCCCTGACCCGCAGTTCCTGAGCCGCAACTGCGGTTCCGTGAATCTTGATCTGATAGGTTCTCGGCGCCGCCTTGATGTCGTCGGAGAGTCGGATCTCCGGAACGACGAAGCCATATTGGCGGGCAAACTTGCGCCGCATCTTGGCGATCCGCGAGCCGATCTCGTCGCGCGCGGGGAGCAGCGCCGCATTGAGCTCCTTGCTCAGCACGAGTTCGACCTCGAGCGACTTGAGCTGCTCTTTGATCGAGGTGCGCGCCTCGGCCTTGGCCCGCTCCTCGCCGGCCGCGACCTTCGCCGCCTCGGTGACGCGATCCTTCTCAATGCGCCGGGGGATGGCGAAGCCGACAAAAGCCATCAGTCCGCCTATAAGCGCGAACGGCAGGAACGGCAGCCCGGGAACGACCCCGAGCACCGCCATCGCAAGCGCTGCGAGAAAGAGCGCGTTTGGATAGCCGCTCAATTGGTCGATGACGGCTTTGTCGGCCGAGCCGCGGGTGCCCCCCTTGGCCACGAGCAGGCCGGCGGCGAGCGAAATGATGAGCGCCGGAATCTGAGTCACCAGGCCGTCGCCGACCGAGAGCTTGGTGAATACGTCGGCCGCGGCGCCGAGCGTGAGAGCGTGCCGGGTGACGCCGATAACGATGCCGCCGAAGATATTGACGGCAAGAATGATAAGCCCGGCGATCGCGTCGCCGCGGACGAATTTCGATGCGCCGTCCATCGAGCCGAAGAAAGCGCTTTCCTCCTCGAGCTCGCGCCGGCGGGCCTGCGCCACCTTCTCATCGATGAGGCCGGCAGAGAGATCGGCGTCGATCGCCATCTGCTTGCCGGGAATGGCGTCGAGGGTGAAGCGCGCTCCGACCTCGGCGATGCGGGTTGCGCCCTTGGTGATGACAAGGAAGTTGATCGTCACCAGGATGAGAAAGACGATGATGCCGATGACGAAATCGCCGCCCATCACCAGGGCGGCGAAGCCGCCGATGATGTAGCCAGCCGACGTCGGTCCCTGTTCGCCGTGTGACAGGATGAGCCGCGTGGTCGAAATGTTGAGCGCGAGTCTCAGGATCGTCGCCACCAGGAGCACGGTCGGGAAGGCCGAGAACTCGAGCGGCTTCTGGATCCACAGCGCCACCATCAGGATGAGCACGGAGAGCGCGATCGACAGCGCAAGGCCGAAGTCGATCATCACCGCCGGAACGGGAAGGAAGAACAGGCAAAGGATAAGGACGATACCGGCGGCGAAGGCGATGTCCTTGCCGCCACGATTAGCTGCCGGAGCGGTCCCCACCGCCGTCAATGACATCACCGCCCTCGCTCGTTAGGAGCCGGCACAGGAGCGCCTCCTGCGAGGGACAATGTGCCGCGAACCTTGCGCGAGGATCGAAGGACCGGCGCCAATAGCCCTGCGGATCGTGGCCCGCCGCTTGGCGCGGGGCCATTGGATAATACGCTCACAATGGGATGACTTGAATTGCTTTCGGGGGCGCGGCATACAGGGTGCGTCTAGGCCGGTTCATCCGGCGTGGCGCTCCTGCTTGCGCGTCGCCTCCCCTGCTACCGATAGTTGGAGGGGGCCTGCGAGCATCGCAGAGGCTCCGGGGAGAGGTGAGGCCGGAAAGGCCGATCAACGCCGATGCTGGGGCTGATTATCGCATTCCTACCGTGGATCATCCTTGCCGTCCTCGGCAATCGGTGGTTCGAGCTTGCTCTGGCGCTCGCGCTCGCCGCCGCGGCGGTCAGGACGGTGCGGCAATTCCGCAACCGATCGCCGAAGCTCCTGGACACGGTCACCTTCGCTTTCTTCGTCTTCATAGCCATCGGCGTGCTCGGCTTCGGCTGGATGATTCTCGCGACCTACATGACGCTGCTCGCCAATGTGACGCTGATGACAATCGCCTGGGGATCATTGCTGGCCGGCGCGCCTTTCACCCTCGAATACGCGCGCGAGCAGGTCCCGCCGGAACTCTGGCGTTCGCCCGTCTTCATCCGGATCAATCAATACATCACCGCGGTCTGGGGCGTCGACTTTTCCCTGTCCGCGCTGGTTTCCCTCTTTCGCCATGCTACGGGCGATACGAGCTTCGTATCACAGTACGCCTGGGTTCTCTTTTCAGTGGGCGCGGCTCTCTTCACGGTGTATTTCCCAGGATGGTGCCGGGCCCGGGCGCTGCGACCAGCGGATTAGGCGTCTCACCCCTCAAGAGTCTTGGATTGGGCGCACTGGTCAAGCCCTTCGATTCCGGAGAGCAGCATGAGCTTCCCCATCCTGGAGAATGTCGCCAAGAGCGCTCGGCACACGACCTTCTATCTTTCGTGCGGCGCTGAGCGGGCGCCGCCAATCATCTTCCTGCACGGGTGGCCGGAGCTGTCGATCTCCTGGCGCGGGCAGCTTCCCGTTTTTGCCGCCCTCGGCTTTCGCGCGATCGCGCCCGACATGCGGGGATATGGGCGCTCCACCGTCCATCCGCGGCACGCCGACTACGCGTTGGAAGAAATCGTCGCCGACATGATCGAGCTCTTGGGTGCGCTCGGGGCGGAAAAGGCGATCTGGGTCGGTCACGACTGGGGCGCGCCGGTCGTCTGGTCGATCGCCCAGCACCATTCGCAGTGCTGTCACGGCGTCGCGAACCTTTGTGTGCCCTACATTCCGAACGGCTTTGTGGTCGAGACTGTCGTTCCGTTGGCGGACCGGAGCGTCTATCCGGCCGACAAGTTTCCAACCGCGCAATGGGACTATCAAATGTTCTACCGCGAGAATTTTTCAATCGCGGAGGCCGGCTTCGAGAGCAATGTCGGCGCAACCATCCGGGCGCTCTTCCGCGCCGGCGATCCCGCGGGCAAGGGCAAGCCTGCGCGCACAGCTTTCGTTAGCGCCAATAAGGGCTATTTTGGTCGCAGCAGTTCGGCGCCCGATCTGCCGCGCGACGCGGCCTTGCTGAGCGAAGAGGACGAGCATCACTACGCGGCCGCGCTGGAGCGCAACGGGTTCTTTGGACCCTGCAGCTGGTACATGAACTGGAAAGCCAATCCCGCCTACGCCGATCGCGCGAAAGCCAACTGGCGGTTGAACATGCCGGCGCTGTTTCTGCACGCCGCTCACGATTATATCTGCGAGACGCTCGTCTCGCGTCTCGCCGACCCGATGCGCTCCCACTGCAGCAATCTAACCGAAGTCACCATTCCTTCAGGCCACTGGATGGCGCAAGAGAAGCCGGTCGAGGTCAACGCCGCGCTCACGAAATGGGTGAGTACGCAGTTCCCGACGTTGTGGGCGGTTTAAAAGCTCACTTGTACCCCTGCTCGATCCGCGCGTAAATCGACTGGGTGAAGATCGAGAACTTACCTCCGACGAACGAGGCCGTGAGGCTCGCGGCGACAAAGACCGCGATCATCTTCGGCACGAAGGTGAGCGTCATCTCTTGTATTTGCGTGAGCGCCTGGAGCAGCGCGATCGCCACGCCGACCGCCATCGCCGCGGCAACGCAAGGGCCGGCGCCAACCACGACCATCCAGATCGCCGATTGGACAAGATCGAGCGCGTCGCCTTCGTTCATTGCACGCTCGCGCCGCTCGCGAGGGAGACAGTCGAGCCATTGCTCAGTGTCGCGACCGCCCCCGAGCTGGTGACGCTGACCGAGGCCACCTCGCCCGAGGTCGAGCCGTCGGCGGAGGTGACGGTGTGGCCAATCAGCTGCTCGGCCTGGCTGAGCGAAGTCGAGGTCAACAGCGAAGCCAGGGTCGTATTGGTCTGCACCGCCTGGCCGACTTCGGAGACCGTGGCGAGCTGCGACACCATCTGCGACGGGTCCATCGGCTGGGTCGGGTCCTGGTTCTTCATTTCCGCCATGAGGAGGGTCAGAAAATCGTTATAGCTGAGGCTTTGCGTCGCCGCGCTCGCCGATGACGAGGGGGGGGATGGGGTGGGGGACGCAACGGGGGAGGTGGCGTTGACGGTCATGGCGTTCTCCTGTCTCAGGCCGCGGTTGGCGTTTCGGCGAGGGGTTGAAGCTCCTTGTCTTCGAGGGCGAACAGGCTGCGCAGAGCTTTCAGCGCCTCGAAATTGCGGCCGCGGAGAAGCGACGCGTCGACACTCTTGAGCCCTGCGGTCAGATCGGACGCGCGATAGGCGCCGGTCGCCGATTCGATCAGCGACCGGGCGAGCGGCGCCGCGCTCGCAGCGGCCGTCGGGTCCATCAGCATGATCTGAACGGCGAAGTAGATCTGACGGACCAGCGTCGTCGCTTCCTCGGCCTGCATCACATGGTTCTCAAGCAGGAACGTGACCTCATTCAGAAGTTCGATCGAGGCCTTTCGATCAATGCGGATGACTGCGCCGTTGATGAAGAGCCGTTCTCCGGCTCTGAGCGTGATGTTCATACCGCGATCACCATCACTTCAGCCCGTTGCGGATCAGCACGTTGATTTCGATTATCGGCGTCAGGTCGTTGGTCACGCCGCCACGGACGCGGTCGATCTCTTTGATCATCCAGACCCCGATAGAAACGATCCCGGCTCGGAGCTGCGCCGGCAGCTCATTGGTCGGGTCGTTGAGGTCGTCGATGAAAATCGTCCACAGGCGGCGAAGATAGAACAGCGCGTCAATGAGTTCACGCGATTGCGGACCCTTTTCCTGGGCCGCACGCAGCATTCCGATCACGCGGTCCATCGCCGCCTGCTCGCGCGCGCGCAACGTCTGGTGCGAATCTTCGATCACGTCGTTGTAGGCAAATTCGTACATTACGTCCTTCACGCGTTAAGCAACGGGCAGGTACTGCGCCAGATTGAGTTGTTGCAGCCGCGCCGTAAGTTCGTAGGCCATCTGAATCTGATTGGTCAGACTGCTGATCTCAGCGGCCGTAGCCGTGGAGTTGACGTTGTCGAGATTGCCAAGCTGGCCTTGCAGGATCGTGAGCTGTGAGCTCATCGAATCGTTGGCGCTGGTGACGGCGCTCTGGCTTGCGCCGAGCCCGGCCTGAATGTTGACCATGGAATCGACGCCTTGCGAGGCCAGCGAGGCGGCGGCCGTCGCCACGGCCTGCCGCGCATCGCTGCTGAGCGCGGACCCGCCAAATTCGCTCAGCATCGTGTAAGCCTGCGCCAGCTGTTGGAAGCCCGCCTGATTGGCGTTTGTCGATGTCGTCACGGTCTGACCCGGCGCAATCGTGGCGCGCGTGTTGACGCTCGAGGCTGACGACCAGTCCGTGCTCCACGAAGCGCCCTGAAACAGGGATGCGAACGGCCCGGAAAGAAAGCTTCGCATATCCGACGCGGAGATGTTCGCCGCAGCCGGATCGCTCGGCAGGACGCCGAATGCGGTCTGAAAAGCCTGGTCGACTGCGGTCTTGGCGGCAGACGTCGGGGTCGAATAGTAGTCCGCTATCGGCGCGACGGCGGAATTGATTCCGCCGAACACATATTGATCGCCCGATGTCGTATTGGTTCCACTGATCAGCGACTGCAGCCCCGATTGACCCATGTTTTGGAGCGCGGCGCCGGACGTGCCGCTCGGCGTCCACGCCGCGAGATTGTTCAGTGTCGTCTGGGCGTTTGACTGGATCTCGGACAGGGCGCTTGTCGCGGTGGACAGGTTGGTCGAGACGACGCTGTTGCCGGTGGTCAGCGTCTGAAGCTGACCGACCTGCTCCTTCAGCGACAGCTCGTAGCCAGACTGGTCGCCAAGCTGCAGGCCGAGGTCGGCGTACTGGCCGGTCGATTCCTCGGTCATCACGCTGCTGAGCTGCGTCTGGGCCTGCATGACCGGGCCTACCAGGCTGTTGGCCAGGTAGTTCGTCGAAACAAAGTTTGCGCCCACGGTCGTCATGCCGCCTGCAGGAGAGCTGTGAACATGCTGGTGACGGTGGTCAAAAGCTTCGCCGTCGAGGCGTAGGAGTTTTCGAGGTTCAGCATGTTGGTCATCTCGGCGTCAAGATTGACGCCAGTCGCGTTCGACAACGCCGATGACGCCTGCGTTGCAACCGCGTTCTGATAAGAGGAGGCGTCGCTCGCCTGCTGATTCTGCGCTTGCAGCCAGCTTACCGAGGCGTTGGCGTAATCGGTGAGGCTTGCTGATGAGTCGAGGCCTGCGGACGGGTCAAAGCTCTCCGTCGCGCCGATCTGGCCGACGAGCTGCTGGATGCGCCCCGTATAGCTGGCGGCGCCGGTGGTGTTGTAGGTATAGGCCGGATTCCCGGGGTCGGAGATTCCCCCGTCGCGCAGCAGATTCGGATTGCCTCCCTGCGAGGGGTCGACATTCGGATTGATCTCGATCGCCGCAGCGAGACCCGTGGTCGCCGACATCGAGGGTGGGCTGGTCTCTCCCGGTGTGGTGAACAGGCCGGGCAGCGAGGGCAGCGTTGGGGTCGGGGACTGATCGCTTTCGCCAAAGGCGTTGATGAGGCCCCCGGCGATCTGATCGAGCTGGGCCTGATATTCGGGCGCGAGCGTATCCCGGACCGTTGCGTAACCGGCTAGCGCACCCGATTGAATGGGCATCGGCGAATTGGCGCCGGTGATCGGCACGCCATCGACGGTGACCGCGCCGCCGCTCGCGCCATCGACCAGCGTCGGCGTCGGCGTGAAAGAGACTGTGCGCGGCGTATCCTGGAACAGGGTGACGCCGCTATCGGTGTAAATCGACTCCGAGCCGTCGGCGGCCACGGTGGTCGAGACTCCGACCTGCTGGGCGAGCTGGGTCACGATCGAGTCGCGCGTATCCTCGGCGCTCGAGATGTTCGCGCCGGTCTGAAGTCCGGTGACGACGGCGTTGTTTGCGGCGGTGAACTGGTTGAGGAGCGAATTGATCGTATTGACCGACGACGCCATGTTCTGATCGGCGGTTTCGCGCACCTGCTGGACCGTTGCGCTCGCGCTGTTCAGCGACGAGGCAAGATCAGAGGCTGCCGACACGACCGCGTCGGCGGCGGGCGACGAAGTCGGCGAATCCGCATATGTCTCGAGCGCGCTTTGCAGGTTGGCCAGCATGGCGGAGGGCGAGGCGCCGTTCTGGTTGGCGCCTGAAGTCGAGGAAGCCGTTGAACTGTCGTCGACGGTCTGGGCGAGGGTGGTGAGTCCATCCGAAATCGCCTGCTGGGCCGCGGCCTGTGAGGTCGAGCTTGAGACTTGCTCCAACAGCGCCGCATTGGCCTCCCGGGTGATCGAAGCGACGTCGGAACCGCCGCAGGAGTTCGTCACGACATTCGCGATCTCGCGCGAATAGCCGGGCGTGTTGACGTTGGCGATATTGTTGGAGACGACACCGGTCTGCGCCGCATTGGCGGTGAAGGAAGAACTGATGACGTTGAACGCGGTTGACAGGCTCATCGGAGGCTTCCAGGCTTGGTCGAGCTTATGGCTTCAGCCCGTTCAAGACGTCGAGAATATCAGCGCCCGTCTGAAACACTTTGGAATTGGCCTCGTAGGCGCTCTGCGCCTGAATCATGTCGGTCAACTCCGTGGCCAGGTCGACGGTCGAACTTTCGAGTGACGAGGCTTCAATCTCGCCGAAACCCGCGCCGCCCGCGGTCCCGAGAAACACGGGGCCGGACTCTGACGTCTGCAGATAGGCGCCACCGTTGACCGAGGCGAGATTGTCGGGGCTCACGACATTGGCGAGCGGAATGTCGTAGATGACGCTGGACGTCCCGTTCGCATAGTTGAAGGTCAAGGATCCGCTGGTGGAGATGGAGACGCCTCTGATGCCGCTTGGCGCGTTTCCGTTCGCGGTCGCGGCCGTCACATTGAAACCCGCCGCGAGCTGCGTCATGTTGCTCAGGTCAAGGTTCATCGTCTGCCCGTTGGGCACGGCGATCGCAAGCGGCGAACCGGAGGACAACGCGCCGGTGGTCGGATTGAACGTGAGGGTCTGCGTTGCGAGCGGCCCGGACGAATAAGGAAAGCCGGCGCCTGCGGAGGCTTTCGAGGCGTCGAACGCGTCGACTTCCCAAGTGTTGGAACCGGTGTTGGTGTAATAAAGATTGATCGTGTGCGAGGCACCAAGATTATCGTACACGACAAGCGAAGTCGCTTCGGTATAGGTCGAGCTTGCAGAGTTGGCGGACGGCAGGTTGGCGGGGGCGACCGGCGTCGCGGTCGACGGCACGTTGGCGGTGAGCGAGGCAGTGGTTGTCGCTGTCGCGGTCTCGCCGGCGTTGACGACATTCACCTTTTGAAGGCCCGTCAGCGAGTTCGCCGCGAGCGGCGGAGCGCCGTTTTGTACATTCGCCGCCATCAGGTAGTAGCCGGCGCTGTTGACGAGGTTGCCCGAAGCGTCCGGCGTGAAGGATCCGTTGCGCGTCAGATAGAGCGTACCGCTCGAATCAGAAACGACGAAGAACCCAGAGCCTTGGACGGCCAGGTCCGTCGCGGTCGCAGTGGAGATGACACTGCCCTGGAGCCCGTTGAGCGAGACCTGCCTCGTGGAGACGCCGCCGAGATCCGCGTCGCCGTTGGCGATCTGATCGACCAGACTCGAGAAGTCAGTTTCGACGTTCTTGTAGCCGGTGGTGTTGGAGTTCGCGACATTCTGGGAAATCGTCGACAGCCAGTTCGAATTGCCCTGCATGCCTGAGACGCTGGTGTTCAGAATGCTCATGAAGAGTCCTCGGCGGATACGTTCATTTGAAGCGCGCGGCCTTGCGCGAGGCTGGCGCCGCGCTAGGCTATTGGCGCTCGATTAACTTGCCGAACGGACGAGGCTTCCGATCAGCAGATTCCAGCCGTCGATCAGCACGAAGAACAAGATCTTGACCGGAAGCGAGATGACCGACGGCGGCAGCATCATCATGCCCATCGACATCGTCAGCGTCGCAACGATCATGTCGATGACTAAAAACGGCAGTACAATCAAAAAGCCGATCTCGAAGCCCCGACGGAGCTCGGAAATCATGAACGCCGGGATAAGGAGCCTCAAATCCGCCTTCGAGCGGTCCGTGACGTCGAAGCGCCCTTTGGACAGGTCTTCGAACAGCGCGATATCCTTTTCCCGTACCTGGCCGAGCATGAATTGCCGGAACGGCTCGACGACCGCGGCGAGCGCGTCCTGCTGGCTGATCTGATTGTCCATCAGCGGCTTGAGGCCATTCTGCCAGGCTCGATCGAAGGTCGGCGCCATGACAAAGAACGTCATGAACAGCGACAGGCTGATGAGGACCAGGTTCGCGGGCGCGCTCTGCAAGCCGAGGCCGGAACGCAGGAACGAAAGCGCGACGATGAAGCGCGTGAAGCTCGTAACCATGATGAGCAGGCCCGGCGCCACCGAAAGCACGGTGAGAATCGCGACGAGTTCGATGATGCGGCCGCTGGCGGTAGCGCCGCCGGCGGGGATCAAGGCGTTGAGGTCGACGGTCTGCCCCGCGGCGGGACAGCTTGCCGCGAGCAGCGCCGCGCCTATGCAGAGTGCCCGTTTCATTGCACCACCAATGTTCGGATCACGAACGCACGCACTTTTCCGCCGCTCCGCGTCATCGCCCGCTCGTTGAGGTCTTCGCGGGTGTTTTCCAGTCCGATCGGCCCTTCAAGCTGGCGCAATGAGACGGTTCTGAGATAGGCGAGGACGTCGTCGCAGATTTGCCCCGCCACAGCTTCGGGGTGCGGCAACGTCTTCGGGTCGAAAATGATCGAACCTTCGAGCCGGATCCACGTGTCCTGCGGCGCGCCGAGGTTGGTCACGATCGGCGGCAGGTCGACGATCGTCGAGGGTTGGACCGGCGGACCGGCCGCCGATGATTCCGGAGTTTTGCCCGTCGCCGGCGTCGCAGCGGGGCGCCACGTTTCAAACGCGGCGCCGGCGCAGGCGCCCAAAAGGATGACAAACGCCAATTCGATCAGCGATCTCCTCGACGAGCCTTTGGCTGAAAGGTTCTGCGGGGGAGCGGAATCGGACATCGGCGCTGCGGCTAGAATGGCCTGAGGGCGTCGTAAACCTGTTGCCCCCAAGCCGGCTGCTGAAAGTCGTTCTGACGTCCTCGACCGCCATAGGAAATGCGCGCCTCGGCGATCCGATCATAGGCGACAGTGTTGTTGAGCGAGATGTCGAGCGGGTTTACAATTCCCGCGACGGTCAGTTGGCGCAACTCGTAGTTGACGCGCACTTCCTGCGATCCTGAGATCACGAGATTGCCGTTGGGAAGGACGCGGGTGACGACGGCCGCCACCGACACCTGAATCTGTTCAGACCGGTCGATGTTGCCCGTCCCCTGAGTTGAGGCCGAGGAGGAGAGGTCGCCGAGAAGTTTGGCGGGTTGATTGGACGAGGCCGCCGATGAGCCGTTGTTGTAGCCAAAGTCGACGACAACCCCGTCCTTGGTCGTTTGCGAGCGGCCGGATGCGTTGCCAAGGGTCGCCTTGTCGTTCATCGAAATCAGCACGCGCACGATGTCGCCGACATGGGCGACGCGCGGCTGACTGTACAAGGACGGCGGCGGTCCGGTCAGAGGAGGCGGGGGTGAGACTCTTGCGGTCTGGATACTCGCCGTCTCCTCGGTCACCAGCCCGGAGCCCACAGGCGAAAAATAGGGTTCGCGCATGAATTCGCCCACGCTGTTCCCGCAGCCGCCCACCGACATGGCGACCCCCAGCAAGAGCGGCGGCAGAAGCGGCTGCATCAGGTTTTCTTCTCCGCGTTGGCCGCGCCCGAGAGAAACGCCGCAAGCTTGCTTGCCCGCTCGGCTTCCATCTCATTGAGAATGGCCCCGGCCGCGCGTGGCTTGAGCTTGCCCAGAATCGCCGCCGCCATTTGATCATCCATCGCGGCGATCTGGGTGGCCGCGGTCTCTGGCTCCATCTTGGCGTAAATGGCGACGAGATTATCGCTCGCCGCCTTGAGCGCCGTGTCGCGCTTGGCCACCCATTCCTGCACCGACGCTTCGGCCTTTTCGAGATCGGCTAGCCGCTGCTTGACCTGCGCGTCGAGGTCGCCAAGGCGTTTTGTCTCCCAGGCGATGCGCGCCTCGGCGATCGATGGGGCGACATTGGCGCAGAAGCGGCTGGCTTCAAGGTCCGCTGTTTTGTCAGCGATTGCCTTTGGCTTCTCCCTTTCAGGCGCCCGCCCCTTCTGAGCGGCTGCCGGACCCGCAAGCAGAGCGGCGGCCACGCTGAGCAGCAAGAGCGCACGCGGCGATCGGGTCGTTGGGCCTTGCGTCAGAGAAGCAGATGGCATTGATGGGCCTCGAGAACGGGCGCCATCCTCGAACGCGCCGCTTGCGCTGGGCTGACTTCCTTAATTTTTGAGAGTGGCGCGCGAAGAAGCGGACGCCGGCTTTTCGCCGGTCGAGGCGCGCAAAATCAAAGAATCAAGAGAGCATGTAGCGATTCGGTCGAATCGCTACATGCTCCAATACTGGTTCTGTTTGAGCGCGGCGCATCGCGCTCGATTCCGCGCAACGCGGGCGCGCATTCGCGCCGATCACTGAATAACGAGATCGGCTTGCAGGGCTCCGGCCGTTTTGATCGCCTGGAGGATCGCGATGATGCCGGGCGGCTTGACGCCGATGCGATTGAGGCCGCTGACAAGCGCGCGCAGGCTCGAACCGCCGAGGATGGCGACCGGACCGCCGCCCTGTTCGACGTCGATGCGCGTATTGGGCGTGACGACCGTCCTGCCGTTCGAGAAGGGCGCTGGCTGCGAGACTCGAGGCCGCTCGGCGACGCGCACCGTGAGCGTTCCGTAGGTCACGGCCACGGTCGAAATCTGCACATCCTGGCCGACGACGACGGTGCCGGTCCGGGCGTCCAGAACGACGCGCGCGGGTATGTCCGGAGCAACCTCCAACTCGCCGATCTCCGCCATGAAGCGTGCGAAGGAGACGTTGCGCGGCCGCAACAATTCAACCCTCCGGCTGTCAACCGCGTAGGCCGTGTGAGTGCGGAACCGTTGGCGGGAATAGGCATTGATCGCATCGCTGATCCTAACGGCCGTCGCGTAGTCGGGATTCTTCAATTCGAGCGTCGAGCGCAATTCGTCTGACACACCTGGAAGTCCGTACTCGACGATGGCGCCGTTGGGAATGCGGCCGGCAGTGGGCACGCCCTGCGACAGCGTCTCGCCTTGGCCTGCGACGTCGAAGCCAGTCACCGAGACGGCGCCCTGCGCGCTCGCGTAGACCTTTCCGTCCGCCGCCTGAAGTTGGGTCAAGAGCAGCGTTCCACCCATCAGAGACGGCGCGTCGCCCAGGGCCGAGACGGTGACGTCGAGGCGCGTGCCCGCCTCGATCCCGGCCGGCAGGTCCGTCGTCACGATGACCGAGGCGACATTGCGGTTGCGCAGCGCGGCGCCGTGCACGTCAAGGCCCAGATTCGTCAGCATCGCCTGAACGGACTGCTCGGTGAACGGCGCATTGCGCAAAGTGTCGCCCGTCCCCTGTAGCCCCACCACGAGGCCGTAGCCGACGAGCTGACTGTCATGGGCGCTGCGCAGGACGGAGATGTCCTTGATCCGCGCGGCGAGCGCAGGCGCCGCTGCGAGACACAGGGCAAGCGCCAGAGTGAAACGCCGCATCATCCTCCGCTCACCCGGACAGAGCCGTCCGGCTGCACGGCGCCGGACACGGTGACGCCGCTGTCGTCGTTGCGGACCCTGACGATATCTCCGATCGAACCATCCTGAAGCGCTGAGCCGGTCGCCATGATCACGAGACCGTCCTCGGAAAAGACGAGCTTGACCTCGGCGCCATTGGAAACGAGCTTTCGGTTGGAGACGCCCGAAAACGGGATCGCGTGACCTGGCAGCAATGTAAGCCGCGCCACCCTGCCGACGATGAGCGAGCGCGAATTGACGAACGGCCCTGATCCGTCGCGCGCGGCGTTCGGAACGTCCACAAGCATCTCGTCCAGGATCAGGTCGCCCGGGTAGATGACCGCTTTTGGGGTCGGGATCGCGGCGTCCTGCGCCAAAGAAGAAACTGCACAGGCGCCCATCGCGAGCGCGACGATCGCGGCTTTCAGGACCGGTCGGGCTTGCGTCAGATTCATTGCGTTCGCCTCCGCGGCCTAGCCTAGCTGCGCATGTTGGAGATTGTGCCGGACATCTGGTCAGCGGCCTGGATCACCTTGGAGTTCATTTCATAGGCGCGCTGGGCCGAAATGAGATTGGTGATCTCAGTGACGGGATCGACGTTAGACGCCTCGACATAGCCCTGCTGAATGATGCCGAACGCGGTGTCCCCGGGAACGCCACTCGTTGGCTGGCCGGATGCAGCTGTCTGCTGGAAGTAGTTGCCGCCAAGCGCCATAAGGCCGGCTTCGTTGACGAAATTCGCGACCGTTAATTGGCCGAGCTGCTGCGGCGTCGTCTGGCCGGGAACCGTCGCGGTCACGAGGCCAGTCTGACTGATGGTGACCGCGGTGGCCGTCTGCGGGATGAGAATCGCCGGGTTGACGTTATAGCCGTCTGTGGTGACAAGCTGGCCGTTCTCGTTGGTGTTGAACGCCCCGTCGCGGGTATAGACAGTGTCGCCGTTCGGCGTCGTCACCTGAAACCAGCCCCGCCCATTGATCGCCAGATCGAGTTGGTTGCCGGTGTTGGTCAGCGCGCCCTGAAGATTGACGCTGCGAATCGCGGCGGTGCGAACGCCAAGGCCGATCTGCGCGCCCTCAGGAACGGTCGCGTCGCGGCCACGGTTCGAGACTCCCATCAGGCGCTCCGTCTGATAGATGAGATCGGTGAATTCCGCCCGCGAGCGTTTGAAGCCCGTGGTATTGATGTTGGCGACGTTGTTCGCGATCACCTCCAGATTTTGCTCCTGGGCGCTCATACCCGTCGCTGCGATCGCCAACGCTCTCATCTCAACATCCTTCGCTTCCGCTTGGAACTCTGCGCATTCAGATCGAGGCCCGATCAGATCGCCATGCGCGCGATCTCTTGATAGGCGGAGACCGCCTTGTCGCGGATCGAAAGAGCGGTCTGGAGCGAACGTTGCGCCGCCATCACCGACTCCACGACTTTCATCGGCCCGATCGCGCCTTCGACGCCTTGAATGGCGACGGCTTCCCCGGTTTTCAGAGTGTTGATCGCGGAGCCGACGACCTGCCCGAGCGCCTGCTCAAAACTAAACCCTTCGGTCGGCGCCGCGGCGGACGTCGGGCGAACGGCAGCTGTCAGATTCGCCGCGCTAATTCCTGAAACGCTCTCAATCATGGTTTATCCTCGCGAGGCGATCGCTCGCCATTCAGGCATCCTTCATCAAGCTGATCGTGGTGTTCATCATGTCAGCCGATTGTTTGGCGACTTGAAGATTGGCTTCATAGCTGCGGTTCGCTTCGCGCATATCCGCCAGCTCCATCAGTACGTCGACATTCGGCATCTTCACCATGCCGTTCTCGTCCGCCGCAGGGTTGCCCGGGTCATGCTGGAGCTTGAAGGGAGACGGATCGACGCCGATTGACTTGACCTGAACCAGATTGGCGCCGAGCGTCCGGTCCAGTTCGCTTTCGAACGAGACGGTCTGCCGGGTGTAGGGGTCGGACCCGGGCGTCGAGCCAGTCGACTGGGCGTTGGCGATATTCTGCGAGACGACGCGCAGCCGCGCCGATTGCGCTTGCAGCCCGGATGCGGCGATGCGGAGCGAGGTCTCTAGCGAATCTTGCATGATCGTTCACTTGAGAGCGGCAAGAATGAGCTGATGAAAAGCCCGGCGGATGTTGGCGCTCATCGAGTAGTCCCGATTGACGTCGCCGAGATTGATCATCTGCTGTTCAAGATTGACGGTGTTGCCGGACAACGTCTGTTCCGTCGGGTCGGCCTCGGTCTCGCCCAATGCTCCCGGCTCTGATTGCGGCAACGACAGGTGAGCCGGGTTGGTCGTCGCCAATTTGATCGGCGAGGAATCGAGGACGGCGGAGAAAGGCTGGATGTCGACCGCACGATAGCCGGGCGTGGTCGCGTTGGCGACGTTGTCGGCGATCGCCGTTTGGCGGGCCGACAGCCACTGCGACTTCTGAGAGGCGACTTCGAAGAGGTAGATCGACGACAATGGGACGCCATTCTTGGAGGGGGGATTGCGGTCGATCCTGCGTGACGGGGCTTGCACGGGGCTGGCTTCCGAGCGGCTTTTAAAGCCGTGCGCTCTCGACGGCGGCGGAAAGGCGTTCGGTCTTGGCGAGATCGTCGAGCCCCGGCTCCTCGAAGAGGATGTCGACGATTTCGACTCCCGCCCGGCGCTCGCCGATCTTCAGGCGGAAAAAAGCGCAAACCGCCGCATGACGGAACTCCATGTCGATCTCGACCGTCGGCGTCGCGTCCCACGGCGCCTTGAAGCTCGCGGAGAGCGCGTAGCGCAGCGTTCCGCCCTTAAAGAAGAGTTCGGTCGATGAGTTGACCAGGTCGGCGATGTTCGCCGCGTGGTCGTTGCGGATCATGGACATGAGCTCCGCGGCGTCGGTCAGTCGAAGCTCGCTCGCCACGTTCACCAGCGCGTTGGCGATGATTTGCTCACGGGTGAATCGGCGACGCGGTCGCGGACATGGCGAAGGCGCCTTCATTGCCTTTGTCGGGCCCATTGACCCTTCCCCTGCTGAATCAAGTGGACGATCTCGGCGACCGCTCGGTAAAATTCAGCCGGAATCGGACGATCGACATCGACGGCCGAGTAGAGCGAGCGCGCGAGCGGCTGGTCCTCGATCACCGGAATGTCGTGATCCTCGGCGATCGAGCGGATCTTGAGCGCGATGAAATCGGCTCCCTTCGCGAGCACCATCGGCGCGCCGCCCTCAGCGCGTACGTATCGCATGGCGACCGCGTAATGAGTGGGGTTGACCACGACCATGGTCGCGCGCGGCACAGCGGAGAGCATGCGCTTGCGTGAGCGATCGAGACGAAGCGAGCGCAACCGCGCTTTGATCATCCGGTCGCCTTCGGCCTGGCGGAGCTCCTCCTTGACCTCCTGCTTGCTCATCCGATGATCGCGTCGCCAGAGGATTCGTGACCAGGCGAGATCGGCGGCGGCGACCACGACCGTCGCGACGAGTACGGCGGCGATCGCTTTGACGCTTAAATCGAGCACGCGCTGCGGCAGCATTCCGGGATCAACTTCCATCGCCGTGAGCAGGACGACCTTCTGACCTATCAGCATCATCATCGCCACCGCGATCACCGCGGCGAGCTTGATGAGGCTCTTGAGGAGCTCCGTCCAGCCGCGAGGGCCAAACACGCGGCTCAAGCCTTTGCGCAGCGAGATGCGCGACGCGTCGGGCAAGATTCTGTCTGGCACGATGCGAGGCGGACTCTGGGCGACGCAAGCGAGAACGCCCGCGGCCGTGAGAAGGATCACGGTAGGCAGCAAGAAACGCGCACTGGCGTCCACTAGAGCGCCGGCGAGAGCAACCACATCTTCGCCGCGCCGGATGCGCCAGCCGGCGGGATCGCCGATGAGCCCGACAAGCGCGGCGAGAAGGGCTTCGGCGTGCGCAGGAATGACGAAGATCAGCGCGACCAGGGTCGCCGACAGCGAGGCGAAGAGCGGCGCTTCCCGGGAGAAGGCGATTTCACCGCGCTCAACCGCATCGTGGAGATGCTTCTCGGTCGGCTCCTCGGTTTTGTCCTCCGGGTCGACGCCGCTCATCGCTCACCTCGTGTCACGGCGGACGGCCTCGTCGACGCGCTCCTCACGCCGCCTCGGCTGACGGCGCGCCGCCAAGTTCGATTTCGTTGCGGCTCGCCATGCCGAGCACGATTTCCGCGACAGCTTTGCGCGCCTTTGCGATGTCCCGAGGCGGCGCGGAGGCGCCGGAACTGAGCTCTCCTTCAACCAGGCGGCGCCCGCGCGACGGCATGGATGACAGAACAGCGTCGCGGAAGTCCGCCTCCGTGCCCCGCAAGGCCATAACGACGATGTCGATCGAGGCGCGGTCGAACAATAGGGCGCGAGCGCGCTCGGACAGCCTCGGCAGATCGTTGAACGAGAACAACATCGTCTTCACAATCGCCGCGTCTTTCGGACGGCTCTGCTCGAGCGCCCGCATGGCGTCCTCCGCCTCCTCCGGATCGAGGCCATTGATGATGCCAGCGAGGCGGGAGCGACCGTCGACGTCCGCGGCCGACTTTGGCGCCTGTTTCAGCGCGCTTCCGACCGCCTCTTCGATGAGCCGCGCGGCAAGCGGCGTCACGTCGAGCGGCGCGACCAGTCCGCAAAGAGCGGCGTTGCGCCGGTCGCGCGGGAGCGCGGCGATGACCTTTGTCGCCACCGCGGGATCGAGCTTGGAGAGGATATAGGTCGCGGTCGTGGCCCGCTCCGCCATCAGGAACGCAATGATCGCGGGTTCGGGCGCCTGCGCCAGAGCCTGCCATACATCCGGCTCATTGGGTTTGCTGGATTCAATCCCGAGAATGTCGGCGATTTCATCAGGCGGCAGGGCGTCGGCGAGCAGGGTCTTGACCTGGCCGGCGTCGCCGAGCAGGTCGGCTCCCGCGGAGAAGTCGGCCACGAATTCGTCGACCAGCCGATCGAGAGTTGTCGCGGGGATCACCCCGAGTCCGGCAGCGGCGCGCGCGAGAGCCTTCAGATCCGGTTCGTCAAATTGCTTGAGGAGGCGAGCCGCGGGCGGCTTGCCCATCACCAAGAGAATGGCCGCGGCCTTTTCTGGCCCGCTCAGCGCTCTTTCTCCACCGATCGCCGCCTCAGGCATGGCCGTTGTCCTGCGACGCCTTGATGAGCTGCTTGGGGGCCGCGCCTGCGACGACCTCCAGCAGCGACACCCCGAATCGCTGGCTGGCGTCGTCGACGACGACAATTTCGCCGCGCGCGATCACTGTGCCGTTAACCACCACATCGACCGGGTCCCCAACGCGCTGATCGAGCGAGACAACAGCGCCTCGTGCGAGTTTCATGAGTCCGGAAACCGGAAGCGAGGTCGAGCCAAGCACGACTTGCACCGTGACCGGGATCGACAGAATGGCGCCAAGATTGGGAGGGCTGGCGGGCGGCTCCGGCTTCAGCGCGTCGGCTGCGCCCGGCAGCTCGGAATTAATGGCGGATGCTTCCATGGATCGATGTCTTGCTCGAGGATATGGGGAGGAGCCTCTTAGGCTTTGGCCGGTTCGGATCCATTTGCGATTGCGCTCTCGACTTCGAGTCGATAGCGGCCATCCGCTTGGCCGAGTTTGCAGGTGAACATACCCCGGCCGGAGCATTCAAGCCGAATGGCGGTGAAATCGCTGCATTGCATGGACAGCAGCCCTCCAACCTGGAAATTGGCGACGTCGCCGAGAGTCATCGGAACCTCCTCCAGCACAGCGGTCACCGGCAGCCGCGTCTGCTGGACGCCAACCTCCATCAGATGGGACCAGCGCCGATCCGCTGCCGGCGCCTCGGCTTCGGGATCGCTGGCGAATTCGGCGCGAAATGGCAGGAGAAACGCCTGCGGCAGCAGAAGGAGGCCGTCGAAGAAGCCGTCGCTCATGCCGAGCGTAAACCGCGCCGCCGCGGCCTCGCCATCCCGCCGGCCAAGCGCGTAAGGATCCTTGATCACCGCTAGCCGGTCGAAGCTGAGCGTGATCCGGACGACCGAAGCAAACGCCGCCTCGAGCGCCTCCCCCAACGCGCGCGCGAACGCCTCGAGAAGCGTGGCCTCGATAGCGGTGCGTGGCTCTTGCGCTTCACCTTCCAGTTTGTCGGCGCTCTCGGCGCCGACGGCTTCGCCGAAGATCGAGGAGACAATCAGATTGTCAATGCGCTGATCGAGGGCGATCATGAGCCGCGCCTCGGGCTCGACGCTTTCGTAGATCGCCGCGGTGACGCCGGAGCATTCGCCAACCGCCTGAAACAATGTTGTTGCGCGAACCTCCTCAATCGCGCCGCCGGAAGGACGCGCGATGAGGGACGCGAGGCGCGACGGCGCCTCCGCGATGAAACGGTTGAGCGCGTAGCCGAGCCCCGGCATTCGCTCGATCGCGAGAGGCGGGTGCTCGAGCATGGCGCCCTCGAGCCGGCGCGCGCCATGATCGAACTCGGGCGTTCCCTCGGCGGAGGTCATGCCGCCTCCCGAATTGCGGTCTCGCCACCGCCCCCGGGCGCCACCTCGTTCTCCACGACATCAATCGTCGGCCGCTCCCTGGAGGGGATCGTTTTGCGGCCGAACTCGACCGCCACTTGCGGCATCGCTCCGTTCATGAAGGCGAGCAGGCTTTGCTTCACCAGGGTGAACAGCCTGAGCTGCTTCTGCCGCACCGTTTTAATCTTCTGGGCGATTGGCGCGAGGATCGCATAGGAGAGGAAGATGCCCGCGAAGGTGCCGACCAGCGCAGCGCCGATGAGTCCGCCCAGAATCTCGGGCGATTGATCGAGCGCCCCCATGGCGTGAATAATGCCGAGCACGGCGGCCACGATGCCGAGCGCAGGCAGTCCGTCGGCGACCGCCTGAAAGGCATGCACGGGCTTGTACCGGTCATGCGCCAGGGTCTCGATTTCTTCATCCATCAACGCCTCGATCTCATGGGGCCGCGCATTGCCGATGATGATCAGGCGCCCGTAGTCGCAAATGAAGGTCACGAGATCATTGTCGGCCAGCAGCTTGGGAAAGCTCTTGAAGATCTCGGATTCCTGCGGGTTATCGAAATGCGCTTCGACCTCGCTGCGCGACTTGGCTCTGAGCTCTCGCATGAGCGCATGCAGGGCGGAGAGGACGTCAAGGAAATCGCGCGGCTTCGGCGCCTTGTCGAGAACGGCCTCCGTGAACGCCTTGCCGCAATCCTTGATCGTCGACAAGGCGTTGGCGACGATGAAAATGCCCAGCGACGATCCGGCGATGATGACGAATTCATACGGCTGGAACAGCACCTCGAGATGGCCTCCAAGCGCCGCATATCCGCCGAGGATGCATCCGACGGTGATCACAAGACCGATGGCGAAATTCAAGATTCGCTCCTGATGCGAACGGTAGGCGAGGTTTGCCGCTTGAGACTTACGCGAGGCTGTGAGCCGCGAAGTCAGCTACGGACAAGCCGACTGATTGATCGTGCCTGCGAAAGGTCGGCGCGAGCTGGGCCTGGCGGAAGGCGTTATGCAGAACGGACTGTACGTCGCCCTGTCGGCGCAAGTGGCGCTCGAGCAGCGGCTGGAAACAATCGCGGATAATGTCGCCAACATGAACACTGTCGGCTACCGGGCGACCGGTGTGTCGTTTGAGTCGGAAATGGCGAGGGCCGGCGACGCTCGGCTGAGCTACGCCTCGAGCGGTTCCAATTTCATCTCACGACGTCTTGGCGGGCTCATAAAGACCGATAATACCCTTGATTTCGCCGTGCAGGGCGATGGTTGGTTTGGAATCCAGACACCGCAAGGGACCGCTTACACGCGGGACGGCCGCACGACAATCGACGAATCCGGGACCCTGCGCACGCTGAATGGCGACCCCATTCTCGACGCCGGCGGGGCGTCCATCCTTGTCGACGCCGGGGGCGGTCCGGTGAGTGTTTCTGCCGACGGAATGATCACCCAGAACGGCCGGCAGGTGGGGGCGATCGGACTGTTCGCGATCGATCCGGCCGCCACCTTGAAACGGGCCGAAAACTCGAGCGTCGTGCCCGATAAGCCAGCGACGCCGATCCTCGAATTCACTCGCGACGGCGTCGTTCAGGGCGCGGTTGAGAGTTCGAACGTAGACCCGGTTCGCGAGATGACCAGGCTGATCGAGGTCACGCGCGCCTTCGACGGCGTCGCGGCCGAGACCTCGCAGTCCGAGTCCTCGTTGCAGGATGCGATCAAGGCCCTGGGGTCGCCAGCATGACTGATGCTTCTTCCGACCTTCTTTTACTTGAGCGTCTCGAACAGAAGGTGGCGCGGGGAGTGCGGGACCTCCCGATCACGCGAGTTGGCGGCCGCGTCATCGAAGTCTCGACGTCCCACTATCGTGTCGCGGGCCTTTCGCGCTTCCTTAAGCTTGGCGAGTGCGTCAGCGTCGATGTCGGCGATCGGGTGCAGATCGGCGAAGTCGTCCGGATCGACGACGGCTCGGCCACTCTCAAGCCGTTCGACGCACGCAGCGACGCGGCGATCGGCGCGCGCGCCTTTCGCACTGAGGCTTTGTCGCTGTCGCCGCACCGAGCCTGGAAAGGACGCGTTATCGACGCGCTCGGACGGCCGATAGACGGCGCGGGCGAACTTCCTTGTGGGGAGAGGCCGGCGCCGCTCGACGCTCCTCCTCCTCCGCCGCTCAAGCGCGGGCGCGTTCACGCGCCCCTGCGCACCGGCGTGCGCGTCGTCGATCTTTTCACGCCCCTCTGCATTGGGCAGAGAGTGGGCGTGTTCGCGGGCTCGGGCGTCGGCAAATCGTCGCTGCTGGCAATGCTGGCGCGGGCGACTCCGATCGACACCGTCGTCATCGCGCTGGTTGGCGAGCGGGGCCGCGAAGTGCGTGACTTTCTCGACGATACGCTCGGCGAGAATCGCAGCTCCGCCGTTGCGGTCGTGTCGACCGGCGATGAAAGCCCGATGATGCGCAGACTGGCTCCGAAGACGGCGATGGCGGTCGCCGAATACTTTCGCGACATGGGCGAATCGGTGTTGCTGATCATCGATTCGGTCACTCGCTTCGCGCATGCCGCGCGCGATGTGGCGCTGGCGGCAGGCGAGCCGGCGGTCGCGCGGGGCTACGCGCCGAGCGTCTTCAGCGATCTGCCCCGCCTGCTCGAGCGCGCGGGGCCGGGCGTCGAGGGATCGGGCTCGATCACCGGCGTTTTCTCCGTCCTTGTCGATGGAGACGATCACAACGATCCGGTCGCTGACGCGGTTCGCGGCGCACTCGATGGGCACATCGTGCTCGATCGCGCCATTGCCGACGAAGGGCGATATCCGGCGGTCAACGTTCTCTCGTCGGTGTCGCGAATGGCGAATCCACTGTGGCGGCCGGAGCAGCGCAGGGTGGTTCATAACCTGCGCTCGCTGATCGCGCGCTACGAGGAAACCCGCGAGCTGCGCCTCATGGGCGGCTATTCCGCGGGGACCGATCCGCTCCTCGACAAGGCGGTCAAATCGACGCCACGCGTTTACGAGGCGATGAACCAGTCCATGGATGCGCCGCGGTGCGAGGACCCCTTCATCGACCTCGCCGCCGCGCTGCGCGGCGATGGCAAAACCAACGATCTATGAGGACGGCGATGACGCCTGGCCACGAAGTTGTGATCCGCGCGTTCGGGACGGCGCTCGCCGGCCTCTCCATGGCGTTCGCCATCTATATGCTCGCCTACGGCGCGGGGAAGACGCGCATCAACGGGATGGAGCATCTGGCGATCTTCGCCCAGCCGCGCGGGGACGGAGGCCTGGCTCGCGGCCCCACATCGCCGCCCGCGGCGGGCGCGCCTGAAGTCGATATGGCCGCCACAGGTTCGCTCGTCGCTTCGGCCGACAAAGCCGCATCGCAGGCGCGGCCCGTCGAGATCGTCGCTGCGCAGGCCGATCGCGTCTGGCTGAAAATCGATGGCGCGATCCACGCGGCCGCGCCCGGCGACAATGTAGCGGGCTTGGGCCGAATCGGGGCGATCGTCGCGCGCGACGGCGGCTGGGTCTTGTTTGACGACAAGGGCGCGGAGCTTTTGACTGTGGCGAAAGGCGCTAACGGCGCCGCGCTCTTCACCCGCGGGAAGATCTTCGAGTAATCGACTCCAGCGCCTCCCTCCCCCTTCCCAGCCGCAAGGGCTTGAACAGGACCGGCAGCGCCTGTTAAGGCTCGATGCCCCCCTGCGACCAGCCGGTGAGCCCGCAGCGCCGTGCCTGCAAGCCCCCGTCTTTCAAGACCTTGCGCCTTGCGCTACGCTTGCGCTCATGAACTATCCTGCCGCCTCAACCCTTGCGAGGCGCGCAATGAACGGTGTTGGGAGGCGACATGGAAACGAGGCGCATCAAGGCTCGGAACGGCGAGGAGCTGGCGTTCACCGCCGTCGGGCTTGGGACCGGCCCGCTTGGCGAACTGTTTGACCTGCTGGACGAAAAAACCTCGATCGCGACGGTCGAGCAGGGGCTCGCTAGCGGCATTCGGGTGTTCGATTCTTCGCCTCATTACGGCAATGGGCTGGCGGAAAGCCGGATGGGAGCCGGCCTGAGGCGCGCGCCCCGCGACGAGATCCTCGTTTCGACCAAGATCGGCCGCGTCATGGATCCTTTCACCAAAAGGCCGGCGCCGCGCAAGGACGTGGTCACGCCTGGCTTCGCCGGCGGATATGCGCACGCGCCGCGCTTCGATTATTCCTACGACGGCGCAATGCGCTCGATCGAGCACTCTCTCTTGCGCACGGGGCTCGACCGGCTCGACATCGTTCTCATTCACGACTGCGACCCTTGGACGCATGGCGATGCGGAAGCGCCCGGGCGCTTCAAGGAGGCGATAGAGGGCTGCTATCGCGCGCTAGACAAGTTGCGCAACGAAAAGGTGATCAAGGCGATCGGCTTCGGCATCAACGACGCAGCAACTTGCGTGAAATTCGCCAAGGCTGGCGATTTCGACGTCGCGATGATGGCCGGACGTTACACGCTGATCGACCAGTCGGGCTTGGCCGAGTTTCTGCCGCTCGCTCTGGAGAAGAACATGGGCGTGATGCTGGCCGGCGTGTTCAATTCCGGCATTCTGGCGACGGGATCGGTGGCGCACGCCAAATTCGACTACGCGGACGCTTCCGTTGCGGTCGTCGACAAGGTGAAGGCGATCGAGGAGATCTGCGCCAGGCACAAGGTCACCTTGCGCCAGGCGGCGATCCAGTTCGCGATGGGTCATCCGGCCGTCGTCTCGGTCGTGCTGGGCGCCATCAAGCCTGAGGAAGTGAAGGCAAACGTCCACGACGCGTCCGTCGACATCCCGGCGGGCCTATGGTCGGACCTCAAGTCGGCCAAGCTTCTGGACCCGGCCGCGCCGACCAACGGGTAGGGGGTCCGATGCAGCCAGCGCGGGCGTCCCGGCTGGGGCGCAGCGCTCGGGCCTGCGCTTGTGGATGCCGGGGACAACGCAGGCCCCCGGCCTTGCTAATGCCGTAAGGCCGGGCAATCTGAGTCTGCATGAAGTTCCCGCCCGAATTTCTCGACGAGATCAGGACCCGGCTGCCGGTCTCGGAAGTGGCGGGCAAGCGCGTCAAATTGCGCAAGGAGGGCCGCGAATGGCG
This sequence comes from Roseiarcus sp., assembly GCA_036489975.1. Lineage (GTDB taxonomy): Bacteria > Pseudomonadota > Alphaproteobacteria > Rhizobiales > Beijerinckiaceae > Roseiarcus. Next base: position 31,935 of record DASXES010000100.1, read on the forward strand.
CGGCCTCTCGCCCTTCACCTCGGAGAAGACGCCGTCGTTCTTCGTCAACGACCAGAAGGGCTTCTTCCACGACTTCTCGTCCGGCAAGCACGGCGACGCCTTCGCCTTCCTGATGGAGACCGAGGGCCTGAGCTTCCCGGAAGCTGTCGAGCGGCTCGCCGGCATGGCGGGCTTGCCGATGCCGCGGGCGAGCCAGGCGGAGGCGGCGGAAGAGAAGAAGCGCTTGAGCCTGCTTGACGTCATGGCGATGGCGGCGCGCCTGTTCGAAGCGAACCTGCAAGCGCCGATCGGCGCCAGAGCGCGTGGCTACCTCGCCGATCGCAATCTCAGCGCACCGGTGCAGCGGCGCTTCGGGCTCGGCTACGCTTCGCCTGAACGCTTCGCCCTGCGCGACGCGCTGGCCGCGCAGGGCGCAAGCGCCGAGGCGATGATCGAAGCGGGCCTGCTCGTCCACGGGCAAGACATCGCGGTGCCTTATGACCGGTTCCGCGACCGCGTTATGTTTCCGATCCACGACCGCTCGGGCCGCGTCATCGCCTTTGGCGGGCGAGCGATGGAGGCGGGCGCCAAGGCGAAATATTTGAATTCGCCGGAGAGTGCGCTCTTCCACAAGGGAGCGCTGCTGTTCAATCATCACCGCGCCCGCAAAAGCGCGCATGATTTGACCTCGATCATCGTGGTCGAGGGCTATATCGACGCGATCTCGGTGAGCGAGGCCGGCTTCCCCCATGTCGTCGCCCCGCTCGGCACCGCGCTCACGCCCGATCAGTGCCAGCTCCTGTGGGGAATCGCGAGCGAGCCGATCCTGTGCTTCGACGGCGACGGCGCCGGACGGAGGGCCGCGTTCCGGGCGATCGAGACGGCGCTGCCGCTGATCGGCCCGGGCAAGAGCCTGCGCTTCACGCTCCTGCCCGAAGGCCAGGACCCGGATGATCTCATCCGGCTCAGCGGGCCCGCGGCGATGGCCGAGCATCTGAGCGCCGCGCTGCCGCTCGCCGAGACGCTGTTCATGCGAGAGACCGATGGCGAGCGTTTCGACACGCCCGAACAGCGCGCGGCGCTCGAGCGGCGTCTTTTCGAGGCAGTCGCGAAAATCGCCGACGACCCGCTGCGCCGCCATTACCAAGCAGACATGAAGCGGCGCCTTTCGGCTTTCTTCGGCGAGGAGCGGGATCGTTCGGGGCGAGGCGAGGCGGACGCGCGGCGGGACTTCTCGCCTCGGCGCTACCCGCCGTTCCCTCCGCGCGGTCCGCGCATTGGCCTTAAGGAGGCGTTCCTGGCTCCGCAGAGCAAGCTCGGCCGCAAACCGCGTTTGCCTGCCCGCGAAGTCATGATCCTTTCGATCGCGCTTGGCCATCCGGCGCTGATCGAGAGCCGTTGCGAGGAATTGGCCGCGGCCGAATTCATGGGCGCGGGCCTTGAGCCCTTGCGGGACGCGCTCATCGCCGCCCCTCCCGAGGCGCTTGGCTCGTCCGAGGCGCTCGGCCAATGGCTGAATGGCGCCGGGCGCGCGGCGGAACGGGAGCGGATTCTGGCGCTGGCCGCCAAAATGCCGAATTGGTGGTGCATCCGGCCCGAGGCAGCGCCCGGGGACGCCGGTCTGGTCTTAAGACAAAGCTTGGCCTTGCATCGCCGGGCGGGGGCGTTACATAGGGATTTGAAGCTCGCGGAGGTGTCGCTCGCAGCGGAGCCAAACGAGCTTAATCTTGCACGACTGCTTGATATCAAAGCGAATTTGGCCGACCTTGCGGATGCGGAAGCCGCCATCGACGGTTTCGGCGATCGGTCCGGGCGCGTTTCGTCCGCGATCTGACCCGACCACAGGCGGGTGATCGGAACGAATTTTGGGAAGACGCTCGAAGGGCGCAGCCTTAACGCTGATTAAGTGAATTTGAGCAACTGTCGCGCGGACGTGACGGTTCGGTATGGGACACCCGGCGCCCTGGGCCGCGGAATGACGGAGACGCCGCGATGGCAAAAAAGGATGAGGCGAAGGGCGAAGGCGAGGCGGTGGTGGTCGAGACCCCCGACAGCCCGCTGCTCGATCTCAGCGACGCCGCCGTCAAGCGGATGCTCAAAATCGCCAAGAAGCGCGGTTGGGTGACGCAGGACGAATTGAACGCGGTCCTGCCGTCAGAAGAGATTTCATCCGACCAGATCGAGGACATGAACGCGATGCTCAGCGAGATGGGCATCAATGTCGTCGAAAGCGAGGACGCGGAAGAAGCGGAAAAGGAAACAGCCGAAGGCGCCGACGAGGAGGAGGCGGAAGGCGGCGAGATTGTCGAGGCCTCCCGCTCGACCGCGGTCGCCGCCCGCACTTCCGAGCCGTCCGAGCGCACCGACGACCCCGTGCGCATGTATCTGCGCGAGATGGGCTCGGTCGAGCTCCTGTCGCGCGAAGGCGAGATCGCCATCGCCAAGCGGATCGAGGCCGGCCGCGAGGCGATGATCGCCGGCTTGTGCGAAAGCCCGCTCACCTTCCAGGCGATCATCATCTGGCGCGACGAACTCAACGACGGCAAGATCCTGCTGCGCGACATCATCGACCTCGAGGCGACTTACGCCGGCCCCGACGGCAAGAAGGCGCCGAAGCCCGACTATTCCGCGCCCGGCGCGCCGCCCCCGCCCAATCCGGCCCGCGACCGCATGGCCCCCGCGACCGCTCCGCAGGCCCCGCCGGAAGGGTTCGAGGGCGAGGCGCCGCCCCCCGACGGTTTCGACGACGAGGACGATCTGGAGAATTCGGTGTCGCTCTCCGCGATGGAGGCCGACCTCAAGCCGCGCGTACTCGAGACTTTCGACCGCGTCGCCGACGCTTACAAGAAGCTGCGCCGCCTGCAGGATCAGAACGTCGAGAACAAGCTTCGCAGCGAATCCCTCTCTCCTGCCCAGGAGCGCAAATACAAGGCGCTGAAGAAGGACATCGTAGGCGACGTCAAGTCGCTGTCGCTGAACCAGAACCGCATCGACGCACTGGTCGAGCAGCTTTACGACATCAACAAGCGCCTAATCGGCCTCGACGTGCGGCTCATGCGCATGGCCGAGGCTCATCGGGTGGGCCGCGAGGACTTCCTCAAGAACTACCAGAATTCGGAATTGGACCCGAAATGGCTGCTCAGGGTCTCGAAGCTCACGACGCGCGGGTGGAAGGACTTCATCGCCGCCGACAAGCTTGGGATCAAGGAAATCCGCGCCGAAATCCAGTCGCTGGCGACGGAGACCGGGCTTGAAATCCAGGAGTTCCGCCGCCTCGTGCAGATGGTGCAGAAGGGCGAGCGGGAGGCGCGGCAGGCGAAGAAGGAAATGGTCGAGGCCAACCTGCGCCTCGTCATCTCGATTGCCAAGAAATACACCAACCGGGGCCTGCAGTTCCTCGACCTGATCCAGGAAGGCAATATCGGGCTGATGAAGGCGGTCGACAAATTCGAGTATCGCCGCGGCTACAAGTTCTCGACCTATGCGACCTGGTGGATCCGGCAGGCGATCACCCGCTCGATCGCCGACCAGGCGCGCACAATCCGCATCCCGGTGCACATGATCGAGACGATCAACAAGATCGTCCGCACCTCGCGCCAGATGCTGCACGAGATCGGCCGCGAGCCGACGCCCGAGGAGCTGGCCGAGAAGCTGGCCATGCCGCTGGAGAAGGTGCGCAAGGTGCTGAAGATCGCCAAGGAGCCGATCAGCCTGGAGACCCCGATCGGCGACGAGGAAGATAGCCACCTGGGCGACTTCATCGAGGACAAGAACGCCATCCTGCCGATCGATGCGGCGATCCAGTCCAACCTGCGCGAGACCACCACGCGCGTACTGGCCTCACTGACCCCGCGCGAGGAACGCGTCCTGCGCATGCGCTTCGGCATCGGCATGAACACCGACCACACCCTGGAAGAGGTCGGCCAGCAGTTCTCGGTCACCCGCGAGCGCATCCGCCAGATCGAGGCCAAGGCGCTGCGCAAGCTGAAGCACCCGAGCCGGAGCCGGAAGCTGCGGAGCTTCCTGGATAGTTGACGGGGGTCTGCCGCCAGCGGAGACTTCACGCATGGCCGATGGCGATTTCAAATTGGAACTAAGCGAGGAACT
>DASXES010000110.1:0-271618 GCA_036489975.1 Roseiarcus sp.
AAGAGATTCCGGCCGATCTCAAGGCGAATGCGGACGAATATCGTCACATCCTGATCGAAGCTGCGGTCGAGATGGACGACGAGGTCATGAGCGCCTATCTCGATGGGCAAGAGCCAGACATTGACGCGCTGAAACGCTGCATCCGCAGGGCGGTGAAGCAGATTTCGTTTGTGCCGGTCCTCTGCGGTTCGGCCTTTAAGAACAAGGGCGTACAGCCGCTGCTCGACGCGGTCGTCGACTATCTGCCTTCGCCCGTCGATCGCGGCGGCATCAAGGGCCACGATGTCGATACGGGCAATGAAATCGTCCGCATGCCGAACGACAACGAGCCCTTTTCGATGCTCGGCTTCAAGATCATGGACGACCCCTTCGTCGGCACGATCACCTTCTGCCGTGTCTATTCGGGCAAGATCGAGTCGGGCACGACGGTTCTCAATTCGACGAAGGACAAGCGCGAGCGTGTCGGCCGCATGCTCCTCATGCACGCCAACAACCGCGAGGACATCAAAGAGGCCTATGCCGGCGATATCGTCGCGCTGGCCGGGCTCAAGGACACGCGCACTGGCGATACGCTGTGCGACATGCAGAAGCCGGTCATCCTCGAAAAGATGGAGTTCCCTGAGCCCGTCATCGAGATCGCGATCGAGCCGAAGTCGAAGGCCGACCAGGAGAAACTTGGCGTCGCGCTGTCGAAGCTCGCCGCCGAGGATCCCTCGTTCCGGGTGTCGACGGACGCCGAGTCGGGCCAGACCATCCTCAAGGGGATGGGCGAACTCCATCTCGACATCAAGGTCGACATCCTCAAGCGCACCTATAAGGTCGACGCCAACATCGGCGCGCCGCAGGTCGCCTATCGAGAGAAGCTGACCAAGAAGACCGAGATCGACTACACCCACAAGAAACAGTCCGGCGGCTCGGGCCAGTTCGCCAAGGTCAAGATGGTGTTCGAGCCGGACGAGCCAGGGGCCGGTAACAGTTTCTCATCGAAGATCATCGGCGGCGCGGTGCCGAAGGAGTACATTCCCGGCGTCGAGAAGGGCTTCAACAGCGTGACCGGTTCGGGCGTGCTGGCAGGCTTCCCGGTGGTCGACGTCAAGGCGACGCTTATCGATGGCGCGTATCATGACGTGGACTCGTCTGCGCTGGCGTTCGAGATCGCTGGCCGCGCCGCGTTCCGCGAAGGCTTGCAGAAGGGCGGCTCCGTCCTTCTCGAGCCGATCATGAAAGTGGAAGTGGTGACTCCGGAGGAGCACACCGGCTTTGTGATGGGCGATCTCCTGTCGCGACGCGGCCACGTGCAGGGCCAGGACATGCGAGCCAACGCCGTGGTGATCAACGCCATGGTGCCGCTGTCCAACATGTTCGGCTACGTCAACCAGTTGCGCTCCGGTACGCAGGGCCGGGCCAACTTCACCATGCAGTTCGACCATTACGAGCAGGTCCCGGCGAACATTGCCGGCGAGATCATTGAGAAGTTCAAGTGAGGCGCGTCAACACGCGTTGAGAACGAAGGGCCACGATAAGGAGTCCGGCTATGGCCAAGGAAAAGTTTGCGCGTAACAAGCCCCATTGCAACATCGGGACGATCGGTCATGTCGACCATGGCAAGACGTCGTTGACGGCTGCGATCACCAAGGTTCTGGCCGAGACGGGCGGCGCGACTTACACGGCTTACGATCAGATCGACAAGGCGCCGGAGGAGAAGGCTCGCGGCATCACGATCTCGACCGCGCATGTCGAGTATGAGACCAAGAAACGCCATTATGCTCACGTCGACTGCCCCGGCCACGCCGACTATGTGAAGAACATGATCACCGGCGCCGCGCAGATGGACGGGGCGATCCTCGTCGTCTCGGCCGCCGACGGCCCGATGCCGCAGACGCGCGAGCATATCCTGCTGGCCCGGCAGGTCGGTGTCCCGGCGCTGGTCGTGTACCTGAACAAAGTCGACATGGTCGACGATCCGGAGCTTCTCGAGCTGGTTGAGCTCGAGGTGCGCGAGCTTCTGTCGCGCTACGAGTTTCCCGGCGACGACATTCCGATCGTCAAGGGCTCGGCGCTGATGGCGCTCGAGAACAAGTCGCCCGAGCAGGGCCACGATTCCATCCTCAAGCTCATGGAAGCCGTCGACGCCTACATTCCGCAGCCGGAGCGGCCGAAGGATCAGCCGTTCCTGATGCCGGTCGAAGACGTGTTCTCGATCTCGGGTCGTGGCACCGTCGTCACCGGCCGTATCGAGCGCGGCATCATCAAGGTCGGCGAGGAAGTCGAGATCGTCGGCCTCAAGCCCACTCTTAAGACGACCGTCACTGGCGTCGAAATGTTCCGCAAGCTGCTCGATCAGGGCGAGGCTGGCGACAACGTTGGCTGCCTCCTGCGCGGCACGAAGCGTGAAGAAGTCGAGCGCGGCCAAGTTTTGTGCAAGCCCGGCACGGTCAAGCCGCATACCAAGTTCAAGGCCGAGGCCTACATCCTCACCAAGGAAGAGGGCGGCCGGCACACGCCGTTCTTCACCAACTACCGGCCGCAGTTCTATTTCCGCACGACCGACGTGACCGGCATCGTGGAATTGCCGCAGGGCACCGAAATGGTGATGCCGGGCGACAACGTGACGATCGACGTCTCCCTGATCGTGCCGATCGCGATGGAGGAGAAGCTGCGCTTCGCCATCCGCGAGGGCGGTCGGACGGTCGGCTCGGGCGTCGTGGTTTCGATCACCGAATGAGGCTGGCGATGGGGGCGCGTCCAGCGCCCCCCCGCTCGGACCGGCAGGGATCTAATAGATGAACACGCAAAACATCCGTATCCGTCTGAAGGCGTTCGATCATCGCGTGCTCGACGCCTCGACGAAGGAGATCGTGTCCACGGCCAAGCGCACCGGCGCGAGGGTTCGCGGGCCTATTCCCCTGCCGACCCGGATCGAGAAATTTACCGTCAACCGCTCGCCCCACGTCGACAAGAAGTCGCGCGAGCAATTCGAAATTCGCACGCACAAGCGAGTGCTCGACATCGTCGACCCGACGCCGCAGACCGTCGACGCGCTGATGAAGCTCGATCTCGCCGCCGGCGTCGACGTCGAAATCAAGCTGTAAGGGGATTTGCCGGGCGTCTCTGGGGGGTTCTCCTCAAAGACGCTCACGAAGGACAAGCGCCAATGCGTTCAGGCATCATAGCAAAGAAGCTGGGCATGTCCCGCGTCTTCACCGACGCAGGGGACCACGTGCCGGTCACCGTTCTCCAGGTCGAGAGCTGCCAAGTGGTGGCCCATCGGACCCAGGAGAAGAACGGCTATACCGCGCTCCAGCTGGGCGTCGGCAAGGCCAAGGTGAAGAATGTGTCGAACGCCGAGCGCGGCCGCTTTGCCGTCGCCCATGTCGAGCCAAAAATGCGGCTCGCCGAATTCCGCGTCGAAGAAGACAAGATGATTCCGGTCGGAGCCGAGATCACCGCTGACCACTTCGCCGTTGGCCAGTATGTCGATGTTACGGGCGTGACGATCGGAAAGGGCTTCGCGGGGCCGATGAAGCGGTGGAACTTCGGCGGCTTGCGCGCCACCCACGGTGTGTCGGTCTCGCACCGCTCGCACGGCTCGACCGGTGGCCGTCAGGATCCGGGCAAGACCTGGAAGAACAAGAAGATGGCCGGCCACATGGGAACGGATCGCGTGACGACGCAGAACCTTCGCGTCGTGCGCACCGATCCCGAGCGCGGCCTCATCCTGGTCGAAGGCGCGGTGCCGGGTCACGCGGGCGGCTGGATTGCGGTGCACGACGCGGTGAAGAAGCCGTTGCCGAAGGACGTCCCGCTGCCTGGCAAGTTCCGCGTTCATCCCGAGGCGGCGAGCGCTCCGTCGGCCGAACCGGCGAAGGGAGAGTGACCCGATGAAATTCGACGTAACGTCGATCGACGGCTCGACCGCGGGCTCGCTCGAGCTTAGCGACACCATTTTCGGCCTTGAGCCGCGCGCCGACCTGATCGCCCGCATGGTGCGCTGGCAGCTCGCCAAGCGCCAGGCCGGCACGCACAAGACGCTCGGGCGCGCCGACATCCACCGCACCGGCAAGAAGATGTACAAGCAGAAGGGCACCGGCGGCGCCCGTCATGGCTCGGCCCGCGTGCCGCAGTTCCGCGGCGGCGGACGCGCCATGGGACCTGTGGTGCGCAGCCACGCCCACGATTTGCCGAAGAAGGTGCGGGCGCTCGCCCTCAAGCACGCACTTTCGGCCAAGGTGAAGGCCGGCGGGCTAGTGGTGTGGGAAAGCGCCGACGTCGGGGAGGCGAAGACGAAGACGTTGCGCGCCTCGTTTGAAAAGACGGCGCTCAAGAATGCGCTCATCATCGACGGCGCCACGCTGGAGGCGAGATTCGCCGCCGCAGCCCGCAACCTGCCGGAGATCGACGTGCTGCCGGTCCAGGGAGCCAATGTCTACGACATCATGCGGCGCCAGAAGCTGGTCCTGACTAGGGCCGCGGTTGAAGCGCTGGAGGCGCGGTTCAAATGATCACGGACGTACGCCACTACGACGCGATCGTCGCTCCGGTGATCACGGAGAAGGCGACGCTCGCCTCCGAGAGCAACCAGTTCGTCTTCAAGGTCGCGCGGAATGCGACCAAGCCGCAGATCAAGGCGGCGATCGAGCAATTGTTCGACGTCAAGGTGACGGCGGTCAACACCCTTCTGCGCAAGGGCAAGCGGAAGACGTTTCGAGGCGTGCGCGGACGCCAGCAGGACATGAAGAAGGCGATCGTCACGCTTGCCGACGGCGATCGCATCGACATGACAACGGGCCTCTGAGGGTCGAGATCCATGGCGCTCAAAACCTATAAGCCGATCACGCCGAGCCTTCGACAGCTCGTTATCGTCGACCGTAGCGGGCTCCACAAGGGCAAGCCGGTGAAGGCGCTGACTGTTGGCAAATCCGAGAAGGGTGGACGCAACAACTCCGGCCGGACCACGGTGCGTTTCCGCGGCGGCGGTCACAAACAGACCTATCGCATTGTCGACTTCAAGCGGCGCAAGCTCGATGTCGCAGGCAAGGTCGAGCGGCTGGAATACGATCCCAACCGCACGAGCTTCATCGCGCTGATCAAATATCCCGACGGCGAGCAGGCCTACATCATCGCGCCGCAGCGTCTCTCAATCGGCGACGGAGTGATCGCCGGCCTGCAGGTCGACGTGAAGCCTGGCAATGCGATGCCGCTCGCCAATATTCCGGTGGGCACGATCGTCCACAACATCGAGATGAAGATCGGCAAGGGCGGAGCGATCGCCCGCTCGGCTGGAACCTACGCTCAGATCGTCGGCCGCGACCAGGGCTACGTATCGCTGCGGCTCAATTCCGGAGAACAGCGGCTGATCCACGGTCAGTGCTTCGCTTCGATCGGCGCGGTGTCGAATCCCGATCACATGAATGCATCGATCGCCAAGGCCGGGCGCAGTCGCTGGCTCGGGCGTCGTCCGCACAATCGCGGCGTCGTCATGAACCCGGTCGATCATCCGCACGGCGGCGGCGAAGGTAAATCGTCGGGCGGACGCCATCCGGTGAGCCCGTGGGGCAAGCCCACCAAGGGCAAGAAGACCCGTTCGAACAAGGCGACCGACAAATTCATCGTCGCATCGCGCCATATGCGCAAGAAGAGAGGCTGAGCCATGACGCGATCGATCTGGAAGGGTCCTTTCGTCGACGGTTATATGCTCAAGAAGGCTGACGTCGCGCGTGGCTCCGGCCGCTCCGACATCATCAAGATCTGGAGCCGGCGCTCGACCATCCTGCCGCAGTTCGTCGGCCTCACGTTCGGCGTCTACAATGGCCACAAGCACATTCCGGTGCTGGTGTCGGAGGAGATGATCGGCCACAAGTTCGGCGAATTCGCCCCGACCCGCACGTTTCACGGCCACTCGGCCGACAAGAAGGCCAAGAGGGCGTAACCGCCAATGTCCAAGCTGTCCAACCCGCGCCGTCAGGCGGAGAACGAAGCGAAGGCCACGACGCGCATGCTGCGCGTGAGCCCGCAGAAGCTTAACCTGCTCGCCCAGCTCATCCGGGGCAAGAAGGTCGCAACCGCGCTCGCCGATCTTGAGTTCTCAAGAAAGAGGATCTCGGTCGAAGTGAAGAAGACGCTCGAATCCGCGATCGCCAACGCCGAGAACAACCACGAACTGGATGTCGACGATCTGATCGTCGCCCAGGCCTGGGTCGGCAAGGATATCGTCATGAAGCGCTTCAGCCCTCGCGCGCGTGGACGGGCGGGACGGATTGAAAAGCCGTTCGCCAACATCACCATTGTCGTGCGGGAAGTCGCCGCTGACGCCAAGGCCGCTTAGAGAGACACTTCCACATGGGACAGAAAATCAATCCGATCGGCCTGCGGCTCGGCGTCAACCGCACCTGGGATTCGCGGTGGTTCTCCAGCAAGGGCGAATACGGCAGGCTTTTGCATGAAGACATGAAGATCCGCGCCACGCTGACGAAGGGCCTCAAGCAGGCGGCGATCTCGAAGATCGTCATCGAGCGCCCACACAAGAAGGCGCGCATCAACATTCACTCAGCCCGTCCGGGCGTGGTCATCGGCAAGAAGGGCGCCGACATCGAAAAGCTGCGCAAGCAGGTCGCCAAGCTGACGAACTCGGAAGTCGCGATCAACATCGTCGAAGTCCGCAAGCCCGAAATCGACGCGACGCTGGTCGCCGAATCGATCGCTCAACAGCTCGAGCGCCGGGTGGCGTTCCGGCGGGCGATGAAGCGCGCGGTGCAGTCCGCGATGCGTCTCGGCGCCGAGGGCATCCGCATCAATTGCTCAGGCCGGCTGGGCGGCGCGGAAATCGCGCGTCTCGAATGGTATCGCGAGGGCCGGGTGCCGCTGCACACGCTGCGCGCCGACGTCGACTACGGCGTCGCGACCGCGCATACCGCCTACGGCACGTGCGGCATCAAGGTGTGGATCTTCAAGGGCGAGATCCTCGAACACGATCCCATGGCCCAGGACAAGCGCCTGGCCGAGGCCGACCATTCCTCGACCCATCGCCCACGCCGCGAACCCCGCGAGCGTGAGCATGGGCGCGAAGCGGTCTGAGGGGCGCCCAGTCGAGAGTATGCCACCATGATGCAGCCTAAGAAAACGAAGTTTCGCAAAGCCTTCAAAGGCCGCATTCACGGCAATGCGAAGGGCGGATTTGCGCTCAATTTTGGCGAGTTCGGCCTCAAGGCGATGGAGCCGGAGCGGGTCACCGCGCGTCAGATAGAGGCCGCCCGCCGCGCGCTGACCCGGCACATGAAGCGCGCCGGTCGGGTCTGGATCCGCGTCTTTCCCGACGTGCCGGTGTCGAAGAAGCCGATTGAAGTGCGCATGGGCAAGGGCAAGGGCGCGCCGGAATTTTGGGTCGTGCGCGTTGCGCCAGGCCGCATCATGTTCGAGGTCGACGGCGTGCCGGAGACGCTGGCGCGCGAGGCTTTCGGCCTCGCCGCGGCCAAGCTGCCGATCAAGACGCGCTTCGTGCAGCGCATCGCGGAATAGGGGACGCTTGAGATCCATGAAAACGACCAACCGTCTTTCCGACCTTCGCGTCATGACCGAGGACCAGCTCCACGATGAGGCGCTCAAGCTCAGGAAGGAGCGCTTCAATCTGCGATTCCAGAAGGCGAGCGGACAGTTGCAGGACACTGCCCGGGTGCGCGTCGTGCGGCGCGATATCGCTCGCGTCATGACTGTCGCCGCGCAGAGGCGCGCCGCCGCCAGAGTCAAGGCCAAGGACTGAGACTTATGCCAAAGAGAATTTTGCAGGGCGTCGTCGTCAGCGACAAGCAGGAGAAGACGCTCGTCGTGAAAGTCGAGCGGCGGTTCACTCATCCGTTGCTCAAGAAGACTGTGCGTCGGTCGAAGAACTACCACGCGCATGTCGAAAACAAGACCCAGAAGGTCGGCGACACCGTCTCGATCGAGGAGACGCGGCCGATCTCGAAACTCAAGCGCTGGATCGTCGTCGGCGAGACGGCGCCGAAGGCGTGATTTTTCAAGAGGCGGCTAGGCCATGATACAGATGCAGACCAATCTCGACGTCGCCGACAATTCCGGCGCGCGCCGCGTGATGTGCATCAAGGTTTTGGGCGGATCAAAGCGCCGCTACGCCTCGATCGGCGACATCATCGTCGTGTCGGTCAAGGAGGCGATCCCGCGCGGCCGCGTCAAGAAGGGCGATGTGATGAAGGCGGTGGTGGTGCGCACCGCCAAGGACATCCGCCGCTCCGACGGCTCGGTGATCCGGTTCGACTCGAACGCCGCCGTGCTGATCAACAATCAGTCCGAGCCGGTCGGCACCCGCATCTTCGGCCCGGTGCCGCGCGAGCTGAGAGCGAAGAATCACGTGAAGATCATCTCGCTCGCGCCGGAGGTGCTCTGATGGCCGCCAAGATCAAAAAAGGCGACCGGGTGATCGTCACCGCCGGGCGCGACAAGGGCAAGCGGGGCGAGGTTCGCCAGGTGATGCCGGAGGATGGTCGCGCGGTTGTCGCTGGCGTCAACCTCGTGCGCCGCCATACGCGCCAGACGGCGCAGACCGAGGGCGGGATCATCACCAAGGAGGCGACGATCCATCTGTCGAATCTGGCGATCCTCGATCCCAAAACCGGCAAGCCTACTCGCGTTGGCTTCAAGATTCTCGACGATGGCCGGAAGGTCCGCGTCGCCAAAGGCTCCGGAGACCTGATCGATGGCTGAGACGAAAGGCGACAAGGGCGCCAAGGGCGGGAAGTCCGGCAAGACCGACAAGCCGCCGGCCGCCAAGGGCGCCGGCAAGCCCGAGGCGGGTGCGAAGGACGCCAAGGGCAAGCCGCAGGCGCGCAGGGAAGGCGGCGCGGAGATCGCAGCGGCCGGCGCGGTCAAGTCCGCTCCGAAGGACTATGTCGCGCGGCTGAAGCGGCTTTACCGGGACGAGATCGTGCCCAAGCTCACCCAGGAGTTTGGCTACAAGAATGCGCTCGAGGTGCCGAAGCTGGACAAGATCGTGCTCAACATGGGCGTCGGCGAAGCGGTCAACGACACCAAGAAGGTCACCTCCGCCGCGGCGGACCTTGCGCTGATCGCCGGGCAGAAGCCGGTCGTCACCAGGGCTCGCAAGGCGATCTCGACCTTCAAGGTGCGTGAGAACATGCCGATCGGCGCGAAGGTCACGTTGCGCCGGACGCGGATGTATGAGTTCCTCGATCGTCTGGTGACGGTCGCGCTGCCGCGCGTGCGCGATTTCCGCGGCCTCGACCCGAAGTCGTTCGACGGGCGCGGCAATTATGCGCTCGGTGTCAAGGAGCACATCATTTTTCCCGAGATCGACTACGACAAGGCCGAGGCTCAGTTGGGTCTCGACATCGTGGTCTGCACGACAGCGAAGACCGATGCGGAAGCCCAGGCTTTGCTGAAGGCGTTCAACTTCCCCTTCCGGCAGTGAGCCCAGTGCTCAAACGCGGAAAACGGAGCCGATAAATGGCAAAGAAAAGTGCGATTGAAAATAACCTGCGCAAGCAGCGTCTGGTGAAGAAATTCGCCGCCCGCCGCAAGCGTCTCCTGGACCTCGCCAACGACCAGGCGCGTCCGATGGAGGAGCGCTTCGAGGCGCGCATCCGTCTCGCCGCGCTGCCGCGCAATGGCGCGATCATTCGCGTGCGCAATCGCTGCGAGGTGACCGGCAGGCCCCGCGGCTATTATCGCAAGATGAAGATGTCGCGCATCGCGCTGCGGGAACTCGGCAATCAGGGCCTGATTCCGGGCCTGGTCAAGTCGAGCTGGTGAGGAGGCGGACCCATGGCTGTGAACGATCCTCTCGGCGACATGCTCACCCGCATTCGCAACGCGCAGATGCGCAAGCGCGGCAAGGTTTCCACGCCCGGCTCGTCGCTGCGCAAGAAGGTGCTCGACGTCCTCGAGGCGGAAGGCTATATCCGCGGCTATTCGACCACGGATTACGGCAATGGCCGCTCTGAGTTCGAAATCGAGCTGAAATATTTCGATGACCAGCCGGTCATCCGCAAGCTCGAGCGTGTATCCAAGCCTGGCCGCCGGGTCTATGTGACGGTCGACGCGATGCCGCGCGTCGCCAACGGGCTTGGCGTTTCGATCGTGTCGACGCCGAAGGGCGTGATGGCGGACCATTCCGCTCGCGAGAACAATGTCGGCGGCGAGGTCCTCTGCACCGTCTTCTGACGGCGCGGAGAGTTTGAACGAACGGATTAGAGCCAATGTCCCGTATCGGCAAAAAGCCCATCGTGATCCCGTCCGGCGTCACCGCCAAGCTTGACGGGCAGACGATCGCCGTCAAAGGCGCGAAGGGCGAATTGAAATTTACCGCGCCCAAGGAAGTCGCGATTGCGATCGATGGCGGGGAAGTGCATGTCACGCCGCATGGCCAGGACAAGCGTTCCCGCGCGATGTGGGGCACGGCGCGCGCGCAGGTGCAGAATCTGGTCGGCGGCGTCACCAAGGGATTCGAGAAGAAGCTCGAGATCAACGGCGTCGGCTACAAGGCGGCGGTCGCCGGCAAGAACCTGCAGCTCTCGCTCGGCTACAGCCACGACATCCTGTATCCCATTCCTGCCGGAGTGACGATCACCGCGGCCAAACCGACCGAAATCGCCGTTGCCGGTATCGACAAGCGGCAAGTCGGCCAGGTCGCCGCAGAAATCCGCGGCTTCCGGGGCCCTGAACCCTATAAGGGGAAGGGCGTGAAATATGCCGGCGAGTTCATCTTCCGCAAGGAAGGCAAGAAGAAGTAAGAGGCGACGGCATGGCTCACTCCCAAACCACAGCAGATCGACGCAAGGCGCGCGTCCGTCGCGCCGTCCTCGCCCATTCGGGCGGGCGCCCGCGGCTCAGCGTTTTCCGCTCCTCGAAGCAGATCTACGCCCAGGTCATCGACGATGAGCGCGGCCACACGATCGCCGCCGCGTCATCGCTCGAGAAGACGCTGCGCGAATCGATCAAGACCGGCGCCGACGTCGAGGCCGCGAAGCGGGTCGGCAAGGAGCTCGCCGAGCGGGCGAAGAAGGCTGGCGTCGACAAGGTGGTGTTCGACCGCGGCGGCTACATGTATCACGGCCGCGTCAAGGCGCTGGCGGACGGCGCCCGCGAGGGCGGCTTGGAATTTTGACCGAAACCGAACGGCGCGCCGGGCGCCGCGACGACTTGACTGGTGGATGAACGGAAATGGCGCGTGAAGGAGAAGGCGGCCGCGGCCGCGATCGCAACCGCGAGGAGCGCGACAGCGAATTCGTCGATCGCCTCGTGCACATCAATCGTGTGGCGAAGGTCGTGAAGGGCGGCCGGCGCTTCGGCTTCGCCGCGCTGGTCGTCGTCGGCGACCAGAAGGGCCGGGTCGGTTTCGGCCATGGCAAGGCGCGCGAGGTGCCGGAGGCGATCCGCAAGGCGACCGAGGCCGCAAAGCGCGGCGTCGTGCGCGTGCCGTTGCGTGAAGGCCGGACGCTCCATCACGACGTCAACGGCCGTCACGGCGCGGGTAGGGTCGTTTTGCGCGCGGCGCCGGCCGGGACCGGCATCATCGCGGGCGGTCCGATGCGCGCCGTCTTCGAGTCGCTTGGCGTGCACGACGTGGTCGCCAAGAGCCAGGGCTCGTCGAACCCCTATAACATGGTGCGTGCGACCTTCAACGCGCTGTCGCGCGAGGATAGTCCGCGCTCGGTCGCCCAGCGGCGCAACCTCAAGGTGTCGACGCTGCAGTCGCGCCGCCAGGGCGTCGAGGCCGACGCGACCGATTCGTGAGAGCAACAATGACCTCCGACAAGACCATCACCCTCGAGCAGACCTCCAGCGCCATTGGCCGCCCCGGCTCGCAACGCGAGACGCTCAGGGGCCTCGGCCTCAACCGGATCGGGCGGCGCGCGCGCCTCGCCGACACGCCCGCCACGCGAGGCATGATCGCCAAGGTCGCGCATCTGGTGCGCGTCGTCGACGGTCCGCAAGGATAGCGAATCCATGAAACTCAATGAAGTGAGAGACAACCCCGGGTCGTCCAAGCCGCGCATGCGCGTCGGGCGAGGCATCGGTTCGGGCAAGGGCAAGCAGGCCGGTCGCGGCGGCAAGGGCCAGACGGCTCGCTCGGGCGTCCGCATCAAGGGCTTCGAAGGCGGCCAGATGCCGCTGCATCGCCGTCAGCCCAAGCGCGGCTTCAACCCGCCCGCGCCTCGCCTTCTTAACGAGGTCAACCTGGGACGCGTCCAGCGCGCGATCGACGCCGGCAAACTGAGCGCGGGCGAGCTGATCACGGTTGAAAGTCTCATGGAGGCGGGGGTCATCACCCGCAAGCGTGACGGCGTCAAAATTCTCGGCGTCGGCGAGTGGACTGCGAAGGCGAGTTTCGAGGTTGAGTCCGCCTCCAAGAGCGCCGCGGCGGCGATCGAGAAAGCCGGCGGCAGCCTCAAGACGTTGCGCCAGGAGGCGGCTCCCGCGGCCCCCTGAGCGCCGATCCCGGGGATGACGTTGGCGCCAGCGACGACCATATGCTAGGGGCGCTCTCGCCAAAGCCGTCGGCTGGCGGAGCGTATGTTGTAAAATGAGGCGCTATTCCTGAAGCGCCGCCCGGAGCAAATCCGCCATGGCGTCGGCCGCCGAACAACTCGCAGCCAATATCAACTGGTCAGCCTTCACCAAGGCCGACGAGCTCAAGAAGCGCATCTGGTTCACGCTCGGCGCGTTGGTCATCTTCCGGCTCGGGACCTACATTCCGCTTCCCGGAATTGACTCGAACGCGTTCCAGGCCGCGTTCCTCGGCCAGAAGCAGGGCGTGCTCGACATGTTCAACATGTTCTCGGGCGGCGCTGTGCAGCGCATGGCGATCTTTGCCCTCAACATCATGCCTTACATCTCGGCCTCGATCATTATCCAGCTCTTGAGCTCGGTGGTGCCGTCGCTCGAGGCGATCAAGAAGGAGGGCGAGCAGGGGCGCAAGGTTCTCAATCAATACACCCGCTATCTGACGGTCATTCTCGCCGTCTTTCAGGCTTATGGCATCTCGATCGGGCTCGAGGGACGCGCCGGCATCGTCAGCGATCCGGGACTTCTGTTTCGCATCTCGACGATTGTGACCTTGACCGGCGGTACGATGTTTCTGGTCTGGCTCGGCGAGCAGATTACCTCGCGCGGCGTCGGCAACGGATCATCGCTCATCATCTTCGCGGGCATTGTCGCCCGCCTGCCGCAGGCGGTGGTTCAACTGTTCGAGCTTGGCCGGCAGGGGTCGATATCCACCGGGCTGGTGCTGGCGGTCATCGTCATGGTGTTCGTGGTTGTCGCCTTTATCGTCTTCATGGAGCGGGCGCAGCGGCGGGTGCCGATCACCTATCCCCGCCGGCAGGTTGGCAACAAGATGTATGAGGGGCAGAGCTCGTTTTTGCCGCTGAAACTCAACACCTCCGGCGTCATTCCGCCGATCTTCGCCTCCTCACTGCTGCTGTTGCCCACAACCGTCGCCAATTTCGCCCAAGGTTCGACGAGTTCCGGGATCTTGTCGACCATCTCCGCGCTCCTCGGGCGCGGCAGCGCGCTCTATCTCATTCTCTACGCCGCGCTGATCATCTTTTTCGCCTTCTTTTACACCGCGACCGTCTTCAATCCCGCCGACACCGCGGATAACCTCAAGAAGCACGGCGGCTTCATCCCCGGGGTCAGGCCGGGCGAGCGCACGGCGCAATATATCGATTACGTTCTCACCCGGATCACGGTGCTTGGCGCCCTCTACCTGGCCGTGATCTGTCTGCTGCCGGAATGGCTTATTTCTTATGCGGCCCTGCCGTTCTATTTTGGCGGCACCTCGCTTTTGATCGTGGTCAATGTGACGATGGACACCGTCGCGCAGATTCACGGTCACCTGCAGGCGCATCAATATGAAGGCCTGATCAGAAAGGCCAGGTTGAAGGGGCGGAAACGATGAGGCTCATACTGCTCGGTCCGCCAGGGGCCGGCAAGGGCACGCAGGCGCAAAGGCTGGCCAAGACTCTCAACATCCCGCAATTGTCGACCGGCGACATGTTGCGCGCGGCGGTTGCGGCCGGGACCCCGATCGGGCTTAAGGCGAAGGCGGTGATGGAGTCGGGCGCGCTGGTGTCGGACGACACCGTTGTTGGGATCATCAACGACCGGATTGATGAGCCGGACGCGAAGCGCGGCTTCATCCTCGACGGATTTCCCCGCACGGTGGCGCAGGCGCGAACGCTCGAGGTCATGCTCGCCGCCAAGGGGCTGAAGCTCGACGCCGCAATCGAACTGACGGTCGATGCGCCCAGGCTCGTCGAGCGAATTGTCCGGCGCGCGGAGCAGGCGAACGCTGCCGGGCTGCCGGCGCGCAAGGACGACGATCCGGAAGTGTTCAAGTCGCGTCTCGCGGCCTACCAGCGCGACACCGCCGCGGTGACGCCGTTCTATCGCGAGCGCGGGCTCCTGCACGGAGTCGACGGCATGGCGCCGATCGAGGAGGTCGCCAAGGCGATCGACGGGGTGCTCTCGGAAGTCGCCGCCGCGTGACGGCGCCGCCGGCAGAGGCGGAGGCGCTCATCGAGCGCCGGGGCCGCGCCGGCGTCATTGTGCTCAATCGCCCCAAGGCGCTGAACGCGCTGACCCTCACCATGGTGCGGCTGATCGCCGCCGCTCTGGACGAATGGGACCGGGACGGCGCCGTCGACCGGATCGTCTTTCTCGGAGCGGGCGAGCGGGCTTTTTGCGCTGGCGGGGATATCCGGCGCCTCTATGACCTTGGCCGCGCGGGCGAGCATGACGAGCAGCTGACCTTCTGGCGTGAGGAATACCAGCTCGATCGGCGGATCAAGACCTATCCGAAACCGATCGTCGCCCTTGTGGACGGCATCGTGATGGGCGGGGGCGTTGGTTTCGCGATGCACGCGACGCACACGGTGGCGAGCGAACGCTTTGTCTTCGCGATGCCCGAGGTGGGCATCGGCTTCTTCCCCGATGTCGGGACGGCATGGCTTCTTCCGCGCCTCCCCTTTCACGTGGGCGTTTATTTCGCGCTGACCGGGCTGCGCGCTGACGCGGGCGACGCTCTGGCGTTGGGTTTGGCTCAGGCCTTTGTTCCGAGCGCGTCGTTTCCGGCATTGGCGCAGGCGCTGGAAAAGGAATCGCTCAAGACCGCGCTCGCCCGCTTCGCCACGCCGCCGCCCCGTTCGACTCTCATAAGCGAGGCCGAAGCCATCGAGGCTTGTTTCGCCCGGCCGGATCGAACCGCGATCCTGGAGGCCCTGCGCGTCGCCGAGACGCAGAGCCCAGCCTTCGCGGCGCCGGCCCGCGCGGCGATGATGGAGAAATCGCCGACCAGCCAGGCGATCGTCCTGAGACAGATGGGTTTGGGGGCCACGGTTGATTTTGACGAGGCCTTGCGCATGGATTACCGCATCGTCTCGCGAATCTGCCGCGGCCATGATTTTTACGAAGGCGTTCGCGCCGTGATCGTCGACAAGGACAATCGCCCGCGCTGGAGTCCCCCGCCATCGCGGACGGAGGTCGACGCTTACTTCTCGCCCCTCGGCGACGGCGAACTCAAATTTCCGGCTCGGGACGCATGAAATACACCATGCGCCAGAGCCGCGACGGCGCAATCGAACTCGTCGATCAATCCCCTCCGACGACTGAGCGCCGCGATCTCATGTCCGCCGTTTCGCGGCTGGGCTGGGAGACGGTGCTCATTTGGTACATGCGCACCCTGGCCTGGGTCTGGGTCGCCAAGGGTCTCTTCCACTGGGCGATCATTCTGGGCGCGTTTCCAGCGCTCGGGCAGTTCACCACGATGGCGCTGCCTCTGCAGGCGACGATTGTCGCCTTTGCCTGCCTCGATTTGCTGGCGGCCGTCGGCTTGTGGCTGGCCGCGGCCTGGGGCGGGGCGATTTGGCTCCTGTGCGCGGTGGTCGAGGCCGCTTCGCCCATCCTCAGTCCGCGGGCGGCCGCGATCGGATACGGCGGCGCGCTGCTCAATATCGTGCTCGTCGCCGGCTATTTCCTTTTGAGCTGGCGGGCGGCGCGCGACCGGGCCTGACCTTATATTCCCCCGCGTTTGGGGGCCGAACGGCAGGCCCTGGCTTGCGTTCGTGTCTTGTAAACGTAAACAAACTCTTTGATTCAATTGAAATTTACCAGCGCCTGAAAACTTTGGATTCATCTTGACTCTTAAACTCGTATTCACGCGCTTCCGTTACAGTTCTACTCACAAGAAGACCAGAGAAACGCTCGGCCGCCGAAGCGAACAGACGGGTGTGCTATGATTAACGCAGTCAAAACGCAAGATATTGCAGCTCGGTCCGAACCTGAACTTCGGGTATCGGGTTTGTATCTCGAGACGCTAACAATGGTCGAGCGGCTCCACCGCCGGTTGCTGGACGTTATCAAGGATGAATTCGACCGCCGCGGGCGTTCAGACATCAACGCGGTGCAGGCCTTGCTCCTCTACAATATCGGCGACAAGGAATTGACCGCGGGCGAATTGCGCACGCGAGGCTATTATCTCGGCTCGAACGTTTCGTATAACGTCAAGAAGCTGGTTGAGATCGGATTCCTCCACCATTCCCGTTCGCGCATCGATCGCCGGTCGGTTCGGATCAGCCTGACCGAACGGGGCAAGGAGGTGCATCGCATCGTCGCCGGCATCTATGAGAAGCATGCGCGCACGATCGAACAAATCGGCGGCATTCCAGGCGACGACTTCGCCCGGATGAACGCCTCCCTGCTGCGCCTCGAGCGATATTGGACCGACCAGATCAAATATCGGCTTTGACGGCGCCGCCCGGCGCCTCCAGTCAAACAGCCAAACGGGGCGTTCCTTGCGGGACGCCCCGTTTTGACGTTCATATGTCATTAAGGGAACGGCCATAAAAACGCCCGAGTGAAACCTATGGTGCGCGTGGAAGCGCGAAGGCTTGTCGCGGTTGCCGCAGCGTCCTCCGGAGCCTGAGGGCATGGCGGCAAGGGGTCGGGGCGAGCACCGTCCGTTCTTGGAGATATTCAGTTGATGCGTGGCAGCACCGTCTCGCGGCTTTCCCGCCGCGCACTTTTTGGCGCGACAGCGTGCGTCGCTTTCGCGGTGGCTCTGGGATCAATCCCGGCCAGGGCGGAGAACCAGGACGTCAGTCAGGCGGAATGGCCGCAAAGCTATGAGGCGTCGCCCGATATGGCGGTGGGACGGGAATCGACCCCCATCCTGTCGTCGGCTACCGTCGATGCGACGCAAGCGGCGATCCAGAAATATCAGGATATCGTCGCCCGCGGCGGCTGGAACGTCGTACCGGCCGGCCCTGAGCTGCGCGTCGGCTCCCGGGGCGGCGCAGTCGAGGCCCTGCGCCAGCGGCTGGTCGCCACCAGCGACCTTGATCCGGTCGCGGGCTCCGGGCTCGTTTTCGACTCCTTCGTGGAGGCTGGACTCAAGCGCTTCCAGGCGCGCAACGGACTCAACAGGAGCGGCGTCGCCGACAAGGATACGCTAGCCGTGCTCAACGTGTCGGCGGCGGCGCGTCTGCAGCAGCTCGAGACGAATCTCATTCGCCTGCGCGCCTATTCCGGCGACCTTGGCGAGCGCTTTGTCATCGTCAATCTGCCGGGGGCTTCGGTCGAGACCGTCGAGAACGGCGTCGTCTATTCGCACCACCGCGCCGGCGTCGGCCGCATCGACCGGCAGTCGCCGATTATGCAGACCAAGGCGACGGAGATCAATTTCAACCCGTACTGGCACGTGCCGCCTTCGCTGATCAAAAAAGATTTGATCCCGAAGATGAAGGCCGACCCGAACTATCTGACCGAGGAGAAGATCCATATCCTCGACAAGGACGGGCAGGAGGTTTCGCCGTCCGCGATCAACTGGAACTCCGACGATGCGACGCATTACAGCTATCGTCAGGACCCCGGCAGTGAACTCGATGCGCTGGGCTTCGTGCGCATCAACATTCCCAACCCTTATGGCGTCTATATGCATGACACGCCGGAGAAGGGCGTGTTCGGCGACGACTTCCGCTTCGTTTCGTCGGGCTGCGTGCGCGTGCAGGACGTACGCGACTATGTCGCCTGGCTGCTCAAGGACAATCCGGGCTGGAGTCGCGACCAGATCGACGAGGTGATCCGCTCCGGCCAGCAGCAGAACGTGAAGCTGGCGCAGCCGGTCCCGGTCTACTGGATCTATGTCACCGCCTGGGCGACGCCTGACGGCGTCGTCCAGTTCCGTCCCGACATTTACCACCGAGACGGCGAGGGACCGGGCCCGGTCGCCTCAGCCGTTCCGGTCCAGCCGCTGGCGCTGCCGCAGGAATAGGCGTCGAAGTCCGCACCGCTTGGGCGCGAAGCCCGTTTCCGGGTCGGTTTCGAGCGCTTCCAATGGCTTGCGGCGCCATTCCGGAGTCCCTCGCGCCTAAACCGATTCTGTTGACCTCGCCTCGCTGGCTGGAGCGTGGCTCGCGCAACGGCGCGGGCGCGCATTCGCGCTTCAGCCATGAAGGCGATGATCGGTTCCGATCATCAAGTCTGATATTCGCCGTCGCCAGCGAATTGAGTGTCGCCGGGCGAATTGAGTTGACAAAAACAGAAAACAATAGTATTGTTCTGATTGATAGAATCAATTCGAGCTTGGCCGCCGCGTTGCACGCGAGAAGGAGAAGCTTTGCCTAAAAACCCGCGGAGCCACAACCCGTAACGCGAGTTCGAGGCCGGGGAATTATTTTTGTTTTTTCCTCTGTAACCCTTTGAAAAGTCCCGATTCCACCAAACAAATCCAAGCATAAAAAGCATTTTTGCTTGGAATTTGCTTGGTTTTGCTTGCAGCGAACGCGCGCGGCGGTTGTAAAAACCGATGAGGCAGGCATGAGATCATGCGCCCGCCTCGCCCAGCGCGAGGACCCGTTGCGCAAGCGTCCCCCCCTGGAGCCCGGTCGATAACGAGCCTGCGCGCCCCATCCGACCGGCGACGGCTTACACCCATTCTATTTGAGCGCGCCGCATCGCGCACGTGGAACGGGTATTGGTCCTTGACTTGATGCGCCTAAAGGCGCTTCCGCTTTCCATCAAGCGCGGGCCGCCACAAGCGAGCCCGATGGGCTGAACCCGGAGGAAACGGACGAACCGGGAGGGGATGGTGCCCAGGGGCGGAATCGAACCACCGACACCGTGATTTTCAGTCACGTGCTCTACCAACTGAGCTACCTGGGCGTCTCACGCCGTCGAGACGCAGCGGCTTATAGGCGCCCGTGTCGCGCCTTGTCCAGTACCCGGGCGCTCGGATCGAATCGCCGGAGCCCCTTTCAGACGGCGAGGTGGACTACCGGGCGCCATCAATATGCCGCAGTCGAAACCGCAATGCTTCGCACGCCGACCTGTGATACAAAGATAGGCTCATGCGCATCGTTATTGCTTGTCTTTCCTTCATGTGCGTTGGCGCGGCCGCGGTTTGCCTCGCGTGCGCGCCCGCCGCCGCCGCTGATCTGCCGACCGCCCCGTCGAACTACCCGGCGCTGGGCCCTGGCGGCGCCGAGCCGGCGCCTGACTATTGGGCGGGACTTTCGGTTAGCGCGGGGATTTCGGTTTGGGGAGGCAAGGGGATCAAAGGCGGCGTCGGCGGCGAGACAGACCTGACTTATGAGCATGTGTTCGACAACGGAATCATGATGGGGGTTCAGGCCTCGACTGGCTATATGCCGTTCCTGCAGGCGGGTCCGGGGTATTCCCAGTTCACCGGCAGCGCTTTCGCCGGCGGTTCGGCGATCGTCGGGTACAGGTTCGGCCAGGTGACGCCCTATGTGATAACCGGGGTCGATTTCGTCCGCGCGACGCGTTTCAACAACGGCGCCTTCAACGCGAGCGACGCCGTCAACAGCGTGTTCTCGGGTCCTGGCGCGGTGCAGGCGGTCGGCACGGTCGGCCTCGGCGTCAACTATCGCGTCACCTCGAATTTCAGCATGGGACTCGAAGCCATCGTCCACACCAATGCCAGCGGCGGCCCGTTGACGCCGTGGTGACTGGCTCCGCCGCCTCTCTCTTCCCAGGGCGCGCATCGCCCCAACATCCAATCTGATCGCCCAACCTCAATGACGCACATGCATGACCTGTCCCGCCGGGCGCTGCTCGTCAGCATCGTGGCCGCTTCCGGCGCGAGTCTGGCGGCCGCCGCCGCGCAGCAAACCGACGCGCCGCCGGCGGCGGCCGCGGCGCCGGCCCCCTTCGGCTATCCGGACGTCGTCAAGCGGGCGCGCGATCTTGCCGCCGCGCCCTTCGACGGCTCGATTCCGCCGCTGCCCGACGGCCTGGCGAACCTCGATTTCGACGGTTGGCGCGACATCCGCTTCAAGTCTGACAAGCCGCTGCTCGGCCAGGAGGGCGCCAATTTCCGGCTGGAATTGTTCCATCTAGGCCACCTCTACAAGCGTCCGGTGGTCGTCAATGTGCTGCGCGACGGCATTCCGGCGCCGATTCCTTACGCCGCCAATTTGTTCGACTACGGCCACACCAAGCTTGGCGTGCTGCCGATCAACCTCGGATTCGCCGGCTTTCGCCTCAAATTCCCGATCAATGCGCCCCATGTCTGGGATGAAGTGATCGCTTTTCTGGGCGCGAGCTACTTCCGCTTCGTTGGCCGGGGACAGCGCTATGGCCTCTCGGCGCGGGGTCTTGCGATCGGCGCCCCGCCGCGCATCAACGAGGAGTTCCCGTTCTTCCGCGAGTTCTGGATCGAGACGCCGGACTCGATGGCCGAGCGTATCGTCATTTATGCGCTGCTCGACGGCGAATCGGCGACGGGCGCCTTCCGCTTCGATGTGAACCCCGGCCAGGAGAGCTTTATCGACGCGACCGTCACTCTGTTCGCGCGCAAGGCCACTCCCGCGCTTGGCCTTGCGCCGCTCTCGTCGATGTATTTCGTCGGCAAGGCTGATCGGCGTCTTGCCGACGACTTCCGCGGCGAACTGCATGATTCCGACGGCCTTCTGATGCATACCGGCGCGGGCGAATGGATCTGGCGGCCGCTGAGCAATCCGCCCGCGCCGAGGGTCTCCGACTTCCTCGACGTCAACCCGCGCGGATTCGGCCTTTTGCAGCGCGATCGCAATTTCAGCGACTACGAGGATCTCGAACTCGCTTACGAGCTGAGGCCGAGCTACTGGATCGAGCCGCACGAAGGCTGGGGCGAGGGCAGGGTGGAACTCACCGAACTGCCGACCGGCGACGAGACGAACGACAACATCGTCGTCGCCTGGGCGCCGAAGCAGGGGCTCGAGGTCGGCAAGCCGCTCGTCTTTGGCTATCGCATCACCGCGACCACGACGGATCAGGGCCTGACTCCGTCCGGCCGCACTGTCGCGACGTTCCGCGCTTCCGCGCATGCGCTGGGGTCGCCGGATCCGCCGCCGCCGCCGGGGGCGACGCGATTCCTGATCGATTTTACCGGCGGCGACTTGTCCTACTACATGAGCGATCCTTCGCTGGTGGAGACTGTCGCGACGACGTCGGCGGGGCGCATCCTGCGCACGTTCCTTATTCCCAACACCCACATCCGCGGATTCCGCGCCGGCGTAGACGTTGCGGTCGACCCGGGTCAGAGCACGGACCTGCGAGTCTTTCTGCGGGCCGGCCCCAAGGCGCTGACCGAGACCTGGACCTTTCCCTGGCATGCCTGAGGGCGTGTAGAAAATGCGCGCGACTCAATCTTTTCAGGTGCTTAAGCTCATTTTTCTGCAACGCCGAGCGAGCTGGCCGCACGACGGTCGAAGCTGGCATAGATTGGGTGACGACAGAACAGATGCTTATATAAATATATTAATCTAATAGATGAGAAGCGATCGCGCATCTGCCGCCCAGCGCTCCTAGAAGGCGACTCTGGCGACGGGCGGCGGACCGAGCGTTTGAGCGCCGCGCTGGACCGGCGTTTGAGCGCGCCGCTAGCGTCCCTCCTCCGGTTCGGGGATTCGCCTGCGGTCTCAGCCCAGCCATTTGCCAGGCCCTCCTTCGACGAGATTGGGTGCTGCTTTCGACGAGATCGACGGAACCCCTTCAACCGGCTCGTCGGTGACCGGCGAGTCGCCGGCCGTGAGGGAATCGAGGCCGGGGCTCCGCGAGTTTCCTCTCTCGCGAATCTGGCCTCCGCTGCGCGAGGCGCTCTCGGATCGGCCGCGGATCGGCTCGCGCCGAGCGCGTTTCGGCCGAAAGAAGGCCGCGAGAAAAATGAGCGCTTTCCGGTCTCCGGCGCCGATTCTTTAGCCTCGACTCCTTTCTGGTGCTGATACATTATCGAGAGTGGGTCAGTTTTTCGAAAGTTTCTCCCTATGCCCTTTGGAATGCCTCCCATCACCGATTTCTGCTTCCTGGTCGAAGACATCGAGCGGTCGGTGGCCTTCTACCGCGACAAGCTCGGCTTCGCGCTGCGCAGCAAGGCCGAAGGGTTCGCCGACTTCAAGACCGAGCACGTCGCTTTCGCGCTGTGGGAAATCGATCACATCGCCAAGACCGTCGGCGTTTCGAACAAGCGGCGCGGTCCTGGCGCGCACGGCAGCATCGGGGCGATCGAGCTCAAGAAACCCGAAGAGATCGACGTGCTTTACAACCAGCTGCTCGAGCGGGGTGTGAAGTTCGTCGCGCCGCCCAAGGATTACCCCTGGCAGGCGCGCTGCATCTATTTCACCGATCCGGACGAGTATCTCTGGGAGGTCTATGCGTGGCTCGAAGAATTGGGCGGCAAGCGGTTTGGGGAGTTGAGCCAATGAGCAATCTCGAGAATGGGCTTACCGGGAACGTCAGCCGCCGCCGCTTTCTCAAGGGCGGCGTCCTCCTCGGCGCCGTCGCCGCCGGACCGGGCGTCACCCTCCTCGCCCCGACGGCGAGCCGCGCCGACACCGCCAAGGTTGTGATCCAGTATGACTGGCTGATGAGCAACGGGCAGATCGGGGACGTGGTGGCTGTTCACAACGGCTACTTCAAGGACCAGGGCCTCGAGGTCGAGATGAGCCCGGGCGGCCCCAACTCGGCGACGCTTGCCCCGGTCGTCTCCGGTCAGGCCGGGCTTGGCCAGTTCTCCGGCGTTTCGCAGCTGCTGCTGGCTCGCTCGGCAGGCGCCCCGGTGCGAATCTTCGCCACCGGGTATCAACAGGCGCCCTTCGCCTATTTTTCGCTGCCGAAAGCGCCGGTGCACAAGCCGGAGGATCTTTACGGCAAGCGCATCGGAATCCAGCCGACCGCCCGCGCCACGCTGGACGCCCTTATCGCCAAGGCCAAGCTCGACCCCTCGAAACTGAACATCTCGACGATGGGCTTCGACATGACGCCGATCGCGACCGGCCAGCTTGACGTGGTCACCGGCTGGATCACCAATACCCAGGCGCTCGCGGTCATTGGCCCCGACCGGATCACGATGATGGAGAGCGCAGCCGGAATTATCGATCCGGGCAACGTCTATTTCGCCACTGAACAGGCCCTCGACAAGAACGCCGATCTCCTGGCCCGCTTCCTCACCGCGGTGGCGAAGGGCTGGGGCTATACTCACGAGCACCCGGACGAGGCGGTTGAAATCACCGTCAAGGCCTATCCGAATCTCGATCTCGCGATCGAGAAGAAGACCATCCCGCTCGTGCTGGGCCTTTCCTTCGACGCCAACACCAAGCAAAACGGCTGGGGCAGCTTCAAGCCTTCCGACATCGGCAATGAGATCGATCTCATGGATGAGATCGGGATGTTCAAGGGCGCGGCCAGGCCCGTTCAGGACCAGTCGATGACCACCGCCATCCTCGAACGGACCGCGAGCGATCGTCCGAAATACTGATGCCGGCCGGACTTGAGCATCGCTCGGATGGGGGATCGTCTTCGACGACCAGGCCGCCGGCCATCCGCGCGGTCGGCCTCGATGCGGCCTTTCAGGGTCCGGCCGGCATCCATAAGGTTTTGGCCGGTCTCGATGTCGAAGTCGCGGACGGTGAGTTCCTGACGATCATCGGCCCTTCGGGCTGCGGCAAGTCGACGCTTTTGCGGATTATCGCCGATCTGCTCGCGCCGGCGGCGGGGGTGATCGAGGTGTTCGGGGACCCCCCCGCGGCGGCGCGGCGCCGGCGCGACGTCGGCTTCGTCTTCCAGGATTCGACCCTGCTGCCCTGGCGCACGGTCACCGAGAATCTGCGCCTGCCCGAAGAGGTCGGCCGGCGGTCGCGGGCCCAGCGCCGTGACGAGCGCGGGGACTTGAGCCGGGTGGAACTCATCACGATGATGGGGCTTGCGGGTCGCGAGAACGCCTATCCGCATCAGCTCTCGGGCGGCCAGCGGCAGCGCGTCGCGATTGCGCGGGCGCTTCTGTCGCGTCCGCGCATTCTGTTGATGGACGAGCCCTTCGGCGCCCTCGACGAGATCACCCGCGATCGTTTGAACGAGGAATTGCTCAACATCTGGCAATCGACAGGGATGACGATCCTCTTTGTGACCCACAGCATCATGGAGGCGGCCTATCTTGGCCAGCGCGTCCTTGTCCTGGCCTCCAATCCGGGGCGGCTCAGGGAACTCGAAGACCTGCGCGGAGTGAAGGCGGCCGTTTCCGGGAGCCTGCGCGAGAATCCCGCCTTCGTCGAGAAGATGGGTCACCTGAGGGCTGTGCTGCGGACATGTTGAATGATCGCGCCCGGCGCGCCTGGCCGGGCTCAGGCGCCGTGCTGCCCACCCTCGGCGCCCTCTCGCTCCTGGCCTTCTGGCAGTTCGCGATTCCCTTCTTCGGCGTCCCAAAATACATCGTGCCGACGCCCTGGCAGGTGATGCTGCGCATCGCCGCCGATCCTCTCCTGCTCTGGCAGAACCTTGTGCCGACCTTCGTCGAAAGCATTCTGGGCTTCATTATCGGCAATCTCGCCGCCGTCCTCCTGGCCGTCGCCTTTGTCTATAACAAGCGGGTCGAACGGGCCTATTTTCCGGTGGTGCTGTTTCTCAACACGATACCCGTCCTCGCGATCGCGCCAATCATCGTGCTCATCTTCGGCATCGGCATTCTGCCGAAAGTGATCATCGCGTCGATCATCTGCTTCTTCCCCACTCTGGTGAACATGACCCGCGGCCTGGAAACGGCGAGCGCCAGCGAAATGGAGCTGATGCACGTTCTTTCCGCGAGCCCGTTCGAGGTCTTCTGGAAGCTCCGCGCGCCGCGCTCACTTCCCTTCCTGTTCGCTTCGCTGCGCATCGCCTCCACGGCCTGCGTGGTCGGCGCCATCGTCGGCGAGTGGATCGGCGCCAACAGGGGGCTTGGCGCGCTCATCATCCAGTCGACCTTTAACTACCGGTCCGACCTTCTCTACGCTGCGATCATCGTCTCTTCGTCTCTTGCGGTCGCGATTTTTCTCGTTGTCACGGCGGTGGAAAGACGGGTCATAAACTATCAATAGAACCGCTTTCCTTCAGGGGACAAAGCCCATGCCGAGACGTTCCGGCGCCGCCGCCCGTGCGACCGTTGAAGCAAGCCGCCGGACGCTTGCGGAGCTCACCTCCGAGCGTATCCGCGACGACATCGTCACCGGAAAGTTCAAGGCCGGCGAGAGGCTGCTGCTGACCGGGCTCGCCGCGCGCTACGGGGTGAGCATGAGTCCGCTGCGCGAGGCGCTGGCGGGGCTCGCGGCCGAACAGTTCGTCCTTTTCGAGGGCCGCCACGGCTTCCGGGTCGATATGATGTCGGAGGAGGATCTGGACGATCTGACCGGGACCCGGCGGCTCATCGAGGCCGACATCCTGCGTCTCGCGCTCGTTCACGGCGACGAAATCTGGGAAAGCCAGGTCATCGCGGCCTTCCACCAGCTCGCCCATACAGAGCGCCGCATCATCGAGACGGGCGAACGGGGCGATCCGGTGTGGGAGATTCGAAACGGCGCCTTCCACGACGCCATCGCGGGCGCCTGCCCTCTGCGCCTGCTGAAACAGCTGCGCGCGCAAGTGTTCGCCAAAGCTTTGCGCTACCGCTATATCGCCTGGCTCGCGCTGCCGGATCCGGCGATCATCGCAGCCGAGCACCGCGAAATCTTCGAAGCGACGATGGCTCGGGATGAAGCGCGGCTCGTGGCGGCGTCAAACGCCCATATCGACCACGTTGCGGCCTTCGCCCGCGGGCATCTGCCAGGCGAGGCCCTCCACGCCGTCATCGCGACCCCTCAAGGGTCGCGAGACATTTGATGGACCGGTCACTCGCCGGCGTGGATCGACATGCGGCGCGCCGGCGCCGGACTGACGCGCGGCCGCGCCGGCGTCGACGCTCGCTTATCTACT
Source organism: Roseiarcus sp. (assembly GCA_036489975.1). Classification (GTDB taxonomy): domain Bacteria; phylum Pseudomonadota; class Alphaproteobacteria; order Rhizobiales; family Beijerinckiaceae; genus Roseiarcus. Next base: position 26,251 of record DASXES010000110.1, read on the forward strand.
AGATTGATAACAATGCCCAACGCTCTGAAAGAAGGGTTCGAAGACGGCCAGTATCAACGATAATCAAGCCTCTCGTCCCGCGGGCTACGTGTCGATGCAGGACGCTTTCGCGCCTGCCCTCAGAACCGCGCGCGAACCGAGTTTCGCACATCCGGGCTGGCGCTCAAATTCTGGTACATCTGATACATTTTCCGATACGCCGCTGCACGAGCCGGATCCGGCTCGTGGGCGTCAAAGCGGCGCGCGCCAAATCTGTCGGCGCCTTCGGCAAAACTTGCAGCAACGCCTGCGGCGACAGCGCCGTGGATCGCGGCGCCGACGCAGGTCGGATTCTCAATCACGGGCATGTGTATGGTTTGTGCGAGAACATCTGACATGATCTGAAGCAGGAACGGATTGCTCTTGGCGAGCCCGCTCGTCAGCACGATGCGATCGACGGGTATATTCGCCTCGCGGAACTGGTCGACGATCGAGCGCGCTCCCAAACAGATGCTGTCCATGAGCGCGCGATAAATATCGATTGCGCTGGTCGAAAGGTCCAGGCCCGCGAGGACGCCTCGTAAGCTCTTGTCGCCATGCGGCACTCGATTGCCGTTCCACCAGTCGATCGCGACGAGGCGGTTTTGCCCGGGGGCCAGAGCTGAGGCCTCCCGATTGTACTCGGCGAAGTTCGCGTCGATGTTGGAGGAGCGCGGAAACGTTCGCACAAACCAGGCGAGAACATCGCCGAACGCGGCCTGTCCTGCCTCGTAACACCACAGACCCGGGAGCGCCGCCCCGTCAGCTCGACCCTCGACGGTCGCGGGCATCGGGCGATCCCTGTCGTCCAGAAGAAGATAGGCGGCCGAGGTGCCAAGCGCGCCGACCATGACGCCGGGGCCATAGGCGCCAACGGCGGGCAATACGACATGGGAATCAATAACGGCGACCGCGACGACAGCCTCGCCGCGGACCCCGGTGCGCTCACGCCATTCGTTCGAGAGCTGACCGGCCGGGGACCCGACCGGCTCAGGAGGCGAAAGCTTGCCCGACAGACCCGGGGCGATCCCATCTGGATAGCCTGCGCTCGAGCTGAACTGCGCCTTGTAGGCCGCGAAATCGAGGCTCCGGGCCTCTTGCCCCGTGAGTCGCCAGACCAACCAATCGCCGCCTTCGATAAACTTGTCACAACGGCGCCAGATCTCAGGCGCTTCGGTTGCGATTTCAGCGGCCTTGGCGAGCAACCATTCGCCGGAGACCTTGCCGCCGAAATTGGCGAGAAACGCGCCGCCGCGGCTGTTGATCGCCTCCGCATAAGACTGCGCCGCGGCGTGCTTCCAGAGCTTCACATAGGCATGCGGGTCGTCTGGCATGATCTCCGACATCGCGCGACCGTCGCCGAGCGCCGGCAGGGGCGAGCTTGCCGTGAAGTCGACCCCGATTCCGGCAATGTGCCGCCCCGCTCCGATTGTGCTTAGAATGATTTCTGCCGCCTCGAGATAGTCCGCCGCGTCTTGCAGGGCGAACCCGGCGGGCAGAGGTCGCCCATCGGGCAAAGCCTTCGTCATGATCCCATGCCGGTAGGGATGGGCATGATAGGCCGCCTGCCGGCCGGTGCTCACGTCAATCAACACGCCACGCGCCGACTCAGAGCCAAAATCGAGACCGATCAGGAAGGTTTCGGACATGCGATCTCCGATCACGGCTGTGACGCGCGCCATGGAGTTGCGGTTCGCAACGCGCGCCGACGGATCCGATCAAGAGGGCGCCGGCGGCGGACTGACGCGCCGCCGGCGCCCTCTCCGGTTCAGGGGTTCGCCGGCCGTCTCAGCCCCAGCACTTCGCGAGGCCTTCCTTCGACGAGATCGACGGAACGCCTTCGACCGGCTTGTCGGTGACGAGCGAGACGCCGGTGTTGAAGAAGTCGAGACCGGGGCTTGGCTGCGGCTTCTTGCCCGTCTTGGCGTATTCGACAGCCGCCTCGACGCCCTTCGAGGCCATCAGCAGCGGATATTGCTGGGCGGTCGCTCCGATAACCCCGGCGGCGACGTTCTTCACGCCGGGGCAACCCCCGTCGACCGAGACGATGATCGTATCCTTGTCCCTGCCGGCCGCCTTCAGCGCGCCGTAGGCGCCAGCCGCGCTCGGCTCGTTGATGGTATAGACGACATTGATGTTCGGATCCTTCTGCAACAGCGTCTCCATCCCGGCGCGGCTTTTTGCTTCAGCGCCTCCGCCCCATTGGTGGCCGACGACACGCTTGTCGGTCTCGTGTCCGTATTGCTTCCAGTCCGAGTTCTCGATGCCGAAACCCTTTGAGAAACCGAAGTCGCGCGCCCGGTCCACCGAGGGCTGATCGGCGAGCGCGTCGATATAAGCGACGTGCGCGTCCTTCGCCTTGGCGCCAAGCGTCTTGGCGGCCCATTGGCCGATCAATTCTCCGGCCTTGAGGTTGTCGGTTGCGAAGGTCGCGTCGGCGGCGCTCGGAGGGTCGAGGGGCGTATCGAGCGCGATCACCAGGATTCCGGCCTTGCGCGCCCGCTCGACAGATGGAACGATCGCCTTGCTGTCGCTCGGCGTGATCATGATCGCCTTGGCGCCGGCGCTCATGAGTTGCTCGATCGCGTCCACCTGGCCCGTGTTGTCGCCGTCATATTTGCCCGCGAAACTGCGAAAATCGACCCCGAGTTCTTTCGCCTTCGCCTCCGCGCCTTCCTTCATTTTCGCGAAGAATGGATTGGTGTTGGTTTTCGTGATCAGCCCGACGATGATCTTGCCGTCTGCAAAGGCTGGACCAAACGCGAGCACCCAAGCCGCCAGAGCGAAGGCGGTCGTCGCCTTCCAGCGCCCCCCACGGCGTCCACGAAAATTCCTGGTCATGCTTTCCTCCTTGTCGCGCTTCGCCATTGTTGCCCGCTTTGCATGCGATGACGATCAGCAGAGCTGAGGCTATGTCCTGATTCGGTGGATTGGCAACTCCGCCCGGTCGTTAGCGGGCGCCTTCCAGCCCCCCGATGCGTCCTCCCGTTCGGTTTGGAGGCTGCGGAGTCGATCCCGTACGGATGCCTCCGCAGACGGATGGAGGGCGCGGGCATGGGACTGCTTTACCAGGATGAGCTTCTCGACACGTTCGGGACGTGGGCGCTCGCCTATATCCCTTACGGCGGACCGGACTTCGGCGAGATCGCCGCGGTTGCGAGCGCGGTGCGGGACGGCGGCGGAGAAGCGTTCCATGAGTGTTGGGTTGCGGCGGGAGCCCGGGCGGCGAAACAGGCCGAGGAGGCGCTGCAGGCGCGCCGCACGACCAGCGCGCGTGAACTTTTCCTGAGAGCAAGCGCGTTCTACGCCTCGTCCCTTCATCCGCTTTTCGGCGCCCCGGTCGATCCGCGGCTCGTGGCCGCGTTTCGCAAGCAGGTCGGAGCTTTCGACAAGGGTCTCGCGCTTTTTGACCCGCCGGTCACGCCGCGGACGATTCCGTTCGAGGGCGAGTCGATGCCCGCCTATTTCATTGCGGCCGAAGGCCTGGCCGGCGAGCGCCGGCCGACCATCATCTTCACTAATGGCTATGACGGCACGATCGCCGACATGTACTTCGCCTCGGCCGTCGCGGCGAGGCGGCGCGGCTATCACAGCCTTCTGTTCGATGGGCCGGGGCAGGGCGCGATGCTGTTCGAGCGCAACATTCCGCTGCGGCCCGACTGGGAGACAGTGATCAGCGCCGTCGTCGACTTTGCGCTGACGCTGCCCGAGGTCGAGCCGGGTAAGATCGCGCTGAGCGGTTGGAGCCTGGGCGGCTATCTCAGCCCCCGCGCGGCCTCGGGCGAACATCGCCTCGCCGCCTGCATCGCCGACCCGGGACAATGGGCGATGCTCGATTCGTTTCGTCCGGCGGCGATCAGGATGGGTCTGCCGCCTTCGGTGGCGGCCGATCTCGGCGCGATCGACGCGTCCGCGGCGCGACAGTTCGAGGCGATGATCGCGGCGAACAAGGCGCTGGATTGGAAGATCGTCCGGCGTGGCTTCTGGGCGAATGGCGTCAGCAACCTGCGCGACTACCTCAAGGAGGCCGAGCGCTTCACCATGAGGGGACGGGCGGAACTGATCCGCTGCCCGACGCTCATAACGGTGGCGGAGAACGATCCCCTCGCCCAAGGCGCCCAGACCCTGTTCGATGCGCTCAAGTGTCCGAAGACGCTGATCGGGTTCGCCGCCGCCGAGGGCGCGGGCGACCATTGCGAGATGATGAACCGTTCGCTCCTCAATCGGACGGTTTTCGACTGGCTCGACGAGACGCTGGGAGCCCGCGCCTGACCCGTTCTATTTGAGCGCTACGCGCATCGTGCTCGATTCCGCGCACCGGCGCGCGGCCCTTCCGGCGCAACCCGCCGATCGGCGCGAGCTACTAGGATTGCCGAGATTCGCGCCTTCTGGCCGGCGAAAGACTGGCGCCTGATTTTCGCCAGCCGCGTTGGGAGCGAGGCTGGCCCGGATCCCGTGTCTCCGCCGCCGCCGGTTTTGCAGCCCCCGATCGTATTATTTACATAACGAAAGCGGTGAAACACCCAATTCGCGTGAAAAAAGCGAGAAATTACATGCTTACACAAACTTAACGAGATTGAAATCATTTGTTAATTTGCAATTTGACCTTGACCCCCTACATTACTGGTCGCTGTTTCTATTTGCGCTCGGGGTCGAAAGAACTCGCTTTTCAAGTATAAACGCTTCGGTGGTGGGGAATGAAATGCGCGATTGGTACGTGGGTCAAAAGATCGTTTGCGTTAATGCCCAGCCTATAGACGGCGTCAGGAACCGTTTTGTTGACGAATATCTTGAAGAAGGTAAGGTTTACAAGATTCGAAAGATTCTCCCGTTCAGTTTTAGATTCGCCGAGCAAAGCCAAGAGCGGCTCGCGTTCAGGCTGAACGGCGTTGTCCCGTATTTGATAGACGGTATAGAATACGCGTTTTTTCATGGCCGGTTCAAGCCATGCGAAGACAAGGATGAAGATCTGGACGTCGACATTTCGATTTTCCTCGACGCCCTACGCCAGGTGAACGACGGCTTATTCACTCCGAGAAACGAAGATATTCGCGAATTGGAGTCCGTCACCTGAAGCGACAGGCGGCGAGGCGCCCGCGTCTTCGCCCGGCCGCCGAGCAATCACTCGACCGCTGGCGGTCGCGCGAGCGGTCGCGATTTCGGGGAGGTGCTGGCGCTTTCCTCCTTGCTCCCGGCGAACTTTCCTGCTAGCGGCTGCCGTTCGCCTGATGGGGTCCCCATATGGCGATGAAACCTGGGCTTCCGCCGCCGGCTGACATGCGCCGGCTAAGCCGCAAACAAGCGGCGATGAGGATTGTGCGCGGCTCGCGCGCGGTCTTCCGAGCGGCGGGCGCCTGAACGTCAACACGAACCCGAAGCCGGCGCGGCCCGAATTACGGGCGTCATCTAGGAGAACCAATGGCTTCCATACAGTCGCTCGCGCCAACGCGCGAGGATTTCACGGCACTGTTGAACGAGACCTACGGCGATGACGAGGCGTTCGAAGGAACGGTCGTCAAGGGCAAGATCGTCGCGATCGAAAAGGACATGGCCGTCATCGACGTCGGCCTCAAGACTGAAGGGCGCGTGGCGCTCAAGGAATTCACCAATCACGGACGCGACCCGGCGCCCGGTCTTGGCGACGAAGTCGAAGTCTATCTCGAGCGGATCGAGAACGCGCTTGGCGAAGCGGTCATCTCGCGCGACAAGGCGCGGCGCGAGGAAAGCTGGGTCAAGCTCGAGCAGGCGTTCGAGAAGAACGAGAAGGTCGAAGGGGTCATCTTCAACCAGGTCAAGGGTGGCTTCACGGTCGACCTCGACGGGGCCGTCGCCTTCCTGCCGCGCAGCCAGGTCGATATTCGCCCGGTTCGCGACGTCGGACCGCTGATGAACATGCCTCAGCCGTTCCAGATCCTGAAGATGGACCGGCGCCGCGGCAATATCGTCGTTTCCCGCCGCACCGTGCTCGAGGAGAGCCGGGCCGAGCAGCGCCACGAGATCGTCGCCAACCTCGCCGAGGGGCAGGTCATCGAGGGCACGGTCAAGAACCTGACCGACTATGGCGCGTTCGTCGATCTCGGCGGCATCGACGGCCTCCTGCACGTGACCGACATCGCCTGGCGCCGCGTCAATCATCCGAGCGAAGTCTTGACCATCGGCCAGCAGGTCAAGGTGCGCATCATCAAGATCAACCACGAGACGCACCGCATCTCGCTCGGCATGAAGCAGCTGCAGGAAGACCCGTGGTCGAACATCGAGACGCGCTACAGCATCGGCCAGAAGCTGAAGGGCCGGGTCACCAACATCGCCGACTATGGCGCGTTCGTCGAGCTTGAGCCGGGCATCGAGGGCCTCATCCACGTCTCCGAAATGTCCTGGACCAAGAAGAACGTCCACCCCGGCAAGATCGTCGCGACCAGCCAGGAAGTCGAGGTTCAGGTGCTCGAGGTCGACGCCGCCAAGCGCCGCATTTCGCTGGGCCTCAAGCAGACGCTGCAGAACCCGTGGGAAGCCTTCGCCGAGAGGCATCCGATCGGCTCGACTGTCGAGGGCGAGGTCAAGAACAAGACCGAGTTCGGGCTCTTCATCGGCCTCGACGGCGATGTCGACGGAATGGTCCATCTCTCCGATCTCGACTGGAATCGGCCCGGGGAGCAGGCGATCGAGGACTACAAGAAGGGCGACACGGTCCAGGCCAAGGTGCTCGACATCGATGTCGAGAAGGAGCGCATCGCGATCGGCGTCAAGCAGCTCGCCAGCGATCCCTTTGCGGCCAAGAAGGTCGGAGAGGGCGCCGAGGGCGGCGAGGGCGATCTGCGCAAGGGCTCCGTCGTGACCTGCGAGGTTATCGAGGTCAAGGACGGCGGCCTTGAGGTGAAGATCGTGGGCACGGATCTCACCGCCTTCATCAAGCGCAACGAAATCGCGCGCGACCGCGGCGACCAGCGTCCCGAGCGCTTCTCGGTCGGCGAGAAGGTCGATGCGCGCATTACCCAGTTCGATCGTCGGGCGCGCAAGATCGCCGTCTCCATCAAGGCGCTCGAAGTCGCCGAGGAGAAGGAGGCGATCGCCCAGTATGGCTCCGCCGATTCGGGCGCCTCGCTTGGCGATATTCTGGGCGCCGCGTTGAAAGCGCGCGACAAAGCGGACAAGGCGAAATAATTCACTGCGGCTTGCCGAAGCCAGGAGCCCGCCCGGGAGCGATCCCGGGCGGGCTTTTTGCTGGCCGAGCGCCAATTTGCCAGTGGGAGGGCCGGCGGGCCCTCCCGTTCAGTTCTCGATGAGGAAGGCCGGGTCGACCGGCAATTGCAGGCCCGTCACCAGGGCGTTTGTCTGCGAAGCCATGGCCACAACCGCCAGAAAGTCGGAATATTGCGCCTCGGTCATCCCCTTCGCGCGCGCCGCGGCGGTGTGCGAATGGATGCAATAGGCGCAGCCGTTCGTTATCGACACGGCGATATAGATCAGTTCCCGCGTGAGCGGATCAAGCGGCCCCGGCGCGCCCATCACCGCTTTCAACGCGTTCCAGGTGCGTTCGAGAATCTCGGGCTGATTGGCGAGGCCGCGCCAGAAATTGTTGACGAAGTCCGACTTCCGGGTCGCCCGGATGTCATCAAAAACCGCCTTGACCTTTGGTTGCGCTTCCACCTCCGCGTCGGTCCAGAGCTTGACTGTGGCCATTCCTGCCTCCCGGTGAACGGATGCTGGCGGCGCGGCGCCGCTCAGATCGCGGCAAGCCATGTAGCATGGCGGCGGCGCTTCAGAAGCGGCCAGCGGCGGCCGTCCCGGGCTTGTGCGCCTGAGGCGGTTTGTTATACTGGCATGTCAGCGCAGGCAGAGCGCCGTTAAGGCGTAGCGCGGCGCGGCGGTGTCACCGCCGGCGTGCGACCGAAGAAATCTGCGCTGACGGCGGCCAGCCTGGAAAAGGCCGGTCGACACATAAACGGGAGGAAGACCATGAATCATTTTCGCCATCTCGCTGTCGCCGTTGCCGGCGGGGCGATGTTGACCGCCGCATGCGCTTTGTCGGCGCCTGCGTTCGCCGCCGGGCCGAAAGTTGTGGCTGGCCCCGCGAACGACCCGAAATGCTTCGCGCCTTGGAAGGCCGATACGAAGTTTCTGCAGTGGCCGGCGAAGAAGGGGCCGTTTCGCATCGCGCTCGCCAACGGATACATCGCCAACACCTGGCGCATCCAGATGATCCAGACCGCCAAGGCCTACGCGGCTCAACCCGAGGTCGCCGCCAAGCTCAAGGAATTCAAGGTCGTCTCGACCGGCGAGGACGTCCCCGCGCAGATCGCTGCGATCAACAACTTCATCGATTCCGGTTACGACGCGATCGTCACCGACGCCCAGAATCCGGAAGCGTTCAAGCCGGTGATCAAGCGGGCGAAGGAGGCGGGAGTCGTGCTCGTCGCCTTCGACAACACGCTCGACACCGAGGACGCGATCAACGTCGATGTCGATCAGAAGGGGCTCGGCGTCTATTGGGCGGAATGGCTCGCCAAGCATCTGCCGAACGGCGGCAAGGTCCTCGAAGTGCGCGGCGTCTCCGGCACTTCCGTCGACCGCGACCGTCACGACGGCATCCACGAGACTTTGGATAAGACCGGCAAGAAGTGGGACGTGGTTGAAGTGTACGGTAAGTGGGACGACCCGACGGCGCAGAAGGTGACCGCCGACGCGATCGCGGTGCAGAAGCACTTCGACGGCTACACCGCCCAGGGCGGCGACACCGGCGTCGTGCAGGCGATGTTGGACGCCAAGCAGCCGATGGCGCCGTTCGGCGGCGAAACCGAGAACGGCTTCCGAAAGTTCTGCGCCAAGCTCTCGGACCAGGGCCTCAAATGCGCGTCAGGCGGCAGCGGGCCGGCGCAGGTCGCCGTCGCGATCAAGACCGCGATCGACGCGCTCGAGGGCCAGGTCGTGCCGCAGGCGATCAAGCTGCCGCTCGCCACGGCGGAAGATCCCAACTTCAAGCCGGACGTGAATTTTTACCCCAAGCTCGGCGACAATTTCTTCGTCGGCAATTCCTTCCCGACCTGCAACATCAACTTCAGCGCGGCTGAAATCATGGGGCAGACGAAGGAAAACAAGTAGCGTCGACACAACGCGGCCGCCGGGAAACGAAATGTCCCGGCGGGGCCGGCGCGAGGCTGGCGCGTCGCGAGCCCATAGGCGTCTTGAAGGGGCGAGAGGTTTGGCGGCGTGAGCGAAGCAGAGTCGACGGCCTCGCCGATCCTGCGCATGGCGGGCGTTTCCAAGCGTTACGGGGGCGTGCGCGCCCTCGCCAACGCGAATCTCACCCTGTTCGCGGGCCGCATTCACGCCATCCTCGGCGAAAACGGCGCGGGCAAGTCGACGCTGATCAAGATCCTGTCCGGCGTTGTCGCCCCGGACGCGGGCCGCATCGTGCTCGACGGCGCGGAGGTCTCTTTCGATTCGCCGGCCGCCGCCAATCGCGCCGGTATCGTGTGCATCTTCCAGGAGCTTTCTCTCGTTCCCGACCTCTCGGTCGCGGACAACATCGCCATATCGAATCCGCCGCGCCGTTTCGGCATGATCGACCGGCGCGTGCAGCGTCGTCTCGCTGAGGAGGCGCTCGAGCGCGCCGGCGCGACCGACATCCATCCAATGGCGCTGGTCAAGGACTTAGCCCTGTCGCGCCGGCAGATGGTCGAAATCGCCAAGGCGCTGGCGCGCCGCCCACGCGTTCTCATTCTCGACGAGGCGACTTCGGCGCTGACCGCGGCCGATGTCGCCAAGGTGTTTGTCGTCCTCAAGCGCTTGCGCCAGGAAGGCCTGTCGCTCCTGTATATTTCTCACCGCATGCACGAGATCGCCGAGCTTGCCGACGAGAGCACGGTATTCAGGAACGGCTCCAATGTCGCGACCTACCTCGCCGGAACGAAGACCGACAACGAAGTCATCGAAATGATGATCGGGCGCGAATACAGCCACATCTTTCCGCCGAAGCCGGTGGCGCGTGGCAAGGCTCAAACCCCGCTGTTCGAGGTGAGGAATCTGAACTGGGGGGACCGCCTGCGCGACATTTCGTTCACCGCTGACACTGGCGAAATCGTCGGTCTTGGCGGTCTCGACGGGCAGGGGCAGCGGGAACTGCTCCTCGCCTTGTTCGGCGTTCTGCGCGGCGTCTCGGGCGAGATCCGGGTGGCGGGCGCGCTCGCCTCGCCTTCGAGCCCGCACGCGGCCAAGGCGAAGCGCATCGGCATGGCGCTGATCCCCGAGGACCGCAAGACGGAGGGGCTGATGCTGCCGATGTCGGTGCGCGAGAATCTTTCCTTCGCCGCGCTTCAGCGCATTTCAAAGGGCGGGATGATCGACCGGGCGCGCGAGACGAAGCTGGCCGACGAGCTCATGGATCTGCTCGAGATCCACGCGGATGGAATCGACATTCCGGCCGGCTCGCTTTCGGGCGGCAATCAGCAGAAGGTGGTCATCGCCAAGTGGCTGATGGCGGAGCCCCGGATTATCCTGCTCAACGATCCGACGCGCGGCATTGACGTCGGCACCAAGCAGGAGATCTATGCGCTGCTGCGCCGGCTTGCCGACCAGGGCGCGGCGATCATCTTCTACACCACCGACTATGACGAGCTGATCGGCTGCTGCGACCGCGCGCTCGTGCTCTACGACGGAGCGATCAAGCGCGAACTCGCCGGGCCTGAGATCACCGAGCGGGCGCTGATCGCGAGCGCGCTCAACATTTCGTCAGAGGACGCCGCGGCTGGAGCGCTGGCGCAATGAGCGAGTGGCGCTATCTCCTCGCCCAGAACCGCGGGACCCTTCTGGCGATCGTGTTCTTCGTCGTGATGTTCGCGATCTACACCAGCAATCATCCGGCCGGCTTCACCGCCAATGTGGTTCAGACGGCCGCTAACAAGGGTGTGCTGCTTGCGCTGGTGGCGATGGCCCAGACTTTCGTCGTCATCACCGCGGGCATCGATCTTTCGGTCGGCGCGGTGATGGTCCTCACCAATTGCCTCGCTTCATGGATCGTGGTCGGCACAGCCGCGAGCGCCACGCTCGGGGTCGTGGGCGTTCTGCTGACGGGTCTTGCCTGCGGCGCGATCAACGGGCTCATCGTCATCTACGGACGCCTGCAGCCGATCGTCGCCACGATTGCGACCGGAGCGGCGTTCTTTGGCATGGCGCTCCTTTTGCGCCCCGTTCCGGGCGGCGACGTCTATGCGCCGCTGGCCGACGCGCTGACCGGCAAGACGTTCGACGTCGCGCCCGCAAGCCTGATTGGGCTCGCCGGCGTCGTGCTTGTCGTCTGGGTTCCTTACAGCCGCTCGGCGATCGGCCGCGCGGCCTACGCCATCGGCTCCTCCGAGAGCGCGGCCTATATGTCTGGCGTGCCGGTCGGCCCGGCCAAATTTTGCGCCTATGTGCTTTCGGGCCTGACGGCTTCGATCGGTGGGCTCTTTCTCACCTTCGTCACCTATTCGGGCGAGGCGTCGGCCGCCAACGCCAACACCTATACGCTTTTCTCCATCGCCGCGGTGGTGCTGGGCGGGGTTTCGCTGTTCGGCGGCTCGGGCAGCGCGATCGGTGCGATCTTCGGCGCGCTGATGTTCCGCACCATCGGCGACCTTCTGTTCGTCTTCAATCTCGACCCGCTCTGGCAGCCGCTCTTTCAGGGCCTCGTCCTGCTCGCCGCGGTCTGCGTCGGTTCGGCGAGGGTGTTCCAGGTGCGCAACCGGCTGGAGCTTTTCCCGTGAGCGAGAACGCCCAAACCGGATTTGCGGATGCGATCAGGCGCCGCATCGATCCGCCGGTCGCGATCGCCTTCGGTTGCGTTCTCCTCATGCTGTTCCTGGGCTCGCTCTACTCGCGCAGCTTCCTCTCGCCCGAATATCTGTTGCAGCAATTGAAGGTCGCCTCGTTCCTTGGCGTCATCGCCACCGGCACGATGATCGTCATTCTGCTCGGGCAGATCGATCTCTCCATTCCCTGGGTGGTCGCGGTCGGCGGCATGATGTCCACGGCGGCGACGGGCTGGGGTCCCGTCGGGGAGGCGATGGCGATTCCGTTCGGGGTCGCTTGCGGTGTGGCGCTCGGCCTCGTCAACGGCTTCGGCGTCGCTTATCTGCGTATTCCCTCGATGATCATCACGCTTGCGGTCAATGCGGTGGCGCAGGGGCTGATGGTGGCCCACACCGGCGGGTTCTCGCCGCAAGATTCCTCGTCGCCGGCTATGCGGGAGCTCGCCACCGGGCAACTTCTGTTCGGCCTGCCGAATGCGCTCATCGTCTGGGCGGTGATCGGCGCGGGCGCGATCTTCCTGTTGAACCGCACCACCTTTGGCCGCGCCGTCTACGGCATCGGCAACCGCGAACGCGCGGCCTATCTCTCGGGCATCGACACGCAGCGAGTGGTGCTGATCGCGTTTGCGCTCGCGGGCGGCCTCTCAGCGTTCGGCGGGGTCCTGCTCGCAGGCTACGCCAGCAAAGCCGCGCAGGCGATGGGCGACGCCTATCTCCTGCCGGCGATCGCCGCAGTCGTTCTCGGCGGCGCTTCCATTCTCGGCGGGCGGGGCAATTATCTCGGCACCGTCGCCGGCGTCATCCTCATCACGCTCCTGCAATCCATTCTCTCGGTGGTGCAGATGCCGGAGGCCGGGCGCCAGATCACTTACGGTGTCGTCATTGTCGCGATGCTCTTGCTCTACGGGCGCGAGGGCAGAACGCGGTAAGCTGGCTAAAATCAGATTGACGCTTGCCGCCTTGCGCTGAGCCTTTGGCCCTGCGCATACAACGCGACGCGCGAAATTCGCGATCTGGCGTCGAGTGTCGAGGCATGAGCTTTCTGGACGACCTGGCGTTCGGACCTAGCGGCGGTCGAAAGTCATGGGTCAGGGCCCTTTTGATTGGTCTCGCCGCTCTCGCGGCCGTCGCTGCTCTCCTCTATTACACCGTCTCCGGCGATTATGCTTTCTTACGGGCGTCCATCCTGACCGGATCGCCGACCGGCGCTTATCATGGGCTGGGCGAAAAGCTGGCGGCGCGGGCGCGCAAGAAGAACGGCCATCTGAAGGTCGTCGCCACCGCGGGGTCGGTCGAAAATATCGCCCGCCTCGTCGGCGAGAAAGGGGTGTGCGTTCCGGCGTTCGCTTTCGTGCAGGATGGCGTGCCGACGCCCGCTGACGCGGGCCTGGCTACTCTTGGGCGTCTGCCGCAGCCTGAATCGTTATTCCTGTTTGCCCGGCGCGGACGCGCAATCAATACATTCAACGATCTCAAAGGCGCTTCGGTCGGGATCGGTCCAGAAGGTTCGGGCACGACTTATCTGATGCAGCACTTGCTGGAGAATTCAGATCTCGGGGATCTTGGTCTCAAGCCCTCGAATCATGATCTCGATGCGCAAGCGGCATTGGTCCGTGACGGTCAGCTCGACCTCGCGGCCTCCGTTATGAACGAAAATGCTCAGATGGTGCGCATGCTGGCCAACAAATACGACCTCGAGATCGTCGCCCCGGCTGACATCGAAGGGCTCGTGGCCCGAGACAAGTGGCTGCGTCTCGGCCGGATCCCAGCGGGCTTTTACGACATCGGCAAGCCGATCCCGGCGAGCGACAAGCTTGTCGCGCAAGTCGACACGCTGGTCATGACCAACGCCTGCGTGCATCGCGCCGAGCGCGTCGCCTTTCTCATGCTGCTCCGAGAGGAGTTTCCCAATTTCGTTCGCGTGAACCCGCCGCCCTCGGCGAAATCGCAGGATAGCGCGCCCTTGGCCGACGAGGCGCGCGAATTCTTCGCCAGCGGCGAGCCCGAGATGGCTGACAAATATTTCCCTTGGGCCGTGAACCTGATGTCGCCTGCGTACTGGATCTATATGGTGATGGGGGCCACGGTCCTCTTGAACGCGATGGGCGTCTACAGCCGGTTCAGGCTCTGGCGCATCGACGCCAATCGGGCGCTCCTCGAGACGCGCCTCAAGGCGCTCGCTTATCCCGGTCTAGACGAGCAGCAGATCAAAGCGCGCGCGCATTCCAGCATCACGCGAGACCAGATCAAGGCGCTCCCGCCCGAGCACGTCATCCAGACGGCGCAGGATCGCAAAGCGGCGGAAGAGCTGATCAAGGACTTTGATGTGCTTCATCGCCGCTGCGAGGAGCAGCTCGTCTCGTATTTCACGCCGATGGGGTCGGAAATGTATTATCGATACCAGGAATGGCTGATCGACGAAGCGAAAGCCGTGCTCGCCGCTCTGCTCCGCGCGGCGAAGCCATAGTTGCCCGATACCGGCATTGGCGTTTCTCAGGCGGCGACCGCGGCTGCCGCCATTCTTTCTTCCGGATGGTGCGCGCCGGGGCAGGTCTTCAACCGTTCGCGCAGGTCCGCGATCAGCCACCGTCCAGCTCGACCAGGCAAGCGGCCGCGCTCATGCACGACGGAGAGGGGGAGGGCGATTTCCTCCTGATTGGCGATCTGGAGCCTCTTCAGCCGGCCTGCGGCGACATGCTCGGCGACCATGTGACTTGGCATGTTGCACCAGCCAAAGCCCCCAAGCAGGAAATCGAGCCGGGTGGCCAGGTCGGCGAACCTCCAGATGTGACGGCTGACGATCCCGCCGGAAAGATTGTGGGTCAGCGGCGTGCGGTCGGTCAGAACGAGCTGCACGTGCGGCTCGAGCGCTTCGCGCGTGAGCGGGAGGGGCAGGGCGGCGAGCGGATGGCTGGCGGCCACCACCGGCCACATGGCCACCCGCGTCATGAATTCGCTCACCAGATCGCAGGGGCTTGAGGGCGCGATCGTACAGATCGCAAGCCGCGCCGCGCCGTCCCGCAGCCGCTGCTCCGCGCCCCCCAGAGCCTCGGTGTACACGGACGCCGGCAGAAGCGGAAAGGCGACGCGCAGCGCCTTGAGGCTCTCCATCAGGAGCGGAATCGGCAACATCGCGTCGACCGCGAGCGTGAGTTCCGGCTCAACGTCCTGAGCCATGCTTTCGGCCCGGGCGCGGATGGCCCGCGCCGCCGCGATCAGCGTTCGCGCATCCCCCACCAGCGCTTTTCCCGCATCGGTCAGCTGCGGCGTCTTGCCGGAGCGGTCGAACAGGCCAAGTCCGAGGGTCCTCTCGAGCGTCTGGATCGACTGGCTGATCGCCGACTGAACCCGGCCGAGCTTTCGCGCG
This sequence comes from Roseiarcus sp., assembly GCA_036489975.1. Classification (GTDB taxonomy): domain Bacteria; phylum Pseudomonadota; class Alphaproteobacteria; order Rhizobiales; family Beijerinckiaceae; genus Roseiarcus. Next base: position 41,422 of record DASXES010000110.1, read on the forward strand.
GCGGCCGAAAAACTTCCGGCATCGGCGACAGCCACGAGAATACGCATCTGGTCGAGCGTGAGCGAGTCGATCATCCATCACCTCCAGCGATAGGTTCTAACATAATTTGGCCAATTGCAATGATTGGGGCGGAGGGCGACATTCCGTTGCGACGCAACATTCGAGGGGCCGCCGCATGACCATCCACGTTCCTGACCACAAGACGATCGACGCCTCGTCACTCGCGCAGATCTTTACCGAGGCGCGCACGCATAATGTATTTGTGGACCGGCCGGTTTCGGACGAATCGCTCAAGAAGGCGATCGAGCTGGCCAAAATGGGGCCGACCAGCGCCAATCAATCGCCGCTGCGCGCGCTGTTCCTGCGATCTCCTGAAGCCAAGGAGCGGCTCCGGCCGGCGCTCGCGCCGGGCAACCTGGACAAGACGATGAGCGCGCCGGTCGTCGCAATCACGGCTTACGACGAGAAGTTCTACGATCATCTGCCGTTCCTGATGCCGCACCGGGACATGAGGAGCTATTTCTCCGGCAACCCCGCCCTCGCCGCCCGCAGCGCCTTCCAGAACGGCACGTTGCAGGTCGCCTATTTCATTATCGCGCTGCGCGCCGTCGGTCTCGACACCGGACCGATGACCGGCTTCGACAATGCGAAGGTCGATGCGGAGTTCTTCCCCGAAGGAAACTTCAAGTCGAACGTCTTGATCAACATCGGCTACGGCGACCATGAGAAGCTGTTCCCACGCAGTCCGCGGTTTTCCTTCGACCAGATCGCAAAAATTCTCTGACATCCCTCCTGGCTGAACGAATTTAGGACGTTTGAATGACCAAGGTGCTGGTTCTCTACTATTCGAGCTACGGCCATATCGAGCAGATGGCTTATGCCGAGGCCGAAGGCGCCCGTGCGGCGGGCGCGACGGCCGACGTCAAGCGCGTGCCGGAGACCGTTCCTGAGGAGATTGCCAAGGCCGCGTATTTCAAGCTTGACCAGCCAGCGCCGATCGCGACGCCCGCCGATCTCGCGAATTATGATGCGATCATCGTCGGGGCGCCGACCCGGTTCGGCCGTATGCCGTCCGCGATGGGCGCTTTCTTTGAGCAGGCCGGCGGCTTGTGGGCGACCGGCGCGTTGAACGGGAAGGTGGGAGGGGCCTTCACTTCGAGCGCGACGCAGCACGGCGGCAATGAAACGACCCTCTTCTCCATCATCGCCAACCTGATGCATTTCGGCCTGGTCATCGTCGGCTTGCCCTACAGCCACGCCAGCCAGATGACGCTCGAGGAAATCGTCGGCGGTGCGCCCTACGGCGCGACCACCATTGCCGGCGGGCAGGGGGAGCGCCAGCCGAGCAAGCTCGAACTCAACGGCGCCCGCCATCAAGGCGAGCTTGTCGCCAAGGTCGCCGCTAAGCTGTCGGCATAGGCGGCCCCGTCACGGCGCTTTACCAACCGTCCAGCCCAACAAAAGGCGACAACCATGAGTGACGTTCTTCCCCGCGTCTCCACCGTTCCAGCGGTGATTCCGGCGCGGTTCGCGCCCTATCTGCTTTCCGTGCTGCGCGTCGCGGCCGGGCTTGCCTTTCTCGAGCACGGAACAGGCAAGCTGCTTGGCTTCCCTCATGGCCTGCCGTTCATCGACAAGATGCCGACCGGACTGCTCTACTTCACCGGAACGATGGAGCTCGTCGGCGGCGTCCTGATCGTGCTCGGCCTGTTCACGCGCCCGGCCGCCTTCATCCTTTCGGGATTCATGGCCGCGGGCTACTTCATGGCGCATTTCCCGGTGAGCTTCTTTCCCGCGATCAGCATGGGCGAGCCCGCGCTGCTTTATTGCTTCATTTTTCTTTATCTCGCTGCGGCCGGGCCCGGCCCGTGGGCGGTTGACAGGCAGTGAACGTCGCAAAAGGCGTTGATTGGGAGTTGAGTAAAGCCTCATCGTAATCGCCATAGCCGCCTCTCTGATCGTGTTAGGTGGACCCGACCGTTCCGGCTGCCGACGACAGTCCGAACGCCTTGGGGTCTTTTCTTTCAGAGCCGACGCCCTTGGCCTGCCGCACGCCTCGCTAGGGGTTGGGCGGAGGGCCCGGCTCCAGGCGCGCCGCCTTGATAAGCTCCCGCAATTGCGAAAGGAGCGAAGGCCCGCCATCCACGGCGCGGTCGTCGTAGCCCTCTCGGCGCAACTGCTTTCTTATCTCGTCAATCCTCGCGACCTGCCCGGACCTGGCCAACTGAAATGCGCGCTCCAGCGCTGCGATCCTATGATCCATCTCGCTTAAGCCTATGGCTCGGTAAAACTCAGCCTCGCGATTGGCGCGCCTCAAGACTTGCTAAACGCCAGACCTATGCGATCGTTCCGCTCGGCAGGAACAGTGCGCGGGGATGGCGGCGGGCGGTTCCCACAACAAGGGGCCCTTGACGGTCTTGAGCCTCGAGCGCGGCTCATACCAAAACTCGATGATCAGAACCGATCATCGACTTAACCGCCGAAGCGTGAATGCTCGCCCGCGCCGTCGCAGTCAAACAGAACGGGTTTAAGCCGTCGCCGGGCGGATCGGGCGCGCAGGCTCGTTTATCGACCGGGTCCTCGCGCTGGGCGAGGCGGGCGCATGATCTCATGGCTTCAAGCCTGCCTCATCGGTTTTTACAACCGGCGCGCGAGTTCGCTGCAAGCAAAACCAAACAAATTCCAAACAAAAATGCTTTTTATGCTTGGATTTGTTTGGTGGAATCGGGACTTTTCAAAGGGTTACAGGGGAAAAAAACAAAAATAATTTTCCGCCTCGAACTCGCGCTACGGATTGTGGCTCTGCGGGTTATTAGGCAAAGCTTCCCCTTCTGGCGTGCGCGGCGGCGGCCGAGCTCGAATTGATTCTATCAATCAGAATAATACTCTTGCTTTCTGTTTTTGTCAACTCAATTCGCTGTCGACACTCAATGCGCTGACGACACTCAATGCGCTGGCGACGGCAAATTCTGCCTAATATCAGGACTTGATGATCGGAACCGATCATCGCCTTCATGGCCGAAGCGCGAAGGCGCGCCCGCGCCGTTGCGCGGATCGAAGGGCGGATCAAGTCACGCTCAATGGAACGGGCATTGGCTCTTCGCCCAGCCCAAGCGCGCCGCGCCCAGAATCGCTCCCGACTTGCGCCGGCTTTGTCGCCGCCGGCCGCCGCATCACCCGATCAGGCGGCGATATTAGGCCTCGGAAGGCTTCGCCTAACCGCGCGCGCTCATGGCGCCGCAATGTTCCGGGCAAACGGCGTGGTCATTCGCGGCCCCGCGGAGCGCTGCGGCGATGGGATTCGCGGCCAGCGAACCTCGATTGATCTTGGCTGCAAAGCGGTCCTATAAAGCCCGTCATAAGCCGGAAGAAATACGGGGGGCGGGATCGTGGTGGCGACCGACCCCTCGCCAGGCCGCAATCAAAATCAACGGCTTATTGGTTGCTTCGGGAGGAGCCCCATGTCCGACAAGATTTATGACGTTCCCGCCGAATGGGCGAAGCGCGCTTGGATCGACGCGGCCAAGTACAAGGAGATGTACCAGCGCTCGGTGAGCGACCCGGAGGGCTTCTGGGCAGAGCACGGCAAGCGCATCGACTGGTTCAAGCCCTTCGCCAAGGTCAAGAATACGTCCTTCGACGCCCACAATGTCTCGATCAAGTGGTTCGACGACGGCGTCACCAATGTCGCGCATAATTGCATCGACCGGCATCTGCCCAAGCGCGCGAACCAGACGGCGATCATCTGGGAAGGGGACGATCCCTCAAAGTCCAAGCACATCACCTATGCCGAGCTTGCGGATCGGGTGGGCCGCTTCGCCAACGTGCTGAAAGGCCGCGGCGTCAAGAAGGGCGATCGCGTCACCATCTATCTGCCGATGATTCCCGAGGCGGCTTACGCGATGCTCGCTTGCGCGCGCATTGGCGCCATCCATTCGGTCGTATTCGGCGGCTTCTCGCCCGACGCCCTCGCCGGGCGTATCGCGGACGCCAAATCCGATGTCGTCATCACCGCGGACGAGGGGCTGCGTGGTGGCCGGAAGGTGCCGCTCAAGGCCAATGTCGACGCGGCGATCGAAAAAGCTGGCGGCGTCAAGACGGTGGTCGTCGTCAGGCACACCGGCGACCCGGTCGGCTGGCGACACGGGCGCGACGTCTGGCTGGATGAAGCCGAAAAGACCGTGAGCGCCGATTGCCCGGCGGAGCCGATGAACGCGGAAGACCCCCTGTTCATCCTTTACACGTCGGGCTCGACGGGCGCGCCGAAGGGCGTCGTGCACACCACCGGCGGCTATCTCGTCTACGTCTCGATGACCCATCAATATGTCTTCGACTATCACGAGGGCGACATCTACTGGTGCACGGCCGACGTGGGATGGGTGACCGGCCACAGCTACATTCTCTACGGGCCCCTGGCCAATGGCGCGACCACGCTCATGTTCGAGGGCGTTCCGAATTACCCGTCGATGAGCCGGTTCTGGGAGGTCATCGACAAGCACAAGGTCAATATTTTCTACACCGCGCCGACCGCGATCCGCTCGCTCATGGGCGCGGGCGAGGCGCCGGTGAAGAAGACAAGCCGCGCCTCGCTGCGTCTCCTGGGTTCGGTCGGCGAGCCGATCAATCCGGAGGCTTGGGAATGGTATCACCGCGTCGTCGGCGACAGCCGCTGCCCGGTCGTCGACACCTGGTGGCAGACCGAGACTGGCGGCATCCTCATTTCGCCTCTGCCCGGCGCGACGAAGCTCAAGCCAGGGTCGGCGACGCAGCCCTTCTTTGGCGTCATTCCCGAGATCGTCGACGCGGCAGGCAATGTTCAAAGCGACGCGTGCGAGGGGAATCTGGTCATCGCCGATTCGTGGCCAGGCCAGTCGCGCACCGTCTTCGGCGACCATGCGCGATTCGTCAGCACTTATTTCGCCGCCTATCCCGGCAAGTACTTCACCGGCGACGGCGCGCGCCGCGACGCGGACGGCTATTACTGGATCACGGGGCGTGTCGACGACGTCATCAATGTGGCGGGCCACCGCATGGGAACGGCGGAAGTCGAGAGCGCCCTCGTCGCCCATCCGAAAGTGTCGGAAGCCGCGGTGGTCGGCTATCCGCACGACATCAAGGGGCAGGGCATCTACGCCTATGTGACGCTGATGAGCGGCCTCGAACCGAGCGAGGAATTGCGCAAGGAACTGGTCGCCTGGGTGCGCAAGGAGATCGGTCCGATCGCCTCGCCTGACCTCGTTCAGTTCGCGCCGATGTTGCCGAAGACGCGCTCGGGCAAGATCATGCGCCGAATCCTGCGCAAGATCGCCGAGAACGAATATGGCGCGCTCGGCGACACCTCGACCCTAGCCGACCCGGCCGTCGTCGACGATCTCATCGACAAAAGGCAGAACCGCGGGAAGGGATAGGGCGCTCGAGAACCGCGGGCGCGGCGCCGTTCAAGCGAGAGCCGACTGAGAGAGGGAGCGTGACGACGCAGGAGGATCCCGTTGCCTCCCCCTTCTTGGGATCCGCGCCGGACGGCTTTTGGCAGGGAGCCCGGACGGAATGGTTTCTGGCCGTCGCGGCGGGATCCGTCGTCGCCTTCGCGCTGTTCGAGAAGCCTCTATTCTCGCAACTCTCAAATCCGCTGATCCTGTCGGGCGTCCTCGCCTGGCTTTTCGGCGTCGTGCTGTGGTCGTCGCTCGCCGTCGTGCGGCATGCAGAAGACTTGGCTGAGCGGCTTGGCGAGCCTTACGGGACCCTTCTGCTCACCCTCACCATTACCTCAATCGAGGTCATCGCGATTTCTGCCGTAGTGCGCCACGGCGGTCCGAACCCGACGCTGGTTCGCGACACGCTCCTCGCAGTCATCATGATCATCATGAACGGCATGGTCGGGGTGACGCTGCTCATCGGGGGAATCAAGCACCGCGAGCAGCAGTTCAATCTGCAGGGCGCGAACGCTTATCTCAGTGTGCTCCTGCCGCTCGTGACCTTCGCGCTCATCCTGCCCGACTTTACCCAGACGACGGTGGGACCGACCTATTCGACCATCCAGCAGGCCGCCATGGTGGGGGTCTCGCTCAGCCTCTATGTTCTGTTTCTATTTCTCCAGACGGGCCGCTATCACGATTACTTTGAGCAGGCTTCCGCGCCTCACGTGGGGGCTCATGCCAAACCGGCCCCCCTGTGGCGCCCGATCGTCATGCTGGTCGCCTACATGGCGGCGATCGTCTATCTCGTCGAGCAGTTCGGGCCGCCGGTCGATTATCTCCTGGAGACGCTCAAGGCGCCGCCTCCGCTCGGCGGCATCTTCATCGCGCTGCTCGTCGCCACACCCGAGTCGATTGGCGCGGTGAGGGCGGCTCTCGCCAACGAGATGCAGCGGGCGGTCAACATCTCGCTCGGCTCGGTGCTGGCGACCATCGGCCTCACGATCCCCTCGGTGCTCGTCATCAACCACCTTCTCGACCGGCCGATCGTGCTCGGCGTCGAGCATACCGATTTCGCGCTCCTTATCCTCACGCTCGCGGTCGGCATGATCACGTTCACGAGCGGGCGCACGAACGTGCTCCAGGGCGTCGTCCATCTGGTGCTCTTCGGGGCCTATGTGCTGCTGATCTTTCAGGGGTGAGCGCCGCTTCGGCCTGTGCGCCCGTCCGCGCATCAAGGAAAACGTCGACCGAGGATCGTCACCAGCCTACGGCGCGATGAGCAGTTCCTGCGCCGCTTCGATCTTGGTTGCGAGAATGACGGCTTGCGTCCGGCTCTCGACGCCGAGCTTCTGGAAGATCGCCGACACATGCGCTTTCACGGTCGCTTCCGAGACGCGGAGCTCGTAGGCGATCTGCTTGTTGAGGAGACCCTGCGACAGCATCATCAGGACCCGGATTTGCTGCGGGGTGAGGGAGGCGAGCCGGCGGGCCATGGCGCTCGATTCGCGATTGGGGGCGGAGTTCGCATCGAAGTCGGGAGGAGTCCATCGGCCGCCGCTCAAGACCTGCGCGATGGCCGCCCGCATCGTTTCGAGCGAATTGGATTTCGGGATGAAACCTGCGGCGCCGAATTCCAGGCAGTGGCGGATGACCGCACGGTCCTCGTTGCCCGAAACGACGACGACCGGGATGGAGGGACGCTCGGAGCGCAGGAACAGGAGCCCGGAAAATCCGCGCACGCCCGGCATGGTCAAGTCGAGCAGCACGAGATCGGTGTCCGGCGAAGCGTCCAGCGCCGCGACCATGCTGTCGAAATCGTGCGCTTCCGCGATTTCCGCATCGGGCGCGGCCGCGAGCACCGCCTGGCGCAATCCGCCGAGCATGAGCGGATGATCGTCGGCGATCAGCACACGAAAGGCGCTGGCTTCGCCCATCGTCTCCTCCGGCCCGGTCCCCGGCGGCGCCGCGTGAAGAGAATCGCCGATCCGTCCGTCGTTGTCACGTCCGCGGTATTTTTGAGCTTTAGTGCTAATCACCTTGGCCTTCTTCGCGGGACGGCAGCCGTCCGATCTGACGCAGCGCCTCCGTCATCGCGATTGTCGCTGCGATACCCACATTCAAAGAACGCAGGCGAGGTCGAATGGGAATATGGAGCCGGACGTCGGCCGAAGCCTGGACGGCTTCGGGAACGCCGGACGATTCCCGGCCGACGAGAAGAATATCCATTTCACGAAAGACGAAATCCCACAAGCACGTTTCGCCCTTTGTCGTCAAAAGCACCAGCCGGCGTTGACTGGCGGCGCGCCAGGCGGCGAAACTGGCCCACGAATCGTGGCTCTCGATTCTGACCGCATCGATATAGTCCATCGCGGCGCGCCTGAAGCGGCTGTCGCCCACTCGAAAGCCCGCCGGTTCGATGATCGCCGCGTCGACGCCGAGGCAGGCGCAGGTTCGCATCATTGCGCCGGTGTTTTGCGCAATGTCGGGCTCGAACAGGGCGAGCAGGAGCGGCGCGGCGGAGGCGGTCATGCGTGCGTGAAGCGGGAAGAAATGCGAAGCTCCAGAGCTATGGACATCCAATTCGATCGATGCGAAAAGCCGCGTCGAGCCAAGTCAATGGCGCGACCCTGCGGTCGCCGGGGCGGCGGACAGCTGGGGGTCGAATTGACCATCAATGGACCGAGTAGACAGTGTTCCTCACATCTGGCCCCTGGCGCCATATTGGCGATTGGCCCACAAAATGCTTTCCTAGCCGACGCCAAGGCAAGAGCTGGCTGACAGGAACCCCAACGACTCCGTCCTCGCCAATTCTTAGCCCTCCCGTCCATCAGAGATCCACCATATGAGCGGCCCCTCGACCTACGTTCCCAAAAGCGCGATTGGGCGCTGGTTCGAATCACGCCTGCCGTTGTTCGGTCTGGTTCATTCGTCGTTCATCGCCTATCCGGTGCCGCGCAATCTCAACTACATGTGGACGTTCGGCGCGATCCTGTCCTTCATGCTGGTCGCGCAGATCGTGACCGGCGTCGTTCTCGCGATGCATTTCATTCCGTCGTCGACCGAGGCGTTCGCCTCGATCCAGAACATCATGCGCAATGTCAACTACGGCTGGCTGATCCGCTATCTGCACAGCAACGGCGCGTCGCTCTTCTTCTTCGCCTGCTACGTTCACATGGCTCGCGGCATCTACTACGGCTCATTCAAGCCTCCGCGCGAGCTTCTCTGGATCATCGGCGTCGTCATTTACGTGCTGATGATGGCGACGGCCTTTTTCGGCTATGTCCTGCCCTGGGGCGGGATGAGCTTCGCCGGCGCGACCGTCATCACCAACCTCACCTCGGCGATTCCGTTCGTCGGCAACTCGATCGCACATTGGTTGTGGGGCGGATTCGCCGTCGGCGGCCCGACGCTGACCCGCTTCTTCGCGCTTCACTATCTGGTCCCGTTCATCATCGCCGGTTTCGTGGGGCTGCACGTCTGGGCGCTGCATGTCGCCGGGCAGAACAATCCTGACGGGATCGAGGTGAAGGACCCTCAGCGCGACACAATCGCGTTCACGCCCTATGCGACGATCAAGGACTTCTTCGGCCTGTCGGTCTTTATGATCCTTTACGCTTGGCTTGTGTTTTACATCCCCAATTATCTGCTCGATGCGGATAATTCGATCCCGGCCAACCCGCTGGCGACGCCCGCCCATGTGGTGCCGGAATGGTACCTGCTGCCGTTCTACGCCATGCTGCGCGCGATCCCGAGCAAGTTCTGGGGCGTGGTTGTCCTGGCGGCGGCGATCATCGTGCTGTTCTTCATTCCCTGGCTCGACCGCTCGCCGGTCAAGTCGGGGAAGTACCGCCCGTCTTTCCGCTTTTTCTTCTGGATCTTTGTCTTGATCTGCGTCGGCCTCGGCTATCTCGGCTCGCAGGAGCCGACCGAGGGACTGGCGCTCATCGCGCGCATCCTAACCTTCGGCTATTTCGCGTTCTTTCTCATCATCATGCCCATCCTGAGCTTCACCGAGAAGACGAAGCCGATCCCCACGTCGATCGCCGACGCGGTGCTCACGAGGACGAAGGCTGCGGCGGCTGCGGCGGAATGATGCGGGCGGCTCGGGAAGGAAGTTCAACGATGATGCGTGTCAAGCATTCCGCCCTTGCCCTTGTGGCCGCGGCGCTCGTCTTCTCGAGCGGTTTTGCCCTCGCGCAAAGCAATGCTGACCAGCCGAACCCTCCTCGTCTGAGCTGGAGTTTCGGGGGCATGTTCGGCACTTACAACACCGCTCAGCTCCAGCGCGGCTTCCAGGTGTACAAGGAGGTGTGCAGCACCTGTCACGCCCTGAGCATTCCTTTCCGCACCCTCGCCGAGCCCGGCGGGCCGCAATTCAGCGAGGATCAGATCAGGGCGCTCGCGGCGACCTACCAGGTCACCAACGCCGAGCCGAACGATAAGGGCGAGATGTTCAAGCGCCCCGCGACGCCGGCCGACATCATTCCGCGCCCGGACGCCTACCCGAACGATCAGGCCGCGGCGGCGACGTTCGGCAAGGCGCCGCCCAACATGGCGCTCCTGGCCAAATCACTCAAGTACGACCGCGGCTTCCCCTGGTTCGTCTTCGACGCGCTGCCGGGCTTCGAATATCAGGAGATGGGCGCCGACTACATCCATGCGATCCTGACCGGCTACACGAACCCGAATGACCTGCAGTGGAACCTCTACTTCCCCGGACACAAGATCGCGATGCCGCAGCCGATCACCGACGGCGCGGTCGCGTACAAGGATGGCACGCCGCCGACCCTGGACAATTACGCCAAGGACGTCGCGGCGTTTCTGACCTGGGCGTCGGAGCCGAATCTTCTCGAGCGCCGGAGAATTGGCCTCAGAGTCATGATCTTCCTCCTCGTGTTCGCCGCGCTGCTCTATGCGGTGAAGAGGCGGATCTGGGAGGATGTGCACTAAGGGCGCGACAGCCGGAAAGCCGCTCACGAAGGAGCGGGGTGAGCATGGCCAGAGCAATTGTCGGGGTCATCGGGGGCTCGGGCGTCTATGATCTTCCGGGACTGACCGACCTCAAGGAGGAGCGGATCGCGACCCCTTGGGGCGATCCGTCCGACGCGCTGCGCTTTGGGCGGGTGGGGGACACGCAGGCGGTGTTCCTTGCGCGTCATGGCAGGGGCCATCGGTTCTCGCCGTCGACCATCAACTATCGCGCCAATATCGACGCACTGAAGCGGGCCGGCGCCACTGACATCATCGCGCTATCGGCCTGCGGCTCGTTCCGTCGCGAACTCTATCCCGGCATGTTCGTGATGATCGATCAGTTCGACGATCGCACCTATAAGCGCCAGACGAGCTTCTTCGGCGACGGCTGCGTCGCGCATGTGTCGATGGCGCACCCGATCGCGCCGCTCATGCGCCGCCGCCTCGTGGAGGCGGCCCAGGCGGAGACCATCGCCTGCCGCGACGGGGGAACTTACGTCTGCATCGAGGGGCCGCAGTTCTCCTCGCTGGCCGAGTCGCTCCGCTTTCAGGCGGGCGGCGCCGACGTCATCGGCATGACAGGCGCGACGGAGGCGAAACTGGCGCGCGAAGCCGAGATTTCCTACGCGACGGTCGCCATGGTCACCGACTATGACTGCTGGCACGAGGAGCATGGCGCAGTCGACGTCGCCGCCGTGATCAAGGTCATGGGCGAGAACGCCAACAAGGCGAGCGCGGTCGTGGCGCGCGTGTTGCGCGAATTTCCCGCCGAGCACGAAGCCTGTCCTGCCGGATCGGACCGCGCGCTCGATTTCGCCCTCATCACGAATCCGTCCCATCGCGATCCCGAGGTTGTCAAAAAGCTCGACGCGGTCGCCGGACGCGTGTTGCGCGGCGGCTGAACTTCGCGCCCGTTCGTACCGCGCCGGCTGAGGGCCCCGCGGCTTGCGCGGCTGGCGCCGTTCAAACACAATGGAGCAAGCGGGCCGCGTCGCTTGACCGGGCGGGGGATCGATGTTCAGGAACGCATTTGAGCGAATTCTGTTTGCGGCCCGGTTTCTGCTCGCGCCGCTTTATCTGGCGCTCGCCATCAGCCTCGTTGCGATTCTCTACAAGAGCGGCTTTCATCTCTATCAACTGATGACGCAGTTGCCGACCCTGAACGACGACCAGGTCCTGCTGTCCGAATTAGGGATCGTTGACCTCACGCTGACAGCCTCCCTGGTCGTGATCGTCTTTCTCTCCGGCTACACCAATTTTGTGGCGCCGGTGGTCTCGCGGAAGGACGACGGGCGGCCCCATTGGATCGCCGAGATCGACTTCAGCGAACTGAAGCTGAAACTCATGGCCTCGATCGTCGCCATCTCCGGAATCAAGCTGCTCGAGGGCTTCATGAACATCGACCATGAAGCCGACCGCGATCTCTACTGGCTCGTCGGCATCCACCTGACCTTCGTGGTCTCGACGCTGGTGCTGGCTCTGGCGGAGCGTTGGGGTCCTCACACGCATCCCTCCGAGGTCGAACCCGACGACGCATGAGGAGCGGCGGCTCGCTTGCGAACGATCGGCGACCCGTTGATCGCCGGGATGGCCGGGGTCCGATGACTTGAAAACCTAAGTCAGCGCTCTAAAACCTTTTGCGACGCCGCGTCGCTCAAGACGCGCTTATCCATCGACCGAAAGGACCTGAGAGATGCCGACCGATCTCACGAAAGCCGCCGCTCTGGCTGAGCTGAAGAAGCGCGTGCATACGCCTCCTATCAAACCTCTTCCCGCGCTTCCGCCCGGAAAAACCGGCGATCCGAAACTGGATACCGTGATGCAGCGAATAGCCGACCTCGAAAAGATGGTCCGAGCCTGTCGCGAAGAATTGGAAAATCAAGCGGCCATGAACACTGAGCGGATGCTCGAGGCGATTGGGCTTCTTCTGGAATAATCCGGATTCGCCTCGGCGCCCAGCCGCGTCGCCCAAACGGTCTACCCGGCTCCTTCGGCCTAGCCCGCCTGCGGCCGGGCGTCCCTGTAGAGCTTGCCGTCCTTCATGATGACGAGAAGCGACTTCTCCGGCTTGGACAAAAGCCCGATGTCGTCGATCGGGTTCCCATCGACAAGCAGTAGATCGGCGAGCGCGCCTTCCTCGACCACGCCAAGCTTGCCCGGATAAGGGTTGCGGGGCCCCGAGAGCTGAAGCAGTTCGCCGTTCACGCCGGTCGCCATCCTGAGGATGTCGGCGGCGCCGTACCAGCGCGTGAGGTGGGTCAGCATCACTCCCTGTCGCTCGGCGAGGTTTCGAGAGAACAACATATCCGAGCCGAACGCCGTCTTGATCTTGTGCTCCTTGGCGAGAGCATAGACGTCGTCCGTCCCGGCGAAGACCTGAAGCGCGTTCGCGCGGCTCTGGCCGGTGAGCGGCCCCGTGTCCGCTTCGCTCAGGAAGGGCTGGGTGCTGAGCCATACGCCCTTGTCCGCCATGAGCCGGGCGGTCGCATCGTCCATGAGGTGGCCATGCTCGATGCACTGGACGCCCGCCGCGATCGCCCGCTCGATCGCGACCGGCGGATAAGCGTGCACGGCGACGTAAGTCTGCCGATCCGCCGCGGTCTCGACCGCCGCGCGCAGCTCGGGTTCGCTGAACGTCACCATGTCGAGCGTCGTTCGGGGCGACGACACGCCGCCGCTGGCCGTGAGCTTGATCTGCGACGCTCCCTGCAGGAGCTGTTCGCGAGCCCTGAGACGCACCTGGTCGGCGCCGTCGGCGATGCTGGCTGCGCCGGTGCGCTCAAGCTCGGACGGCGCGCCGCCCGCATCGCGCGGAATGTCCGACAACGGGCGCAGGTCGCCGTGGCCGCCGCTCGAGGTGATCATCGCGCCGGACGGATAGATGCGCGGGCCGATCGCAAGTCCGTCGTCGATCGCCTGTTTGAGCGCGAATGACGGGCCGCCGAGATCGCGCACGGTGGTGAAGCCGCGCATCAGCGTGCGCTCGGCCTCGGCGCTGGCGGCGAGCATGATGTAGGCGATATTCGCGGTGAGAAGGGTGGAGATCGGAAGGCCGGCGAAGATCGTGTGCCAATGCGCGTCGATGAGGCCTGGCATGAGTGTCCGGCCGCCGCAATCGATCACTTGCGCTCCGGCCGGCGGCGAGAAATCGTCGGTGGCGAGCGTCTTGATCCGCCCCGCCTCGACCAGGAGGCGAAGTCCGCCTCTGAGCGCGCTCGACTTGCCGTCGAACAGAAGGAAATTCGAGAAGACGATGGGACGGGCGCCCTCCGCCGCCTGCGCTCTCGCGCGGGGCGAAAAGCCGAGGGCGGCGAGCGACGCACCGACGCCTGCAACGAAGCCGCGCCGCGAGAGCTCGCGGTCGATGCGGCGCGCAATCGAGCGGACTTGCGGCGTGCAGCACCCACAGCCGGCATGGGGCGCCGCCTCGGCGGATTCATCGGCTGGCGTGCACGAGAACATGTCGGACCTCACGAGACCAGCCCCCAGGCGGGGAGGGGCCTAAACCCGTCGGCGGCCACACGCAAGAAGTTGAGCCCTGATCGCAGGCGCGCCGCGGTTCACGATTCGGTAAGCCTGCTTCGAAAAGGTCTTTTGGCGCCGCCAACGGATTGTTAAGGATAGGACATGCGGGGTCGAATTGTGGGGCGGATGCGATCGACGGGTCCGGCGCTGGGGGCGGCTCTCCTGATGGCGGGGTGCGCGGGTCCGACGGTTCAGACGGGGCAGCCTGGCAAGGCTGGGCTGACCTCGATCGACGGCGCCAACATCGAACTCGCCTCGTTCCAGAATTCGGCCTTTCCCTACCACGGCCTCATCCCGAACTATCAGGAGAGCGGCAAGTCGCGGCCGTTCCTTAATGTCGATGACAACGGGCGGCTGGGCCATTCGAGCCCGCGCGGGGGAATCCATTGGGAGGACCAGACCTATAGCGATCGCAGCGTGCTCCTCGCCGCGCCGCAAGCGTTCGATCCGAACAGGCCCGGCGTGATCGTCGTCTTCTTCCACGGCAACAACGCGACGCTTTCGCGCGACGTCATCGCCCGCCAGCAGATCGTGCGCCAGCTCTCCGATTCGGGCCTCAACGCCGTGCTGGTGGCGCCGCAGCTCGCGGTGGACGCGCAGGATTCGAGCGCCGGGCGCTTCTGGTCGCCGGGAGGCTTCGCCGCTTTCTTGAGCGAGGCGCAGGCGAAGCTTGGCGATCTCTATCCCAACGCCCGCGGCGCCTTTCGACGGATGCCGGTCGTCATCGTCGCCTATAGCGGCGGCTATCTGCCCGCCGCCTATTCGCTGGCCGTCGGCGGCGACGGCGCCCGTGTCCACGGGCTCGTGCTGCTCGACGCGCTTTATGGCGAGCGCGAGAAATTCGTGAGCTGGGCGGAGGGCCCGGGCCGAAACGCCTTCTTCGTCAGCGCCTATTCGACTTCCTCGCAGGCGGGCAACGACGCGGTGCGAAGCGCGCTCGAGGGCGCCGGCGTGCCGGTCGCCAGCAGCCTGCCGGCCGCGCTCACCCCCGGCGTCGTCGCTTTCGTCGACGCCGGCTCGGTCGAGCACAACGACTTTGTCACTTCGGCCTGGGGCGGGGCGCCGCTGCGCGATATCTTCTCCCGCATCGGCGGATAGCGGCGAGCCGCGCTTTGATGCGCGGCGCTTCAGTCTGCGCCGCCGAGGTGATTCATGAACTTCCTCAGATCGTCGCCCTTGAGCGTGCTTTCGGCGATCGCGTTCCAGGCCGCCTCCGCCCGTTTCTTCGACAGTTCGTCGTCGGTTGGCCGCAGATGAAAAATCAGGTCATAGGGGTTGGCGATGTTTCGGCTCGTCGACGTCCAGCCGAAGACGGTGAACGTCCTGAGATTGGGATCGAGAGGGCTATTGGTCACGCTGACATTGTTGTCGCGGGATGATTTTTTGCTCCCGGCGCGTATGGCTTCGAGGGCCTTGTCGATTCGCTCACTGTCGCCTTGCAGGCTGATGCTGACTGTGCCGTTTGGATTGTTTCGAGCGGAGCCGGCAAGGTTTAACATGATCGCCTGCTTCTGGATCATGGCCCGAAAGCCGACTTTCTGAATTTGCTGCCCGCTGACAACGCCGCTGATGGCGTCCTCATGAGCGCGAGCCTCGTCTGCGGCGAAAACAGTGATTCCGCAGACGAGGATCGCGACAAGCAGGAGCGCCATGCGATGGACCGCCACATCCATGTCGCGCCCCTTCCGTTTGAGTGAGCACAACTGGAGCCTGTCGGGCGGTCCAGGATTTTTTATGATCGTTAGAGGTGTACGACGGGAGGGAACAGGAGGAGGGGATGTCTGAGATCAGGACGCGCCGAGCGCGTCACGAGAAAGACTTGGCGCGTCACGAGGAACAATTAGCCTTCCGCAGCCTGCGTGTCGCTTGAAGCGGACGCAGGCCGCGGCCGGGGATCGACGTAAGCCGATCCAGTCTTTTTAGTCGACGGCCTCTGGCGTCCTCGCCAAGCTCAGTCCGTCACGCTCGAGCAGCGCCGGCACATGGGCGTGAATGCCAGGCTGCAGATCCTGCAGCGAGACAAAACGCCCGTCCGCCAACCGCAGACCGTCGCGATACAAGCCGGCCTCGCGCTGGGCGAAGGTCGTCTCGGCTTCCGCGCCGACGCGGAGAGCCGTCTGCAACGCCGGCGGAATGTCCGTCAGCATCACTTTCGTATCACACTGCATGCAAACCGCGGTGCGCGGATCGCCGCCCGAGGCGAAGCCGATCGAACCGCTTGGGAACCGCGTCGTAACATACAACTCGCCCTCACGGGCGGGGCGCGATCCGTACATCTCCAACGAGTAGTCGCACATGACAGGCTCCTGCGCTTTATGAGCCCCCCAGTTTGTTTGCGGAATCAAACGTTCTCGTTGTTCTTTGGTTCCGGAGGCTAAGTTGGCATTGGGGCATTATTGAGGGCAAGTAACTTTTCAGATTACGGCCGGTTGTGCGCACATTCTTTTAGACTAGCCTTTTTTGCAGGCGTCGAAGGCGCGAGTGTTAGGCGCCGGGCGCCAAAAGCCTTCGCATATTGCTCAATCGCAGGACGGCTGCGCATCGGGCCTCGCTATCCGACGTCGTTCGAATCGCAGCCAAGCCGCTTCAATGCGCGAGCGTCGCCTTCCATCCCGACCGCTGCAATCATGTCGCGCGAGCGATCGGACGTATGCGGCTCCGGCAATAGCTTCTGCAGGTAAAGTCCGGCGCCTCCGAAGGCGAAGGCCAGCACGGCGATCCCGATGCAAAGCCAAACTGTCATCATCGACGCTTCCCTCCTAGAATCGTCTGAATCGAGGCGCTCGCGCCTTCGTCCGATGCGCCAGCCGCGCGCGCAGCGAGCGCCACCGCCGCCGCCCGTTCGAGATGTTCGCGCATGCGCGCCGACGCGGCCTCCGGGTTTCGCGCTGAGATCGCCTCGGCGATCGCGCGGTGTTCCCGGACCGACGCTTCGAGCACCGGAGGCGTCAGCACGTCGCCGACCTGAGCCATGATGAGGGGCAGCTGCAGCCGGATCGCCAGATCGCGCAGCTCGAGATTGTCGGCGAGCGCCATCACGGCGTCGTGGAAGGCCGCGTTCTCCTTGAGATAGTCGCAAGGGTTGCGGGGGCTATCGGAATGGATCGGCTCGATCGAGGCGGCGAAGCGCGCGCGCCGCTCAGGCGCCTCGGCTACGGCCGCAAGGCGGGCGGCGAGCGCCTCCATTTCGATCCGGATCAGGAACAGTTCGCGGATCTCGCGCTCGGTCAAGCGCCGGACCACGGCTCCGCGATGCGGCCGATGCTCGATCAGCCCATCCGCGCTCAAGCGCCTCAAGCTCTCCCGCACTGGCCCGCGGCTGACCGCGAAGCGGGCGGTCAGGTCGGATTCGACAAGCCGCGATCCCGGCTCGAGGCGCCCGGCCCAAATGTCCTCGCGCAAGCTTTCGACGATGAAGGCGACGGTCGCGCCATGCGCCGGCGGCGCGGCCGCCCGCGCGCGTCGCTGAGTCGTCTCGCTTGTCTTTCCGTTTCTCCTGACGGCGGCGTTTGACACGGGCGGCGCCTCTGATATTGTCCTACAATCGTCCTACACCCATTCGCCGCACGCGGAAAGCGAGGGAAAAGGACGGGAAGGGAACGCCATGCTGATCGGCAAGCCGGGGGCCGCCCGAACCGCGATCTCCGTAGCGTCGAGCGACAGGATCACGGTGCGCGGCCGCGATCTCGTCAATGATCTCATGGGCCGCGTCGGCTTCACCGACTATGTCTTCCTGCTCGCGACCGGCCGGGCGCCGACGGAAGAGCAGCGATTCTTTCTCGACCTCAGCCTGGTGGCGCTCGCCGAGCATGGCCTGACGCCATCCGTCCAGGCGGCGCGCATGACCTACGACGCCGACCCGGCGGCGCTTCAGGCCGCTATCGCCGCCGGCGTGCTCGGCTGCGGCACGGTCATTCTGGGCGCGGCCGACCTCTGCCGGAAGGTGATCGGGGATGTGCTGGCGCGCGTCGACGCAGGAAGCGCGCTCGACGCAGCCGCGCTCAGGGTCGCGCGCCAATATCGCGAGCAGCGCCAGCCGCTCCCCGGCTACGGCCACCCGCTGCATAAGCCCGTCGATCCGCGCGCCGAGCGCATGATCGCCCTCGCACGTGAGCGCGGCGTCGCGGGGCGTTCCGTCGAGGCGGCCCTTGCGCTGACCAAAGCGGCGGCTGAGGTCTGGGGCAAGCCGCTGCCGATGAATGTGTCGATGACCATCGCGGCGACCCTTCGCGACGCCGACGTTCCCGTGGGCCTCATCCGCGCCGCGCCGATCCTCGCCCGCACCGCCGGGCTCATCGCCCATTGCATGGAGGAACAGGAGACGCCGATCGGCTTTCTCATGGCCTCGAAAGGGGAGGAAGCGATCGTTCATATAGCCGACGTGGAGGGCGCCGCCCGATGATTGTCGAGCCCGACATCGAGCAGGCGCCGTGGGAGGATCAGGCGCGATCGGACGCGCCCCTCTATCTCAAGCAGATCGAATATCTGTTCGAGCGCTCGCGCTTCTATCGAGAGAAGCTCGAGCGCGCCGGCTTTGCGACTCATGGCGCGGTCGGCGGCCTCGAGGCGATCGAAGGCGTGCCGCTGACCGAGAAGGACGAGCTCAGGCGCTCGCGCTCGGCCGACGAGCCGATCGGGACGCACCGGACCGCCTCGCGCGACGAGATCGTGCGCATCTATTCGACCAGCGGCACGACCGGAACGCCAAGCTATATTCCCCTCACCGCCGCCGATCTCGAAGTCTGGGTGCGCACGTCCGCGCGCTCCTACGCGGCCTCTGGGTTCGAGCGCGGCGAGCGCATCGTGTCGACCTATAACGCGGGGCCCTTTGTCGCCGGGGCGGCGCTCGGCGCCTTTGACCGGCTCGGCCTCTGCCATATTCCTGTCGGCTCCGGAAACACCGAGCGCCTCGTCGCCGCGGTCGAGCTGCTGAAGCCAACCGTCGTCGCCATGACGCCGTCCTACGCCCTGCATCTTGCCGAATGGGCGGCGGCGCGCGGCAAGGACCTGGCGAAGTCCAGCGTCACCCGCGTAATGGTCGCGGGCGAGCCCGGAGGCGGCGAGCCCGCGATGCGCGCCAAGCTCGAAGCGGGCTGGGGCGCGAGCGTCACCGAGGCGATGGGCATCGGCGACATTTCCGTCTCCCTCTGGGGCGAGTGCGAGCAGAAGGCCGGCATGCATTTCAGCGGCCGCGGCTTCGTGCATTTCGAGCTGATCGACCCGGAGACGGGCGCGACCGTTCCGCTTGCCGACGGCGCAGAGGGCGAGCTCGTGCTTACCCATCTCGTCAACCGCTCGGCGCCGCTCCTGCGCTTTCGCACCCGCGACCATGTGCGCTTGAGCATGGGCAAATGCGCCTGCGGGCGCACGAGCCCGCGGGTGCGCTGCATCGGCCGCACCGACGACATGCTGATCGTGCGCGGCGTCAACGTCTTTCCCTCGGCCTTGCGCGAGGTGGTCAACGAGTTTCAGCCGGCGGTCGCGGGCGTCATCGTGATCCGCCCGCGTGTCGCTGGCGTCCGGCAGGAGCCGCCGCTGCCGGTCAGCGTCGAGCTCGCGCCGGGAGAGGCGCCCGAGGGCCTCGCGGACCGCATCCGCGCTCGGTTGCGCGATAAGCTTCTGGTCACGACCGAGATCACGCTTGTAGCCCCGGGCGCTCTCCCGCGCAGCGAATACAAGTCCAAGCTCGTCGAAAAAGTCTGAGGAGGAGGCCCATGCAAAAGCTTCAGACCCAGGGTCTGCATCACGTCACGCTGGTCGGCGCCGATCGGGAGACCTCGATCGACTTCTGGGAGGGCGTGCTCGGCATGCCTTTCATTTTCGAGCAGCCCAATCTCGACAACGCCGGCGAAAGCCACATCTATTTCGATCCCGGCGACGGGCGGCTCATCACCGTGTTCACCAAAGAGGACCGGAAGCCTGTCCGTCGCCGCACCCCGACGGACAGCGGCTGCGTGCACCATATGGCGTTCAACGTCTCGCGCGCCGTGTTCATGCAGGCGGTCGAGCGGCTCGGCGCGCGCGGCATTCCGAACACCGGTGTGCGCGACCGCATGATCTTCGACGCGATCTATTTCGAGGATCCGCTCGGGCTCCTGATCGAGCTTTCATGCTGGAAGTTCGACGCTCCGCACGGCTTCACCCGCTCCGACGTCTTGTTCGCCGCGCATAATCTGCGCGTTAAGCGCGGCGAGCGCGCGATCATGGAAGTCCACCTCGCCGACGCGATCGAGAGTCTGGTCAAGTCGGCGACCAAGAGCCTGTCGGCGGACCGCTCGCCCAGGGATCCGTACCAGCGCAGCCACGCGCCTGAGCTCATCACCAGCAAATAGGAGGACGCCCCATGTCCGCAATCAAGCTCCATGTCATCAAGCCGAGCGTCAACAACATGACCGCGCGCGTATTCGTTCGCGCGGCCAAGCTCGATTTCACCGAGGACGATGTCTACGGCAAGACCCGAACGCCGGAATATTCCGCGAGGAACCCCTCGCATCTGACGCCGATGATGGAGGCGCCGGGCCTGCCGAAGGGCGTGATGTGGGAGAGCTGCGCGATCATGCAGTATCTCTGCAACAAGCATCATCTCGACAAGTTCTATCCGACCGAGCCGGAAAAGCGGGCGATGGTGGACAGCGCGATGTTCTATATCGTCGGCACGCTCTATCCCTATATCGTGCGCGCGACCTACGGAGCCTTAGGTTTCCCGCAATATCCGGGCGAGGTCGGCGCGAGCGACGCCTCAGCCGCCGAAAAGGAGAAGGCGCAGAAGGCGGCGGTGGGAGCGGTCGGCGAGACGCTCGCCGCGCTGCATAAGTTCTTTCTCGAGGGCAAGACCTTCATCGGCGGCGATCGCCCATCAATCGCCGACATTCGCCTCGCGGCGAGCCTCGAATTCCTCAAGGTCATCGACTACCCCTATCCCGAATGGGCGAAGAGCTACATGGGCGCGATCGCCAAGGCTTTGGGCGAGGCCTATGCGGAGCCGGCGAAGGACGTCGAGGGCTACATCGCCTATGTGAAGGGGAAGAAGGGGTAGGTGGGCGGCGCGACGGGAGCCAGTTATTTGCGCCGCGCCATTTCTTCTAGCCAGACCCGCGCATATTTTACGAATCGTGATACAGCATTATTGATTTGGGATAATTAGTTGTGGAGCGGGCGCGGGTGGTGCCTCTAGCGGGGCGACGCCATGCCCGCCGCCACCGCCACCGCCACCGCCGGTGGATGCACCCCCACCGCCACCTCCGCCGCCGCTGGTGTCGCTTTGGGTCGCAGCAGCCAGGACGAAAAGTGCAAATTTCGCCACCTTCTCCTGCTGCGCATGATCGACGAAAAGCTCGTAGTGGCCGTAATTCCCCAAGGGCACATCGCCAGGCCAATAAAAATCAGTTCGCGAGGCGCCTGGGAGAGCGCGCCAATGGAGCCAATTACCGGTGAGATTGCGGTTTACGTACCTCGTCCCCTTCTTACCTTTGCAGATCACGCAAGCCGGTCCTTGTTCATAATATGGATCCGGCTTCATATCTGTATAGGTTTCGGTTCCTGCTGTCATCGCAGGGCCGCCAGTGGCGGTAATAGTTGTTACGCAATGCTCTTTGCCTTGGGGAACGTCGATTGATACTGGTTTGTTTGGATACCAGCTTTAGTTGTAGTGCCAGTCACTACTCCACCGCTCTTGCCTTGATTGTACAAGCATAAATTACGTGACAGGTTTATTGTTCTGTATATCTTTGGGTAATCACCAATAAATTTTCCTTCGGCGTCCGGGGCGTGGCTGGTTACAAATCGATACAACGCCATGAGTCGTCGAGCACGAAAAGCATCGGTCACCGCTGCATAAGACCAATTCTGTATGCGATTCGCGCTGCCTGTAATCCCAATTGAACTGCCTGCCGCCGTCGCCACTCTGGTATTCTGTGAACTGGTTCCCGGGCTCATCCCCCCTACCGTTCTAATGACTTGTCCGGTCGTTGCGACCATTGACGTTAAAGGATAGCTGAAACTCCCCCCTAGCGTGTCAGATGTCGTCGCTGTTCCCGAACTAACGACTGCTTGTGCCGGGTATGCGCGGTCGCTGTCGATAAAATTGGACAAATTGTAAAAGACTTGCTGTGTCAGAAGATCATCGGTTGTTGAAGCCAAATCAACCGTATTGCTATTCAATTCAGCGCTTGCGCACCCAGCCAATTGCAACGCTAGCGCAAAAATACTAACGCCTTTTAGCATCGTATGCCTCCGCCTGCGCTTTTGCTTTCAGCAATACCTCTTCAATAACGAAGACTTGCTCCGCATTCACGTGAGCATCGCTTCGCCTCGCAGAATCTGAGAATCAGACGCCTTTTTTCATCGAAGAGCTACGATCGCTTCGACGGCGTCCAATGTTTTGACGTGTTATGAACAAGAAAAGCCGATCTTCGGCGAATACAACCGATGGGTTGTAATTTCCTCTTGTTATAGTTGGAGGGTTGTGTGCCCCGTGTATGGCAATGCGGGACGGTTGTTTGCCGGGGACCTTCTCCGTCACCTCTTGAGTCTGCCCACCACGGCGTCGATCACCTCAACATTGGTTTTCGCGTTGCAGGCGCGGCTCCCATTGCAATGGCCGAGTTCTCGATAGAGCGCCTGGCTTCGCCGGCTGGCCGCAAGCCGCGCTGGCGCGTCCCGATTTCGCCAGGTTGACGGTTCAGGATCAACTTGCTTGGATTGTTTGCGCGCGCCGACGCGCGCCTTCGGGGGAAGTTGAGGCCATGATCGAGAACGGCGCGCGCAACGTCGACTTCGGGGCGGAAAGGTTCGGCTTCCGCGATCTCGCCGCCATCAACTGGAATTTTGGCGCGCCGCAACTCTATGAGCAGGCGTTGCAGCGAAATGAAGCGCGGGTCGCCGCGCATGGAGCCCTCGTCGCCGACACGGGCGCGCACACGGGGCGAAGCCCGAAGGACAAGTTCGTGGTGCGCGACGCCATGACGGACGCGGCCGTCTGGTGGGACAACAACAACGCCATGACGGCCGAGCATTTCGATGCCCTGTTCGCCGATTTCATCGCCCACGCCAAAGGCAAGGTCCTGTTCGCCCAGGACCTCTACGCCGGCGCCGATCCCGCCCTGCGGCTGCGGGCGCGCGTCTTCACCGAATATTCCTGGCACTCGCTCTTCATCCGCAATCTCCTGATTCGTCCGCCGGCGGAGGAGCTGGCCGGCTTCATGCCCGAGCTGACGATCGTCGATCTCCCCTCGTTCCGCGCCGATTCCAAACGCCATGGCGCGCGCACCGAGACGATCATCGCCTGCGACTTCACCCGCAAGATCGTGCTGATCGGCGGCACAAGCTACGC
Organism: Roseiarcus sp.; assembly: GCA_036489975.1. GTDB lineage: Bacteria > Pseudomonadota > Alphaproteobacteria > Rhizobiales > Beijerinckiaceae > Roseiarcus. The sequence continues at coordinate 64,666 of DASXES010000110.1, forward strand.
GGGCGAGATGAAGAAGGCGGTGTTCACCGTCCTCAACTATCTTCTGCCGCAAAAACAGGTCATGCCGATGCATTGCTCGGCCAATGTCGGCAAGGACGGCGACGCGGCGATCTTCTTCGGCCTCTCCGGCACCGGCAAGACCACGCTCTCCGCCGATCCGCAGCGCACCCTGATCGGCGACGACGAGCACGGGTGGGGCCGAAACGGAATCTTCAATTTCGAGGGCGGCTGCTACGCCAAGGCGATCAAGCTGTCGCGCGAGGCCGAACCCGAGATCTATTCGACGACCGAACGTTTCGGCACGGTGATGGAGAACGTCACGCTCGATCCGGAGTTGAGGATTCCCGACTTCGACGATGATTCGAAGACCGAGAACACCCGCATCGCCTATCCGCTCGATTTCATCGCTAACGCCTCGGCGACGGGCCGCGCCGGTCATCCCAAGAACATCATCATGCTGACCTGCGACGCTTTCGGCGTGCTGCCGCCAATCGCCAAGCTCGACCCGGCGCAGGCGATGTATCATTTCCTCTCCGGCTACACCGCCAAGGTGGCGGGGACGGAGAAGGGCGTGACCGAGCCGCAGGCGACGTTTTCGACCTGTTTCGGCGCGCCGTTCCTGCCGCTCCATCCGACCGTCTATGGCGAGCTTCTGCGCGAACTGGTCGCGCGGCACCATGTCGATTGCTGGCTCGTCAACACCGGGTGGACCGGGGGCAAGTTCGGCGCCGGACGGCGGATGCCGATCCGGGTGACCCGCCGTCTCGCCGCGGCCGCGCTCGACGGCTCCCTGCACCGGGCGGATTTTCGCACCGATCCGTACTTCGGCCTGGCCGTGCCAGGGCAGGTGCCCGGCGTCGAGCCCCATATCCTCGAACCAATCAAGACCTGGCGCAGCAAGGCTGAATTCGCTGAGGTCGCCGGGCGGCTCGTGCAGATGTTCCGCGACAATTTCAAGCGGTTCGAAGCCCAAGCCGACGAGCGCGTTCGCGCCGCCGGCCCGACGTCGCGCATCGCGCTGGCGTGAGGGGCGGGCGGGTGAGGGCGAGGGGCGGGCGAACAGGGGCTAATGACGGTGCGCCGCGAGCGGCCTCTGACCGTAATTCTCCGACCGAGTTATAGGCCGGGCCGACGCCCAGGAAAGCGGTGCAAACACCCGTCGGATCGCGCGCCTGTCAGGACTGCCCTACGACACCGCCTTGGCTTACGGCTTACAGTCGCTACAGCGAATATGTACGTCTCGGATAGTTGAAACGATAACAAAGTTCGTCAATTACGCGGGCGCTCTATCAGGTGATGAGAAAGGCGAGGCGCAAGCTTTTTTGCGACCCGACCTTTTCAGGCGTTCGCGATTACGGTGACAGTTTACTCAATCCCCAATTCAAAGCACTTTTCTCGCGGGCTCTCACCTAAAGGCGCCGACGGGCGGCGCTGTCTGGGAGGAGGAGTGCGGGATTTGGGGGTTAAGTAAACTGTCACCGTAATGGCCTGTCGTCGTAATGACGGGACGGTAACGGCCGTAATGGCCGTAATGGCGCCGTAAAGGGCTCCAGAAATAGGTGTGTGGATCATACCGTACCCCTGGGGAGAGCGACTCACGATCCCCGGATCATGTCCGGGACGGCATGACCGTCCTGGCGAACTTGCAAGATCAGCCCAGCTAGCGAGATAAGAGCCGACAATTTCTGTCGATAGCGAATGAAGTTGTCCGGTTTTGGTAGCCCGTAATTTGTCCGCTTCTTCTGCTTTTGTTCCTGCGGGCGGAGTGGGCAGGCCGGAAGCCTGTCCATGCCGTCCACAGGCGCGCGCCGCCGAGCGGATTTAGGCGGCGCGTTGAACTGAGGCGTCCTCCCTGAGCCGTCCTTTCTCATCATATCGGCCGATGCATCTTGGGCCGTGGAAGACGGCATGGGAGCCGTCCGGATAGAGGTGGACCTTGACGCGCGCCCTGACGAAATGGGCGCGCGATCATCGCCTTGATGGCCGAAGCGCGAATGCGCGCCCGCGCCATGCGCGAATCGAAGCGCGTGCGTCGCGCTCGATTGGAACGGGTATGAGAGGACCGCTGTCGAAGGGTCGCCCGTCGAGCGGCGAGACCCGGCGTCGCCCCCGCGCTTACTCCGACGCCAGGGAAGCGAGGCGCTCACGCGCTCCGCCGGCGCCCGCCGCGAGCGCGCGCGCATAATAGTCCCGCGCTTTGGCGCCGTCGCCCTTGAGCCCGATGACGCCAAGACGGGTGAGCGTCGCCGGATCGAAGCTGTCGCCAAGTGCAACGAGCGCGCGAGCGTCGCCAGCTTCGGCGGCGCTGACAAAGAACGCGCGGGCGGTTGCAATGTCGCCCTTCGCGAAGGCCACGAGGCCTTCGGCGCAAAGCCTGCGCCCTTCGTCGATCGGTATCGCGAGGGCCGCGCCAGGGCTTCCGGCCTGTTGCGCGTGCGCCGTGGACTCGGCGCGCAAGGCGAGCGCCAGCCTGCCGACGGCGTCCTTGGCGATCGACTGCACCATCGGCCCCTTCCGCCCGGATGGGGCGGGAAGCTGGGTGACGAAAACAGGCTGCTCGACCGCAGCCTTCACGTGAGCCGCCGACGGCTCGAGCCGCGGCCAGCACGCTAACACCAGCATGCCGGCAATGAGCGCGCCGAGGACGCTCGAAAGCGCTTTCCAGGAAATGGCCAGCGTTCGCCTCCCTTATTGCGTCAGTCCGCGCCAGCGGGTCAGGTCGTCATAGAGTCGATCCGAATCCGCCGCGCTCGGCCAGCCGGCCGAACCCGCGGCGGACTTGGCGGAGGCGCGGAACGCCTCGAGAGACCCATCGGCCGACGGCTTCTTCGCATCGAGCCAGGTTTGCGCCGCGGCGAGCCGGGGCCATGGCTGGTTTGGCGAAGAGGCGTCGGCCGCAAGATTGACCTCCCGCCAGTGCGGATCGTGGTCGTCGCCCAGGAAACCGTCATAATTGTCGAAGAAGCCGCGCGCGACCTGTCCCAGCGCCTCGGCGCGCGCCGATCCCGTCGTCGCGTCAAGCGCGACGAGGGCCATCGGCTCGCCGATCGTCTCGACAGGATTGGTCGCGCTGACGAGATTGGGACGCTCGGCCGCCGTGACATGCGCGGGGGCATAGACCGGCTCCAAAGCCGGGGACCAGGGAATGGCGACGATGTGAAACCGCCCATCGGCGCCGAAATCGCTGAGCGCGGCGCCTTCTTCGGCGCCAAGCACCACAACTGCGTCGACCTTGCCCGCCGCGAGATGGTCGAGCGCTTCCGGGAGCGGCCCGTTCGTCTGATTCGCGGTCACGCCCAAGCGAGAAAACAGCATTCTGCCGCTGGTCGAGGTGGCGCTGTCCAGATCGCCGAAGCTGACCGTTTTTCCCTGTAAGTCCTTGATTGACTTGACTTCGCGAGGCGCGATCACCACCAGAGTCTCCGGCGCGAGGCGGGCGACGAACGGGGCGCGCTTGACCCATTCGGAATCGCCCTTGGCGCTGGATAACAGACTGTCGAGCGAGACGATCGCGAAATCCGCCATATCGCCCTTGAGCACCTTAGCGAGCCCGTTTGGCGAAGTCGGGCCGACGATCGCGCGCCCGGGAGCGCCGCTGGCGCTCATGACGGTCGCGAAATCCCGGGCCATCCGGGTCGCCCTCGCGTCCCCTGGGTCGGCGAGGATTGTGAATCCCTTCGAGGAGGCGGGCGTCTGCGGCTCAGGCGCGAGCGCCAGCGCCGGCTTGTTTTCCGCCGCCCTGGCGCCCCGGCGGGCGTATTTGCCCAGGCTGCCGCGCCATGCCCCATGCCACAACATGCGCTTCCCGTTCTTGAACACCGGGTGGCTGTAAGGCACCATGCCGTAGGGGATTTTCTGTGCTTCGGCAGGCGGACCGCCGCCCGCGAGCGCCATTGCAAAGGCAAGCCCGGCTGCCGCGCAGACGCCGCCGCGCCCCGGCCCGCGCCCAAGCTTCCCCAGATCAACACACAAAAGTCCCGGGCGCCCGCCCTGCCGAGTTACGCTCGCCATCGTTGCAACCTTGGCCAGCAAATGCGACCTCTTCAAGGCGATCAAGACAGGGCTTCCCTGCGGAATTGCAGGAAAAAAGGCAAAACTAAGGGGGGTCTGTGGCATGTCTGTGACGCCTCTCTAAGACGCCTCTCTCTATGATGCTTGTCTAAGCCCTTGGGCGATGGCGTTGAGCGACGCCTCGAGGTCGGCCTCGCCAAGCGGCGCGAGTGTCGGGCCGTCCAGATAGACCAGAGCCGCGCGAATCGGCACCCCCCGGTACAGCGGCTGCAGGGCGAGGCGATAAAGGGCGAGCTGCGCGACGTGGGCTTGGGCCGGGTGAATTGGCTTTTCCCCAAGTTTGAAATCAACAATCAACACACCTTCACCGGTTGCAATGAGTCGGTCAAGACGTCCGCTGTAAGGGAGGTCGGGCCGTCCGGGCCGTTGCAGAAGTCCCGCCAGCGGGACTTCGCCTCGGGCGCCAGGCCCGAAGAGGGCGCTCAGTTCTGGCGCGTCGATCGCCGCGAGCACCTTCAAGGCCAGAGCCGCGCGTGCGGATTCGGCAAGCGCCCCGCCCCAGGCCTCGAGATAGGCCATAGCGGCGCCGCTGCGCCGGTCGGGTGGGAGACTGGGCAGCATTTCGATGAGCGCGTGGGCGAGCCGTCCCTCGAGCGCCCGTCCGGGGTCGCCCCCGCGGCCCCCGCCGGCGCGCGAAGGGTTGAGGGGAGGCGCGGCGGCCTCGGGCGCCGCTTGGGCAGAAAGCCAGCTGGGCAGGGCGTCGCGGGAGGGAAGGGGCGCCCCTCCGGCCGCATCCTCGGCGCGCAGCCCTTCGCCGAAAGAGAGGATTGTCTCGGCGGCGCGGAACGGGGCCGGCGCTTCGACGAGCTTGTCGGCGAGGCCGGCCTCGATGAGACTGTACCAGCAATCGTCCGGACGACGCCTCGAGGTGTCGTAGCCGGCGACGATGAGGCGCTGGGCCGCCCGCGTCATGGCGACATAGAGCAGGCGGCGGTGCTCGCCCGCCTGAGCCGCGCGCGCCTCGGCGCGCGCCGCGGCGACGGCGTCGGCGTCCTCCGCCGACTTCCTGGCCCAGGCCAGGACCGGCGGGTCGCCGGGCTGCGGCGTGAGCCGCATGAGCTTGGGTTCGTGCCTCGCGTCCGGACCGCCGCAGGCGTCGGGCAGAAAGACGATCGGCGCCTCGAGCCCCTTGCTGGCGTGGACGGTCAGCACCCGCACGCCCTCCGTCGCGACCTCCATGTCGCGCTTGATCTCGACATCGGCGGATTCGACCTCGCTCAGAAAGTTGTGGAGCGACGGCGCTTCGCGCTGCTCATGGGCGAGCGCGAGCGTCAGGAATTCGTCGATCGGGTCGGCGGCTTCCGGCCCGAGCCGGCCGATCAGGGCCCGCCGTCCGCCGTCCTGACCGAGCATTAACGCGAAGAAGGCGAAGGGCGAAAGCGTCCTCGCCCGGGCGCGCCACGTTTCGAGCCGGCGCGCGGCTTGGGACGTGATTTCATCGTCCGCGCGCTTCATCGCCTCGGCGAGCGAGCCGCTCCGTCCCGCCGCGAGCTTCATGAGCGCGTCGTCGTCGAAGCCGATGAGCGGCGACTTGAGCACTGAGGCCAGCGTCAGATCGTCGTCCGGCGTCATCGCCGCCCGGCCGGCGGCGATGAGGTCCATCACCGCGATATGGTCCTTGAGCTTGAGCCGGTCGGCGCCGGCGGCCTTTACGTTCGCCGACTTGAGCGCCCGGATCATCGCCTCGAAAAAGGCGTTGCGGGTGCGAACCAGGATCATCACATCGCTCTCACGAATGCGGCGCATCTCACCCGTATCCGGGTCGATCACCCGCTCGCACGAGGCGGGCTTGAGCCAGCCTTTGATCACTTTGGCGATCCGCCTGGCGAGGATCACCGGAGGGTCATCCTGGGCGGGCGGATCGAGCGGCATGGTCCAGTCTTCGGGGTCCGGCGCCGGCGTTGGAGCGATCGGCGGCCAGAGTTCGACCACGCCTTTCAGGTCGCGAATGGCCTGGTGACTTGGCGCCGGCTCCCCGGGAGCCGCGACGTCGCGCCAGGCGAGCTCGTTGCGGAAGGTCATGTCGACGGCGTCGAGAATCGTCTGCGACGATCGGAACGAGAAGGTCAGCGGCACGTCGGCGAACGCCCGCTTCGCCCCGCGGTGACGCTCGGCGAAATCGCGCTTCATTTCCGCGAACATCCGGGGCGCCGCGCCCTGGAAGGCGAAGATGGACTGCTTCTCGTCGCCGACCGCGAAGATCGTGCGATCCTTGGGCCGCGCGCCGGCGCCTGCGAAAAACTCGGCGCTCATGGCGGCGAGGATGCCCCATTGCGGCGCGGACGCGTCCTGCGCTTCGTCGATGAGCAGGTGGTCGAGCCCATAGTCGAGCTTGTGCATGACCCAAGCGGCGCTGGACCGCGTCACCAGCGCGAGCGCACGCGCGATCTGGTCGCTGAAGTCGAGCGCGCCGCCCTCGGCCTTCATCCGCGCGAAGGCCGCGAGGATCGACCGGACGACGACGAACAGCGCGGCGCTGCGCTCGAGGGTGAGCGCGGCGCGCCTTCTCTCGCGCAGGGCAAGCAGGCGCGCCTGCTCGCGACGCAGGTCCTCTTCGAGAGACGGGTCATCTCGGGCCAGGTCCCTGGTCGCGATGGCGCCGTTCTCGCCCCCGCGAGGACCCCCCTCGCCATTCTCCTTGAAAAACGCGTCGAGCAGGCCCTGGACGCGATCCCGCTGCTGACCCTCGCTGCTCGCCGCGCGAAGGCTCGCGGCGATATTGCCGTCGTTCTTCCTGCCGGCCTCGAGGCGTTCGGCCCATCGCTCGCGCCGCACGCGCCCGGTGTCGCCGCCAAGCATCTCCGCTTCGACGCTCGCGACCGTCACGCCCGGCGAAAGACCGAGTGGAACGCGCAACGCGGCCGCATAACTTTTCGCATCGTCATGAGCCTCGAAGATTTCGGCGCAGCGCAGCGCCTCCGCCAGAAGTTCGTCGAATCGCGCCGCGCCCGATTCGCGCGCGACCAGATCGAGAGCGTCCCGGCTTTCGCTCGAGCCCGCGAGTTCGGCCAGCGCGCCGTCGCGCGCCTGGGTGAGCCGCCGCTTCGATTCGCTCTCGTCGAGAACCTTGAAATGCGCCGGGACATTGGCCTCGAAGGGAAAGAGCCTGAGCAGCCTTTCGGCGAAGGCGTGCAGCGTCTGAATCTTGAGGCCGCCCGGCGTCTCGATGGCGCGGGCGAACAATTGCCGCGCGAACACGAGTTCTGGCGCGCCCGGCTTGGTTGCGCCGCAGTCGACGATCGCCTGCGCCAGGGCCTTGTCGTCGAGGCTCGTCCATTGCGCGAGCTTGCCGAACACGCGCTCGGCCATGTTTGCCGCCGCCGCCTTGGTGTAGGCGAGGCACAGGATCTGCGCCGGCGCCGTTCCATCGAGCAAAAGCCGCAGCACCCGCTGGGTCAGCACATGGGTCTTACCGCTGCCGGCGTTGGCGGAGACCCATGCCGACGTTCGCGGATTTGAGGCGCGGGCCTGTCGCGTCCTTAAGGATTCCGGTATCGCGAGCGCGCGGCTCATTGCGCCTCGCCGGAATCGCTCTCGCCACCCGTCGCCGACCATTCCTTGACGCGCGCGAGATGGTCATAGTCCGAGAAACGGGGCGCAAATTTGGGAAACGGGAGCGACAGATAAGGCGTCTCCTCGCGAGCGAACGCATCGAGCAGCATCTGAACGCCGGCGAAATGCTGCCCGGCGAGGGCGCCGATATTCTCGCCCTTTCCGCCTGCGGGTTTTTTTTCACCGCCCGCGGCGCCGCCCAGCTTGAGATAAATCGCTTCCACGGTTTCAAGCGGCGGCAGGCCTTCGAATCCGCCTTGGCCGAGCATGGCGGCTTCCAATGTCAGTTGCGGCGAGAAGCCCGCCTTGACGTCCTTGGCGCTCGGCGGCGCCCCGCTCTTATAGTCGATGAGCCGCGCGCCGCCCGATAAGAGACGATCGATTCGGTCCGCCCGGGCGCTCAGCTTGAACGGCGTCCCGCTGGCGAGCGGGATGGCGATCGCGCCCTGCCGCTCGACCCAGATTTGCTCAATGGCTCCGCGCGTTTCGCGCTCGAAGGCGAGAAAGAAATCGAGGCCCTTTTCGATGTTCGGCCAGTGGAGCGCGAAGGCCGGATCGGCGCGCAGAAGCGCAAAGCGCGCCTGCGCGATCGCCAAAAGCCGCTCGCGCGCCTCGGGCGGAAGGGCGCCGGACGGATAGGCCTCGACGAACTCTTGCAAGCTCGCGTGCCACGCCATGCCCGTTTCGCGCGGCCGATCATCGCGTTCGACCGCCTCCAGCGCCTTCAGGCGGAGAATATATTCGGCGTAGATCGCATACGGATCGCGGCGCAGGACCTCGATCCGGGTCACGCTCAGCGCCTTGGGCCGCAATTCGACCGGGGGACGCGGCGCCGGCCTTTTCTGCGGCTTAAGCTCGGCCGGCCGGTCGAGCGCGCGCGCATAGGCAAGATAGCGCTCGCCGCGCTCGTGCGGCTCCTTCATCGCCTCGGGGCCGGCGGCGGCCGCCATGCGCTGCAGAAAGCGCGAGGCGACGGTCGGTTCGCCGCCGCGTTTCTTCGCCCGGCTGAGGATCGCCTCGGGCGCGCCGAGCGCGGCGACAAAATCATGCGCCGTCTGGCCGATGCGCCGCTCCGGAGCCGAAAGGCCAAGTTCGGCGCGCATCGGCCGGTTGAGAAAGGCGTCGGTCCTGACCGCCGGCGGCCAGACCGTTTCGTCGAGACCCGCCAGAAGCACGCGATCGAAGCTCAGAAGACGCGCTTCCAAAAGGCCAAGGATCATGAGGCGTGGGTGGCCGCCGCTCGAAGGCGGCGCGCGCGCCGCCGCAAGCGCATCGTTGAACAGCGCCGCGTATTCGGCGAGCGCGGCCGGGAAGGTCCCGACCGCCGCCTCGCTCCATTCCTCCATGAGCTCGGCCAATGGCTCGAACCCGTGCGCCTCCCCTCGCGGGCCATGCGCGCCGGCGACCGCGGCCGAGAGCGCGGCGCGATGCCGAGCGAGGCAGTCGCGCAACGAAGCGGAGGTCCCAAGCGCGCGCAACGGCGCGAGCGCGGCCGCGACATCGCGCGCCAGCGCCTCCGCCGCCTGCCGGTCGCGTTCGCTGACGCGGCGGATCGCCGGGTGCGCATGGCGGTCCTCGGCCGCCTCGCGCGCCGCGGCGAAGGCTTGATCGAGATCGTCCAGCGAGGCGAGAGGGATCGCGCGAAAGATCGCAAGCTCGAGCGCCCGCGCCGCCGCCTCGACCTGGCTGAGCGAGCGGCCGAAGCGGACCGAGCCATGCGCGAGGAGCGCGAGAAACGACCGCGGGGTGAATTCGATCGCCGCTTCGAGGACGAGCCTCGCCAGCGCGCCGGCGGGGCTTTGCCCCAGCGTGCGCCCGGCCGAATCCTCGACTTCGACGCCCCAGCGGGCGAGTTCGGCGGAGACGCGGCGCGCGATCGACGGATCGGGCGTTATGAGCGCCGCGGTTTTGCCCGGCGTCTCCAGCGTCTCGCGCATGGCGATCGCCAGCGCCAGGCCCTCCTCATTCTCGTTGTCGGCGGCGACGATCGTGACGCCCTGAAGCGCGGCGGCGAGGGAGAGCGGCGACAGCGTCCACCCGCGCTCGCGCCAGAGATCAGTCGATTCCGCCGGACGGAGCGCTTCGCTCAGGAAAGCGGAGCGCGCGGCAAGCGCGGGCGAGGCCGAGCCGAGCGGCGTCACGTCCTCGCGCTTGACGCCAATTTCGCCAATCAGCCGATTGAGCAGCGCCTGCGGATGGCCGGCGACGCCGAGCGAAGGGTCCTTGCTCGAGCCGATCAAGCCCCATGCGCGATCGTCGAGGGCGAGGTCGAGGTCGGGCAGCACGACCGCGCCTTTCGGCGCGTGGGCGATCGCCGCGATGAGGCGGGCGGTGGCGCGATTGGCGCCGGTCGAGCCGGCGATGATGGTCGGACCGCGCCGCGGACCGTCGAGCGCCTTGATCTCTTCGTCGATGAGGAGCGCGATCCGCGTCGCCCGGTCGATGAGGCCGCGCTCGCTCAGCCATTCCGGCCAACGGGCGAAGGCGATCTTGAGAAAATCGAGGGTGATGCGCCAATAGGGGTCATAAAGATCGGGCGCGAGCGTCTCGAGCTTCGCGCATGGCGCGTCCTCGATGATCATGTCGTCGATTAGCGCCGCGAGATCGCCCGCAAGCCCATAAGCCTGCGCGGGGGTCGCCGCGACCAGCGCGGGCTCGGCGGCATCGAAAATGAGGCGGCCGTCCGCGTCCGCCCGTCGAATCGCCCCTTTGAGCGCCTTTCCCCAGGCGCGGGTGAGGGTGGCGAGCGCATGGCGGCGCGTGAGCCCCCCGACCGCAGCCGGGATCGCCGCGGGCGGGGCGCCCTCGCTTTCGGGATCGAAGACCGTCGCCGTCTCGTCCGGCTCGAAGGCGCCGAGCGGCGCGATGCGCGGCAGGAGCAGGCTGCGCCCGCCGCTCGCCGCGAGCAGCGCTTGGGCCAGGGCCTGGGCCGCACGCTGCGTCGGCACATAGATCGTGGCGTCGGCGAGCGCCATCGGCCCGCCCGCGCCGGGGAAGCCCTCGATCAGCGCGCCGTCCAGAACAGCGCGGCTCAGGGTCGGAAGAAACGGCGCCCCGGAGGGAATCGTGAAGACTCGCGGCGCGCGATGGCCCATGCGCGCCTTTTATGCGGCGCGCGCGGGAAGGCAAGCGGGTCAGCCGCGAAGAGCTGTGGTCAGCCTCTCCCACGCGTTCTCGTCGCCCGGCATCCCGAACCGGAGCCGGTCCGGGGCATCGGCAAAGGGCCGGGCGAGTATTCCGGCTTCGAGCAGCCGCTCGAAGCCGCCGCCCGCGTCGGCGTGAGCGGCCAGCCGAAACAGGCGCGTCCCGCCGATGATTCGCCAGCCCGCGCGCTCGAGAAGGGCGTCGAGCCGCGCGCTGGCCTTGCCGAGACGCGTGCGCATCGCCGCGAGCCAGTCCGAATCGCCAAGCGCGCGAATCCCGATCGCGATCGCCGGTCCGCTGACCGGCCACGGCCCCAGCGCTGCCCTTAGAGGCGGGGCGATGTCCGGCGAAGCGAGCGCGAAGCCGAGACGAAGCCCGGCCAGTCCATAGGCCTTGCCGAACGAGCGCAAGATGACCACGCCGCGCGCCGGCAGCGCCGCCGCGAGGCTTTCCTCGCCGTCGAAATCGGCGAAGGCCTCATCGACAATCAGCGCCGCTCCGCGCCGCGCGAGGCGCTCGTGCAGCGCGTGCAGGTCGCCGCACGGGACGATGCGCCCGTCCGGATTGTTGGGATTGACCACGATGGCGACGTCGAGGCGGTCCATATCATCGAGCCGCTTGGCTTCGACCACCCGCCCCCCGGCGGCGGCGAAGGCCGCCGTGAAGCCGCCGTAAGTGGGTCCCAGCGCGCCGGCCCCGCCGCGCGGCAGGATGTGGGCGAGCGCCTGGATGAGCGCCTGCGAGCCGGGACCCGCGATCACGCTTTCCGCCGCCGCGCCGTAACGCCGCGCCGCCGCGGCCTCGAGCTTTGCGAGCGCTTCCGATTCGGGCAGGCGCGACCACGCCTCGGGCTCAAGCGCGGGCAGGGGATAGGCATGCGGATTGACGCCGGTCGAGAGGTCGATCCACGGCTCGGGCGCTCGCGGGGCGAGCCGGCGGGCGACTTCGAGCGCGCCGCCGTGATAGGTGAACGCCCCGAACTTCGCGCTCCAGTCCAATTCCGCCATGTCGCTTTCGCTCTCGCTGCCGCTCGCGCTCGCCGCCACGATCGTCGAGGCGCTGATCGGCTATCCGGCGCCTCTCTATCGCGCGATCGGCCATCCCGTCACTTGGATGGGCCGCTGGCTCGGCGGGCTGGAGGCCCTCGCCAACCAGCCTGCCTTGAGCTTCGCCGCCCGGCGAGCGATGGGCGTCGGCGTGCTCCTCATCTATCTGGCCTCGATCGGGCTCGTCGCATGGCTGGCGACGCGCGCGCTTCTTCCGTCGGGGGCATTTGGCTTCGCCGCGCTCGCCGTTCTCGCCGCGAGCCTGCCGGCGCAGCGCAGCCTTGGCCTGCATGTGAAGGCGGTCGCCGACGGACTCGATGCGGGCCTCGATGAGGGGCGTAGCGCGGTCGCGAAGATCGTCGGCCGCAATCCGGATGTGCTGGATGGGTCAGGCGTGGCGCGCGCGGCGATCGAGAGTCTGGCGGAGAACTTCTCCGACGGCGTCGTCGCGCCTATCCTGTGGACAGCGCTCGGCGGTCTCGTCGGGGGCGCGCTCTATAAGGCGGTCAACACCGCCGACAGCATGATCGGGCACATGGACGACCGGCGCCGCGCCTTCGGCTGGGCGGCGGCGCGGCTCGATGATCTCGTCAACCTGCCGGCGTCGCGGCTTGCCGCGCTCTGGCTCATTCTGGCCGCCGCGCTGACCCCAGGCGCCTCGGCGCGCGAGGCGGCGCGGGCGGTTGGGCGCGACGCCGCGCGGCATCGCTCGCCCAACGCCGGCTGGCCGGAAGCGGCGATGGCCGGCGCGCTCGGCCTCAAACTGGCGGGGCCGCGGGTCTATGGCCGGTCGCTGGTCGACGATTCCTTCATGGGAGACGGGCGGCGCGAGGCCGACGCTGACGACATCCGCCGGGCGCTGCGGCTTTACCAACGGGCCTGCCTCATCGAGATTGCGGCGCTGACGGTTTTGGCCGTTCTCGCGGTGGGAAACAGCGGCGCCGGATGGGGATGAAGGCCGGCGCGCGGACAAGACTTCGCCAGATTCCAGTGTTTGCATTGGCACGATTGATTCTGCGCGGGAGGTGATTCCAATGCTTCGACTTGCAGCCCTCCTCTCCCTTTCCATCGCAATGAGCGGCGCCGCTCTGGCGCAGGACGCCCAACAGCCGAAGCGGGACACCGTCGAGGTCCGTGGCAAGTCGCTTCCGCTCAGCTGCGCGGAATGGAGGCGCAATCAGGACCGGTCGTGGACCAGCGTCGGAGAGCTTCTGGTCGGGTCAGAAGCGATGAATGTGACCTTGCGCGGCCCCAAGGAAACGAAGGTCCTGGAGGCGAAGTGTGGAGATACGCAGGAGCCGACCGTCACCCCGGTGAAAAGCGCCGAGCCAACGCGCCGCGCGCGGCACGGACATCACCACATGGATCAGGCCAGCGGAACTTAAGAGGCTCGCGCGGGTTCGCGATGGCGCCGGTCGGGACGCTCGGCGCGGCTCGATGATCCCAGTCGCCGACAGACAAGTGTCTCCTATTAGGCGTTTGTCCTGATTTGGACCGTGTTGGCGTGGATTGCCGGCACAAGCCCGGCCAGGACGACAGCGGGGCCCACGCAAGTCGTAAGCGGCCGACCAACAGCCAAGGCTATAAGATCCAACGGCTCGACCAAAATTGCCGACCGTCGGCGCCGGACGAAAGCGAGCGCCGGAAGATTGAGCCTGAGCGCCGAAAACGGGTAGGAAGGCGAGGCCGCCGCCCACGCGCAAAAACCAGGTGGCTGACGGAACTCCGCCGGAGACCTCACTTAATGCAGAAGCCCGCAATGATGGCGCTCGCTACGCTCCTGGCTGCAGCCGGAAGCGCCCATGGCCAGCAGACGCAAGTCGGCCGCTACCAGATGGTCGCGGTCCCGGCGTCGCAATCGCAAACCTTTCCCGAGGCGCTCATGCTCGACACCGCCACCGGACAGTCGTGGATCCTGTATCACGAGACGGGGCGGGCGATTGCATGGGTTCCGCTTCCCTTCTCCGCAGGCAAGGATCGGCCGTCCCCCTTCCTGCCGCCTCGGCCGGATCAGGTCGACGGTTCGCGCTGAGAGCCAGGGCAAGGCGCAACCATCAAGTCAGCGAGGCGAACTCCGGTTCGCCGCCTCTCGCTCATGGCTTACGAAGGCTTCCCATCTGCCTTTGCCGAGAAAACAACCCCGCCTGCCGCTGCACCCATGTCGTAGCCGCTGGCCCGACGGGGCTCGTATCCGAGCCGCAAGACTGGACGGCGGTCACGCTCAGCGCCGCTGCGCATGCGCCGACCAATGGGATTTCAACGGCGCTGGCAAGTCCGACATCCTGTGGCGGAACGCCAACGGCGACACGGAGCTCTCGCTTTCCAGCGGCTCGGGCGGTTTCGCCGGGAAGGACCTGGGCACCGTCAACACGAGCTGGCAGATCGCCGGGACCGGCGATTTTCACCGGAACCGGCCAGGACAGCATTCTGTGGCGCAACACGAACGGCCAAACGGAGGTCTGGAATTCCAATGGCTCGGGCGGGTTCACATACGATAATCTTGGCTAGTCTCTCCCGCCTGGGCGTGCAGAAAAGCTTCGCCTGAACCGCGGACGGATCTCACGTCTTGGGGGCTTCGTCCTCCGGGGACGCCATGAAATATCCCGAGTTCGGTTCGATCCAGGCCATATGATCGTGGACCGCGATGCAGCCGGGCGTGTTCTCCGCGATGACCTTGAGCCCTTCGCGCAGCCGCTCGTCGGTGATTGCGCCGTCAAAGGTCACGACGCCGTTCGTGACCTCGATGCGCACGCTCGCGCGCGGCGCCCAGTCGAGCTTGTCCAATTCCGCCTGGATCGCGGCCTTGATCTCGGCGTCGGGATGCGCGCCCTTCTCACGCGGCGTCGCGGCCAGAAGCCCCTTGAGCAGATCGGAGCGCGAGACGACGCCGACGACATTGTCGCCCCGCAGCACCGGCAAGCGCTTGATGCGGCGCCGGATCATCCGGTCGACCGCCGCGCTGAGTTCCGCGCCCTCGTCAATCGTGTCGACGTCGCGGGTCATCACTTCTCCGACCTTGCGCCCGTATTCGTGCGTGTAAGTCTCGGCGAGCCGGCCGCTGCCGAGCAGAAAGTCGAGCCAGCCGGGGCGCTTGTGCTCGCTCCCCAGCTCGCTGCGGCGAAGGAGGTCGCCTTCGCTGAGGATTCCAGCAAGCTCGTGCTTGGCGTCAAACACCAGCAACGCGCTGACCCGTGAGCGCAGCATCGTCTCGATCGCCTCGTCGACGCCCGAGTCCTCGGCCACGCCGATCACGCCATGGGTCATGACGTCCCGCACCTGCATTGTCTTATCCTCGTATGGAGCCGCTCCCTTCCTAGGGGAACGAGGGGACGCGGGAAAGGCTTTGGCCGCCAGGCGGATCGGCGCGGATGGCGGAAATGGGAAGCGGGCGGATCAGCCTTCGCCTTGCGCCCGCCGCCTTAATTCCTGAATCTTGTCCTTTCTTGTGGGAAGCGAAGTCATGGCGAATCCGGCGGTCGTCGAGGCCACGCGCGGCGATCGGGTCGAATCCGCCCATTCGGGCGCGGGAGCGGTCGTCGATGCGGACGGGCGGACGGTCTTGAGCTTCGGCGACGCCGGGCGGCCGGTCTATCCGCGCTCGGCCGTCAAGGCCCTGCAGGCTCTGCCGCTTGTCGAAAGCGGCGCCGCGGATCGCCTCGGGCTCAGCGACAAGGAGATTGCCCTTGCCTGCGCGTCGCATTCGGGCGGCGAGGACCACGTCGCGACCGCGCGCGCGATGCTCGCCAAGGCGGGATATGACGAGCGCGTCCTCGAATGCGGCGTCCATTGGCCGCTCGGCGAGGACGAGGCGCGGGCGGTTGCGCGCTTAGGGCAAACGCCGACCGCTCTGCACAACAATTGCTCGGGCAAACATGCGGGCTTCGTCTGTCTCGCCTGCACGATGGAGATTGACCCGGAGGGCTATGTCGCGCCGGATCATCCCGTGCAGCGCGAGGTCAAGGCGGCGATCGAAGGCATGACTGGCGCGTCATTGAGCGAGGAGATGCGTGGCGTCGACGGCTGCTCGATCCCCACTTACGCCACGCCGCTGACCGCGCTTGCGCGAGGCTTCGCGCGCCTCGGGACCGGCGAAGGGTTGTCGCCCCAACGCCGCGACGCCGCGGCGCGCATTCGCGCGGCTGTCGCCGCGCATCCGCTGACGGTCGCCGGGCAAGGCCGGTTCGATACGGAGCTCATGAGCCTCACCGGCGCGCGCGCCTTCGTGAAGTCGGGCGCCGAGGGCGTGGTCTGCGCGGCGCTGCCCGAAGCCGGGCTTGGCCTTGCGGTCAAGGCCGACGACGGGGCAGGGCGCGCGGCGCAGGTGATGATCGCGGCGCTCATCCGGCGCTTCGGCGATTTCGACGATGAGATGAAAGCGCGCCTCGCACGCTTCGTCTCGCCGCGGCTCTTCAATTGGAACGGCGCGGAAGTGGGTCGCCTGCGTTCCGTGGGCCCGCTGGCGTGAAGCCTGCCTCGGTGGCAGAAGGACGCATGCGCGAGGATAGGCTAAGACGAGGGCTGCTTGTGTCCGCCGCGGCCCTTCTGCGGCTGGCCGCGCTGGCAAGCTGCGCCTTGATCTCGGCCGCAGGCTTGTCGCTCGCCAGGGACCGGTGCGCCGATACCGCCCAGGCCGTGCAGGCGCTTCACGACGACGATCGTTACCAGGCGACGACGCTCCTGTTCGCGGCGGCGAGGCTTGGGTGCGAAACGCAGGCGCGCGCGCTCCTCGATCGCGGCGCGGCGATCGATGCGAAGGATCGCGAGGGCAAGACCGCGCTCGCCAAAGCGTCCGAGGCGGACAAGCTGCCGCTGATCAGGCTCTTTCTCAAGCGCGGCGCCAATGTCAACGCACGCGCCGTCGACGGCTCGACACCGCTGTTCTACGCCGCCGAGCAGGATCGGGGCGCGGTGGTCGCGTTGCTGCTCGAACGCGGCGCCGATCCCAACCTTGCCGGGCGGAACGGCCTGCGCCCGCTAGCCGCCGCAGCCTTCAACGGTTCGACGGAGAGCGTCGGAAACCTGCTGAAGTTTGGCGCCGATCCCAATGCGCTCGACAACGATGGCTCGGCTGCGATCGTTTACGCCGCTGGCCACGGCTACGCCGCGGTTGTCGCGGCTCTTCTTCAAGCCGGCGTCGACGTGAACCGCCGCTACGCGCACGGCCTCACGGCGTTGATGTGGGCGGCGGGCTATGATGCGTCCACCGGCGTCGACGACGTCGACGCGACGATCACGACGCTGATTGCCCACGGGGCCGCGCTGGACCTCAAGGACGATCGCGGCAAGACAGCCGCCGACATCGCCCGCGACCTCGGGCATGACCGGGCGGTGAAGCTTCTGGAGCGCTAGAGCAGGCTTTCCTTTCTCCCAAAGGGAAGGTGGCCGACGCAGTCGGCCGGATGAAGGGGCGCCGTTAGGCGCGGGCGTGCTTCTCGCCCGCGAACCCTCACCCCAACCCCTCTCCCCAAAGGGCGTTCGGCAGAACGCCCTTCCGCCGACGGGCTCTGCGAGAAGGGAGTCGTGACCGCGCATGGAATCCGACATCGTCTTGGCTCAAAGCCCGGCCAGATAGGCGGCCATCGCCGAGAGCTGCTCGGGCGTTACCGTGTTCATCAGATCCGACATGCCCGGGTTGTTGGCGCGCGTGCGATCGCGGAACTCCGTCATCGTCTTGGCGAGATAGTCATGGCTCTGTCCGGCGAGGCGCGGAACGGAGGAATCGCCCTGAAACTGCTCCAGGTGGCAGCTCGAGCAAACCACCGATTTGATCGCCGTCATTGCGCTCGCTGTGTCCGCCTTGGAGGCGCTTGGCGCCCCGGTCTTCGGCCATGGCTTGGCGGCGAAGTAGGCGGCGAGCGCGAGTGCGTCTTCCTTTGAAAGGCTCTGGGCGATCGGGGTCATCTGATCGTTCTTGCGCGCGCCCTTCTGGAAGTCGCGGAGCTCGAGATAAAGGTAGCCCTCGTTTTGCCCCCAGATGATCGGGATCGCGGGCTCCGCAGGCAGCCCCTTTTCACCATGGCAGGCGCTGCAGACCTCCGCCTTGTCCGCAATCGCATCGGCCCAAGCGGCGGTGGTCGCAGAAAGGAGCGCGGCCACAACAACGCTGCGCAACATGAGAGGGAATCCTTCGCGGGGCCAAAGATCGCGCCATCTGGCGTGGGCTGCGGCCCAAGGTCAAACGAAAAGGCCGCTCCGGCTCGGTCGAGCGGAGCGGCCAATGACGCGCGATCCGTTTACTCGACCGTGAAGGCGATGATGTTGTTGCCGCGCTTGGAGTTGATCTGGGCGTTGCCGCCCGAACCGACGACGACATATTGCTTGCCGCCGACCTCATACGAAGACGGGGGAGCATTGGCTCCCGCGCCTGTCTGGAATTGCCACAGCACCTTGCCGTTGGCGGTGTCGTAGGCTTTGAACCAGCCGTTGGCTTCGCCCGTGAACAAGAGTCCGCCGGCGGTGACGAGACTGCCGCCGATCATCGGCTCCGGCGTCTTGACCTGCCAGGCGATCTTGCCGGTGTTGTAGTTGACCGCGGTGACGTTGCCGAAGCTCTCCTCGCCCGGGATGATGGTGAACGCGCCGCCGAGCCACAGTTTTCCGTCCGGGTAGGGGGCGTTGGCGACCGTATAGGTCATCGGCTGATGCAGATTGATCGCATAAGCCATGCCGTGGTTCGGATCGGTCGAGATCGGCGACCATTCGACGCCGCCGTTTGCGCCGGGGAACATCTTGGCCGAGTTGGGGTCAAGCGGTTTGGTCGGGGTCGGCAGCGTCCAACGGCCCTCCTGCGACACCATCGGCTCGGAATAACGGATGAGGCTGCAGTCCTTGCGGTCGTTCACGTAGACGTAGCCCGTCTTGCCTGCGTGCAGGACCGCCGGAACCATTTTGCCGGACTTGTCCGCGGCGTTGACCAGAACGGTCGGGCTCACGGCGTCAAGGTCCCACACGTCATGGGGGACATACTGGAAGTGGCAAGCGTACTTGCCGGTGTCCAGATCGAGCGAGACCAGCGAGTCGGTGTAGAGATTGTCGCCGGGCCGCACGGAGCCGTCGAGATCAGGCGAGGGGTTGCCGACGACGAAGTAGATGCGCTTCGTCGCGAGATCGATCGACGGGTTCTGCCACACCCCGCCGCCGAGCGTCTTATAGGGGTCGCCGTTCTTCGCCAGCGCCGCCTTCTCGGCTTCGATGTCGCGATGCTCGTCGCGTCCGGTGGGGTCCTTGGTCGCCCAGACGCCGACGGAATTCTCCGGGATGGTGTCGAAGGTCCAGAGGAGCTTGCCATCCTTGGCGTCGAAGGCCTTGACGAAGCCGCGGATGCCGTACTCGCCGCCGTTGGTGCCGATCAGGATCTTGCCGTCGACCGCGGTCGGCGCCATCGTTTCGCTGTAGCCCTTCTCGGGATCGCCGACCTGCTGCGACCAGACCTCGCTGCCGGTCTTGGCGTCGAGCGCGACCAGCTTGGCGTCGAGGGTGCCGACATACACCTTGTCCTCATAGACGGCGACGCCGCGATTGTTCGGACCGCAGCAGAAGGTCGTGACTGGGCCGAGCTTGGGCTTGTAATGCCAGATCTCCGCGCCGGTCTTGGCGTCGAGCGCGTAGACGTGGCTGAATGACGTGGTGACGTACATGACGCCGTCGACGATGATCGGCGAGGTCTCCATCGACTCCTTGACCTCGGTGGAGAAGATCCAGGCCGGATGCAGATGCGCGACGTTGCCGCGATTGATTTGCGCGTTCGGATAGAAGCGGGTCTGCTCGTAATTGGCGTTGGTTTGAAGGAAGTTCATCCCGTCTTTGTGGGCGTTGTTGAGCTGCTGCTGCGAGACCGGCTTGATCGTCGCGGTCGTGGTCGTCATGCTCGACGCGCCTTTGACTTCCTGCGCATTCGCCATCCCAGCCGCTACAATTGCGGCGGCGCAGATCGATCCAAGCAAAATTGATTGATTGACGACTTTGGTCATCGGTGGTCCCTCCCTGACAGTCCCGCAGCTTGACGTGAAATCCGGGAACTTTCAAGCAAGAGAGGCGGGAAATGCTCCTTAATCTTTGTATCAACGGCGAATAGGGGACGCCTATCCTAGGACGCGGCGGCGCCGGTTCGCTCAGGCTCGGCGGAAGCCGCCCCCAGTGATTTTTGAACCTTTGACTTTTTTTCGGGACAAAAGTTCAAGACTGCCCTAAAGGCGATGCTGGGGAAGGCAGGGCTTTTGGAGGCAAATCGGTTGTCGCCACATCCAAGGTCGGTTGGTTTCAGCGTTGCGCGTCCTGAGGTCTACGATCGGTTGAGCGCGGCGGACGTGCTCGGCGCCTTGGCGCGGATGCACCGCATCCGACGTTTTGAGGAGGCGGCCGAAGATTCCTACATTCGGGGCTTAAGTTACGGCACGATGCACCTGTCGATCGGGCAGGAGGCCACGGCGGTCGGGATGTGCGCGCCCCTCAGCGACGCCGACTACATCACCTCGACCCATCGCGGCCACGGCCACTGCATCGCCAAGGGCGCGGAGCTCACGCCGATGTTCGCCGAGTTCCTCGGCCGGGAGACCGGCTATTGCAAGGGACGCGGCGGCTCGATGCACATCGCCGAGCCGGCCAAGGGCAATCTTGGCGCGAACGGGATCGTCGCCGGCGGGCTGCCAATCGCAGTCGGCGCGGCGCTCAGCGCCAAGAAGCGGCGCAGCGGGGCGGTCGCGGTCGCGTTCTTCGGCGACGGGGCCAACAACGAGGGCGCCTTTCATGAGGCCATGAACCTCGCCTCGATCTGGAAGCTGCCAGTCGTCTTTGTCTGCGAGAACAACCAGTATGCGATGTCGACGGCGATCGCGCGCTCAACCGCGGTCGCCAATGTGGCCGACCGTGCGACCGCCTACGGGGTTCCCGGCGTTATGGTTGACGGCAACGATTTCGCCGCCGTCGCCGCGGCTGCGTTCGAGGCGACGGACCGGGCGCGGGCGGGCGATGGCCCGACGCTGATCGAAGCCAAGACCTATCGCACCCGGGGCCACTCGCGTTCCGACCGCAACCGTTATCGAACACGTGAGGAGATCGACGCCTGGACGGCGCGAGATCCGATCGCGCGCTTCGAAAAGGAGATCCTCGCGTTCGGCCTGGCGGGGGAGGCCGAAATTAACGCGATCGCGGCCGCGGTTGAAAAGGAAATGGCCGAGGCGGTGGCCGCCGCGAGCGCAAGCCCATGGCCGTCAGTCGCCGATTTGACGCGCGACGTGTATTCGCCGTCCCGGGACGCGCGAACATGAGCGCCCGCGAGCTTTCCTATGCGGAGGCGATCCGCGAAGCGCTTGGGCTCGCGCTCGAGCGCGACGAGCGCGTGTTCTTGATGGGCGAGGACATCGGCGTCTACGGCGGCGCCTTTCAGGTGACGGGCGATCTCGTCGAACGCTTCGGCGATGAGCGCGTGATGGACACGCCGATTTCCGAACTCGGCGGAGCAGGCGTCGCGGTTGGCGCGGCGCTGACCGGCATGCTGCCGGTCTACGAATTTCAGTTCTCCGACTTTTCGATGCTGGCGATGGAGCAGATCGTCAACCAGGCCGCGAAGCTGCGCTATATGCTGGGCGGCGCGGTCAGTGTTCCGGTCGTCTTCCGCATGCCGACCGGCTCAGGGCTCGGCGGCGCCGCACAGCACAGCCAGAGCATCGAAGCGTGGTACGCGCATGTGCCGGGCCTGAAAGTGGTCGAGCCATCGACGCCCGAAGACGTCAAGGGCATGCTGCTCGCCGCGATCAAAGACCCCGACCCGGTGATCGTGTTCGAACACAAGCTCCTTTACAAGATGAAAGGCTTAACGCCCGAGGGCTATTACGAGACGCCTCTCGATCGCGCGGTCGTCCGGCGCGAAGGGCCCGACCTCACGATCGTCGCCACAGGGATCATGGTCCATCGCGCGCTGGAGGCTGCGGAGACCCTCGCCAAAGAGGGGATCGAGGCCGAGGTGATCGATCTTCGTTGCTTGAGGCCGATCGACAAGAACGCGATTATGGCGAGCGTGAGCAAGACAGGTCGGCTTCTCGCCGTCTACGAGGGCGTCAAGACGTTAGGGATCGGGGCGGAAATCTCGGCCATCGTCGCCGAGAGCGAGGCCTTCGACTACCTTGAGGCGCCGATCATGCGCCTCGGCGGCGCGGAGGCGCCTATTCCCTATAGCCCGGTCCTTGAAAAGGCGGCCGTTCCGCAGGTCGAGGACATCGTTGCGGGCGCGCGGCGTCTGGCGCGGGGCGAGATCTGACCCCATGGCGGTCGAGATCGTCATGCCGCGCGTCGATATGGACATGACCTCAGGCCGCATGGGCCGCTGGCATGCGGCCGAGGGCGCGCATGTCCAAAAGGGTGCGACGCTGTTCGAAATCGAGACCGACAAGGCGGCGATGGAAGTCGACGCGCCGGCCTCGGGCGTGCTGAAGTTCGTTGCGGCCACCGAGGGCGACGTGCTGCCGGTTGGGACCTGCATCGGCTGGATCGTCGCCGAGGATGAGAGCTTTGTTCCGCCATCCTCGAAGGCGGGCGCGTCTGGCATGGCGGCGGGCGAGATGGCGCCCCCGCCCCCTTTGTGGGGGCGCGCTGGGGTGGGGGGTCGCACGGACGCCGGAGGTCATAGCCTCGCGCGGGAGCCGAAGTCTGAAGGTCCGCCGCAGGCCGATCAGTCGGAAGTCGGAGGGGCATGGCGCGACCCCCCTCCCGGGGGGGGAGGAGAAGGGTTCGCACAGCGCCCGCGCGCGACGCCCGCCGCCCGGCGCATCGCGCGTGAGCGAGGCTTGCGGCTCGAGAGCCTGAACGGGTCCGGCCCACAGGGGCGCATCCAGGCGGCCGACGTCGAGCGGCGCAGCGCCGATCAGCGGTCCGCATCGAACGTGCATCGCCTGTGGCTGGCGCGAGGGCAGGGCGCGCCGGTCGTGTTCCTGCATGGCTTCGGCGCCGATCTCAACGGCTGGCGCCCGGTGCATCGCCTTCTGCCCGAGACGCAGCCGGCGCTGGCGATCGACCTGCCGGGCCATGGCCTGTCGCCGCTCGGCGACGATGCGAGCTTTGAGGCTTTGGTCGAAGCCGCGCGCGCCGTCCTGATCGATGAAGGAATCAGCGCCGCGCATCTTGTCGGCCACTCGCTCGGCGGCGCCGTCGCGGCGGCGCTTGCGCACGCGCCGGAGGCCAAGGCGCTGTCGCTGATGCTGATTGCGCCGGCGGGGCTCGGAGAGGACACGAACGCCGCCTTCTTCGACGGCTTTCTGATGGCCGACACGGAAGCCACGCTCATGCCTTGGCTCAACATGTTGGCGACGGATCCCGCGGCGCTCGGCTCGTCGCTCGCCCGCACCACTTTGCGTCTGCGCCGGGAGCGGCCGCTGGTCGCGGAACAGCGGCGCCTCGCAGAGGCCATTCTCGCCCGCGGCCGCCAGACGATCGACATTCGCGGCCTTCTCACGACCCCGCAGGCGCCGACCAAGATCGCGGTTGGGCTCGAGGATCGGATCATCCCGCCCCGTCACGTGGACGGCTTGAGCGGCCTCATCGCGTTGCACCGATTTCCCCATATCGGCCACATGCCCCATCTCGAAGCGCGGCGCGAGGTGGCGAGGCTGATCGAGGAACTGGTGCGGGCGGCCGGGGGTTGAGGGCGCTTAGGGCGTTTGCGCTGAGGGCGCCATCCGATTGGCGCCGGAGCGTCAACCCTCAAGCCCGCCCGCCTCCGTCAGTCTCCGCGCGGTCGCCGCGTCGGTCACCAGGGTGGTTGGCTTGAGCGTCTTGATCGCGCCCAGGATGGCCGCCTGCTTGTGCGCGCCGCCGGCGGCGAGCACCCGGATCGGGGCGGCGCGCACGGCTTCGAGCGGGACCGACATCACGCGCTGGTTCAGCGGGTGGTCGACAAGCAGACCCTCGCGGTCGAAGACATTGCAAAGCATTTCGCCGACGCCGCCATATTCACGCAACGCCTTGCGGTCGGCCTCGCCGATGAGGGCGAAGCGCGCGATCGCCGCTTCGGATCCAAGCGAGCCGACGCTGACCACCACAGCGTCGAGCGCTTCGGCGAAATCGTAAACGGACTTGAGCCCGCAGCGATCGATCAAGGCCGCCTTGGTGGCCGGGCTGTCGACCAGCGCGGGGGACGGAATGAGGTAGCAGTCGGCGTCGAAGGCGCGCGCGAAGGCGGAGGGAAACTCGGCCGGGTTGTCGTGCTCGAAATGGGTGACGCCGCCGACCAGCGACACGACGGTCAGGCCTTTGAGCGATCGCTCGTGCAAATATTCCAGCGACCGGTTGAGCGTGCGGCCCCAGCCGAGCCCGATCTTCATGTCGTTGCGTAGCAGGGTGGAGACATGCGCGCCGAGCGCCGCGGCGATCGGCGCGGTCGGGTCGGCGGCGTCCGACGATAGCGGCGCGACGATCGCGTCGGAAAATCCGTGCAGCTTGCACAAAGCCGCTTCCAGGCCGCCAAGCTCCGCGTCGCCGCGCGACAGCGCAATCCGCACCTCGCCGAGCGCCTTGGCTTCCGCCAGCATCCGAACCACGGTCACCCGTCCGACGCCGAGAGCCTCGGCGATTGCGCTCTGGGTCATCTCCTCGACGAAATACATCCACGCCGCGCGCTGCCTCAGGCGCTCGCTGCGCTTGGGCGGGCGCAAGATCTCGTTGGTCGCAGCGTCCTCGGTCCTGCCGTCCTGGCTCATCGATTTTCTGGATATCGCCGCGAAGATCGGCGCGCAATTCACTTCTCCGACAAGCGTGCGCCCGTCAGTCTTGCCCGACCGCCAGACTCTCCTCGAGCATCAGCCGCGCGCGAGCCCTCAGCTTTTCGCTCTCGCTCTTGAGCTGCCCGCAGGCGGCAAGAATGTCGCGCCCGCGCGGCGTGCGCACCGGGCTCGCGTAGCCGGCGTTGAAGACGATTTCCGAGAAGCGCTCGATCGTCTCCCAGTCCGAGCATTCGAAAGCGCTTCCGGGCCAGGGATTGAAGGGAATGAGGTTGATCTTGGCGGGCAGCCCTTTCAGCAGGCGCACCAGCGCTCGCGCCTCGGCCGGGGAATCGTTGACGCCTTTCAGCATCACATATTCAAAGGTGATGCGCCGCGCGTTGGAGGCGCCGGGATAGTCGCGGCAGGCCTTGATGAGCGCCTCGATCGGGTATTTCCGGTTCAGCGGCACGAGCTTGTCGCGCAAAGCATTGTTGGTCGCGTGCAGCGAGACCGCGAGCATCGTTCCGCATTCGGCCCCGAGCCGCGCCATCTCGGGAACGACGCCGGAGGTCGAGACCGTGATGCGGCGCTTCGAGATGGAGAGCCCGTCGCCGTCGGTCAGAATGGCGATCGCGTCCCGCACCGCTTCGAAATTGTAGAGCGGCTCGCCCATGCCCATGAAGACGATGTTCGACACCGCGCGGACACCCTCGCCCTTGGGCGTGAGCCCATCGGCAGGCGCGACCCCGCCGGGAAAATCGCCGAGCCGGTCGCGGGCGACGAGCACCTGCCCGACGATCTCCGCGGCGGTGAGATTGCGCACCAGCGGCATCGTGCCGGTATGGCAAAATGAGCAGTTGAGGGTGCAGCCGACTTGGGCTGAGACGCAGAGCGTGCCCCTGTCAGATTCCGGGATATAGACGCATTCGATCTCCGCGCCCTTGTCGAAGCGATGGGCGGGGGCCATGCGGAGCAGCCACTTGCGGGTGCCGTCGGCGGAAACCTGCTCGGCGGCGATTTCAGGCCGGGCGAGGGTATAGCGCTCGGCGAGCTTTTCGAGGAGCGGCCGGGCGATGTTGCGCATGGCCGGGAATTCGTGCGCGCCGCGGTGGTAGATCCAGTGCCATAGCTGGGAGGCGCGCATCTTGAGCTCGCGCTCGGGCACGCCGATTTCGGCGAGCGCATGGACGAGTTCCGCGCGGGTCGCCCCGGCCAGGCGCACGGGCGCGCGATCCTCGGCTTTCAGGGCGGCGGCGGTCATTTGGCCTCATATCACGCGTGGGGAAGGAGAACCAACTGTTGGCGTCGTCTCGCCGGAGTCACGGGGGCCGCCCCGGCTTCGCCGTCCACCCGTTCAGAATGTGATCCTCGCCCTCAGGCTGCCAACCCACAGCGAACCCGCGTTCGGATTGAGCGTCGGGTGGAGAATCCACTGCAAGTCCGGCGTGACGGCAAGCTGAGAGGTCAGCTGAAACCGATAGAAGCCCTCGAAAACATACTGGTCGCGAAGGTTGTGGTTCGCTGGTTCGGCCCAGCCGGCCGCAACCCCGAACAGATCCGAATGATCCTGGAAGGGCCGCCATCCCCAGCCTCCGTTGAGGCTTCGGTCAAGTTGCCAACCCTCGGACCAGCCGCCGCGGAGAAACGCCATCATGTCGGGGCGAAACTGGTAGTTGGCGTTGAAGGCGATCCCGTGCGACTTGGCTTCGCCGGTATCGAAATTCGCGTCCTTGCTCCATAGCGTGATCGAGAGATTGTTGGCGTCCATCGGCCCGCGAGCCTGGATCGGCGTGCCCGTCCCGGCAAGCCCACTCCAGCCGAGCTCGAGATGTCGGAAATATTGCGGCCGGTTGAAGAAACTGTCGGCGGTGAAGCCGACATCGTCGCTATAGACCGTATAAACCCCGGCCTTGGCGTAAAGCCCGAAATTGGTGGGAAAGATCGCGGCGACCGCCCCGAATCCGCGCAGCGGAACCGGGATCGTCACGCTCGTCGCATAGAGCTGATTGAGATATTGCCGGTTGTCGTCGAAGAACGGGTAGGGATTGACGTAGTTCGGCGCGAATATCTTGCCGAACGTATATTGGAAATGATGATTGAGGAGATCCTGCCGCACGTAGAGCTGCGTGACGCCGAGGTTGAAGTCGCCCCAGGTCGCCGCGGTGACGGTGCTCGTTCCCGTGCGCAGGCCCCCCTGCAAGGGCGCGAATTCGGTCCCGACCGGGCCGCGGTCCTCGATCACCGCCTCGACTGTCATGACGTCTGGCGTGCCACGAAAGAGGATCTGCTGGCCGACGTTGAGGGTGAATTTCTGGCCGACCGCGTTGTGATTGTCGGTCAGGCTGTTCGAGTAGAGCTGGCCAAGCAAGCCTTCCGAGCCGCCGATCGAAAGCCCGTACTCCTGCTGAAGAACGCTCTGCTTGAAGTCGAGCCAGGGCTGGATCGGACTCGGGAACCGCAGGAACCCACTTTTAGGCTCGTCGTCCTCCTCCTGGTCGCCAATGCCCGAGAGCGTGCCGTCCAGCAGGTCGGGAGGCGGATCAGGATTGTATGACGGCAGGATGACCAGCGAAGACCCGCCGGCGCTCGCCGGAATGGGGGCGATGCCGTCGCCGGCCCGGGCGGGGAGCGGCGCCCACGCGCCCATGCAGGCGAGGACCACGCCAAGGGTCCACCGAGCGGTTGAACTTTCCATGCGCCCCTGCAAGCCCCTGGTAAACCGACTGAGCGCCGAACAGCCGTGATTCGCTGTTCGGCGCTCAATCGAGCCAGACTGGCAGATCGCCGCCCCGGACCGCAACCAGGGGGTCCCGCCAGCGGCCGGGCGTCCTCGAAAGCTTCACCTGCGGCGCCAGCCGCTCGACTTCGCCGTATGGGGTCTGGGCCTTCAAGGTGCGGAGCGGGATCATGCGGTGCTCGGGCGCTAAATAGTCGAACTCGAGGGAGTCGAACTGGCCAAGACTCATGAACCACATCGCGGCGCGCGCGAGCGTGACGCGCACATGATAGCTGCCGCCCTCTTTCGCCCGCCGGCGAAGCGCGGCGAGAATCCCGGCCGCGCCGATATAGCCGGAGATGTAGTCGTTCAGGACCATGGTCGGGGGAAAGCGCGGCGTTCCCCGACCTTCCGCCAGCGTGAAGCCGGTCGTCGTCAAGGCCTCCATGTCGAAGGCGGCCCGGTTCCACCACGGACCGTTCCACCCATAGGCGCGGCACGACAGATAGACGATGCCTGGCCGCTGCTCGGCGACCTCCTCCGGCCCGAAGCCGAGACCGCCCATCGCCCGGCCGCGAAAGCCCTCGATGAAGACATCCGTGCGCTTGAGCAAAGCGCGAAGGTCGTCGGCGTGGCTCGCGTTCTTGAGGTCGAGCAAGGTCGAGCGCATGCCGACATTGACGTCGACGACCAGCCCCTCATGCTCGAACGCCTGATCGCGCGCGACATGCAGGACGTCCGCGCCATATTCGGCGAGCGTGCGCGCCGCGGTCGTGCTCGCGATCACATGACTGCACGAGACGACCTTGACGCCGGACAGCGGCTGCGTGGGGTTTGGCGCGAAGCGGATGGGCGGCGTGTCGCCGATCTTCTCGATTTCGATCACGGGAAGCGTCGCGAGATATTGCCCTTGCGGATGGGCGAGCCACTCCTCCTTGGTGCGGTGGATCGCCATCACCATGCCCGCTTCGCCGACCTTGTCGTCGAGCTCCTCGGCGTTCCACTGACGGACCGCCGCGGCGATCGCCGCACGGTCCGGCGGCGCTCCAAGGATGTTGAGGAAGCCAGTGAAATGCTGCGGGTAAAGCCCGGTCGGCGTCACCCTCCGCCCGTCCTTGGTCTCGAAAAAGGCGAAGGAGAGCGGGTTGTTGAAGAGAAGGGGAAGTTGCAGCTCACGACCGTTGACCGTGGGACGCCAGGTGAAGCCGCGCGGCAGATTGTCTTCCGGGTCGATGACGCCCGCGGCCTGCTTCTTGTGAAGGATGAGGCCGATGTAAGGCATCGTATTGTAGACCGACTCGCGCAGATCGACGGAAAGGTCCTGCGCCTCGCCGGTGCGCTCGCGCCAGATCGCCGCCGCGCCGACGGCGGCGGCCATGGCGGGAATCGCCATGCAGGCGCCGATCCGGAAATGGCTGCGCACGATCGGATCAGCCCCGGTGAAGGTCACCGAGCCGCCTGCTTCGTCGGGGGAACCGCCGATTTCCTTCATGAAATCAGCGAAGGCCGCATCGATCGAGAACGGCGCATCGGCATCCGATGCGAGCGAGGGTTTTGGCGCGGCCGCAGCCAGCGCGACGGCTGCTGCGGATCGAAGAAGCTCGCGGCGATTCACGGGATGCAATCCTTATGATCTGTTTTCGCCACCTATCAGAGCCCCGATGCTAACGCCAGTCAGAGCGCCGACCTCGGTCACCCCCCGAACACGTCGTTGGTCTGCGCGCTCACGCGCACGAAAGTGGTGCGCTTGGGCACTTCCTTGAGGTGGGCGGCGCCGATATAGGTCATCATCGAGCGCACCCCGCCCATGATCTCGCCCATCGTGCCGTCGACGGAGCCTCGATAGGGCGTCTCGACGGTCTTGCCTTCGGCGGCCCGATAATGGGCGACTCCGCCCGAGTGCTTCTTCATCGCCGTCTCCGACGACATGCCGTAGAAGGTCATGCCGACCGCAACCTTCTCGCCGCCGCGCTCCTCGTAAGTGATTTCGCCGTCGCATTCGTCGTGGCCGGCGAGCATGCCGCCAAGCATGACGAAATCGGCCCCCGCGCCGAAAGCCTTGGCGACATCGCCGGGCGCCGTGCAGCCGCCGTCGGCGCAGACCTGGCCTTTCAGCCCATGCGCCGCGTCGGCGCATTCGATGATGGCGGAAAGCTGCGGATAGCCGACGCCGGTCACCCGTCGCGTGGTGCAGACGGAGCCGGGGCCGATGCCGATCTTGACGATGTCGGCGCCGGCGAGGATCAGCGCTTCGGTCATGTCGCCGGTGACGACGTTGCCGGCCATGATCACGGCATTCGGGTAGTCGTCGCGCACGCGCTTGACCGTCTCGAGGAATTTCTCCGCATAGCCGTTGGCGACGTCGAGGCAGATGAAGCGGATCGGCGCAGCCTTGGCGACCGCGGCGAGCTTCTTGACGTCGGCTGCGGTCGTGCCGAGCGAATAGAAGGCGTGCGCGCCGTCCGGTCCGGCGAAGAATTCGGCGAGCTTGGGCTCCGGATAATGCTTGTGGAGGGCGGTCAGCGCGCTGTGTTGGCCCAGCGCATGCGCCATCGCCATGGTCCCGGTCACGTCCATGTTGGCGGCGATAAGCGGAAAGCCCTTCCATTCCGAGCCGGTGTGCAGGAAGCGGAAGGCGCGGTCGACGTCGACGGCGCTGCGGGTGTTCAGCGTCGAACGCTTGGGGCGAATGAGGACGTCCTTGAAATCGAGCTTGACGTCGGTTTCGATGCGCATGACTTATCCACGGGATGGGAAGACGGCGGAGTTTCCGCCATAATCTAGTCATCGCTGGCGCAAACCTCAATCAGCGGGGTTGGGCGCGGCGCCAAGGGAGATCGCCAATGGCGGACGAACTGGTTCTCTACACCAATCCGATGTCACGCGGCCGCACCGCGCGATGGATGCTCGAGGAAATCGGCCAGCCTTACAGGGCGGAGATTGTCGACTATCCGCGGATGAAGTCACCCGAATATCTGGCGATCAATCCGATGGGCAAAGTTCCGGCGCTCCGGCATGGGGGAACGCTGGTGACGGAATCCGCCGCCATCTGCGCCTATCTCGCGGATGTCTTTCCCGAGGCGAGCCTGGCGCCGCCGCATGGCTCGCGCTTGCGCGGCCCCTATTATCGCTGGCTGTTCTTCGCTGCCGGGCCCGTGGAAGCGGCCATCACCGACAAGGCGCTCGGCGTCGTGGTGCCGCCGGAGCGTGTGCGGATGGTCGGCTACGGCGGCCTTGAGCAGACGCTGGCCGCGCTCGAAGGGGAGCTCGAGCGCTCGGAGTACATTGCGGGCGACCGTTTCACCGCCGCGGACGTTTACGTCGGATCGCATGTCGGATTCGGCCTGATGTTCGGCACGATCGACAAGCGTCCTGCCTTCGAGCGCTATTGGGCGCTTATAAGCGCGCGTCCGGCCGCTCAGAGGGCGCGGGAGATCGACGACAAGCTTATCGCCGAACAGCGAAAGGCCGGGTGAGGCCGAACCGGACCGGTGGGGAGAGACATGCGACTGAAGGGCAAGGTGGCGCTGGTGACCGGCGCGGGGCAGGGGTTCGGCTTCGGGATCGCGGAGGCTTTCATTCGCGAAGGCGCGCGGGTCGCCTGCCTGGACGTCAAGGGCGATGTCGCCGAGGCGGCCGCCAAACGGTTCGGCGCCTCGGCGATGGCCGTCCAGGTCGACGTGTCGAACCGCGCCGACGTCGAGCGCGCGGCGCGCGTGGCGATCGACGCGTTCGGCCGCGTCGACATCGTGGTCAACAACGCCGGCACGACGCATCGCAACAAGCCGCTCATGGAGGTGACGGACGCGGAGTTCGACCGCATTTTCGCGGTCAACGTCAAATCGATCCTCATCACCGCGCAGGCTTTCGTTCCCCACATGCGCGCGAACGGCGGCGGGGTTTTCATCAATGTCGGCTCAACCGCGGCGCTTCGCCCGCGCCCGGGCCTGACAGTCTACAACGCCTCGAAGGGCGCCGTGCATCTCATGACGAAGTCGATGGCGGTCGAGCTTGCGCCCGACAAGATCCGCGTCTGCGCGCTCGCCCCCGTCGCCGGCGAGACGCCGCTCCTCGCCATGTTCATGGGCGAGGACACGCCCGAGAAGCGCGCCGCCTTCAAGGCGACCGTGCCGCTCGGCCGGTTCTCCACGCCCCAGGACGTGGGCGCCGCGGCGCTCTTCCTCGCCAGCGACGAGGCGAACTTTCTGACCGGCGTGGTGCTCGAGGTCGATGGCGGGCGCTGCATCTGAGGCCGAACGGCCCGGCGCGAGCTTCAGGTCGAGCGGCCCGCCGTCAACTCGCCTCCCCAATCGGCGGGATCGACGTTTCGAACCGTCTCGGAGAACGTCCATGCATGACCCGCCGGATCGAGGCAGGTGTATTGGCGCTCGCCGAAGGGAAAGTCTTCGAGGTCCCGAACGATCCGGGCGCCGTGCTGTCGAGCCCGCGCCATGTGCAGGTCGATCGCCTCGACCCTGACCATCACCGACTGCCCGCTCCCAGGCGCGGCGTCGGGCGAATTGCTCTGCGAAACCACGATCGCGCCGCCGCCGAATTGAAGCTGCGCGCGGTGAGTCCCGATACGCAGCCGGACCTCGAAAGCGAAGGCCTGCTCCAGCCATTTCACGGCGGCTGGAACGTCCGGATATTCGAGGACGGGCATGATCGCGGCCGTCGGCATGGAAAGGTTCGTCCGCAATCGAAACTCCTTCGGTTCACAGTCGGTGTCCTATCCCATTCGGCGCCGGCGGGCCCTTTTTCTTGACAAACCGTCGTCCCCTATGCGGTTTGGAATGAGGGAAGCATTCGGCTAAGGTTCGGGAGGAGGCGCGTGTGCAGCAACGGGACCCGCGAGCGCGCTTGATGGCGCAGCCGGCCTTTCGCTTGCGGCGGCGAGGGTATTGAACGGGCGCCGACAATCTCCGGGTGCGGTTGAGGCTGCCAACCGCCTCGATCGCCGCCTCGACACGGGCGGCGAAGTGGTCCGTGGGGCTCGGCGAAAACCCGCAACGAGCGGGGGCGCCGTGCGGCGGTTTGGCCGCGTCGCGGTTCGCTCGTGGACGGATCTTAAAGCCGCGATTTCGGCGCTATTGCGAGTCCCGTCCGTACGCTACTCCTTTTTAGGGCTGGCGGCTGTCGTGGTGCTGATCGCCGCCATGACCCAGATGGCTTCGGTCATCGTCGACGAATGGTCGCAGCGCGACATTGAGCTGCGGGCGCGCCTCGTGTTCCGGTCCATCCATGAGCGCGTCGTGGCCGGCCTTGCGGCGAAGGCCGCGGGCGCCGATCTGCAGCCATTTTTCGAACAGCTCGTCGAGGACGAGCGGCTCCAGGCGCTGGGCTTCTGCGATCCTCATGGGCGCATGCTTTACGCGACGAAGGATATGCCGGACTCGGTCTATTGCCCGAAGCCGCCGCTGCCCAAGGTCGACACTTTCACCGACCTGCATGACGAGGAGCCGCCGATCGCGACCGCCCTCTTTCCTCTCTCCGCCAAGGAGGGCGAGGGCTCGCTCATCGTCGTGCACGATCTCTCGTTCATCGACCGGCGGGCGCATGAGGCCGAATTCTATATGGCGCTCGCGCTCATTGGCGTCGCCGCCGGGCTGGGGCTCCTGGCGACGGCGATCGTGCTCGCGCTGCTCAAGGGCTGGAACCGGTCGCTGCGCCAGGCGATCGCCAATTTCAATCTCGGTCGCGCCGACTACGGGGCGCGACAGACGGAAATGCCGATCGGGCGGGATATCGAGGCAATGCTGTCCGAACTTAGGCTCGAGCGGAAATACGCTGACAGCA
Organism: Roseiarcus sp.; assembly: GCA_036489975.1. Taxonomy (GTDB): domain Bacteria; phylum Pseudomonadota; class Alphaproteobacteria; order Rhizobiales; family Beijerinckiaceae; genus Roseiarcus. The sequence goes on from DASXES010000110.1 coordinate 97,683, forward strand.
TTCACGTGGAGTGGTCGCCCAACACGCTCCATCAGCTTCTCGACCAGGAGCTGCCTGGAGCGCAGGTGATCGTCGTCTCCAATCGCGAGCCCTACATCCACAACCTCGTCGACGGCCGCGTCGTGCTGCAGACGCCGGCGAGCGGCCTCGTTTCGGCGCTCGAGCCGGTCATGCGCGCCTGCGGCGGCGTGTGGGTCGCGCATGGCTCAGGATCGGCGGATCGCGACACGGTTGACGCGCGCGACCGGGTCCCCGTGCCGCCCGACAAGCCCGCCTATGCGTTGCGGCGGGTTTGGATCAGCGACGAGGAGCAGGACGGCTATTATTACGGGCTCGCCAACGAGGGCTTGTGGCCGCTCTGCCACATCGCCTTTGTCCGCCCGACGTTCCGCGAACGGGATTGGGCGCATTATGTCGAGGTCAATCAGCGCTTCGCCGACGTCGTCATCGAGGAGGCGGACCGTGACGATCCGATCGTGCTCGTCCAAGACTATCACTTTGCCCTGCTGCCGCGCATGCTTCGCCGGCGCCTGCCCCGCGCGACGATCATCGCCTTCTGGCACATTCCGTGGCCAAACCCGGAGACGTTCGGCATTTGCCCATGGCGCGAGCAGATCATCGACGGGCTGCTCGGCGCCTCGATCCTCGGCTTCCATACGCGCTTCCATTGCAACAACTTCATCGAGGCGGTCGACCGGTTCATGGAGAGTCGCATCGACCGCGAGCGAAGCTCGGTGACGCTCGCCGGTCACGAGACGCTTGTCCGCCCCTATCCGATCTCGATCGAATGGCCGCCGGCGGCGATGGAGCGACAGGCGCCGGTGGAGGCGTGCCGCCGCGCCGTCAGGGAGCGCTTCGGTCTCAGCCCCGATGCGCGGATCGCGGTTGGGATCGAGCGCTTCGACTACACCAAAGGCATCGTGGACCGGATGCGCGCGATCGACGTTGTGCTGGAGTCCCGCCCCGAGTGGCGCGGCAAGCTCGTGTTCATCCAGGCGGCGGCGCCGACTCGCAGCAAGCTTAGCGCCTATAGAGGCCTCCAGGAGGAGGCGACCGTTGAGGCCGAGGCGATCAACGCGCGGTGGGGGAGCGACTCCTATAAGCCGATCGTGCTCTCGGTCCGCCACCACGAGCCGGCGGAGGTGTTCGAGCTCTTCCGGGCGGCGGACCTGTGCATCGTCTCGAGCCTGCACGACGGCATGAATCTCGTCGCCAAGGAGTTCGTCGCCGCCCGCGACGACGAGCAGGGGGTGCTCGTCCTGTCGAGCTTCGCGGGGGCTTCGCGGGAACTGTCGGAAGCGCTGATCGTCAATCCCTACGACACCCATGGCATGGCGGAGACGATCAATCTGGCGCTGGGGATGGACGCTGGCGTGCAGCGCGAACGGATGCGGGAGATGCGGGAGCTGGTTCGGCAGCGCAACGTCTATCGCTGGGCGGGCCAGATGCTGCTCGACGCGGCCCGCCTGAGGCGGCGCGAGAGCATCGGGGGCGCGGAGGCGGCCTGAGGCCTGCCGCCGCTGGGGCGGTGCTTCGTCCGCGCCCGATTTGGCTTATCTTGGAAGCCCCGCTTTTGACGGCGAAAAGCCGGCTTGAACAGGGTTGGAAAAGCTTGGATTTCCTTGGATTCTCTCGTCCGAATCGAGCCGTTTCAATAGCTTACGCGGGAATTTCGGCGGAGGTGATTTCGTCGGCGCCCGCCGCCTCGGCAATCGGCGCCCTGTGGAGATTGTCGGCGATGCGATTGATCTTGTCGAGCAGACGCTGCCGCTCCTCGGGCCCATACTCGTATTTCGCCACCACCGTCTCCTGATGCCGGTCGAGCCGGTCGATCACTTTGATCAGGGGCGCGACCGCCTTGAGCTCGCCGCGCCCGATGGCCTGGCTCGTGACCCGCAAGGCGGGCATGAGGCGTTCGAGCTGCAGATGCGCGTGGTGGGCGCCCCGGTCGATCACCCGCTTGCCGAGGACTTCCGAGACGATCTGGCGGATCCGCTCGGCGCTGACCCGCTCCTCGCGGCCGATCTCGTCATAGGCCCAGCCTTCGCGGAGCCTGGCGAAGATGCGCCGTCGCCGGGCGACCCTGCCGAGAATGTTGAGCCGGGGTCGGGGTTCCAGGGTCTGTTCCATGCCTTTTTCCATCCCTTGCGTCGCTTCTCTGGAAAATAGGAATTGTAGAACATGGTTCTGACAAATGGAATTACAAGGTCGGCGATAATTTTGGCTTCGACATGATCCACGAGGGGGTCGGGAAAATTGCGGCAACCGGGATTACGGTGACAGGTTGCGCAATCCCTAACGGCCAGGATCCCACAGGCCGTGGGCAGTCGGGCATGACGGGCGACGAGGCGAGGCCGTAATCGGGACGGCGAAAGCGGCCCACCCAGCGATTGCGCCACGAGTCTCGGTCCTCAGCGCCGGCAAGCTGCGCGACAATTTGTCGCGGGCTGCGCCGGGGTTTAGCGTTTGCCAGTCTCGCCGCCTGCCGGCGGGCGCTCGCCCTCCTCCGCCTCGGCCTCGATAAGCGCAATGGTCCTGCCGAGAAGCCATCGTTTGATCTGATTGCACACGACATCATCGAGCTTGAGATCGTGCCGCTCGCAGATCGAGGCGAGATGATCGCGGAGCGGCGCCGGCATCTTGATGCTCACGTCCACGAGGTCATTGGGATCGTCGGCCAATATCGCCTCCATTGTCGCCAAGGATTGTATCGCGTGCCGATCCGGCTGAACACCGGAGAGGCCCCCGGATTGCTGATTTCGTGCGTCCCACGGCAAAGCGTCCGGAACGCGGGGCCGCGCCGCTAGGAACTTCGCGCAGCCCATGTTAGGCAGCCGCGCCATGCAGCGGATGCGAGTCTTGCGCCTTCCGCCTTTTGATCCACATGAGGTTGCATGGCGATGGCGGTGATTGAATCGAGCTTTATTCCCGAGGGCCTTGCGTTCGACGACGTCTTGTTGCGGCCCGGATTGAGCGCTGTCATGCCGAGCGCAACCAATATCGGCACGCAGCTCACCCGCCTGATCCGTCTCAACCTGCCGATTCTCTCCGCGGCGATGGACACCGTGACCGAGGCGAAGCTGGCGATCGCCATGGCTGAGGCCGGGGGCATCGGCGTTATCCACCGCAATCTCCAGCCCGCCGACCAGGCGGAGGAAGTGCGCAAGGTCAAGCGGTTCGAGAGCGGGATGGTCGTCGATCCGATCACCATCTTTCCCGACGCGACCCTCGCCGACGCGCTCGCGCTTATGCGCCGCGCCTCGATCTCAGGGATTCCCGTCGTCGAGCGCGGAGCCGACGGCAAGCCCGCCAAGCTCATCGGCATTCTCACCAACCGCGACGTGCGCTTCGCCGACGATCCGCGCCAGCCGGTCACGGACCTCATGACCCGCAAGGTCGTGACCGTGGGCGAGGGGGTGAACCACGAAGAGGCCCGCCGGCTCCTGCATCTCAACCGCATCGAGAAGCTGGTCGTCGTCGACGAAGCGGGGCGCTGCGTCGGCCTCATCACGGTCAAGGACATCGAGAAGGCGACCGCGCATCCGAACGCCGCCAAGGACAGCGACGGGCGCCTGCGCGTCGCCGCCGCCACCACGGTCGGCGACAAGGGCTTCGAGCGGGCGGAGCTTTTGATGGCGGCCGGGGTCGACTGCCTCGTCGTCGACACGGCGCACGGCCATTCCGAGCTGGTCCTCGCCCAGGTGCGGCGCATCCAGCGCGCGACCAACAAGGTCTCGGTCATCGCCGGCAATGTGGCGACCCGCGAGGGCGCCCAGGCGCTGATCGACGCTGGCGCGGACGCGATCAAGGTCGGCATCGGGCCGGGCTCGATCTGCACCACCCGCATCGTCGCGGGCGTCGGCGTGCCGCAGCTGACCGCGATCATGGAGGCGGCGGAGGCTGCGCGCGAATCCGGCGTGCCTGTGATCGGCGACGGGGGCGTCAAATATTCGGGCGACCTCGCCAAGGCGATCGCGGGCGGGGCGGACAGCGTGATGATCGGCTCGCTGCTCGCCGGCACCGACGAAAGTCCGGGCGAGGTGTTTCTTTATCAGGGCCGCTCGTACAAGAGCTATCGCGGCATGGGCTCGCTCGGCGCGATGGCGCAGGGCTCGGCCGACCGCTACTTCCAGCAGGACGTGAAGGACCAGGTGAAGCTGGTGCCCGAGGGGGTCGAGGGGCAGGTGCCGCATCGGGGCCCGACGGCTGCGATCATCCACCAGCTTGCCGGAGGCTTGCGCGCCGCCATGGGCTATGTGGGCGCCGAGACGATCCCGGAGTTTCAGCAGAAAGCCCGCTTCATGCGCATCACCGGCGCTGGTCTGCGCGAGAGCCACGTCCACGACGTCGCGATCACGCGCGAAAGCCCGAACTACCATCCATCGGGGGCGTGAGGCCGTTAACGGCTCCGTGCTGCGAGGATCGAGAACAGAGCAGTTGCAACGCGGCTGCGGGAGCGATTCCTTTGGCTCAGGACATGAAATTCGCGGTCGGGCAGCTTGAGTCGGACCTGCCGCAGCAAGCCCGCCTCCAGACTCGACGCGGCGACTGAAGCCGAGGTCGCGGTCGCGCCCAGGCCCGTCTCGACCGCGGCGCGCACGGCCTCGTTCGAGGGCAGCTCCATCGCGATCCTGAGCTTGTCGGATCGGACGCCGAGCCGCCTCAGCGCCTGTTCGAACGCCGACCGCGTGCCCGATCCGACCTCGCGCAGCACCCATTCTCCTTGCAGAAGGTCGGCGGGCTTGAGCGATTTGGCGTCGCCCCAGGGATGATCCGGACCGACGACCAGGACCAGCTGGTCTCTGGCGACGACGAGGCTTTCCAGGCTTTCGCTCTTCACGGCGCCTTCGACAAAGCCGAGTTCAGCTGCGCCGTTTTCAACCGCTTGGGCGACCTCAGCGGTGTTGCCGATTGTCAGCTTGATCTCGATGCGCGGGTAGGCGCGCTGGAAGGCGACGAGGCGCGGCGGCAGCCAGTAGCCGGCGATCGTCTGGCTCGCATGCAGGCTCAGCACGCCACGCTCGAGCGCGCCGAATTCGGCGAGCGTCCGCTCCGCGTGCTCAACCTCGGCGAGGATGCGGCGCGCTTCGGCGAGCAGCGCTACGCCCGCTTCGGTAAGCGCGATGCGCCGGCCGATCCGGTCGAACAGCCGTACGTCGTGGCGGGCTTCGAGCGCAGCAATCGCGTGGCTCGCCGCCGATTGGGCGAGGTTGAGCGCCCGCGCCCCTTCCGTCACATGCCCGCGCTCCGCGACGGCGATGAAAACGCGCAATTGTTCGAGCGTCACGGGCGTCTCCGTTCAATCTATTAAATAGATTATAATGAAGAAAATCATCTATTGGAATGATTGATTGGCGCAAACTACCTTTGTCTCCGGACAGGAGAAAAACCGATGAGCGTCCTCGACATCCAGCTTCAGCCTCTCGCGCGCAGGGACGCGAAACCGCTCGTGGAGATCGTCCGCAACTTCACCCCGAACTGGTTCACCGTCACCATGGGGACCGGGGCGCTGGCGCTGACCTTGAACCAGTTTCCGCACGCTATTCCGGGGCTGCGCGTGGTCGCGACGGGTTTGTGGCTCGCAAATATCGCGCTGTTTGCGCTGTTCGGTCTTCTCTACGCCGGGCGCTGGATTCTCTTCCCGCGCGAGGCGGCGCTGATTTTCAGACACCCGGTGATGTCGATGTTTTTTGGCGCGATCCCGATGGGGCTCGCGACCATCGTCAACGGCTTTCTCGCCTTTGGCCCTGATTTCCTTGGGGCGCCCGCCGCCGTCAGCGTCGCGCGCGCTCTTTGGGAAGCGGACGCCGCGATGTCGGTCGTTTGCGGCCTCGCCATCCCCTATTTCATGTTCACCCGCCAGGAGCACTCGATGGAGAAGCTGACGGCGGTATGGCTGCTCCCGATCGTGGCCTCGGAAGTCGCCGCCGCGAGCGGCGGACTGCTGGCGCCGCATCTCGCGGCCCCCGAGGCCTTCCTCACCCTCATCCTCAGCTACGTCCTATGGGCCTGCTCGGTGCCGCTCGCCATGAGCGTCCTCGTGCTCCTGTTCCTGAGGCTTGCGCTGCATAAGCTGCCCGAGCGCGACATGGGCGTCTCCGCCTGGCTCGCGCTCGGGCCGATCGGGACGGGCGCGCTGGGCCTTGTCGTGCTCGGCGGAGCGGCGCCGGCGATCTTCGCCGCCAATGGGCTTGCGTCCGTGGGCGAGTTCGCCTTTGGCCTCGGGGTGCTCGGCGGGCTGATCCTGTGGGGTTATGGAATCTGGTGGCTGAGCCTCGCAATCCTCAAGACCGCGCGCTATCTGCGCGAGGGCCTGCCGTTCAATCTTGGCTGGTGGGGCTTCACCTTTCCGCTCGCGGTCTACACCCTCGCGACGCTTGCGCTCGCGCGCGTCACCGGGCTCGGCCTGTTCAGCTTCGCCGGCGGAGCGCTCGCAATCTGCCTGGCGATCTTCTGGGTCGTCGTGGCGAGCCGCACTTTGCGAGGGGCGTGGAGCACGGCGCTGTTCGTTGCCCCTTGTCTCAGTGGCGCGAGCGCCCCGGCGCGGTTTGAAGCGGATGTCGCATGAGGGCTTTACGTCCGAGTCTCAGGCGTGGCCCTCGACCTGAATTGCCTGGAAATTCGCGCGCGGCGGCTTCGCCGCCAGCCCAAGCGAGGTTTGCAGCGCTTCAAGATCGGCCGCGCTGCGCGGCTCCCAACCGCAAGGGCATGCGTTGTCGCCGCTATGCGCATCGGCGACCTCGAGATAGAGCAGGCCGACCGCCGTGGCTGCGAGGCTGAGCGCCGCCATTGGCGGCAAGCGGGTCGATTGCATGACGCCGCAAAAGGCCATGCGGATGGACCGCTTCATGTGATCCAGCGCAGCGATCGTGTCGTCGTCGTTCGAGGCGGCGAATTGCATGACGGATCCTCTCGGCGGTTTGGCGCGTTCACCGCGCCGTTCAGTCGACGGCTGGCCCAGAGGTAGAGAATGGCCAACCGCGCCGCAAGCGTCTGCGATCACTTCGCAATTGGAACAATTGCAAACTGCGCGCTTCCCATGCTCCGCCGGTGATCGCCGGGGCGGGCGGGCTGGGTTCGTCCGACGCCCACATCCCTCGCCGTTCAATGGTAGGTTGAATCTCGGGGGAAGCGGAGGAAAGCGTATGTTGTTCACGGCCGAGCACGAGGAGCCGCGTCGAACTTTACAGAAATTCATCGCCGCCGAAATCAATCCGCATGTCGACGAATGGGAGGCGGCGGGTCAGTTTCCGGCGCATGAGCTGTTCAAGAAGCTCGGCGATCTCGGCTTCCTCGGGCTGAACAAGCCGGCCGAGTTCGGCGGCGCCGGCCTCGATTATTCCTACGCGATCATGATGGCGGAAGAACTTGGCGGCGTTCACAGCGGCTCGGCGCCGATGGCGATCGGCGTGCAGACCGACATGGCGACGCCGGCGCTCGCCCGGTTCGGCTCGGACGCGCTGCGCGCGGAATTCCTCGCTCCCGCAATCTCGGGCGACGCGGTCGCCTGCGTTGGCGTCTCTGAGCCTGGCGCCGGCTCCGACGTCGCCGAGATCAAAACCACCGCCCGATCTGACGGCGACGATTATGTCATCGATGGCGGCAAGATGTGGATCACCAATGGCGCGGAAGCCGATTGGATGTGCCTGCTCGCTAACACGAGCGACGGACCCAAGCATCGCAACAAGTCGCTGATCTGTGTGCCGATGAAGACGAAGGGGGTCACGGTCGCGCGCAAGCTCGACAAGCTCGGCATGCGCGCCTCCGACACGGCGCAGATCTTCTTCGAGGGGGTCAGGGTTCCCAAGCGCAACCGCATCGGCGACGAGGGCAAGGGCTTCGTCTACCAGATGATGCAGTTCCAGGAGGAACGCTTATGGGCCGCGGCTTCCTGCCTGAAAGCGCACGAGCACACGATCGCCGAGACGATCGCTTACACGCGCCAGCGCAAGGCTTTCGGCCGCGCCATCCTCGACAACCAGACGGTGCATTTCAGGCTCGCCGAACTGCAGACCGAGATCGAGCTTCTGCGCTCGCTGATCTATCGCGCCGCCGAGGCTCTGATCGAAGGCGCCGACATGACGCAACTCGCCACGATGGCGAAGCTCAAGGCGGGGCAGCTGGGACGCGAAGTGCCGAGCGCCTGCCTGCAATATTGGGGCGGCATGGGATACATGAACGAGACGCCGGTGAGCCGCGCCTTCCGCGACGGCCGGCTCGCCTCGATCGCCGGCGGCGCCGAGGAAGTGATGCTGACGATCCTGTGCAAGGGCATGGGGACCTTGCCGGGGATGGGGCAGTGACGGGCTGTCGGCCGCTCCGCCTATTCCAGAGTTAAAGGCTGATCCACTCGCCCTCGTGTCCAAGAGGCGCGGTCGGCCCGAAGTAGAGGCCGATGGGAGACGCGCCGAACGACTCGACGCGCATCTGCGCGTTCGCTGCCGCCCCATATCCGAGCCAGACGCCCTTTGGGTCGAGACTCGTCCAACCGATCAAGCTTCGGCTCTAAGCCGGCGCCCCGTCGCGGCGGCTGAGCTCCGCCTCCACCCGCTCGAGCGCGTCGCGCAAAGCCTGTGCCTTGCCGACGGTTCCCGCATTGTCCTTGGCGGGCGTCGCCCCGCGGGGCTCGGCCTTGCCGCGCATCTCGCGCGCCTGGCGCGTTCCGATCGCCTTCGCGCGATCGTGCGCCTCCCGCAGCCGCCGCGCGGCGCCTTTAAGCTGATCGACGGACTGGCGCTCGATTTCCGGCGGCCGGGTCAATGCGACGAGTTCGAGCTCGGCGCCGCTCAGGAGGCGGGCTTCCTCTTTGGAGGCGTCATTCATCGGAAAGCTCCTGATCTGGCGAACCGCCCCCGCGCATCCTGGCGATGGCGCGAAACCCATTCTAGTTCGCTCCGAAGCCAAGCTCCACCGTCTTGCATTTGTCGGCGGATAGGGGGCGCGATATAGGATCGGCCCTCGACGGGGTCTCGGCCGAAACTCCGCGCCCCCACAGGTTCTCCTCACATGACCCCCGCCGCCCGCGCCGCAGCCGCGATCGAAGTTCTGTCCGACATCGAATCCCGTCGTCGGCCGGCGGCGGACGCTATGAAGGATTGGGGCCTCGCGCATCGCTTCGCCGGCTCCGGCGACCGGGCGGCGATATCGGGCCTCGTCTATGACGCCTTGCGCAAGAAAAGCTCGTCCGCCTGGATCATGGGGGGCCCAAGCCCGCGGGCGGAAATTCTGGGCGCGCTGAGACAGACGCACGGCCTCGACGTCGAGGCGATTGCCGCGCTGTTCTCCGGCGAGGGCCACGCGCCGGAGCAGCTTACGGATGCCGAACGCGCGCGGCTCGCGGCTGCGGACCTTTCGGGCGCGCCCGCGCATGTCGTCGGGGATTTCCCCGAATGGCTTGGCTCCCAACTCGAGGCGAGCTTCGGCGCCTCCGCCGCGGAGGAGGGCAGGGCGCTGGCCGAGCGCGCGCCCGTCGACCTGCGCGTGAACGCGTTCAAGACCACACGGGAGAAGGCGCTCGCCGCGCTTGCCCATCTCAAGCCCACGCCGACGCCGTTCTCTCCTGTGGGCTTGCGGATCGCGATGCGCCCGGACGGGCGCGCGCCGCCGCTCGCCTCCGACCCGGCCTACGTCAAGGGTCTCGTCGAGTTGCAGGACGAGGGCTCGCAGCTTGCGGCGCTTCTCGCCGAAGCCAAGCCCGGCATGCAGGTGCTCGACCTTTGCGCCGGCGCCGGCGGCAAGACGCTCGCGCTCGCGGCCGCCATGGGAAACCAGGGCCAGATCTACGCCGCAGACCCCGACGCGCATCGCCTCGCGCCGATCTTCGCCAGACTCGCCCGCTCGGGCGCGCGCAACGTGCAGGTGCGGGCGCCCAAGGGGCCGGCCGACGTGCTGGCCGACCTCAAGGGGCGCTGCGATCTGGTGCTGATCGACGCGCCATGCACGGGGTCTGGCGCCTGGCGGCGCAACCCGGACGCCAAATGGCGCATCCGCCCCGGCGCGCTCGAGCAGCGCATCAAGGACCAGGACGAAACGCTGGAAGGCGCCGTGCGTTTCGTCAAGCGCGGAGGACGGATCGTCTATGTCACCTGCTCGGTGCTGCGGGCCGAGAACGAGGACCGGGTCGCCGCATTTCTCGCCCGCCACGAGGACTTTCTGCCGCTCGACGCGGCCGCGCAGGCGCGTTCGGCGGGCTTGCCCGCGCTCGGCGATCATCGCTCGACGCTCGGCCCCGGCTTGCGCCTGAGCCCGCGAGCGACCGGGACGGACGGCTTCTACATCGTCACCCTCACGCGGACGTGAACCCGGCGCCCGTGCTCTCGGGCCTGCCCGCCCGTGCGGATTCGGCGACGCGCAGGGAAACCATTCCGGATCGGCCGATCCGGAGTCGGATCGCACAGCGAGACGCGTCATCGAGCGCGGCGAAGCGCGCTCCAAAAGGAAAAGCCGCCCGGAGGCGGCCTTGAGAATGCACTCTTAGAGAGTCTGCCGCTCAGGCCAGAGCGCTATCCGGTCGCGACTTCCCGCCCCGACGAAAGGCCGCATACCCCAAGCCGGCAAAGCCAGCCAGCATCATCGCCCAGGTCGACGGCTCGGGAACCGGCGAGGCGGAAGCGTTTCCAGAAAAGCTTGCGGTGAATGAGGCGACGGTCGCGGCCCCGATGTGGACCGCGGGGCTCACGTTGGTGAAGGTGAATCCCAGTGCGCTCGGCGAGCCAAGAGCGTCGGCCGGGATGACGTCGGAGATAAGGGTCAGCGAGTCTGGAGGGCCGCCGACGATGATGCTCAGCTGGTTCCCAACGCCAAGCGCAGCGTCGGTGAAAGACCCGCTTAAATAGTCGGTGCCCGTGCATCCTGCGCCGCTGGCGACGCAGAAGGTTCCGGCAAAATACTCCAGAACGGCGGGTCCTATGCTTGTTGCGGGTCCGAATGACGTCGCGCTGAGATCGACGAAAACGCCGTTGATGGCTGAACCGCCAAAAATTTGGGTGATGTTTGCGAGTGCGTCATTGATGTTGATCGTCGTTGACCCGACTCCGCCGGTTGCGACGACGACGTTACTGCCACTGGTCTGGCCGAAGGTGATCAGCGTCGTCGAGGCGTAAGCTGAGGACCCAAAGCCAAGCGCGGCGGCGGCCAAAGCGGCGGTCTTCAAAGCCCTAAGGCCACCCCTTTCAAAATTCCCCATGGTCCACCCCGTATGACCCCCCGCCCGATGGCGCACCGGGCGGACTTCCGCGAAAGCCGTCTTACGCTCTCGCTGCAACTCGCGGGTTGCAGCGTTTCATTCTTTGTACACGCGAGTCAAGGCGTCCTTTTTCAAAAGCGCGTGGCGGCGAACCGTCAGGCCTTACGAACCGACAGTCGGGCGCGCAAGCAGCGGTCCGCCGCTACCGCCCGTAATCTATTGAGTTAACGAATATTTTATCAGAAAACCTCAGACCGCAGCGACATTTTATTGTGTTTTACAGAACTATCGCTATTATAGCTGGTTTCCAGGATACACGTGCCGCCTGCGGAGGCGCCACGTGAGGAGAGATTGCATGGCTGATGAGAAAGCGCCCGTCCGGCGCCGGCGGCTGGGGGCGCAGGGCATGACGTTTCGGCTCAGGCGCATCTTCGTTAAGCTGCGCGAGGGCTTCACCTATGATGAAATCGCCGCCGAAGAGGGCGTGAGCCCCGCGCGCGTCCGCCAGATCGTTTCCGAGGAGCTCAAGCAGCGGGCGGTCGACAGCGCGACCGAACATGCCAAGCTGCAACTGGAGCGCCTCGCGCCCGCACTGCAGCTTGGGGCCGCGGCGATCGCGGCCGGCGACGTCTCGGCGATCTCACCCTACCTCAGGGCGATCGACCGGCTTGACCGCTACCAGACGGTGGCCGGCCTCAACGAGCGCTATGACGACGAGGCGCGCCAGAAGCTTCTCGACAAGATCAACCGCGTGGTCGAGAACCTCCGCGCAAAAGAGGCCGGGGCGAAGGCGGAGCAGGAGGCGCTGGAGCCGATCGGGCCGGACGGCGAGCCGGGCGAGGCTGCGGGCGGGGTTGAAGGCGCCGGGGCCGCGCTCGAGCTGACAGGAGAGGGGGACGCGCACGCGAGCCCGCCTGCCGGGGAGGTTCATCCGGGCGCCGGATTTTTTTACGCCAACTCGCCGTAACCCATTGAAAAGTCCCGATTCGGAAAAATAAACGCTAGTAAACGCTAGCGCTTTTGCTAGCGTTTATGCTCATTTAGCTAGCGTTTACTCGTGTTTACGCACGCTTACGGGGCGCTTGCCCGCGGGGCTCGGAGTGCGGGCGGCAAAAGTGCGCCCGTCTGAAACGAAAGGCCCCGCGCAGGGGGATCCACGCGGGGCCTCGAGAGCGCGCCTGCGGTGAGGGAGGCGCGCTGAGACGACGCAGATTGCGACAGGGGCTACGGTGCGTCAACTAACAGAATTGTGGGCCCAATCGCCTCGCGCGAACCCCCCGCGCGAGGCGAAAGACGACGCGCTCTGCCGGCCGGGAGATGGCGCGTGTGGACAATAGACGCCTCTAAAAGCGCAAAAGTTCCATCCCCCAAATATGAGGGACGGACCGCCGCGCCCGGCTGGCGACCCCCATGGACGCGACGCTGCGGTCGTCCGGCAACCGTCGGCGGCCTGAGTTTTGATCGCTGTCCATCGGCCGGGTTAACCACGAGTTAACCAGGCTCGCAGCATTTGAAGGGGTCCGACGGCGACGTCTGATAGGCGGTCCGCCGCTCCCCGCCCCGCCTGCCAACGCCCCGGGTCTGAATGATAACACTCTACCATCATCCATTCTGTCCCCATTCCCGCTTCATCCGCCTCGTCCTTGGGGAAATGGGGATCGAGCCTCGTCTGGTCGAGGAGAAGGCCTGGGACCGGCGCCGGGAGTTTCTGTTGATGGCGCCCGAAGGCGCGACGCCGGTCATGATCGACGACGAGACGCCGGGCCTGTCGGGGGCGGAAGTGATCGCCGAATATCTCGACGAGACGCGGGGCCTGGGGCTCGGCGATCGCCGGTTGATGCCGCAGGACCCGTTGGCGCGCGCCGAGACCCGCCGGCTCACGCACTGGTTCAACGCCAAGCTCTTTAATGAATCCAGTCAATGGATTGTACGGGAGAAGATCAACAAGCGCTTCATGAGCGTGGGCCAGGGCGGCGGCGCGCCGGACATGGAGGCCGTGCGCGCGGCGCGCTCGAATTTGCGCTATCATCTGCGCTACATTGGCCACCTGATCGGGGGCCGCAACTGGCTGGCCGGCGATCGGCTGACCTATGCCGACCTCGCGGCTGCGGCGCACCTGTCGTGCATCGACTATCTGGGCGACGCGCCGTGGGACGAGAGCGAAACCGCCAAGACCTGGTACGCGCGGATGAAGTCGCGCCCCTCGTTCCGGCCGCTTCTGGCCGAGCGGCTGCCGGGGATGACGCCAAGCGTCGCCTACGCGGATCTCGATTTTTAGGTCAAGGCATGATCGGTTGAGCACGCGTCGACCCGAAAGTCGTCTTTGATTTGGTGCAAAAATCAAGAATTCTGACGACGCACCTTTCGCCCGAAACTCTGCGGCTTTCGGGAGAGCGCGATCAGCGCCGGCGGTCTTTAGCTTGCCTTCAATGCCGATAATTGCTCGGTGTCGTAGCGGCTTCTCAGTTCTGCGATGGCGTTGGCATCCGGCGGATTGCTGCGCGCAACCAGAGTCACAAGCTCTTCAAAATAATGCTCGTGACCCGGCGGCGATACGGTCATGATCATTCTTGCCGGCTTGTCGCTCGCGTTTGCGATGTTATGCGGCACGCCCGGCGGAATGAACAGGTATGCCCCCCGTGTGGCGCGGATAGTTTGGTCGCCCACTTGCCACTGGCACTCGCCCTCAAGCACATAAAAGGTTTCTTCTTGAACCCGATGAACATGAAGGCCCGTCGAAAATCCGGCCGGCAGCGTCCAATCGAACATGGAGGTGTGCTTGGTGTCTTCCCCCGTCACGAGGAACGTCATTGGCTTGCCGGCTAGCGTGACTTGCTTGCCTTCCCCCGGCATTCGAACAACTGCCTTCGTGCTCATCGCTTTCCCCATGATTTGTGGTCCCCACGTGGCGCATACGATAAAATGATTGGTCGCCCTTTAATGTAGAGAGCCAGCGTTGGCTGCCTTCGGGGCATAAATCAAGATTTTTGCACCGCGATCGCATCTCAATTAGAGCAACGGGTTACGTGGCGCGGAAATCAAGTGCAAAATGTCCGCTTCCCAATCCAAAGCTGTCCCCGTAGCAGGCGATTGGGTTTTGACCCTGACATCCCTGCGCGAACGAGCGCACGCCCTCGGCTTCGACGCCTGCCGGGTCACCTCCGCCGAGCCGCCCGCGCACGCGCCCGCGCGCCTTGCCGCCTGGCTCGCCGAGGGCGCGCATGGCGACATGAGCTGGATGGCCGAGACCTTCGAGCGACGGGCCAACCCCCGCCAGCTCATGGCGGACGCCAAAAGCATCGTCATGCTGGGCCTCAATTATGGGCCCGAGGTCGATCCGCTGGCGGCGCTCGGACGGTCCGACGCCGGGGCCATTTCCGTCTATGCGCGCCATCGCGACTATCACGATGTGATCAAGGGCAAGCTCAAGGAACTGGCCGCCTTCCTGGTCGCGGCAGCGCGGCCGGAAAGGGCGGACGTGAAGGTGTTCGTCGACACCGCGCCGCTCATGGAGAAGCCGCTGGCCGCGCGCGCTGGAGTCGGCTGGCAGGGCAAGCACACCAATCTGGTGTCGCGCGAATTCGGCTCCTGGCTGTTCCTGGGCGCGATCCTCACCGACCTCGATCTTCCGCCCGATCCTCCGGAATCGGACCATTGCGGACAGTGCCGCGCCTGTCTCGACGTCTGTCCGACGGCTGCGTTTCCGGCGCCCTATAAGCTCGACGCCCGGCGCTGCATCTCCTACCTCACGATCGAGCATAAGGGTCCGATTCCGCATGAGTTTCGACCCGCGATCGGCAATCGGATCTACGGTTGCGACGACTGCCTCGCCGTCTGCCCGTGGAACAAGTTCGCCACCCAGGGGCGGGAAGCGAAGCTCGCGGCGCGCGCCGACCTCGACGCGCCGCCCCTGGCCGAACTCGCCCGCCTAGACGAGGCGGCCTTCCGGTCTCTTTTCGCCGGTGGCCCGATCAAGCGAATCGGCAGGGCGCGCTTCGTGCGCAATGTGATGATCGCGGTCGGGAACTCGAACGATCCCGCGATGGCCGGCGTGGCAGTCGAACGTCTCGGCGACAAGTCTGCGCTGGTGCGCGGAGCGGCGGTCTGGGCGCTGGCGCGATTGGTCTCACGCGACAAACTTTCACAGCTGGCGTCGGAAGCCCTGCAAAACGAACCGGACGCTGGGGTTGTCGAGGAGTGGCGCGGCGCGCTCGCCGCGCCGCTCGGACAGGGATCGCTTTAACCGCCGCCTCAGTGCGACGGCGCGGTCTCGGGCGCCGGGTGCCTGAGCTTTTCGATTTCGTCCTTGAGTTGGAGTTTCTTACGCTTCAGTTCGTGGACCTTGATGTCGTCTGACGCCGGGTGGTTGACTTCGGCTAGGATCGCTTCCTCAATGGCCTCGTGGCGGCGCACCAGTTCGCTGAGATGCGAATCAATCGACATGGGACAGCTCCCTCATGTTCTTGGCGACGAAATTCTGACAGAACTGGCGACCGGCGCAAGCGGCAAAATGGCGCCGAATTGTGAAATCCGTCCCAACATCCCCGACATTTTGGGGGAAGGTGGGACCGTTTGGGCCGCGCCAACGGTAACCTTCACAATCCCTAAACCTGGTGGGTTTCGCCCGGGATCTGGCGCTTGCGCCCCCGTAACACCACGGACTCGATGATCGGAACCGATCGTCGACTTAGTCGCCGAAGCGCGATTCATCGCGCTCGATGAAAATGAGTGTAAGTCTCGGGCGCTTCGATGCATGGGGGGCGTTGAGGGCGCGCAACGCCTGGCGTAAAGTGCCTCCAGAATGGATGAGAAGGGGCTCACGCCGGAGGAATGCGACGCGCTCACCGCCCAAATCGAGCGGCTGCGAGAGGAGCACCGCGATCTCGATGTGGCGATCGAGGCGCTCAGAGGGGCCGGTCAGGCCGACCAATTGCAATTGCAGCGGCTCAAGAAGCGAAAGCTCCTGTTGCGCGACAAGCTGGCGAGGCTCGAAGACCAGCTGACGCCCGACATCATCGCCTGAAGCGCGACGGCGCCCGGACGCGCCTACCCTGCCTTGGCCACGGGAGGTGAACGGAGGTCGCTCATGCGGCGACGCCGGGGTGGAGAAGGGGTAGGCAGGAAGCTCCGCCTCGTCAGCCCGCCGGCGCGGTTCGCGTCGCGAATTGCATCTGCGCGAGGCTTTATACCCATTCCACTTGAGCGCGACGCATCGCGCTTCGATCCGCGCAACGGCGCGGGCGCGCATCGCGCTTCGGCGATCACTTATATAAGTCGATGACTCGGCTCCGATCATCGAGTCTTGATAAGGCCGGAGGCCGCGCCTTACGCCGGCCCGGTCGCCACCGGGCAGTCGGCCCGCGAGCCCCATTCGGCCCATGAGCCGTCGTACAGGCCCGCGACGCGGCCGCCCGCCTCCTCGACCGCCAGCGCCAGGATGGCGGCGGTGACGCCCGATCCGCAGGTGGTGATGATCGGCTTCTCAAGGTCGATCCCGCGCGCGGCGAACTCGGCTTTGAGGGTGTCGGGCGGCTTCAGGTGGCCGTGCTCGACGATGTCGGAGAACGGCAGGTTGAGGCTGCCCGGGATACGGCCGCTCCTGACGCCGGGGCGCGGCTCCTGGGTTTCGCCGCGGAACCGCTCCGCCGCCCGAGCGTCCACCACCTGGGCCGAACCGGTCGCGAGCGCGGCGCGCACTTCCTCGAGCGAAGCGACGAAGCCGTCCGCAAGGCGGGGCGCGAACGGGCGCGGGCTCGGATGGGCGTCGCCCGTCTCCAGCGGCCGTCCTTCCTTGATCCATTTCGGCAGGCCGCCGTCGAGGATGCGCACCGCCTCGACGCGATAGGCGCGCAGCATCCACCACACCCGCGCCGCGGCGTAGAGGCCACTCGCGTCATAGACGACGAAGCGCATGCGATCGCCGAGGCCGAGCGCGGTCAGCGCCTTGGCCAGCGCCTCGGGCGTTGGCAGCATGTGCGGCAGGCCCTCGTCGTGGTCGGCGATCGTGTCGATGTCGAAGAACACGGCGCCCGGAATGTGCTTCGCGCGGAATTCGGCCACGCCGATGCGTGCGGTGTTGGGCAGGTGCCAGGAGGCGTCGATCACGCCGAGATCGGGGTCGCCGAGCTCGGCGGCGAGTTCGGCGGTGGTGCAAAAGTTGCGGGAGGCCATGGGGTTCCGGTCCGTCTACGCCGCGCCGAGCGCGATGCGCACGCGCCGGTTGAGCTTGCCCTTCTTCTCGATTGCAGTCACCGAGGCGTGGCCGATTTCGCCGGTGCGCGCGACATGCGTTCCCCCGCACGGCTGCAGATCGAGGCCATCGATCGCGACGAGGCGCACGCGGCCCGTTCCCATCGGCGGCCTGACTGACATGGTCTTGATGAGACTCGGATTGGCCTCAAGCTCCGCGTCGGCGATCCAGCGATGGGTGACCGCCCGGTCAAGGGCGATGAGTTCGTTGAGCCGGCGCTCGACCTCCGCCTTGTCGAGCACGGCCTCGCCCGAATCGAAATCGAGCCGCCCCTCGGCGTCGCCAACCGATCCTCCGGTCACCGGATAGGGCGCAACCACCGAAAGCAAATGAAGGGCGGTATGGGCGCGCATGCGCTTCAAGCGCAGCGCCCAGTCGATTCGGGCGATCGCCTTCGCGCCCGGGCGGGGCAAGGCGGCCCCTTCGGCGGGAACATGGAGAATCGTCGCCCGGTCGGAATCGTAGATCGTGTTGACGATCGGGATGGCGGTCCCGTCCTCGAGCATGAGCGCGCCCTGGTCGCCGCTCTGCCCTCCGCCCTGCGGGTAGAAGACCGTGCGGTCGAGCGCGATGCCGCGCGGTTCCGATGCGACCACGACCGCTTCGGCCTCGGCGCGGTAGGAATCCTCGCGAAACAGGGTTTGCGTCATTTAAGCGAACACCTCCGGCGTGTGCGTCTTGGCGTTGAGCCAGTCCGGAACCGGCAGGTTCTTCGAGCGCAGGAAGGCGGGATTGAACAGCTTGGAGGCGTATCGCGTGCCGGAATCGCAGAGCAGCGTGACGATCGTGTGGCCAGGACCGAGCTCGCGAGCAAGATGTAGGGCGCCGGCGATATTGATGCCCGACGACCCGCCGAGCAGCAGCCCTTCCTGAACCACCAGATCGAACACGATCGGCAGCGCCTCCTCATCGGGGATCTGGTAGGCGAAATCGACCGGCGCGCCTTCCAGATTGGCGGTGATCCGGCCCTGGCCAATGCCCTCGGTGATGGAGGAGCCCGTGCTCTTGAGCTCGCCCGAGGTGTAGAATGAGTAGAGCGCCGCGCCCAACGGGTCAGCGAGCGCGATCTTGATATTCGGGTTGCGCTCTTTGAGAGCCATGCCGACGCCAGCCAGGGTCCCGCCGCTGCCGACCGCGCTCACGAAGCCATGAATGCCGCCGTCGAGATCGTCATAGATCTCCGGCCCTGTCGTTTCATAATGCCCGCGCCGATTGGCGACATTGTCGAACTGGTTGGCCCAGACGGCGCCGTGGGGTTCGGTCTTGGCGAGCGCCTCAGCGAGACGCCCCGAATAGCGCACGTAATTGTTCGGGTTGGAGTAGGGGACGGCGGGAACCTCGATCAGCTCAGCGCCGGCAAGGCGCAGCATGTCCTTCTTTTCCTGCGCCTGGGTGTCGGGGATGACGATCACGGCGCGATAGCCGAGCGCGCTCGCCACCATCGCAATGCCGATCCCCGTATTGCCGGCCGTGCCTTCCACAACCACTCCGCCAGGGCGCAGGGAGCCGCGCGCCACCGCGTCGCTGATCATCGCCAGCGCAGCGCGATCCTTGACCGACCCGCCCGGATTCATGAATTCGGCCTTGCCCAGAATCGTGCATCCCGTCGCCTCGGAAGCGGCGCGAAGCCTGATGAGGGGCGTGCGGCCAATCGCAGCGACAACATCGCGTATAGGCTTCATCGCGATCCTTTTGGGGTTGAGGCGCGGAAGGGTAGGCGACGGCGCGGCTTGCGACAAGCCTTCGGCGGCGCCACAAGCGGGACCAAGGGATAGCGCGGCGTCATTGTTCTTCATCGTCTCGAAAATACTTTGGATGGTCGCCTCGCCGATCAACCTTTTGTTGTTCGGCGCGCTTGCCGGCGTGGTCATGAGCGACGGCCGACGCGCCCGCTTCGGCCGCGGCCTTGCCTTGACGGCGATCCTCGTTCTGCTTGCGGCCGCGATTCTGCCGGCCGGCATGCTGCTGATCGCGCCGTTGGAGGACCGCTTCCCCACGCCCTCGCCCGATCTGACGGCGCCGGAGGGGATTATCGTGCTCGGCGGGGCCATTGACGACGTCACCAGCGCCGCCCGCGGCCAGACAATATTCGACGAAGGGGGCGAGCGGATCACGGAGGCCGTCATTCTCGCCAAGCGCTATCCCAAGGCGCGTGTCATCTATACCGGCGGGACGGCTTCGTTCGTTCCCGGCGCTTCGTCAACCGAGGCGGCGCGGGCGCGCAAGCTCATGACGCAGATGGGCGTTCCCGCGGAGCGGATCAGCATCGAGGACAAGTCGCGCAACACGGATGAAAACGCCCGCTTCACCGCAGCGATGGTTCATCCGGAGGCGCCTCAGCGCTGGATCATTGTGACCTCCGCGTTCCATATGCCGCGCGCGATGGGCGTCTTCGAGAAGGCGGGATTTCGGCCGATTGCCTATCCGGTGTCTTTTTACACGCTGGGGCGGGGGGCGGATGATTTGAGGCTGAGCTTCTGGCCGGCGCGGAACCTGCGCATCTTCGAACTCGCGTTGCACGAGTGGATCGGTCTTGCGGCCTATCGGGCGAGCGGGCGGATCGATCATCTCTTTCCGGGTCCGGGGAGGGCTGCCTGACCGCCCTCGGTCGGGCTGGCGGGCGCGCCGCTCGAACCGCTACGGGCAGGCCGGCGCGATGGCGGCCTGCGCCGCGCTCGAGATCGGCGCGCAGCTGCCTTCGATGAGTTCAAGCGTCTTGTTCACGACCCGGAGCGCCGGGTCGTTGATCGCTTGCGCTTCGTAGCAAGCATGCCGCTTCGGGTCGGTCAGGGTCGAAGCCAGTCCGACAAAGTAATATTTGATCGCGACGAGCCGCGCGTCGACCGAGACGTCGTTGAGTGCGTCCCGGTCCAAGCACTGGGCGGATTGCCCGGCGTGGGCGGCGGTCGCCGCCGAACACGCGATCATGACCGCGATCGTAGCCGCCATCCGCATTGCGCTGCTCCCCTTGGCTCGAATCGAAGGTGCGCCGTCCGGCCCCGGGATCGGGATGCCGATGGCGCCGGCCGCCGGTCAGCGCCGCCTCCGACATCCTGGCGCCATTTTGCGTCGGTTTGGCGGCGCGCTTCCGGGCGCGGGCTGGCCCGATGGACTTGTCTTCGCACTGCAAAATTGACTAGAGTATAGGCAGAATGACTGGCGCCCAATCTCTAGGCACAAATCCTCCCATCGCTATCGGCCCCATCCTTCTCGAAGGTCGGGCGCTGCTCGCGCCGATGTCCGGGGTCAGCGACCTGGCGATGCGGCGAATCGCGCGCCGCTTCGGGGCTGCGCTGGTCTTTTCGGAGATGGTGGCGGCGGAGACCTTTCTCCAAGGCGACGCTGAAGCTTTGATGCGGGCGGAGGGAGAGGGACTGGTTCCCCACGCGGTCCAGCTTGTTGGCCGTGAAGCGCGAGCCCTGGCGGAAACCGCGCGCCGGGTTGCGGGCGCGGGCGCGGACCTGGTCGACATCAACATGGGTTGCCCGGCCCGCCGGGTCGCCGGCTCTTTGGCCGGCGCTGCGCTGATGCGCGATCTCGACCAGGCTGAACGTCTCATAGCTGCTGTAACCGAGGCGGTGTCGGTCCCGGTAAGTGTCAAGATGCGCCTGGGTTGGGACGAGACGTCACGCAACGCGCCGGAACTCGCGCGCCGGGCCGAACGGACGGGAGCGCGGATGGTGACCGTTCATGGGCGAACCCGGGCGCAGTTCTACGATGGCTGCGCCGATTGGGGTGCTGTTCGAGCCGTCGTCAATGCGGTCGAGATTCCGGTCATTGTCAACGGCGATTGCGCGACCGCCGAAGACGCGCGGGCCATGCTGGCTCTCTCCGGCGCTGCGGGCGTGATGGTCGGGCGCGCGGCGGTCGGCGCCCCCTGGCTTGCCGGCGCCGTGTCCCGCGCGCTCGACGAGGGTGGCCCGGCGCGGGAGCCTTCCAAAGAGGAACGCCGTGACGCCGCGATTGAGCACGTCGATTGGCTGGTCGGCGCGCTCGGCTCCCACCCCGGACTTCGCCATGCGCGAAAACATCTGGCGGCCTACGCCGATCGGGCGGGAGCGAATGATACGCTTCGGCGAGAGCTGGTGACCACCGAGGACCCATCCCAGGCGCGGGCGCTGCTCGCCCGCGCTTTTGATGGCGATTGGGCAAGGTTGGCGGCATGACCGCGCAGATCGTTCGTCGTCATCCCGACGCCGCACAAGTCTTGAACGCGCTCGCCCAGCCTCTGCTCACGGTCGATGTGCAGGGCATGGTGATCGACGTCAACGTCGCCGCCGAGACATTCTTCGATATGGGGCGCGCAACGCTGTTGCGTTCGCGGCTCACGGACCTCATTCCGCCGGATTCGCCCGTTCTGGGTCTGGTCGCCGAGGCGCTGAGCAATCGCTCGACCGTCAACGGTTATAAGATCGATATCTCCACGCCGCGGACCGGCAATCGAAACGATGTCGATGTCTTCATTGCGCCGTTGCCTCAGACCGACGATGCTGTCGCGATTATGCTGCAAGAACGTGCTATTGCCGAAAAAATAGACAGGCAGCTAACGCATCGCAGCGCAGCACGCTCAATTACCGCGCTTGGGCTGATGCTGGCCCACGAGATCAAGAACCCGCTCTCCGGCATTCGCGGCGCAGCGCAACTCCTGGAGGTGAGTGCGAGCGACGAGGATCGGGCGCTGACGCAGTTGATCTGCGAGGAAACCGACCGCATCGTCAAATTGGTCGACCGGGTGCAGTCCTTCGCCGATTCGACGCCGTCGCAATGGGAAAGCCTCAACATTCACGCCATTCTGGACCACGTCAAGCGATTGGCGCAGGCGGGGTTCGCGCGACATATCCGCTTCGTCGAGGACTATGATCCGTCATTGCCGCATCTGCTCGGATCCCGCGATCAACTGATCCAGGTGTTCCTGAATCTGGTCAAGAACGCTGCCGAAGCTATTGGGAAGGATAGTGTTGAGGGCGAAGTTACGCTGACAACCGCCTATCGTTTGGGCGTGCGCCTGCGCACGACGCCGAACGCCGAACCGGTGTCTCTGCCGCTCGAGATCTGTGTTCGGGACAATGGCCCGGGCATTGCGCCCGAGATACTGAGCAATCTGTTCGACCCCTTCGTGACGACGAAGCCGCAGGGCTCTGGTCTGGGTCTTGCACTGGTCGCCAAGCTGATTGGCGACCATGGGGGCATCATCGAATGCGAATCTCATCCGCGCAGGACGATGTTTCGCGTGCTGATGCCGCTGCAGTCGCCGCGCGCCGCGGCGCCGTGACGGGCCGAACGTCGGGGCGAGGGAGCTAGTGGGAATGCCGTCAGGGCATATTCTTGTCGCCGACGATGATGCAGGAATTCGCACCGTTCTCAATCAGGCGTTGACGCGCGCCGGCTATGAAGTCCGCTCGACCGGAACTGTCGCGGGCCTCTGGCGATGGGTGGCGGCGGGCGAGGGCGATCTCGTGATCACCGACGTCGTCATGCCCGATGACAACGCTTTTGACCTCTTGCCGCGCATCAAGCGGATGCGGCCCGATCTGCCGATCATCGTCATGAGCGCGCAGAACACCTTCATCACCGCGATCAAGGCTTCCGAGCGCGGCGCCTACGAATACCTGCCCAAGCCCTTCGACCTGCGTGAACTGGTCGCCATCGTCGGACGCGCGCTCGCCGAACCCAAGCGGCGGCGCGAGGACACGGAAGCCGAGCCCGTCGAAGTCATGCCGATCGTCGGCCGCTCGCCGGCGATGCAGGACATTTTCCGCGTTCTCGCCCGGCTGATGCAGACCGATCTTACGGTGATGATTTCGGGGGAGTCCGGCACCGGCAAGGAATTGGTCGCAAAAGCGCTGCACGACTATGGCAAGCGCAAGGGCGGACCCTTCGTCGCCATCAACATGGCCGCCATTCCGCGCGATCTCATTGAGAGCGAGCTGTTCGGCCACGAGAAAGGCGCATTCACCGGCGCCGCCGCCCGCTCGGTCGGCCGCTTTGAGCAGGCCGAGGGCGGAACCCTTTTTCTCGACGAGATCGGCGACATGCCGATGGAAGCCCAGACGCGCCTTCTTCGCGTGCTGCAGCAGGGCGAATATACGACCGTCGGGGGTCGTACGCCGATCAAGACGAACGTGCGGATTGTCGCGGCGACGAACAAGGACCTCCGCTTCGCCATCCAGCAAGGGGCTTTTCGGGAGGATCTATTCTTCCGGCTTAATGTCGTGCCGATCCGTCTTCCGCCGTTGCGCGAACGCCCGGAGGACATTCCGGACCTCGTGCGCTCCTTCTTTCAACGCGGCTCCGCGGAGGGACTCCCCGTCAAGATCGTCGAGCCCTCGGCCATGGAGCGTCTGCGGCGCTACCCATGGCCTGGAAACGTGCGCGAACTTGAGAATCTCACTCGCCGCCTCGCCGCGCTCTATCCCCAGGATGTCATTGGCGAGGCCTTGATCGATGCTGAACTCAGCGCCGGGGCCTCGCCCATGTTTCCGCCGCCGGCGGTGGGAGAGGAGGGATGGAAACGCGCCGCGCCGGCCAGCCCTCAGATCGTCGGGGATGGCTTTAACGCCGCCATGGAGCGCGCGGTCTCCGAGCTCTTTCGGTCATTTGGCGGAGCGAACCCCCAGGTCGGGCTTTATCACCGCGTCCTGCACGACCTCGAGGCGCCGCTGATCGCCGCGACGCTCGCCTGGACGCGCGGCAATCAGATCAAGGCGGCCGAAATCCTTGGGCTGAACCGAAACACCCTGCGCAAGAAGATCCGCGATCTCAACCTTCGCGGAGTCGCGAGCTTCCGTTGAAGCCGCGGCTTGAGCGGACGCCAGGGTCAGGCCGCCCCGTTTGGTTTCTCTCGGTCCGTCGCGGTTTCGCTGCGAAAGCCCCGCCGGCGAGGGTTGGAAAGACTTGGATTTCCTTGGATTCTCTCGTCCGAATCGAGACTTATCAATGGGTTAAGCGGTACAGACCGAGCAAGGGTATTTCAATGCGTTTCCGGACCGGCCGTCGTGCGAAACACTGGGGCGAGCGCTTCCATCGAAATGAACTGCAAAGGCGTGAGAACGCTCATGGGGCGAGCTTAACCCGATTTTCTGATTTTCTGCAAGGAATTGTCGTTGGAGCGTTCGGGGCTTTAAAAGCAGCGCGATCGACTCAACGGCATTCGAGGATCGCCTTTTGAACGCATGGTCACCCAACCGCATGATTGGCGCCTGAAGGGGTCCGGGCTCCCACATTGCGGCGCATTACGGTGACAGTCCGCATTCGCTCGTTGAGCTTGGCGTTGGGACTGGGAGTAGCTTTCTTCCCGCCCGTAGCGTCGCAGTCCCTCTCGCGGCTCGCCGGCGACTATGTCTGCGCCTACGGTTGCCGGCTCACCGACGCCAACCCCAGCATCGAGGTCAAAGGCGGTGACGTCGATTGCGTGAACGAATATGGCGGACTGTTCCAGGGAAAGCTCATCGGCGCCGACGGCGTGGCCTGCTTCAACAAGACCGGCCAGCTATCGGCGGACGGCCTTACGATCACCTGGAGCGACGGAGTCATCTGGAAGCGGCACCGCCCGGCGCCGCAGTAAAGGACGGTTGCAGCGCTCGCGTCGCCCCTCAGAATTCGAAGAGCGCATCGCGAAAATCTTTTGTTGGATAGGCGCTGCGAACCAGACCTTGCGCCTGCAGCGCCGGGACCAGACCGTCGGTGATCTCGGCGACAGTGCGTCGGCTGATCGGCGCACTGATCATGAAGCCGTCGCCCCCGACCTCCGCCATGACCTCGCCCATGACGGACGCCACGCGATCTGGTGTTCCGAACACATCTTCGAAGCCGAAACGGAAATTCTTGGCGATCTCGCGCAACGTGCTCCCCTGGGCGAGGAAGCGACCGAGCGTGCCTTGTTGACCGTTTGTGGTGAGGGCCCCCAGGGGCTCGTCCAGGTCGAATTTCGCGAAGTCGATATCGGTGAGACTGGCCATCACCGCGAGATCGTTCTGGGGGGATGCAGCCCTCGCCTCCTGCTTGCGGTCGTATTTCGCCTTGGCCTCCTCGCTCGTCTCGCCAAGGATAGGCGAGAACAAGAACATCACCTTGCAGGCATCGGCGTCGCGTCCTTGTGCAGCCACACGATTTCGCATGTCCGCGCGGAACGCTTTCATCTCTCCGACTGTCCCCAGCGCCGCGACCACGACGTCCATGTGCTTGGCGGCGAAGGCCCGCCCCTGGGGCGAGCCGCCGGCTTGCACCAGCACGGGCCGGCCGTGAGCGGGACGGGCTGTATTCAATGGCCCGCGCGACGCGAAGAACGCGCCCTTGTGGTCAATGGTCCGAACCTTGGCGGGATCGACGAAGACGCCCCGCTTACGGTCCATGACAATCGCGTCCGCATCCCAGGATGACCACAGCTTCGTGACCACATCGACGAATTCGTCGGCCATCTCATATCGACTATCGTGCTCGATATGCTCGTCCAGACCGAAGTTTTGCGCCGCCCGCTGCGCTGTCGAGGTCACAAAATTGCAGCCAACGCGGCCCTCCGACATGAGATCGAGCGTGGCGATCAGCCTCGCGAGAAGGAAGGGCGGATAGAAGGATGTCGATATGGTCGGCACGACGCCAAGATGGGTCGTCGCCTGTGTG
This sequence comes from Roseiarcus sp., assembly GCA_036489975.1. Lineage (GTDB taxonomy): Bacteria > Pseudomonadota > Alphaproteobacteria > Rhizobiales > Beijerinckiaceae > Roseiarcus. The sequence continues at coordinate 123,737 of DASXES010000110.1, forward strand.
ATGAGCGGCACCAGGGGCAACGGATCGTTCTTCGGCACTCGAGCCGCGGCCTTCAGGTAGTAATCCATCGACGAACCGTAGCTGTCGGGGACGAAAGACGAGTCCTCGAGAAGCAGAAAGTCGAAACAGGCGCGCTCAAGGGCCTGCGCGAGCCCGATATGCAGATCTGGCTTCATCCAATCTCGCGCGAGGGTCCCGCCCCATGGCTGGCTCCAGCCATGCACGCCGAAGCTGTTGCTCAGGAACCAGCCCAGGTGAAACTGTGCCGCCACATTGGTCTCCTCGCTGCTGGAATTGGATCTGCACAAGTTGCTCACCCTTGCGCCGGATCTCCAGGTGAAGCTGACGACTCAAACCGTTGTTGGCGCCCAGGGCTCGGTCCGTGCGTCGTGGCCTAGTGGTGAGTTTCGGTCGCAATGAGCGGTCGACTCCGTACCAGCCCTTGACGCTTGTGCGCGCCGCGCTTCACGCCTTCCTGTCGCCGATCGCCGGCGCGCCGCTCTCGGCGGCGCCGAGAAATTTCTGCTCCCACCAGGTAAACAGGATGTCGCGCAGCGCAGCGCCGTCGTCCGCTCCGTAGACGGGCAGGCGGAGGCGATCGAGCATCGCGGCCTCCTCGTCGGAGAGTTCGATCGCGACGTCTTGGAGGCGGATCGGCGTATTGACGAACTCGGCGACGTAAGCAGGATCGCGGCTCAGCTTGCGCTCCGTTTTGATCGTCGGGTTGCGAAAGTCCTTCGGCGTCCGCTGGCTTTTCAGCACGGGCGTCTTCGGCGCCGCCGCGAGATCCGCATCTGTCGCCTCGAACAGCGTGAGCCTGATCGGCTTCAGGGCAAAGTTGCTCGTGCGCATGACGTCGGCGCCGCAAACATTGGGGACAGCGAGAACGTCGACCAGCGCCAGGAGGTCGACATGGTCGCCTGGCTTCGTGTCCTGGCGGGTGATGGTCGCGCGCCCGTCGCGGCTGATCTCGGTGGACATGAAGAGGTTGAAGCTGTCGTGCACGTCATCGGGCGTGAGGCCGTACTCGCGCTGCGCCTCCGCCTGGATGTCATGGCAATTGGTATGGGCGTCGAAGCCGTAGGCGCTCTCATAGACATAGGCGCTGCAACGCGGAAACAGCACGTCGTTGCGCCCGACGCTGTCCTCGAGAATGTACATGAGCGCGCGCTCGCGCGGCGGCGCGGACCATAAGAAGTCGCCCTTGGTCGGGTGGAAGCCATGCACCGTTCGGGTGCGGCCGCAATGCATGAATTCCTTGTAGTCATGAAGGTTGAAGCAATTGAAGTCGACGCATTGCAGGCCTTCGATCTGCTCGATGCGAAGGATCTGCCCGGCCCTGACTTCGAGCGCCTTGCCGGTTCCCGGCTCCAGGACCATCGTGAGCAGGACATTCCGGTCCATCATCGGGCGGCGCCCTTGCCCTGTTTCGCGGCCTGTTCACGGAGCGCCTTGCGGATGAGCGCGACACGGTCCGCCGCCTCGCCGCGCTGAATCGTCCGATCGAGGAGTTCCAGCTGCTGCTGGTTGAGGCGCACAACCACCGTTCTTCCCGCCATCCCGCTCCCCTCGCTCGCTCGCCCGCGCGACCTCGTGCGCAGCGTTATGTCGCGAAAATAATTGCCAGAAAAGGACAAAGGTTAGGCTGGAGCGGGTCACTTTTCGCCCAGGGACGCCGCTTTTTAAAGCGCCTGCTGACGCTGCGCCGAACCGGCGCGATATTTGCTCATGCGGCGTTACGAAGTCTTCACTCGGGACGCGCAAGCGCCTCTTTGCACATACGGGCGCCCGCTCCCCATGAAACTCGACGCCGACCCGACGATCGCCGAACCCGCTTCCTCGCATGTGCACTTCAATTTCTCCCAGCTCTCTGCGCGCGATCGCTATAAGCTTCTCATTGGAACCGTTATTCCGCGCCCGATCGCTTTCGTCACGACGGTCGATGAGCATGGCGTGGTCAACGCGGCGCCGTTCAGCTTCTTCAATTGCCTGTCTGCAGACCCGGCCATCGTGGTCATCGGGGTCGAGAATCATCCAGACATGCGCCACAAGGACACCGGCCACAATGTTCGCGTGACCGAGGAGTTCACCGTCAATATCGTCGACGACGCGTTGGTCAAAGGCATGAACGTCTGTGCCGTTCCTTTTCCGCCAGACGTCGACGAACTCGCCATGGCGGGTCTCACACCCGTGAAAGGCGTTCACGTCGCTTGCCCACGCATCGCCGAGGCGCCGGCGGCGCTCGAATGCCGACGCTACATGACAATCGAGGTCGGCAAATCCCGCGAGATCATTCTGGGGTTGGTGCTCGGCTGCTTTGTGCGCGAAGGCGCGGTCAATCCAATCACCAAGCACGTCGACCAGCGCAAAATGGACGCAATCGGCAGGCTCGGGGGACACGGATATTCGCGCATCCGCGACCAGTTCGAACTCCCAACGATGTCGGTGGACGAGTGGCGTCGCCGGGTAGGCTCTTTGCCTGATGTCGATCGCCGAGATTGAACATGGGGTTGGCGCGCGATTTGCTTCGTTGGGAAGAGCTTTGACCCACCCGTGGCTTGGCGGTTTGGAAGGAACGATCGAATGCAAACAACCCGGCGTGGTTTTCTCGGAGGCGTCGGCGGCGCGGCGCTGGCGCTCGGGTGCGCTTCCACGGCGCGGGCAGCCGCCACGACCATTGGCTTTATCTATGTCGGCTCGAAGGACGACTACGGCTGGAACCAGTCACACGCTGTCGCGGCGGCGGCGCTCAAAAACATCCCCGGCATCACGGTGGTCGAGGAGGAGAATGTCCCCGAAACTGACGCCGTCTCGAAGACCATGGAGTCGATGATCAATCTCGACGGCGCGACGCTGATCTTCCCCACCTCGTTCGGCTATTTCAACCCCTTCATGCTGGACGAGGCCAGGAAATTCCCCAATGTGGAGTTTCGCCATCCAACCAGCCTATGGAAGAAGGGGAAGGATCCGGACAACGCCGGCGGCTACTATTCCTATATGGACCAGGGCCATTACGTGAACGGGATCGCCGCGGGGCTCTCGACCAAAACCAACAAGATCGGCTACATCGCCGCGAAGCCGATCGGTCTTGTGTTGCGCAACGTGAATTCCTTCACCGTCGGCGTGAAGAAGGTCAATCCGGCGGCCGAGGTTCATCTCATCATCACCGGCGATTGGTCGCTTCCGGTCCGCGAGGCGGAATCGACGCAGGCGCTGATCGACACCGGCTGCGACGTGATCGCGTGCCATGTCGACAGCCCCAAGGTCGTGATCCAGACGGCCGAGTCTCGCGGCGTGAAGACGCTCGGCCACAACGCTGATCAAAGCTCGCTTGCGCCAAAGGGCTTCATCACCGGGGCGCAAATGAAATGGAGCACGATCTACGACGCCTACGCCAAACTGATCGCCAAAGGCGAGAAGCTGCCGAACCTGGATGAGGGCGGGTACGACAAGGACCTGGTCCTCAGCACGCCGTTCGGCGCCGGCGCCAACGAGGCGACCCGGAAAGCCGTCCTGGCGGCGATCGAGGACATGAAGGCCGACAAGCCGATCTTCGTCGGCGGCGTCAAGGACAACAAGGGCAACGTGATCTCGGCCAAGACCCTCGACCTGTATGATGGCAGCCTCTGGGGCACGAACTATCTGATCGAAGGGGTCATCGGCTCGATCACCTGAGAGTCTGCGGGCAGCCTTTCCCAAGCTTGCACGGATCGAAGCATCGGGCGTTTGCGATCGCGTTTGGGCGTCGCAGTTGAGCCACATCGTTGCGAATCTGCCACGGAGGGGCTAAATACTTCGCCCTTGGGCGGGAGCTTCGCAGCCTTCGGTTCGGCGATTTGACGGGAACGACGACGATCAGCACCCGGGGCTCGGCGCTTCTAGACGACAGCCGGCCGACGGGACGCTTTGGCGTGATCGTCGTCAGCGCGGCTTTCGTCCTTGCGCTGGCGACGTTCCTCGTTTTCGCCGGCGTCACGCCGATCATTCCCACGGCCACCGTCGTCCTTATTCTGCTGGCCGGCGACGGCTTGGTCGTCATCATCCTCATCATCCTCATTTCGATGGAATTGGCGCGCCTGAGGGCGGCGCGCCGGGCGGCGCGGGCGGGCGCCCGGCTGCACAGCCGGTTCGTCGCCCTGTTCTCGCTGGTCGCCGCCATCCCGGCCATCGTCACCGCGATCGTGGCCACGGTTTCCGTCGAGTGGGCGATCAACCCGCGCTTCATGAGCGACGTCGCGGCCTTCATCACCGAATCCAATCAGGCGACCCAGCTTTACCGCGAGTCTCAGTGCCGGGCGCTTTTGCGCGACGTGGAGCTGACCGCCGGCGATCTGGCGCGCAGCGGCATGCTGCTCCAGGCCGACCCCGCGCAATTCAAGGAATACTTCAGTTCGCGGGCCAAGACGCTCGGTTTCAACGCCGCCGCGCTCATGAGAAACGACGGAACGCCGACCGTCGTCGCGCAGGGCTCGGACGAAAAGCTGATCGCGAGGCCCGACCCCTCTGACTTCCACGACGCCCTGAACGGCGAGGCGCTCTGCGGGTTTCTCGGGGCCGGCAACATCTTCGTCGGCATCCGGCCGATCCCCGGGGCTGCGGGGCAATTCCTCTACGCGGCACGGGGGATTGATCCGCTGGCGGCCAAGGTCACCGAAGACGCCGCCCTCGTTTCCAACATGTGGGGGCGCTTTGAGGCCCACAGGCACAGCCTCGAACTGGGTTTCGCGACCGTGTTCGTGATGCTGGCGCTCACCATGCTGTTCTCGGCGATCTGGCTCGGACTGACTTTCGCCAACCGGCTTGTCAGACCCATTCGCCGCCTCATTCACGCAGCCGACGAGGTCGCTTCCGGCAACCTTCACGTTCAGGTGCCGACGCGGCGTTCCGACGGAGACCTCGGGCATCTCGGAGACACGTTCAACAAGATGACCGCGGAGCTTTTGCGCCAGCAGACGGGTCTCATCGACGCGAACGCGCTCAACGATGAGCGGCGCGCCTTCATCGAGGCGGTGCTGTCGGGGGTGCCCGCGGGCGTTCTCGGCGTCGACAACGACGGCATCATCACGATCTCGAACGCCGCGGCCGAGCGGATGCTCGGCGGCGACCTTGGCCTTATCGGACGGCCTCTCAACGGGATCCAGTCCAGCATCGGATCCATCTGGGAGCAGGCCCGATCGCTGAGGCTCAGGCTTCACCAGGGGCAGGCGACCGTGCTCCGTGATGGTCGCGAGCGCGTTCTCAACGTTCGTGTCACCGGAAGCCCGGGACGCGACGATCGCGCCAGCGTCATCACGCTCGACGACATCAGCGACCTCGTCAGCGCTCAGCGCACCGCCGCCTGGGCCGACGTCGCCCGCCGCATCGCCCATGAGATCAGGAATCCGCTCACCCCCATCCAGCTCTCGGCCGAGCGGTTGAAGCGCCGTTACGGCCGCCACATTGTCGAGGGGCGGGACATATTCGACCAATGCACCGACACGATCATCCGGCAGGTCGACGACATCAAGCGCATGGTGGACGAGTTCTCTTCCTTCGCCCGCACGCCCAAGGCGCGTCCCGCGCGCGACGACCTCACCGATTGCATCCGCCAGGCGATCTTTCTCATGCGCGTCGGCCGTCCTGACATCACTTTCGAGGAACAGCTGCCCAACGAGCCGGTTTTTGCCGATTTTGACCGGCGGCTGGTCTCCCAGGCGCTCACCAATGTGCTGAAGAATGCGTCAGAGGGTATTGACGCACTGGGTGAATACCCATCCAAACGCCTGGTTCTGACGACCTTGTCCGTCGATGGGGCGGACTTTGCCGAGATCGCTGTCAGCGACAACGGCAAAGGCTTTCCGCGCGAGGACCGCCACCGTCTGTTCGAGCCTTACGTGACCACGCGAGCCGAGGGGACCGGGCTCGGCCTGCCGATTGTCGTCAAGATTTTCGAGGACCATGGCGGCGGCGTCGAACTCCTCGACGGGCTCAAGCGCCCCGATGGCGGCCTTGGCGCCAAAGTCTTGATGAAACTGCCATTGCCTCGCGCCGAACACGACGCGGCGCCGGCGGAGAAGGAAAGGGTCGGTTCGTCCTGATGCCTGCTGACATTCTTATCGTCGATGATGAAGAGGACATTCGCCGGCTTGTCGCCGGCATCCTGGAGGACGAGGGGCACGGGGCGCGGCTGGCGCGGGATTCCGACGAGGCGATCAAGGCCGTCGAAGCCCGCCGTCCGCAACTGATCCTCCTCGATATCTGGCTGCAGGGCTCGAAGCTCGATGGCCTGCAACTGCTCGAGGCGATCAAGCGCCAGCACCCGACCGTGCCCGTGGTCATGATCTCCGGCCACGGCAACATCGAGACCGCGGTGACGGCGATCAAGCTCGGCGCTTACGACTTCATCGAAAAGCCGTTCAAGGCGGACCGTCTGATCCTGGTGGCGGAGCGGGCCCTGGAGACTTCGCGCCTCAAGCGGGAAGTCAGCGATCTTCGCGCCCGCGGCGGCTCGACCGACCGGATGGTCGGCTCTTCGTCGATGATCCTCAATCTCAAGCGGGTCATCGAAAAGCTCGGGCCCGCCAACTCGCGCATTCTCATTTTTGGCGCCGCCGGGTCGGGCAAGGAACTGGCCGCCCGGCTCATTCACGAAAATTCGGCGCGCGCCGACGGCCCGTTCGTTGTCCTCAACGCCCCGGCGATGGCGCCTGAGAGAATGGAGGCGGAGCTCTTCGGCGTCGAATCCGGGGCGGAAGGCCCCCAGAGGGTTGGCGCGCTCGAAGAAGCGCATGGCGGCACGCTTTACCTGGACGAAATTGCCGACATGCCGCGGGAGACGCAGGCCAAGATCCTCCGCGTTCTGGTCGACCAGAACTTTCAGCGGGTCGGCGGCGGGTCGCGCGTCGTCGTCGATGTGCGGGTCATCTCGTCGACGAGCCGGGATCTGGCCGAGGCGATCACGGAGGGGCGCTTTCGCGAGGATCTCTTTCATCGGCTTTCGGTGGTGCCGATCCGCGTTCCGTCGCTGGCTGAGCGCCGAGAGGATATTCCCGAGCTTGTACAATATTTTCTCAAGATCATTGCGACTAACATGGGAGTTACGCCCCGCCGCGTCGGCGCGGACGCGATGGCGGTGCTGCAATCGCATGACTGGCCGGGAAACATCCGGCAACTCAGAAACAACGTTGAGCGATTGATGATCCTGGCGATTGGTGATCCGAGCGCAGAAATCTCCGCCTCGATGCTTCCGGCGGAGGTTGGGGCCCTCGTGCCGGCGACCCCAAGCGGGATCGGCGGGGAGAAACTCCTGAGCCTGCCGCTTCGCGATGCGCGGGAAGCCTTCGAGCGCGACTATCTGGTCGCTCAGATCAGTCGCTTCAGCGGCAACATATCGCGCACTGCCGAATTCATCGGGATGGAGCGCTCCGCTCTCCATCGAAAGCTGAAGTCTCTCGGTGTCGAATAACGGGCGCCCATTTATAAAGCCTCTTTAACATCGTAGTTTCGGCTTATGTGTTCGCTCGCCTTATTTTCTATGATATGAACCTGCAAGAACGGCGCGTCGGTCAGGCGCGGGGGACGATCGAAGAATTCCGGCCGGAAAGGCCCAACAAACGGAAACACGGAATGGCAACCGAGAAGGCGCAAAACCTCCAGGACACGTTTCTCAATCACGTGCGGAAGTCCAAGACGTCGGTCACGATTTTTCTGGTCAACGGGGTAAAACTGCAGGGCTTCGTGACTTGGTTTGACAATTTCTGCGTCCTGCTTCGACGCGACGGGCATTCCCAGCTGGTCTACAAGCACGCGATCTCCACCATCATGCCGGCGAGCCCGATCACCATGTTCGAGGCCGTCGACGAGGACCCTCGCTGACCAGGCTTTGCCTCGCGGCGCCAGCGACGATACGGAGCGCCGGGTCGTGACTACGCGCGCGCTGGTCGTTTGTCCGGCTCTGACGCGGGAAGCGAACGGACCGTTGCGCAGTCCCGAGGCGCGCTGCGAGGAGGCGGTCGGCCTGGCGCGGGCCATCGATCTCGAGGTCGCGGGCGCCGAGACCGTGTCGCTGAGCGCCATTCGCCCCGCCACTTACATCGGCAAGGGCAAGGTCGAGGCGATCGCGGCGCGGGTGAAGGCCGAGGCGATTGATCTCATCGTCATGGACTGCGCGCTCTCGCCTGCGCAGCAGCGCAATCTCGAAAAGGCGTTCGGCGGCAAGGTCATCGACCGCACCGGGCTCATCCTCGAGATTTTCGGGCAGCGAGCGCGCACCGCCGAGGGCGCGCTGCAAGTTGAGCTGGCGCATCTGAAATACCAGCGCTCGCGCCTCGTCCGCTCATGGACCCATCTCGAGCGGCAGCGCGGCGGTTTCGGCTTTCTCGGCGGACCGGGCGAGACCCAGATCGAGACCGACCGGCGCCTGATCGGCGAGCGGATCGTGCGCATCGAGCGCGAGCTCGATACCGTCAAGCAGAGGCGCAGCCTGCAGCGGGCGAGCCGCAGCGCCGTGCCCTATCCGATTGTCGCGCTGGTCGGCTACACCAACGCCGGCAAGTCGACCCTGTTCAATCGCCTCACCCGCGCCGAGGTGATGGCGGCTGACATGCTGTTCGCCACCCTCGATCCGACCATGCGCCTGATCCGACTGCCCCATGGCGGCTCGGCGATCCTCTCCGACACGGTCGGCTTCATCTCGGATCTGCCGACCACCCTCATTTCTGCCTTTCGCGCCACGCTGGAAGAGGTGCGCGCGGCCGACGTCATCGTGCATGTGCGCGACATTTCGCACGCCGACAGCGACGCGCAAGCCCATGACGTCGCGGCGGTTCTGGATCAGATCGGCGTCCCAGATCGCGCCGACCGGGTCGTCGAGGCCTGGAACAAGGTCGACCTGCTCGACGCCGACGCGCGCGCCGCGCTGGCTCAGGAGCAGGAAGGCGGCGCGAGCGCGCCGCTCGCCATTTCCGCGGCGACGGGGGAGGGGATCGATCATCTCCTGACCGCGATCGAGGTTCGCCTGGCTCGCGGCCGGTCCGAAGTCGAACTGACCCTTGACGCCAGCGATGGGCAGGGGCTGCATTGGCTCTATGAACATGCCGAGGTCATGAGCCGCCGCGACGAAGACGACCGGCTCCGCCTCACCGTGCGCGTGCCCCCGGACCAGATCGAACGGGTGAAGAGGCGCTTCGCCGTCGGCCGCGCGACCACCCCGCAGGGCTAGATCGGGCCCGCCGATCCAGGACGTTGGCTCAACGCCAGGCTCCGGGTTCAACCAGAGCGCGAATTCCCTCCAAGCAAATCCAAGCAAAATCCAAACAAATTTGCTTTTTTTGTTTGGATTTGTTTGGTGGAATTGGGACTTTTCAAAGGGTTACGCGAGAAAAAAGCAAAAAAGATTCCCCGCCCCGCAACTCGCGCGGCGGGTTGCGGTTGAGCGGGTTTCGGCGGCAATGCTTCTCCTTGCCCGCGTCCGGCGGCGGCCCCAAGCCGGATTTATTCGACCAATGCAAATATCGTAGCGTAATTTTCTGATTTTATCAAGATATTTCGCTGCAGACGATCCCAATCGACGGGAAATGGAGGGCCCTGATCGCGCCCGGAATTGGGCCCGGCGGCGCCCGGTCTCGCTGGCCGAACGCTTCCGCTCTTTTTGCGCTTGGCCGGGAAGCTGCTAGTTTGGGATTCCCGCGGAACGCTGGGGTCGCGACAATCTGATCGACATGGATGTCGTTCGCGACCTGACCGAGGGCGACCCGACCTCGCTTGACTTGTTGAAGATGCTCGCGGAGCGGGGCGCGACGGCGCCGCTCCTCGGCGTGAGGTCGTCGGCGCGCACCGGTTCCGAAGCGCGCCCGCCATAAGCACCGGCGCTTGACTTGCAGACATCATGACGTCATGATGTCATGATGTCGACTGGCGCAGCCGCTCTCCAGGCGGCGCGGGTCGGCCGGCGGCGGCTCGGCGCCGCGAGGTCCAACGGGTTCCCCGCAAAGCGAGCACGCCCACTCGGGGCGACGGCGCGCCGGGGAGCGAGCGGAACACCGCACCAACGGGGGATGCGAATGCGTACGGAGTTCAACATTGCCGAGAGAGGCGCCGGCTCATACTGGCCTCTCGCCATTCTTCGCTGGGTGATGGTGCTGATCTTCGTTTCGTTCGGCATCCAGAAATTCACGCCCCAGTCGGCGCACGGGATCGCCGTCTACATCGCGAACAGCCCCTTTGTGTCGTGGCTGATCGTCTTCGGCCTCAGGGGAGAAGCCTATGTGCTCGGAACGATCGAACTGATAACGGCGATATTGCTCGCCATCGGAGCGTTCGTCCCCGTTCTGTCGGCGCTGAGCGCATTGATGGGGATCGCCACCTTCCTCATCACCTGGTCGTTCTTCTTCACCACGCCCGGCGTCGTCAAATGGAGCCTCTCGACTGATCCGATCGCGTGGAATCTCACCGGCGAGTTCCTGTACAAGGACGTCGTGCTGCTTTGCGTTTGCGTCGTGCTGTTTTTGGCGTCCCTGCCGAAGACATGGCTTTCCCTGCGCTCGAAGTAGGTCATGGCGCCTGCAAAACTCGAGAGGCCTTCATCGCGGCTTCCGCTCTACGCCCAGGTCGAGGATGTCCTCGCCGCGCGGATAGCGAGCGGGGCGCTGCCTGTCGGCGTGCAGCTCCCGTCCGAAGAGGAGCTGATCCGCGAGTTCAATGTCAGCCGGACCACGATCCGCGCGACCATTCAAAATCTCGTGCGTCAGGGCCTGGTCGAGATCCGGCGCGGCCGGGGAACGTTCGTCGCTTCGCCGAGGATCGTTCAGGAGCTCACTGAACTCACAGGCTTCGTCGAGGACATGCGCGTGCTTGGCCGCGCCGCCACCGCGCGCGTGCTGAGCCGCGAGGTCGTCCCGGCGCCTCCCGCCGTTGCAGAGAAGCTTGCGGCGCCTGCGGGCGCGCCGGTGGTGAGGATCCAGCGGGTGCGCCTCTCCGACGGCGCGCCGCTGTCCTTCGATGAGACCTACCTGCCGGAGGACCTCGGCAGGAAGGTGATGACGGACGACCTCGCGAGGGAGCCGATCTTCACTCTGTTGGAGCAGCGCTACGACACGCCGCTCGTCGAGGCCGAATATGTGCTCGAGGCCGCCGCCGCCGAGCCCGCGGTCGCAATGGCGCTCGAGATTCCGGTTGGCGCGCCGGTCTTCCTGATCGAGCGGACCTCCTACACCTCCGGACATCGCCCGGTGGACTACGAACGATTACACTACCGGGGCGATTCCATTCGGTTCAAGACGCGCTTGGCCCGGCGACGCGCGCCCCACGCGGCGAAGCGCGATTGAGATGCTGGCGACGTCGGTTCCAGCGCTCTTCTGCATCTCGGTCGGCGCGAGCGCCCTTGGTAGCGCACTCGGAATGGCCAGTGGAATCTTCATCGTTCCTCTGTTGACGATCGTCGCCGGCGTCAATGTCCGCCTCGCGATCGGCGCAAGCCTTGTCTCCGTAATCGCCTGCTCCTGCGGAAGCGCGGCGGCGTTTCTCAAGCAGCGCCTGACCAACGTGCGGCTCGCGATCGTTCTGGAGACGGCGACCACGTTCGGCGCGGGGAGTGGCGTGATGCTGTCGGGTCTCGTCCCAGCGCCGGTGCTTTACGCGATCTTCTCGGCTGTCCTTTTCGTTTCCGCCTGGCAGATGCTCACGGGCCGTCAGGAAAGCGGCGTCGCCGGAGGCGGCGCTGACGCAGCGCGAGGCTGGGCGCGCCGGCTTGACGCAGTCTATCCGGATCGCGACTGCGGCGATCTTGCTTATCGGGTGGACCGCCTGCCGCTCGGGCTTGGCCTCATGTACGCGGCTGGCCTCCTTTCCGCGCTTCTCGGCATCGGCAGCGGCGTTTTGAAGATCCCGGCGATGGACGCCGCCCTTCGACTGCCCATCAAGGTTTCCTCCGCGACCTCGAATTTCATGATCGGCGTCACCGCCGCTGCGAGCGCGGGCGCGTATTTCCTGCGGGGCGCGATCGCTCCCGAAATCGCGGGCCCGGTCGCGCTCGGCTCCGTGGTCGGCGCGCTTCTGGGCGCGCGCCTCCTCGCCTTCGTCGCGCCCGGCAAGCTTCGGCTGGCTTTTGTCGTTATTCTCGTGGTCCTCGCGGTCGAGATGGCGCTCGCGGCGCTCCGCCTTCATGCAGGGCTGTGAGCCGTGACGGGTGCGAGATCGTCTTCGGCGGATCGGCTCAACGCTTGCCTCGCTCGGCTGCTCGCCCTTGGGACCATGACCTCATGCGGACTGATCATGATCGGGATGCTGGCGGCAACGCTCGGCTTAAGTCTGCGATGGGGCGGCCCCTCTCTGGTCTCGACGGGAATCATGCTGTTGATCGGCCTTCCGGCCGTGCGCGTGGCGACGATGGCGGTCTGGTTTGCGCTCAATGGCGACCGCGACTTCGCGCTCATCGCCGCTGGCGTCCTTGCGATCATCGTCGGGTCGACCTTGCTTGGGATTGGCGCGGGCTGAAGGGGCCTCGCGACGTCGGGACGCGGCCGGTGAGCCGGCCATCTCGGCTTCACTCCGCCGCGCGCTCCTTGGCCTTCGCCTCGGCCCAAAGCCGCTCCATCTCATCGAGGCTGGCGCTTTCCGGCCTTCGGCCGCCCTCTGCGAGGCGGTCCTCGATATGGGCGAAGCGACGTTCGAATTTGGCGCTGGCGCTGCGTAGGGCCGCCTCGGGATCGACCTTGAGATGGCGCGCCAGATTCACCGCCGCGAACAGAAGGTCGCCCACCTCGCCCTTGAGCGCTTGCGCCGAACCCTCGGCGATCTCCGCCTCGACCTCGACGATCTCCTCGCGAATCTTCGCCAGAACAGCCCGCGCGTCGTTCCAGTCGAAGCCGACCTTGCCGGCTTTCTCCTGCAACTTGAGCGCCCGGGTGAGCGCCGGCATGCTCAGCGGAACGCCGTCGAGCGCGCTCTGAGCGGCTTCCTTCGCGCCCGATCCGAGTTTTAAGCGCTTTTCCTCGGCCTTGATGCGGCCCCACAGCGCCTTCACCTCGCCCGGGTCAAGCGCCTTCGCTTCGCCGAAGACATGCGGGTGACGGCGGATGAGTTTCGCGGTGATCGCTTCGACCACGCCGCCAAAATCGAACAGGCCCGCCTCTTCCGCCATGCGGGCGTGAAAGACGACCTGCAACAGGAGGTCGCCAAGCTCCTCGCGCAGATCTTCGGTTCCGCCGCGCTCGATCGCGTCGGCGACCTCATAGGCCTCCTCGATGGTGAACGGGACGATCGAAGCGAAGCTCTGCTCGACGTCCCACGGGCACCCGTCCTCGGGATCGCGCAGGGCCGCCATGATCTCGATCAGGCGGCGAATGTCGCCGGACGGCTGCATGGGCAGGGCCAATGGTCCAAGCTAAAGAGGATTGCAGGGCGCAAGCCCCGTCGCCGGACTTCGTCCCGAGGCGCCGCGAAGCAGTCCCGACGGACGATTCCGGTCTTGAGCGGGGACGTGTCCGAACAGCGGCCGCGCGCAAAGGCGCGGCCCGTTCAAACCGAGAGCGAAATCGCCTCGCGTCCCTTCGGCGTGTCCACCACGCGCATTGTCACCTGCTGGCCTTCGGCGAGATGCGAAATCCCGGCCGGGCCGAGGACGGAGATATGGACGAACACGTCCTTGCCGCCATCCTCGCTGGCGACGAAGCCGAATCCCTTGGCGTCGTCGAACCATTTGACCTTGCCAGTGACCGAAACCGCCGTCGAGGGATCCGGCGCAACCCGGCGCGCCGGCCGAGGCCCATCGCGGAATCCGTCTGACGAGGGCCTTTGCGGGCGCTCGACAATGCCAGCCGCGTCGACCTCAAGCACGCGCGTGACCTGAGCCCCCTTGGCGCCGGCCCCGACCTGGACGCGCAATTTCGCGCCCGCGGGAACGGCGTCGTGGCCCGCCGCATGCAGGGCGTTGGCGTGCAGGAATGCGTCGCCCGCGCCGCCCGCCAGCTCGACGAATCCGTAACCTTTGTCCGCCTTGAACCATTTGACGACGGCGTCGACCGCCGGCGCGCCGGAATCCATTGGCGCGGAGCCGCCCGCCATTGGCGGGCCGCCGAAGGCGCTGTCCGGGCCGCCGCCGTGGGCGCGCGCCGGGCGAGGTCTCGATTCGTAGGACATGGGCCCATCGTCATCGAACCCGCGCTTGCGAGGTCTAAAGTCCTTACCCTTGCTCATGGTAGTCTCAAATCTCCACCTCAAACCCTAACGATGGGAACATGACGCGGCCCCTCGCGGTCCGCTGACACTCAGCGAAACTCCGTAGCGATCTTCCGTCTGGACAATCTTCGTCGCTTGGACGCCCCAATCCCAATCTCGCGACCCGTTCAAAGGCAGGGCCCCTCAGTCGGCGAGTTTCGGTTTGGATGTCGCCTGGCGCATGGCCGCGCCACAGGCGGCGAGAGTTTCGCCGCTGGCCTAAGAATAAAATATAGCGCCCGCATCATCGAAAACCCGCTAGGCCGATCGCAAAACGTACGCGGACCTTGCATGTTCCAGACTAGCGTATTTTTGGGGCCGTTGCCAGATGGTCAAAGAGACTGCGATAAACTATTTCTTCATTTAAACCTCTGTGTTGAGTGATTTATTCTGGCTTTCCGCCGCCGGAAGCATGCCAACGGGATGTGGTTGAGCGAGCCAAGCAACGCCGAATGTACAGGTGTTCATTCAAGTGTACATGCGTCCACTGAGCTGCCTAAGAGATGGGCGGACAAAGGGTGGAATGATCGCGCTTCAACCGCATCGGCCGTATACAGGCAAGAGCGGGAAGGGGCGCGACTGTCTACACGTCCACGAGCTCTAGGGACTTTGGCGCGCGCTCCTGAATGAAGGCGAAACGCGCTTCGGGCTTGGCGCCCATTAGCCGCTCGACCGTGTCGGCGGTCGACTCCTTCTCGTCCGCGATGATGGCTATACGGAGCAATGTGCGCTTCGCCTGATCCATCGTCGTATCGCGCAAATCGCGCATCGGCATTTCGCCGAGGCCCTTGAACCGGCTGACCTCGATCGCGCCGCGGCCGGTGAATCCTGACTTCATCAGTTCGGCTTTGTGCGCGTCGTCGCGCGCGTAGAGCGACTTCGCCCCCTGGGTCAGCCGGTAGAGCGGGGGAACGGCGAGATAAAGATGGCCTTCCTCGATCAGCTTCGGCGTCTGCCGGTAGAAGAAGGTGATGAGCAGCGAGGCGATATGGGCGCCGTCGACGTCGGCGTCGGTCATGATGATGATCTTGTCGTAGCGGAGATCGGTCGAGCGATAGTGCGCGCCCGCGCTGGCGCCGAGCGCCTGCATCAGATCGGAAAGCTGCTGGTTTTGCGCCAGCTTATCGCGCGCGGCTGAGGCGACGTTGAGGATCTTGCCGCGCAATGGCAGCACCGCCTGCGAGGCGCGATCGCGCGCCTGCTTGGCCGAGCCGCCGGCGGAATCGCCCTCGACGATAAACAATTCAGAGCCTTGCGCCGAAGAGTTCGTGCAATCCGCCAACTTGCCGGGCAGTCTCAGCTTGCGCACGGCGGTCTTGCGGGCGATCTCCTTTTCCGCGCGACGGCGAACCCGCTCCTCGGCGCGCTCTATTCCCCAGTCGAGGAGCCTGGCCGCCTGGCTCGGCGCGGCGGCAAGCCAATGGTCGAAGGCGTCGCGAACCGCGCCGTCGACCAGTCGCGCAGCTTCCGCCGTTTGCAGGCGCCCCTTGTTCTGCCCCTGGAATTCGGGCTCGCGGATGAAGACGGAGATCAGCGCCGCGCAGCCGGCCATGACGTCGTCGGTCGTCAGGACCGCCGCGCGCTTGCTCTGGCCGATGCGGTCCGCGTGATCCTTCAAGCCCCGCAAGAGCGCTGTGCGCAAACCCGATTCATGCGTGCCGCCGTCGGGCGTGGGGATGGTGTTGCAATAGGAATGGACGAAGCCGTCGTTGGCGGCGAGCCAGGCGATCGCCCATTCGACCGATCCGTGCTTGCCCGCCTTCTCGACCCGGCCGGTGAACACCTGGTCGGCGACGAGCGCCTCGCCCTCGATGTCAGCGGCGAGATAGTCCCGTAAGCCCCCCGGGAAATGAAACATGGCTTCGGCCGGGACTTTGGAGCCGTCGCCGATGAGCGAGGGCGCGCAGCGCCAGCGGATCTCGACGCCGCCGAACAGATAGGCCTTCGAGCGCGCCATCTTGAAGACGCGCGCCGGATCGAAACGCGCAGAAGCGCCGAAGATCTGCGGGTCGGGCAGAAAGCGCACTTTCGTGCCGCGCCGGTTCGGCGTCTTGCCGACGACGGTGAGCCCGCTCGTCGGCTTGCCGCGTGCGAAGGTCTGCCGATAGAGCGTCTGCCCGCGCGCGACCTCGACCTCGAGTTTTTCCGAGAGCGCATTCACCACCGAGACGCCAACGCCATGCAGGCCCCCCGAGGTCTCATAGGCGCCGCTGTCGAACTTGCCGCCCGCGTGCAGCATGGTCATGATCACTTCGAGGGCGGACTTCTTGGGAAACTTCGGGTGCGGATCGACCGGCATGCCGCGCCCGTTGTCGATGACGCTCAGATAGCCCGTGTCTTCGAGCGAGACTTCGATGAAAGTAGCATGGCCGGCGACGGCTTCGTCCATCGCATTGTCGATCACCTCGGCGAAGAGATGGTGCAGCGCGTTTGCGTCGGTCCCGCCCACATACATGCCCGGGCGGCGGCGCACGGGCTCCAGCCCCTCGAGCACTTCGATCGAGGCGGCGGTGTAACCCGCTTCGTCTGGCGTGCCGTTGCGGCCGTTGGGCTTGCCATAGCCCGTCGAGAGACGGGCGTCCTTCGACGCCCTATCGGCGGGCGCGGGCTTGTCGCGGCGGGGCGCTCCCGCGCCGAAAAGATCATTCATGGTTCTCGGTCACAGTTTGACGAATCGCCGGGGTTCAGGCTACCACGGCGAGGAGAGAACAAAAAGAGAACAATAGCCCCGCGGCCCAGTTGGCGCCCGAGCAGGCCGAGGGCTCGACGAAGAGAGCGGGATAAAGCGCGGCGCCTTACCCGTGTCTCAGTTTGAAATTCGAGAAATTGTGATCCGCCGCTGCGGGACCCCTAACTCATGCTATGCCAAGCGGCAAGCATGGGGAGCCCCGGTATGCCGGATCGACGAGAGCTATACCGCAGCCCAAATGGCGACACCTGGTTCCTTGGGCGGGAGCCCGCGAACGGGCACGCCTTTATCATTCATCAACCCAACGCGCCTTCCGGAGGCCGTTTGTCGCACATTGAAGTCGGCGCCTTCCTGAGAGAAGGGACCGGGCCCGAGCAGCAGGCTCTGTTGCGATTGGTTGGAACCTTGGTCGATGTTCCGCCCTACGCCGACCGGCCCTAAAGGCGAAAAGGCGCCGGCGGCTGCGCCGGACGTCCTCACATCCCGGTCAGCAGCAAGCGGGTCGCCGCCGTGACGTCCTCGTGGCGCATCAGCGCCTCGCCGACCAGAAAGGCTTCGATGCCGGCCTTCGCCAGGCGCTTACAGTCAGCGTGGTCGGAAATGCCGCTTTCGGCGACCACGATCTTGCCCTTGGGGATCGAGGGCCTGAGCCGCTCGCACACTTCGAGCGAAGTCTCGAAGGTGTGAAGGTTGCGATTGTTGACGCCGATGAGCCGCCCCTCAAGCGCGAGCGCGCGCCTGAGCTCGCTCTCGTCGTGCGTCTCGATGAGCACATCGAGGCCGAGGTCATGGGCGGCCTTGTTGAGGGTTTTGGCGACTTCGTCGTCGACCGCCGCCATGATGATGAGGATGCAGTCGGCGCCCCAGGCGCGCGCCTCCAGCACCTGATAGGCGTCGAACATAAAATCCTTGCGCAAAATCGGAAGAGTCGTCGCCTTGCGCGCCTTGATCAGGTGCTCGGGCGACCCCTGGAACGAGGGCGCGTCGGTCAGCACCGAAAGGCAGGACGCCCCGCCGGCCTGATAGGCCTTGGCGAGCTTGGCAGGCTCGAAATCCTCGCGGATGAGCCCCTTCGAGGGGCTCGCCTTCTTGATCTCCGCGATCAGGCCGAACCGGCCTTCCTCGATCGCCCTCTGCAGCGCCTTGATGAAACCGCGCGGGGGAGACTGGCCGTCGATCTCGCGCTCCAAAGTCGCGCGCGGCACCCTGACCTTGGCCTCGGCGATTTCGCGGCGCTTGTAAGCTTCGATCTTTTTCAGGATGTCGGCCATCAGCGCTCCCGACCTTCAGGCGTTCGAGGCTGCGATCAGTCGATCGAGCGTGCGGCGGGCGGCGCCGGAGCGGATCGCCTCGTCGCCCATGGATACGCCCTCCTTGATAGAACCGGCCTTGCCGGCGACTACAAGCGCCGCGCCTGTGGTCATGAGCCCAATGTCGCGATAGGCGCCCTCGACGCCGTCGAGAACGTCGAGGAGCGCCCTCGCGTTATACGCCGGTTCTCCACCCTTGAGCGCCGCCGGCGCCGAACGGGGAAGGCCGGCCGCTTCCGGCGTCAGTTCGAAGTTATGTAGCACGCCCCCTTTGAGCTCCACGACCTTGGTCGGGCCTGTCGTGGTGATTTCGTCGAGACCGTCCAGCCCGTGTGTCACCCAGACGCGCTCCGACCCGAAATTGCGCAGGGCTTCGGCCATCGGCTCGAGCCAGGCGGCGGAGAAGACG
Organism: Roseiarcus sp.; assembly: GCA_036489975.1. Classification (GTDB taxonomy): domain Bacteria; phylum Pseudomonadota; class Alphaproteobacteria; order Rhizobiales; family Beijerinckiaceae; genus Roseiarcus. Next base: position 142,338 of record DASXES010000110.1, read on the forward strand.
CCGACGAGCTGCCGTTTGACCCCGGCCGGATTGGAGAGCGGTCCCAGAATATTGAAGATGGTGCGCGTGCCAAGCTCGGTGCGCGTCGGGCCGACATGCCGCATCGAGGCATGGTGCGTCGGCGCCATCATGAAGGCGATCCCGGCTTCGCTGAGGCAGCGCTCGACGCCGTCGGGCGCAAGCCCGATCTTGACGCCGAGCGCAGCGAGAGTGTCGGCCGCGCCCGAGCGCGAGGACGCGGCGCGATTGCCGTGCTTGGCGACCGTCACGCCGCAGGCGGCAGTGATGATCGCAGCGAGCGTCGAGACATTGAGCGAGCCCGAGCCATCGCCGCCGGTGCCGACGATGTCGATCGCGTCGGGCGGCGCCTTGACGCGAACCATCTTCGCGCGCATCGCCGCGACCGCGCCGGTGATCTCGTCGACCGTCTCCCCGCGCACCCGCAAGCCCATCAGGAACCCGCCCATCTGCGAGGGGGTCACTTCGCCCGACAGCATGGAATCGAATGCGCTTTCGGCCTCGCTGCGCGTCAGCGTCGCTCCAGCGGCGACTTTAGCGATCAGAGGCTTGAACGATTCCATATCCTCGTTTCGCGTTCAGAAGGCTGTCTGGCGGTGATGAAAGGCCTCCGCCAGGTCGAGGAAATTGCGCAGGATTTGCCGGCCATGCTCGCTCGCGATGCTTTCGGGATGGAACTGGACTCCGTAGGCCGGACGGTCCCTGTGCTGAACGCCCATGATGAGCCCCTCGTCGCTCTCCGCGTCGATTTCGAGCTCGGGCGGAGCGCTCGACCGTTCGATCATCAGCGAGTGATAGCGGGTGGCCGAAAAGGGCCCATTCAGACCGCGGAAGAGCCCGCGCGCATTGTGGGAAATGCGCGACACCTTGCCGTGCATCGGCGCCGGCGCACGCACGACCTCGGCCCCGAACGCCTGTCCGATCGCCTGATGGCCGAGGCAGACGCCAAGGATCGGAGTCGTTTCGCTCGCGGCGCGGATGAGGTCGAGACAGACGCCGGCCTCGTTCGGCGTGCAAGGCCCGGGTGAAAGCACGATCGCATCCGGCTTGTCGGCGATTGCGTCGGCGACTGTGATCGCATCGTTGCGCCACACAGATACGTCAGCGCCCAACTCGCCGAGATAATGGACGAGATTGAAGGTGAAGCTGTCATAGTTGTCGATCAGCGTGACGCGCTGCATCTCGTCTCCCGCGCGAAAAGGGAGCCGTCTTTTCCGATGGCTAGCCGCGCCCGTCAAGTTGAACGCGCAAGACTGGATGAAAGTCGCGGCTATTGAGTGAGAAAGTCGCCGCGCCGCGCTCGTGAACGCTGTCGGCGATACAGCGCCGACGTTACAGGCGCTGGATGGCGACGAGGGCCCAAGGATCGCGCTGCGGCGACTCGAAGCCGAGGATCGCGGCGCGCTCGCCGACCGTCATGCCGACGTCGTCGAGATGGCGAAGCGGCAACGCCGCCAGTCGGCTGCGGTCCACAGCTGCTTGGGCGCGCTCGCTCAATCGGTTAAGAAATCCTTTCACAATAGCGCCCACTCGGGAAACGCCAAACTCGACGTGCGAATGAGCGAGATTTGCAGAAGACGCAGTCACTTTACCAATCCTTTACCTTGTTTCGAGCCGCTTGTGCTCGTTTCGGGTGGATATATAAGGCGTGCGCCCGTCGCACATGAGTCATTCTTTCTAGGTCGGTGGTATAGGATAGCTAAACTATGAACCCCCTTCACCGATTGCCGCCGCTCAACGCCCTGCGCGCTTTCGAGGCGGTTGCGCGTCATTCGTCGTTCTCTCGCGCGGCCGAGGAACTGCACGTCACCAAGGCTGCGGTCGCCCAGCAGGTGCGCGCGCTCGAGCAGGAGATCGGCGCAAGGCTCGTCGAGCGGAACGGCCGCGGGCTTCAGCTTACGGAATCGGGCGCCGCCGGCGCTGCGACGCTGGCGGATGGATTTGCGCTCCTGGCCAAGGCCGCGCGCGCGATGCGCGAGGGCGATCGGCGCCGCTTTCTCATCATCAATTCGGCGCCGTCGTTCGCCGCGACCTGGCTGGTCGGCCGGATCGGCAAGTTCAAGGCGCGCCATCCCGGAACCGACGTCCTGATCGACGCCAATCCGATTGACGAAGCGCTCGAATCCGGCGCCGCCGACGCGCTCATCCGCTGGGGCGCGGGCGAATTCCCCGGGCTTACGGCGACCCTCCTGTTCAAGGAGACCGTGTTCCCGGTCTGCGCGCCGAGACTCATCGCCGGCGACGATCCGCTGCGCACGCCCGAGGATCTCGCCCGCCACACCCTCCTGCACCTCGACTGGAACCCCGCGCACGCCTCCTGGCCGACATGGTCCGACTGGCTCAAGGCGGCGGGCGCGCTGAACGTCGAGGCCACGCACGGCGTCTTCTTCAACAACATGGCGATGACGCTGCGCGCCGCCGCCCAGGGACAGGGGGTGGCGCTGAGCTCATTCGCGATCGCCGCCGACGATCTCGCCGCCGGGCGCCTCATCGCGCCGTTCACGACCAGCGTCGCGACGCCGTTCGGCTATTATTTCCTCTGCCGTCCCGACGAGGCCGGCTCGCCGCGCATCAAGGCGTTGCGCGAGTTCCTGACGCAGGAGGCGGCGCTGTCGGCGGCGGAGCCGGGGTGAGGCCGCCCAAGCGCACGAAGGCGCTTGCGCCGCGGACCCGGCGCCGCCAAGACGGCTTGAGCGGCGTGGCGCAAGAGGGCGGGGCGGAATGACGGAATTGGCCGCGGATGGAAATATCGCCGAGATCGACGACGCCGACGGCGAGGAGGCGAGCCGGATCGGCGACTATCTCGCCTCGCACGGCGGGCCGTTCTTTGAATTGCAGCGGCGATTGGGCATGCTGCGCGAGGACGCCTTGCTTGCCGGCCGGCGCGCGGCGCTGTTCGTCGCGCTCGCCTGGGGCGTTCCATTTCTGTTGAGCCTCGTCGCCGGACGCGCGTTCTCGCTCCCCGATGGGCGCGCCTATCTCGTCGACTTCGGCGCCTGGGCGCGCTTCTTCATCGCGATCGGGCTTTTCATGCTGTCTGAGCAGCAGATCGAATACGGCCTCAACGGCAAGCTCGGACACCTCGTCCGCGCCCCGATGATCGCGCCGGAGTGCTTCGAAGCGGCCGCCAGCGCGGTGGTGAGGGCGCTGAGATTGCGCGACTCGAGAGCCGCCGAAATCATCTGCCTTGGCCTCGCGATCGTCGGGACGCTGGCCTGGCTCTCCCGTCTCACAATTTCGGGCCACTCGAGCTGGGCCGTTCAGATCGCCGGCGACCGCGCCCATGTGACGCTGGCGGGATGGTGGAGCGTGATCTGCAGCGCGCCGCTCTTCTACTTCCTGCTCTTTCGCGGCCTCTGGCGCTATATCGTCTGGGCGATGCTGCTTTGGCGCATCGCCTCCCTCAAGCTCCGGCTGGTGGCGACCCATCCCGACGGCAAGGGCGGCCTCGCCTTTCTCGCCGAATATCCGAACGCCTATTCGATGTTCGTGTTCGGGGTCAGCTCAGGCTTTGCGATCACTGTCGTCCGGCACGTGTTCGAGGCAATATCTCGTCGGTCACATTCGGCTTCATCATCACCGCGTGGCTGGCGATCGTGTTCGCGTTCTTCGCCTTTCCGCTGCTGGCGTTCTCCAAACCTCTGGCCGAGCTCAAGGACCGATCGGCCGAAGTCCTCGGCGCCCAGGCGACCCGCTACCACCGCGCCGCGGAGCGCGCCCTGGTCGGACGCAACCTCGTCGCCAACGATTCCGTGGAAGCGGCGGCGCCCTCCGTCCCTGATCCGTCGGCGCAATTCGCCGCTTCGCGCAAACTGTCGATCTTTCTCATGAGCCGGTCGGCGATCGCCCCCCTGGCCGCGGCGGCGCTCATTCCGTTCGCCATCGCGGGCGCAACGAAGCTGCCGTACAAGGAAGTGTTCGCGCTGGTGAAGAAGCTGCTCGTCCTTTAGCCGCCTGCGCTCTCGCGCATGGATGCGAACGCCGCGAGCGCGCGGGCCCGGGCGCGGGCATGGTCGACGATCGGCTGCGGATAGGTCGCGCCCAACGCGACTCCCGCTCGCGCGAGCGCTTCGCCCGAAGCCTTCCAGGGACTATGAATTGCGGGCGCTTCGAGGCGCGCAAGCTCGGGGACCCATTGGCGCACATAGGCCCCGTCCGGGTCGAACTTTTCAGCCTGCAGAACGGGATTGAAGATGCGGAAGTAGGGCGCGGAATCGACGCCGGCGCCCGCGACCCATTGCCAGTTGAGCGGATTGCTGGCGGGATCGGCGTCGATCAGCGTATCCCAGAACCATTGCTCGCCTCGCCGCCAGTCGATCAGCAAGTGTTTCACCAGGAACGAGGCTGCGATCATTCGCACACGATTCGGCAGGTAGCCCGTCCGCCACAGCTGGCGCATGCCGGCGTCGACGATCGGATAGCCGGTTTGCCCGCGCGCCCAGGCGCGAAAGCTCGGCTCGTCGTCGCGCCAGGGGAAGCCCTCGAACTCCTCCCGCAAGCCACGCGTCGCCAGATCGGGATGGGCGTAGAGCTGCGCGGCGGCGAAGTCGCGCCAGCCGAGCTCGGCCATATATTTTTCCGCCGCGCCGGCGAGCGCCGGCTGCGAGGCGGCTGCGGTTTCGACGGCGTGTGCGACGCGACGCGGCGAAAGCTCACCGAAACGCAAGTGCGCCGACAGGCGCGAGGCGGCGCCAGGCGCAAGAATGTCGCGCTGATCCGCATAAATTCGGAGCGCCCGGCGGCGAAAGTCTCGAGCGCACGAAGCGCGCCCGCTTCGCCAGGCGCCTCGCCGAGGCCGAGCTCGCCGGACCAGTCGGGCTTCGTGGGTCTAAGCTTGAGCGCGTCGATTGACACGCGCGTCGGCGCCCCGTCGGGCCATGCCGCTGCGGTCAGGCGTTTGGGCGCCGGCGTCGGAGCGGGTAGGGGTTCGAGCGCGCGGTGACGGCGCCAGAAGGCGGTAAAGACGCGGACCGGCTCGCCGCCGGGCTTGCTGAGCTCCCAAGGCTCGCGCATCAGGCGGCCGTTGAAGCTCGTGGCTTCGACGCCGCGCTCTTTGAGGGCCGCCTTGACGCGCGCGTCGAGCGCTATTGCCTCGCCTTCGTAGCGGCGGCTCCACAGGACGCGGCTTGCATCTGCCGCGGCCGCCAGTGTGAGGATCGCCGCCTCGGCGCCGCCTTCGATGATGTCGAGCCGCGCGCCGCGAGCGGAAAGCTCGCTCTCCATCGCGGTCAGAGACCGGGCAAGCCGCCATTTCGCCGCGCCGCCTAGCGGACGCGCCCCGCCGCCCGTCTCGTCGTGGACATAGACGAACAAGGCGGGGCGATCGGCGGCGGCATGGATGGACGGCTGGTCATCGAGGCGGAAGTCGTCGCGCAGCCAGACGATATCCATGCTCGAGCCTTGTTTCGTCGAAGCCTTGAGTTTCGGCCTCAAGCCTCGGGAGGCGGCGCTTCGGCGTCCTTCCATTCGAGGGTGACGACTTTGCCGTTCTCGACGGTCAGCGCCAGGCGCCCGTGCTTGAGTTCGAGCGCCCGCTCGCCGAACAATTTCCGCCGCCAGCCCGTGAGCGCGGGCGCGTCCGCCTTGTCGTTCTGGGCGATCGCCTCGAGATCGTCGACGGTGGCGATCAGCTTGCCGGCGACGCCGCTCTCGTCGCTCACCTGCCTCAGGAGCACTTTGAGCAGTTCGACCGTCGCGCCGACATTGGCGCCGTTCCGCCGGTCGCGCTGGATCTTCGGCAATGTCTTGGGGTCGCGCTCGAGCCCGCGCTCGATCGCCGCCAGGATTTCGCCTCCGGCGCGCGAGCGCTCCATCCCGCGCGGGAAGGCGCGCAGGTTGGCGAGCGCCTCCGTGCTGCGCGGGGCGGCGAGCGCGAGCTCGATCAGAATGTCGTCCTTGAGCACGCGCGCGCGGGGAACGTCGCGCGCCTGCGCCTCGCTCTCGCGCCAGGCCGCGAGCTCCATCAGCACGGCCAGATCGCGGGGCTTGCGCGCCTTGCTTTTGTAGCGCTCCCAGGCGCGCTCCGGATGCTGCTCATAGGTCGAAGGCGAGGTCAGCGTCTTCATCTCGTCGTCAAGCCAGGATTGGCGCCCGGCGGCTGTCACCCGCTTCGACAGGGCCTTGTAAATCTCGCGCAAATGCGTGACGTCGCCGATCGCGTAGGTGATCTGCGCCTCGGCGAGCGGCCGGCGCGCCCAGTCGGTGAACCGCGACGATTTGTCGATGCTCACATGGCAGATCGACTGCGCAAGCTCGCTATAGGAGACCTGCTCGCCATAGCCGCAGACCATCGCCGCGACCTGGGTGTCGAACAGCGGCGTCGGCAGGACGCCGGAGAGCTTCCAGAAAATCTCGAGATCCTGTCTGGCGGCGTGGAACGCCTTGACTACGTCCTCGTCGGCCATCAACTGCAGGAGCGGCTCGAGGTCGAGCCCCGGGGCCAGCGCGTCGATCGCCAGCGCCTCCTCGTCGGAGGCGAGCTGGACGAGGCACAGAATTGGCCAGAAGGTCGTCTCGCGCAGGAATTCCGTGTCGACCGTTACAAACGGGAAACGCGCCAGGCGCTGGCAGGCGAGCGCGAGTTCGTCCGTCGTTGTGATCAGCGACACTGTGTTCCGAGGCTCTATCGGCTCTCTCCCTGCGGCGCGGCCGGCTTCGTCCGATCCTTGCGCACCGGCGGGGGAGCGTGACGCGGCATGCCGAGACGCTTGTCGAGATAGGCGCCGACCACCATTTGCAGATCGTCGATGCAGTCCTCGAAGAAATGATTGGCCTCAGGGATCACGGCATGCTCGATGAGGATGCCCTTCTGGGTCTTCAGTTTCTCGATCAGCCCCAGAACCTCTTTCAGGGGCGCGACGCGGTCCTTGTCGCCATGGACGAACAGGCCCGACGAGGGGCAGGGCGCAAGAAAGCTGAAATCGAAGCGGTTGGCGGGCGGCGCGATCGAGATGAAGCCCTCGATCTCCGGCCGGCGCATCAAAAGCTGCATACCGATCCACGAGCCGAACGACACACCCGCGATCCAGCAGGCGCGCGCCTCCGGGCTGATCGACTGAGCCCAGTCGAGGGCGGAGGCGGCGTCCGACAATTCGCCCTGGCCGTGGTCGAACGCGCCCTGCGACCGCCCGACGCCGCGGAAATTGAAGCGCAGCACCGAAAACCCACGCTCGGCGAAATTGTAGTAAGTGTTGTAGACGATCTGATTGTTCATCGTCCCGCCGAACTGGGGATGAGAATGCAGCACCACCGCGATCGGCGCCCCGCGCTGCTTGGCGGGGTGAAAGCGACCCTCCAGGCGACCGGCGGGACCGGTAAAGAAAACCTCGGGCATGAAGACTCCACAACGCCTTGAAGCGCCCCCGGCCGGGGCTGACATGCGCGCCTCCGCGCTGAACGGCGAGGAATGGGGCGCGGTTGTGTCTTGCTCGGTGGACGGGGGCTCGCCTCGGAGGCCGCCTCATAGCATGCTGACTATCGGCAATTGCAAGGAAAAACCGCAAGTCCCGCCACGGTTCTTCGCTCGGTCGCCCGAACTGGAGGCCAGATGGCCGCGGTGAACGCAATGAAGCGCGCCTATCTCGACTATAACGCAACCGCGCCGTTGCGTCCGGTTGCGCGCGAGGCGGCGCTGATCGCGATGGAGACGACCGGCAATCCCTCCTCGGTCCATGCCGAGGGCCGGGCGGCGCGGCGCCTAGTCGAGGATGCGAGGAACGAGGCCGCGCGGCTCGCGGGGGTGAGCGCCCGCTGCGTCACGTTCACATCCGGCGGCACGGAAGCGGCGAACGCGGCGCTCAATCCGCTGTTCGGTGGAGGCCCAGGCGCCAAGCCGCTCGAGCGGCTTATTGTCTCGGCCGGCGAGCACCCCTGCGTGCTCACGGGCCATCGGTTTCCCGCAGTGGAATCGGCGCCGTTGCTGCCGGACGGACGCATCGATCTCGATTGGCTAGAGGCAGCGTGCCGGCGCTCCGGTCGCGCGCTCGTGGCGCTGCAGGGGGCGAACAACGAGACGGGCGTGATCCAGCCCGTTGCGGAAGCGGCGGCGCTGGTTCACGCCGCGGGCGGTTTTCTCGTCTGCGACTCGGTGCAGCTGGCCGGGCGCATGGCTTCCGACATCGCTGCGCTCGGCGCCGACGCGCTCATGCTGTCCGCGCACAAGATGGGCGCTCTCAAAGGCGCGGGTGCGCTCATCGTGGCGCGTCCCGAGGTCAGCCTGGGCGCGCCCTTCATGCGCGGCGGCGGGCAGGAGCGCGGTGCGCGCGCGGGCACCGAGGCTGTCGCGACGATCGCGGCGTTCGGCGCCGCCGCGCGTGCGTGCCTCGCCGAGATGGAGGCGGAGCCGGCGCGTCTGATCGGGTTGCGCGATCGCCTCACCGCCGGCGTCCGTGCCGTCGCCGCCGACGCGGTCATCTTTGGCGAAACCGCGGCGCGGCTGCCGAACACCGTCTGCTTCGCCGTTCCAGGGGTCGAGGCCGCGACGCTGATGATCGCGCTCGATCTTGCGGGAATTGCGGTGAGCTCGGGCTCGGCCTGCTCGTCGGGCAAGGTCGCGCCGTCGCATGTCCTCGCGGCGATGGGCGTGCGTCCCGAGTTGGCGCGCGGCGCGATCCGTCTCAGTGTCGGCTGGGCCTCGACAGAGGCAGACGTCGATCGCTTCGGGCAAGCGTTCGCGAGCGTCATTGCGCGGATGCGGACGTCGCGGCGTAGCGCCCTGGCGCTAACCGCAGAGACCGGCGGCTCAAGGTAGTGTTGAGTTAGAGAGTCTGAACCCTAGCCTTCGCCCATAAAGCCGGCTCAAGCATCACGGGTGTTTGAAGTTACAAAGGAGAACCGCCTCAACGGTGAAGTCCCCACAGTCTGGCTCCACAAAAGGGCCGCGTCGCCGTCTCGCAGCCCAAGCGTGCCGACCTGCTCGACGAGGGGACGTTCGTTGTAGAGCAAAACGAAATAATGGCCGTCGCCCGGTGTGTCCTGAAAGCTCGTTTGGATCCGCACCATGTTAGGCTGCCTTTAGGCAGAATTGTCCTGGATTTCAAACCGAGACACGTGTGCCAGCTTGCTCGCCTCCGGTCGGCTGCGCATTTCCCACACACGTTTATTGACGGCGCTATTTTAAGTGTGTATATAAATATCCGTGAGGCTTGAATGGGATGACAAGAAGCGAAGCAAGGCTCTTGCCGAACGTGGCCTTGATTTTGCGGACGTCGCCCGGGTCGATTGGGATTCTGCCTTCACCGTTGAAGACACTCGCGTGGACTATGCAGAGCCCCGGTTTGTCACGATTGCCCCGATCAATAACCGCCTGTGCGTTTTCGCCTGGTGTTGGCGCGGCGAGGCTCTCCGCGTGATCAGCCTCCGCAGGGCGAACGAGAGAGAAAGAAACAGATATGAAAAGGCCATACATCAAACGTGACGGCGAGGTCCGGGAGCTCGATCAGGAATTCTTCACAACCGCCAAGCGTGGGCGTCCCTCCATGCCCGCGGAAGCGAAGAAGCGGCGAGTCAACATCATGCTCGACCCCGATGTCGCCGATCGCCTGAAGGCCATTCCAAATGTCAGCGCCTATGTGAACGATCTGCTCCGCGAGAAGCTCGTCGCCTAGGTTGGGAATAACTTGCATCTCCTCGCCGTGCGGTGTAGGAGGCGCGCTCCCATTTTAACGCTCGTTTCAACAGCCGAGGAGTCTGCATGGCTCGCGTCACCGTCGAGGATTGTATCGAGAAGGTCGATAACCGATTTGATCTGGTTCTGATGGCCAGCCACCGCGCGCGGGCAGTTTCGTCCGGCGCTCCGCTCCTGGTCCAGCGCGACAACGACAAGAACCCCGTCGTTGCTTTGCGCGAGATCGGAGACGGCAAGTTGACCCCAGGCGACCTGCGCGAGGATGTGATCCATGCGCTGCAGAAGCACGTCGAGATCGATGAGCCGGAGGCGGAAGCTGCGCCGCCGATGGTCAATCCGGATGTGCAGAGTCAGATCGAACTCGGCGCCGAGGTTCAGTTCGACCGCATGACGGAAGAGGATTTGCTGCGCGGGCTCGAAGGCCTGACGCCGCCGCCGGAGCCGGAGGATGATGGCGAGTAAGCCGCCCCGTCTGCCAAGCGTTGCGGCGCCGTCGCGTCGCACTGCATGATCCCGCCGGCCAATTTGGCGCGGCGGGATTTTTTTTGCTCCCTATCCACAGCCCCGCTCAAGCTTTGCGTGTTTCCTGTATCCAGCGCCGAGCGATTTGCTATCTTGGGGACCGAATCACTTGCGTTGCGGATCTTCGCCGTCCTGGCGGAGCCGAGCGGATGGTCCCAATCGCGACGCGCAAGTGGTTCAAAGCCGGCAAGGACGTTAAAGCCGACGCGTTGAGTGGGGGCCGAATTGAGCGATGAATTTGGTAAGGCGTCGGAAGCGACGGCGCGTGTAACGCAAAACGATGAATATCCGGTCGGGCTTGTCGAAGTCGCGGGGCGGGTCAAATGGTTCGACGCCGTCAAGGGCTTTGGCTTCATCGTGCCCGACAGCGGCGAGGCGGACGTTCTCATCCACGTGACCGTCCTCAGGCGCGACGGGTTTTCGACCCTTCATGAAGGCGCGCGCGTCGTCGCCGAGGCCCAGCGGCGCGAACGCGGCTTGCAGGTGTTCCGGGTGATCTCGATCGCCGAGCCCGACCCGTCCTCCGCCACGCAGCTTCCGCCGGTTCGCACACACGCGCAGGCAAGCTCCGTCGGCGCGTTCGAGATCGTCATCGTCAAGTGGTTCAACCGGGCCCGTGGCTTCGGTTTTCTCACACGCGGCGAGGGGACGGAGGACATTTTCGTTCATATGGAGACGCTGCGCCGTTACGGCTTCATCGACCCGAAGCCGGGCGACACAATGCTGGCGCGGTTCGGCCCTGGTCCGAAGGGGCTGATGGCGGCCGAGGTCAGGCCGCTCGACGGCTCGAAGGTTCTGGCCCCGCACTGAGTTTGCCGCGCCGCGCCGCTTTTCGACGATCGGCTCCTTATCGATTCGCGCGACGCTTGACGCGTCGCTCGCCTTGCTCTTGAAACCCGACGCGCCGCCGGTCTGACGACGAGCGCGCAAGGATCGAGGAGCAGCGGCGATGAGGGCGATGGCGGTTCGGCTTGAGCGCGGCTCGCGAAAAAGTGGGAACCGGTCTTTCGCGGGAAGCGCGCGGCATCAAAGAAGCCCGTGGGATTCGGTCGAATCGCTAAGGGCTCTATGGGCGGCGTTGGCCTTCGTGATCCTGGCCGCCGCCGGCGCCCCCGCGATAGGCGCCGGGCTCGATACGCTCGAGATCGCGACCTTGAGCGGTCAGCACGCATTTCAGGTCGAGATCGCGGCCAACGATGCGAGCCGCGAGCGCGGCCTCATGGACCGGCGCTATATGGCGCGAGACCACGGCATGCTGTTCGAGTTCGACCGCGACGAGCCGGTGTCGTTCTGGATGAAGAACACATACATTCCGCTCGATATGATCTTCATTGCACGTTCCGGCGTCGTGACGCGGATCGCCGCCAACGCCGAGCCGCTGTCCGAGCGGATCATACCTTCCGGGGGCCCCTGCGTGGCAGTGCTCGAGCTCAATGGCGGGACCGCGGCGGCGATCGGACTCAAGGTCGGCGATAAGGTTCGCCATCCGTTCTTCAAACCCTGACTCGCGCGAGGCGTTGCATCCGTCGGCAGGATTGCTACACTCTCTTGACGAATTGGCGCGGCGGACAGAGCGGCGTCTTGAGGCGGGGGCGGGGATTGGTTTGAGTCAAGTTTCGACGTGGGGTCCAGATCCTGGGTTCCGCGCGCCGTTTTCAACTTCTGACGGCCCGGCCGGCGCACGTGGCGGCTCGGGCGGAACTTACGCGGCGCTGGATCTTGGGACCAACAACTGCCGGCTGCTGGTCGCGCGGCCGACGGCTCACGGATTCCGCGTCATCGACGCATTCTCGCGCATCGTTCGCTTGGGCGAGGGGCTGTCGCTGACCGGACGCTTGAGCGAGGCGGCGATCGCGCGCACGTTCGAGGCCCTGAAGGTGTGCCGGGACAAGATGGCGGCGCGTGGGGTGACGCGGGCTCGAACCATCGCGACCGAGGCCTGCCGCTCGGCCGCCAACGGGCCTGACTTCGTCGCCATGATTCGCGCCCGGCTTAACATCGACCTCGAAATCGTCGACCGCGAGACCGAGGCGCATCTCGCTGCGGCCGGCGTCGGCGATCTCGCCGACAAGGACGCCTGCTCGACGGTGATGTTCGACATTGGCGGCGGATCCTCGGAAATCATCTGGCTCTGGGTCGACCCCCGCGCGCCGCATGCGGGAAACCGGGTGAAGGCCTGGGAGTCGCTGAGGCTTGGGGTGGTGTCGCTGGCCGAGAAATTCGGCGGCGTGGACGTGAGCGACGAGGCTTTCGACGCCATGACCGAACATGTGACGGAGGCGCTTGCGCCCTTCGTGGCCCGGGTGGCGGACGAGGCGCGCTGCGATCGTTTTCATCTTCTCGGCACCTCCGGCACCGTGACCACCATCGCCGGCGTGCATCTCAACCTGCCCCGATATGACCGGCGCGCCGTCGATGGCTTATGGCTCGGCCGGGCGGAAGTCGACGCGGCGATCACTCGGTTGCGCGCCATGAGCTTCGCCGAGCGCGCCGCAAACGCCTGCATCGGCCATGAACGCGCCGACCTGGTGCTCGCCGGTTGCGCCATTTTGGAGGCGATCCGGGCGCATTTCCCCGCCGAGCGGCTGCGCATAGCCGACCGGGGCCTGCGCGAGGGAATCCTGAGCCACATGATGCGCGCCGACGGGGTGGGGCCGCACCGGCGCCCGCGCGGGCGCTGGTGACGACCGGCGGCTCGGGCCGCGAGGGCGGCCGGGCGCTCAAAATCCGGGTCAAGAAAGCGCGCAAGCGCTCGCCCGCCTCCGCCCGCTGGCTCGAGCGCCAGCTCAATGACCCCTATGTCGCCCAGGCGCGCCGCGAAGGCTTTCGCTCCCGCGCGGCCTACAAGCTCATCGAGATCGACGACAGGCACAAGCTCATGAAGCCTGGTCAGCGAATCGTCGATCTCGGCGCCGCGCCCGGAGGCTGGAGCCAGGTCGCCGCGGCGCGGGTCGGCGCGCCGGAGGGCAGGGGGCGGGTGATCGCCGTCGACCTTCTGGAGATGGACCCGGTCGAGGGGGTGGAGTTCCGGCGGATGGACTTCCACGATCCCGAGGCGCCGCTTCTGCTTCGCGAATGGGTGGGCGGCCCCGCCGACGGCGTGCTCTCGGACATGGCGGCCAACGCGACCGGCCATCGCAAGACCGATCAATTGCGCATCATGGGCCTCATCGAGCTTGCCGCCGATTTCGCCAGCGAAATCTTGGGCCCGGGCGGGTTCTTCCTCGCCAAGGTGCTGCAGGGCGGCGCCGAGGGCGAGCTGCTCGCCCGGCTCAAGCGCGAATTCGCAAGCGTTCGCCACCTGAAGCCCAAGGCGAGCCGCGCCGACAGCGCCGAGCTTTACCTGCTCGCGACAGGGTTCAGGGGCGGGGCCGCCCAATCGGGATCAAGCTGACGCGACCATCGCGGGGGTGCTCACGGGCGGAGCTGGCGCGGTCCAGCTCGGCTATGACGATGAGGACACAAAATTTTCTTTTGCGCGGGACGATTTGGTATTGCAAAAAGTCTGCGTAAGGCAGTAAATTATAGGTAGGATTACCTAGATTGCAGGACTTAGTACCCGGGCGGCGGCTGCGAGGCCGCTACTGCAGCTCATATATTGATAAATTGACCGTAGTTTTCTTGTAAAATAAAAATAAACGTCTTCAACGACGGCCGGACGGGGAGAATTTCAGAAATTGCTGGGCCGGGCGGCCAGCGGCGACAAGGCCGACTTTGAGGAGTTGATCGACCTCATCTACGAGGCGGCGCTGAACTTCGGTGTATGGCCGGAGGTCTTGCATGGCATCTCCCGTGCCGCAAACGCTAAGGGTGGACTGTTGTTGCCTGCCGCGGCGCCGACGACTCTCTTGGCTTCCACTTCCCCGGACCTCGCCGACGCGGCGGAGGCCTATGCGTCCGGATGGCATCAGTATGACTTCATGAGAGAGGAGGCGGTGGAACAGCACAGGCGAGGGATCGTGACGCAACTCGATTTTCTCAGCCAACACGCTGTCGACCGGCATCCGTATTTTCAGGACTTTCGCCGGCCCTACGGCATGGGCGGTTTGATTTGTTACATCACCGACGCGGGGCTTTCCTCTGCGGTCGCGATCGCTTTTCATCTCGACTATGGCAAGGCGTTGCTGTCCGCCGAGGAACGGTCGCGTTGCGACGCTCTGTGCCGCCATGCCGCCAGGGCCATCAGGGTCGCGGCAAAATTGGCGGGAAGCGTTTCCCTACGCGCCGGCCTGGCCGAGGCGATGCAAAGCCTGACGATCGGATTGGCCATTGTCGATGCGAGCCAGCGAATCGTTTTCGCCAACCGGCGCTTTGAAAGCCTCGATCGGCGCGGCGTCAGGATCGTCAATCGCCGACTTATTACTGAACATCCGGGCCAGCAGGCGGCCCTCGAGCGCGTGCTGACCGGGGCCTTCAGCCGTTCGCGGGGGGCATCGCCGCGTAATAGCATCGCGCTCTACCGCTCGTCGCCACGGCCGCTCCTAGTCCAGGTCATTCCCTTGCGCGGCGGCGAAGAGAAGGGGTTCGGCACGCTGGTCGACCGGCGGCTCGCCCTCATCGTCGCGACCGATCCGGACGACATGCTGCCGACGGGCGAAACGTCCTTGCTAGCGCTCGGCCTCACCGCTGCGGAAGCTCGCGTCGCCCGGCTGATCGGCGGCGGGCTTTCGCCTGCTGAAGCGGCCGCGCAGCTAGGAAACGCCGAAGCCACCGTGCGCACGCTGCTCAAGCGGGTCTATTCGAAGGCCGGGCTCGAGCGTCAATCGCAATTGGCGAACCTGGTCGCCCGGCTGACGCTGGTGGACTAAATATTCGCCGCCTTCGCGTGCGATTATCGTCCGGCGTACCCCAGTTGGGGGATTTCAGCGCCAAATCGGCGGGCTATCCAGTGACATTGAGTGAGTTCTCAGGCTGAGGGCGCAGCGCGGGCTGATCCTCCCTCGGCGGAGCGTCGTATGGGTTTCAATGACTACCATCTCTTAACAAGGGGGATTCGGATGATGTGCTTTCGCCGTAGGCTGGTCAACTGCCTGATCGGATCAACGGTCGGACTGATTGGATTTGTGGGCGCGGAAGGGGCATTCGCCGCAGTGTCGGACCTTCCAGACGTCGAATGGAACCAAGGCGAGGTCGACGCCTATGCGAATCCAAACGGAATTATAGCGCCGTCGTCGGAGACCAAGCCGATCGATGGGCCTGGCGGCGTGATCGCCGGTGCCGCGGTCAGTGTGGTTGTCGGAGACGACCCCGAGAGCGGGACGGCCTCGGCGATCGTAAAAGCGGCGCTGGCGCCGAGCCCAAGTCTGTACGCCTCGGCAGCGACCAATTCCGTCGACGCCTTGGCCGAGGCGGACTCCGATGTGCAGTTGACCTATCAGGTCGAGATTATCGGCGCGCCAGGCCTGGTTGATTTGCGCGTCCAGGCGGCCAGCTCATCGAGTTCATCCGCGACTTCCAGTAGCGCGGACACGGAGCTCAACCTTGAGCTGCCTATTGGTGGCGTGGCCGTTGAATACATATTTGAGACGGACTCTCAGCTCGGGGCAGCCGCTGGAGGTTTCGCGGAATCTTTCAATCTGGACACGACCTACACGACGCAAGCCGACTCGCCGTTCGTGGTTTCGATGCAGGTCTCTGCCTCTTCTGGTAATGATGAAACCGGCTCCGGCTCGGCGACAGCCGAGCTCGATCCGATTTTCAGCGTCCCGATAGGTTATTCGATCGTATTCAGTCCGGGGGTTGGGAACTCGCCAATCGCCGCCGGCGTCCCCGAGCCCTCGACGTGGGCACTGATGACGCTGGGCTTCGCCGGACTGGGTTTCGCGAGCTGGCGGCGGCGGGTCGTGGCGCAATCGGCGAGCCCGGACTCCCGATTACCTCGGCCCTCGAACCAAATTCGCGCATTTCGTTTTTCTGATCGGCTCTGGACCGTGGCCCCAAAGGGAGGGACAGATATGAAGTGGATCTCGGTGCTTTTGGCATTGGCTTGCTCTATCGGCTTGTCCACGGGCGCATCGGCGCGGAGGCAGTCGGCCTGCAAGACCTTGCGAGCTATGTGCGTGGCCAAAAACTGGGCCAATGCTCAACAATGCCAGATGCTGTACGAGGCGTCCATCAAAGAGGGCGGGGTGTGGATGTCTCCGGCAGCACGAATCGCCGCCAAGGTGCGGCCTGGTAACAGCGGGCCCTGCTTCCCGGAGTGAGCTGCGTGAACCGAGTGGCACAAGGACCCCGAAGGGCGCTCGCGCGGCCCCTAAATTCGACCGCGCCCAACCCTGGGCGGGCGCGACAGGGATCGCGCGGAGCTTAAGCGCGCCATTCTGTCCCGCGCCGCCAATCTTCGTGCTGACGCGCCCGGCGTTCGGCCGTATGCTCGGCGCACGCGAAGCCTGATCCGGGAGGAGCAACCCATGAACGTGCAGGTCAAGGAGACGAAGGCCGCCGATCTGGCGCCGCAGATGGGCAAATTGCCAATGCCGCCGAAATTCGACGATCCCGCGGACGAGCGGCTGCACCGCAAACAGCGGCTCGCGGCGGGGTTCCGGCTATTCTCGAAACTCGGCTTCGACGAGGGGGTGGCGGGTCACATCACCGCGCGCGACCCGGAGTTTCTGGACACCTTCTGGGTCAATCCGTTCGGGGTCCATTTCAGCCAGGTCAAGGTCTCGAACCTGATCCGCTGCGATCACAGAGGCAACGTCGTCGAGGGCGACTATCCGGTCAACACGGCCGCCTTCGTCATCCATTCGCGCGTCCATTCGGCGCGCGCGGACGTGAACGCCGCCGCCCATTCCCACTCGACCTACGGACGCGCGTTTTCGACGCTCGGACGGAAGCTCGCGCCGATCACCCAGGATGTCTGCGCCTTCTATAACGACCATGCGCTCTACGACGACTTTGGCGGCGTCGCGGTCGAACTCGACGAAGGCGCACGGATCGCCAAGGCGATCGGCAAGCGCAAGGCGGCCATTCTGCAGAACCACGGCCTCCTCACAGTCGGCGGGACGGTCGACGAGGCGGTGTGGTGGTTCATCACCATGGAGCGGTCGTGCCAGGTGCAACTCATCGCCGAGGCGGCGCTTAAAGGTGGCGAGAGCCTGAAGCAGGTCTCGCCCGAAGCCGCGGAGCAGTCCTTCAAGATCGTGGGCAGCCCGTTCTCCGGCTGGTTTCAGTTCCAGCCGCTCTATGCGCGCATCCTCAAGGAGCAGCCGGACTTTCTGGACTAGGGCCGCAGCCGAAAGCGTACGCGCGCGCCTCAAATGCGGGGGCCGGAATGCGCCCATTTGAACACCACGAGCGCAAGCGCCAGCACGTTCACCATTTCGGCCCATAGGAACACCCACATGTCCGCCGTGACGCCAAGGGGCGGCGAGCCGGGGAGGATGCCGCGCAGCACGGGCAGGGCGAAGGCGAAGGCGGCGAGCGAGCCGATCAGCCCGGTCTCCGGCGGGCGCACGTTGATGAACGTCAGGACGCCAATCACAACGGCGCAAAAGCCGAGCACCAGCATCACCCCGTAGGCGCAAAGAGCAAGCAGGACGATGGCGCCGCCGCGACTTGTCGCGATTGCCAGCTGAACGTCATTCGGATTGGCTCCAGCCTGGCTCGTCGTATGCAGATTGTAGCCAAGCACCCCTTCCCACACGGTGATTTTCGCCGGAAGGTTGAGCGCGGCCTTTCCATCCATGAGCTGGACGTCGAGGCGCGCCACGAAGGAGTCGAACGGATAGTGGATGACGCTGCCGTCGTTCAGGTCGATTTCGAAGGTCGAGCTGGCCATATGGGCGCCGGCCGCCAGCTTGATTTCCTCCACCGTCTGGTCGTGGGTGATCAAGAGGATCAGCTCGCGATCAGCCCCGGCGCGAGCGTTTGCGCCGTTCGACAGGTTTGGCGACAGATAGGCGCGCAGCTGCATGCCCTCGTTGGCGGCGTCGATGCTGAGCGGCTCGAGATAGATCTCCGCCGCCGCGCCCGAGTCTGACGCGCCGAACGTCCGTTCGCCCGGCTGCTCCGAGACATGCATGTTGTGCAGGATTATCAGGTAGCTGATCGTGAGCGCGATCAGGAGCGCCCCGATCGTCGCAATCCGTATCGTGCGGCTGCGCCGCTGCTCCCGTTCCATTCCCCACCCAGCGACAATATCCGGCCACTAGCTTACCGCGGCGCGGCTTTCCAGCAAGCCTGGCATAGGGTTCCCGAGCGCCTCGCTCATTCCGCCGCGGCGGTCGCGCGTTCCTCGGTGGTCGAGACCATCCGGCCGGATACCGCGGCGCCCGCATCCGGCTTCAGCCGGGCGAAGACCAGCACCGACAGGCTCGAGATGATGGCGACCATGACGAAGGCGAGCGAGAGATCGCGCGCCATGAGCTCGGAATCGCCGAAGCCGAACTGGATCGTCTCGACGCAAATCGCCGCGACTGCGATGCCGACCGCCCCCGACATCTGCTGCGAGACGCTGGCGAAGCTCGTGGCGCGGCTCATGCGCGGCGAATCGATATCGGCGTAACTGATGGCGTTAAGCGCGGTGAAGACCAGCGAGCGGAAGAAGCCGCCAGTGAGCAGGACGAGCAGCAGGAGCCAATGCGGCGTCGACGTCGTGAACAGCGCGGAGGCGCCGAGAAACGCCCCCGAAACGAGGCCGATGACGATCAGAGTCTGGCGGAAGCCAAACCAGCGCAGCGCGGTCGTGGCGGTGAATTTCATCATGAGCGCGCCCGCGGCGGCGGCGAAGGTGATCGAGCCCGAGGCGAACGGGCTGAGGCCGAAGCCGATCTGCAGCAAGAGCGGCAGCAGGAAGGGCGTGGCGCCGACGCCGATGCGGAAGATGAGACCGCCGACGACGCCGGCGAAAAAGGTCGGGATCGAGAGCAGCCTGAGATCGAGAATCGCGTCCTCGTTCTTCCCGGCGTGCCGGACGTAAGCCGCGAGCGCAATGAGCCCGACCGCGATCATCGCCGCGACGACCCAGACAGGCGCGACGCCGCGCCCGATCACGCTCAAGCCCGCGATCAGGCTGACGAGGCCAACGCCTGACAGGACGAATCCCCTGAAGTCGAAGCGCGGCACCGCCTCCTCGCGCAAATTGTGGATGAACTTGAGCGAAAGCAGGAGGCCGAGCACGCCAATCGGGACATTGATCCAGAAGATCCAGCGCCAGTGGAAGTAGGTGGTGATGAAGCCGCCGAGCGGGGGCCCCGCGACCGGGCCGATGAGCGCCGGCACGGTGAGATAGGCCATTGCGCTGACGAGATCGCTCTTGGCTATCGAGCGCAGCAGAACGAGGCGCCCGACCGGCACCATCATCGCGCCGCCCAGCCCCTGGAACACGCGGGCCGCGATGAGGGTCGCGAGCGATGACGAAGCGCCGCACAGGATCGAGCCGAGAGTGAACACGACGATCGCGGTGCAGAACACCGTGCGCGCTCCGAAGCGGTCCGCGACCCAGCCGGAGGCGGGAATGAACACCGCGAGCGTCAGCAGGTAGGAGGTGAGCGCCAGCTTGAGGACGATCGGGTCCTGATGGAAGTCGCGCGCGATCGCCGGCAGCGAGGTCGAAATGACGGTTCCGTCCATGTTCTCCATGAACAGGGCGGTCGCGATGATGAACGCGGTCAGAATGGCGGAACGCATGGGGCGGCTTTCGGGTCGGGGCTCTTGTGGCGCCGGGGTTACGCCGCCGCAAGGCGAAGGCCGGATGGAGCGGTCACAATGGGTTGAACATGGGCGCACGCCGGCGCGGATCCGCACGTCTGGCTGGATTTCGCCCGTACGGCCGGCCTCAGCCGCCGAACACGACCTTGCTCATGATTCGCCCGGGCGCGAGCGTAAAGAAGCCGGCGACGACAAGCGCCAGGGAAAAGATCCAGATCATCGCCGAACGATGCGCTCTGACATTGTGCTGTCTGGCGCGCAGGACCGCGAGCGGGACGACAACCAGGGTGAACAGCGACAGAAGGTGGATGGGGCTCCAGGGCCCCCACATGCGGATCGTATGGATGAAAAGCGAGCTCCCTGCGATCAGCATCATGAGAAGCGCCCAGGCCCAGCCGATCGTTCGATGCGGGAGCGTTCCCTTGGGGGCCAAAAGCTGAACGGCGCCGAGGCCGATTGCGGCGAAAGCGAAAAGCGCGTGAAACCTTATGACCGGCGGGGCGTCGATGAGCGGAGCGAGCGTCATTGTGGAGCCGGGGGCGATGGCGCCCGATCGAGAGCCTGGTCGACTTCGCTCAACGCCTTCTCGCAACCGGCGCGGTCGCCCTGGTCGTCGGCGCTGCGGGCCTCGTCCATGGCCTTGGTGATCGCCTCGACAGGGGCGCTGGAAAGGTCGCCGGCCTGTTGTTCGGCGCTGGCGATCGAGCCCGGCGTCGGCTGGCGATGCATGGTCGCAAATGTGGATTGGGGGGCTGCCCGGCCCTCGGCGGCGGCGCTGTCCAGGAGCTTCGAGACCCTAAGGTCGGTCTGATAAATCCGGTCCGTGCAAGGTCCCGCACAAGCGGGCGCGACGCCGAGAACGAGCGCTGTCCCGGCCACAACCGTCGCGTGTCGAACGATCATGTGTCATCCTCCCTCGATCGGGCGCCGGACGCGCCGGCGTCGCCGCAAGAACGTCATGTAACGCCGCAGCCGGTCCGTCAGGCGATGGAAAATAAGACAATTGTCCGTGAGACTCGATTCCATCCGCCCGGCTCAGCGCGGAATCTCGCGCTCTCCGTGACTTTCCAAGAGCGCGTTGAGACGCTTGCGCATCAGCATGCCGGGCCGGTCGGAGGGCATGTGCATCTCGATCTTGCGGCCCATGTCGACGATGGCGTCAGGGTCGGTCGATTCCAGGATCTCCCGGTCCTCCTCGATGATGGCTTTGTCCCACGCGATGAGCTCGGCGGTCGAACAATCCTCCTCGCGGTCGTTGCGGTAGAGGATCTGAATGAGCTGGATCGCCCCGTCGTCAATCGGCGTCGCAGAATTGAAGATGACGTGCCTGAGGCCGGAGGGATATTCCATGTCCATGGTCCGGCAGAACGGCATGAACCAGGCGTTGCGCATTTTCCGCTTCGTCCATGGTTCGCTCGTCCCGGTGATGCGGGCGGCTGAAGGCGGGTTTCGCACCGGCACGATGGTCTCGGCGACGAAGCCGGTGTCGGTCTCGGTCAGCTCGTATTTCTCCGGCTTCGGCTGATCGATATCGCCGAACGTGCCTTTATGGACGAAGGCGAAATGCGCGTTGTCGAACGAATTCTCCATCATTCTCAGCGCCGAGCATCGCCACGATTCGTCGAACTGATGGATGCGCCGGAAGGCGCTGTCTTCCTCGTAAGCGAGGTCGGGAATGTCGGCGATCGTTCGCCGAGGCAGACCCAGACATAGCCGTAAGCGGGTCTGGCGTGGAAGTTTCTGGCCTTGGCTTCGGGGACCGGCTGCTCGAATGGAAATTGCGGGACGTTCACAAGCTTGCCGGTCCGGTCGTATTCCCAGCCATGATAGCCACATACGATATGGCCGCCCTTGATCCAGCCTTTGGACAATTTGGCGGTCCGGTGGCAGCAGCGATCCTCCAGCGCCGCCGGTTCGCCGGCCGCGTCGAGGAAGATGACGATGTCCTGTCCGAGAATGCAAAAGGGCTTCGGTCCATCTTCGAGCTTGGCGAGCGGCAATGTCGCGTACCAGAAATTGCGCAGGACCGGCTGGCGGGTGTTTAGCATGACGGCTCCTTGGCGAAACGCAACGGCCCCCGCGAAGCGGCTTGAAACCGGGGGCGCCAGCGTGCAGAATATTTATCGCGCTCACAAGCAACCCTCGACAAGCACGATGAGTAAGGCCGTCACCAAAATTGCGCCCAAGACCGAAACGCGGGTTCAGCGTCCGCGCCTGCATAAGGTCATCCTGTTCAACGACGATTATACGCCGCGCGACTTCGTGGTCGAGGTGCTGAAGGGGGTGTTCCGCCTCAACGAAACCCAGGCGCTCAACGTGATGATCACCGCCCATCGCAAGGGCGTCTGCGTGGTCGTGGTGCTCGCGCAGGACGTCGCCGAGACCAAGGCCGCCCGGGCGACCGAGGCGGGCGCGGCGAAGGGCTATCCGCTGCGCTTCGGAACCGAGCCCGAGGAATAAGGCGCTCCCGGTCGGCGCTCTGTCGAAAGGTTTGAAGATGAGCGGCGCGAGTCTCCCGCCCCTGAAAACGCGCAAGCTTGGCCGGACGGACGTGAGGGTGACCGAGCTTGGCCTCGGCACGGCGCCGCTCGGCGAGCTGTTCGAGCGGGTGAGCGACGATGAAGCTGCGCGGCTGATCGAAGCGGCCTGGGACGGCGGCGTCCGGTACTTCGACACCTCCCCCTGGTACGGACGCGGGCTCGCCGAACACACGCTCGGACGTGCGCTCTACCGCAAAGCCCGCGCCGACTTCGTCATATCGACCAAGATCGGCCGCGTGTTGCGCCGGCCATTCGGGCCCAACGCGATCAAGGATCAATGGCTCGGCGGTCTCGAGTTCCAGACCGTGTTCGACTATGGCTACGACGGCGTGATGCGCTCGTTCGAGGACAGCCTGCAACGGCTCGGGATCAATCGCGTCGACGTTCTCCTGATCCACGACCTCGACCCCTGGGATCACAATTCCGCGACGCTCAACGCCTATTTCACGGAGCTCAAGACGGGCGGGTGGAGGGCGCTCGCCGAATTGCGCGAGGCAGGCGTCATCGGCGGGATCGGCGCGGGCTTCAATTCGCTGGGCTCGATCCCTCGTTTTCTCGATCTCTTCGACATGGATTTCTTCCTGCTCGCGATGCGCTACACGCTGCTCGAGCAGGAGGTGCTCGACGCCGAATTCCCGCGCTGCGCCGAACGCGGCGTCGGCGTCGTCATCGGTGGCGGCTACAATTCCGGCATCCTGGCGACGGGGGCCGTGCCTGGAGCGATGTACAATTACGAGCCTGCGGGACCCGCCATCCTCGAGCGGGTGAAGAAGATCGAGGCGGTTTGCGCCCGCCACAAGGTTCCGCTGCCCGCGGCGGCGCTGCAATTCCCCCTCGGCCACCCGATCGTCGCATCGATCATTCCCGGCGCGATCGCGCGCGCTCAGGTCGAGAAGAACGTGGCGGCCTTCCGCCATCCCATCCCCGCCGACTTCTGGGCCGAGCTCAAACACGAAAAATTGATCCGCGCCGACGCTCCAACGCCGGCATAAGGGTTTGCCGCCGAGCTCGGGCGCGCCCTGGGTCTGATTGCGGCCGAGACACAGTCTCGCTTGACCGCCCGACGGCGGCGCATGGACGCAGATCCAGGGAAAAGCGAATGTTTCTGTGCGCGCCGGATGATGGAGAAGCGCCGCGGCGGGCAGGGTGCCTCTGCCACACGCCAGGGTTTGCGCGGCTGAACGCGCATCTTTCGCGAAAATTCGCCCGCCATTCGCCGATGACCCCCGGCGCGTTCGCCGCAGGCTCAGGAAGCACGCCCGCTCACGCTTCGGCGCCGCCCGTCTCTCGCGTCGCGTTCACCAACGCGCGGCTTTTCGACGGCAAATCGGACACGCTATTGCAGGGCTTGAGAGTTGTCGTCGAAGGGCGGACGATCGCGGCGGTCGCGCCAGCGGAAGCCCCACTCGACGCCGCCGCGCGGATCGTCGACTGCGGCGGCCGGGTTTTGATACCCGGCCTCATCGACGCGCACTGGCATGCGATGCTGGCGCCCCTGCCGCTGACCGTCCTCATGACCGCCGACGTCGGCTTCATCAATCTGGTCGCGGCGGACGAAGCGAAAAAGACGCTGATGCGCGGCTTCACCAGCGTCCGCGACATGGCCGGGCCGGCCTTCAGTCTGAAGCGCGCGATCGACTCCGGCCTCGTGGCGGGGCCTCGCATCTGGCCGTCGGGCGCGATGATTTCGCAAACCGGCGGCCATGGCGACTTTCGCTTTCCCTATGAGGTTCCGGCTGCGCCCGACGCGCCGTTGAGCCGCGTCGAGGCGATCGGCGGCGGGGCGATCGCCGATGGCGTCGATCGCGTGCTGACGCGCTCGCGCGAGCAGCTCATGCTAGGAGCGAGCCAGCTCAAGCTCGCCGCCGGCGGAGGCGTGTCCTCGCATTATGATCCGATCGACGCCAGCCAATATACTGAGGCCGAATTCCGCGCCGCGGTGGACGCGGCGGAGAACTGGGGCACCTACGTCGCCGTGCACGCCTATACGCCCCGCGCGATCAGGACCGCGATCCGCGCCGGCGTCCGATGCATCGAGCACGGGCATCTGATGGACGAGGCGACCGCCGAGGAGATCGCTCGGAACGGCGTATGGCTCAGCACGCAACCCTTTCTCAACAACGAATATTCCAATTCGATGCCAACGCCGGAAGGGGAAGCGAAAGCGCAACAGGTCTATGCGGGAACGGACGCGGCTTACGCATTCGCCAAGGCGTTCAGCCTCAAGACCGCGTGGGGCACCGACATCCTGTTCGATTCGAAGCTGACGGCGCATCAGGGGGCGATGCTGACGACGCTCGAGCGCTGGTATCGCCCGGCCGAGATCCTCAAGATGGCGACCGCGGTGAACGGCGAGCTTCTGGCGATGTCCGGCCCGCGCAACCCCTATCCGGGCAAGCTCGGCGTGATCGAGGCGGGCGCGCTCGCCGACCTCATTCTGGTCGACGGCGATCCGTTGGAAAATCTCAGGCTCATCGCCGATCCGGAAAGGAATTTCCTCGTCATCATGAAGGACGGGCGGGTCGTGAAAGACCGGCTGGGCCCGCAATAAGCGAGGTCAGGCCCGCGCTACGATCACATGCGCCTGGATCTTTCCGGATACCGTGCCCCTCCCGAACGCCGCCGCAATCGCCTCGGTGGCGCGGGCGGTCGCCTCCTCGAGGCGCGCGGGGTCCCGCGCCTCGATCTCGCCGCGCAACGGCGTGCCCTCGCAATAGGCGAGCGCCGCCTGGCGGGCGCTTGGGGCGGTGCTCCGTTCCTGCAAGGTCACGCATTCGATGTCCGAAAAGCCGGCCGCCACCAGGTCGCGCTCGATCTGCTTGAGGTCGTGATAGCCGTGCGGCGTTCGGGCCAGGAACCGGGGGGGCTCGGCCGGAAACATCGCCCCAACGGCTTCGGTCACCACAGCGGCGAACTCGTTGTCCTCGATGCGGTCCCAGACATTGAACAGGAATCGGCCGCCCGCTTTGAGGACACGGCTCGTCTCCCGATAACCGGCGATCCGGTCGGGAAAGAACATCGCTCCGAACTGGCAGACAACACTATCGAAGCTGTCGTCCTCGAACGGGAGACTGAGCGCGTCCGCCTGTCGCCAGAGGATGCGGCTGTCGGGCGCCTGGCGGCTGGCCGCCCGGTCGAGCATGGGCTGGTTCAGGTCGCTGACGACGTAGCGGGCATGGGCGCCGAGCAGGGGCGCGAGCGCGCGGGTCACGACTCCGGTGCCGGCTGCGGTTTCGAGGATGCGCTCGGGACTGGTCTCCGCCGCCCGGCGGGCGAGATCGGCCGCGTAGGGCTCGAACAACAGCGGCACGATATAGGAATCGTACATGTCCGGGATCGATCCGGCGAAGGTCCTGTCCGTCTCGCGCATCGAAAGCCTTCCCCCTGACGACCATAGCTGTGCAGCTCGCGCCGCTTCAATCCGCCGTCCCTGCCCCTCCCGCCGCCGGCGCGCCCGCGCCGTTCCCCTGCGCCTGGGCGATGGCGCTGGCGACCGTCGCCATCGTCGGCATCGTCGGCATGGCGCCGAGCTGCATCGATTCGACCGCTGTCGAGGGCACGATGACGATGGTCGCATTGCTACGCTTTAAGCCCTCGTAAAGCATATTCATCGCGCGCAGGTGAAAGGCGGTCGGGTTGTCGGCGTAGGTCTTCGCCGCGGCGTTGAACGACTCCGCCACCTGCCGCTCCGAATCGCCCAGGATCACGCGTGCCTGCCGCTCGCGCTCGGCCTGCGCCTGCATCGACATGGCGTCCTGCAAGGCGGCTGGGATCCGCACGTCCTTGAGCTCGACCGCGATGACCTCGATTCCCCACGGCTTGGCGCGCGCGTCGATGATGCGCTGCAATTCGACGCTGAGCTTCTCGCGCCCTTCCAGCATGTCGGCCAGCAGGGTCTTGCCGATCACGTCGCGGAGCGCCGTCTGCGCGGCCCAATTGATCGCCGAGCCGTAGTCGGCGATGTCCAGCGCCGCCGTTTTCGGATCGACCACCTTGAAGAACAGCACCGCGTCGACGTCGACCGGCACCGTGTCGCGCGTCATTGTCTGTTCCGCTCTGAAGGTGCTGGTGATGACCCGGGTGTCGATCCGGTAGGCGACGGTCTCCACGATCGGCACGATGAAGAACAGGCCCGGGCCTTCGAGGCCGCGGAACTTGCCGAGCCTCAGCACCACCACCCGCTCCCACTGGTCGGCGATCTTGACCGCATTGGCGACGACCGAGGCGACAATGAAACCGAGGATCGCGATTGCGACGCTCGCTGGGTAGCTCTCGGGGCTCATGTCTGCATAGGCCAGCGCAAGGCTGGCGAGGAAAATGATGAGGAAGATCAGCCCTGGCAGGGGATTCGGGCTTCGCATGGTTAAAAAAACCTTTGTCGCGGCTTTGCCGCTTTGCGCCCGCCCCGTCCCGCGCTTTCAGCGCGTCCACTTCCTTATGTGGGGTGTTTTCCGTTCGGCGCCAGCGCTCTTCCGGGCCGAGAGGGCCGTAAAAAATCGTCGGGGAAGCATGAATTGGGGTTGCGCGAGTGTTCACGCGCAAGTAACAATTGGTCAAAAGGGGCTTGAGGCGGGCGCAAGTTTGAGGGCGGCTGCGATGAGACGCCTTTCTGTGACGGTCGTATGTCTTACGAGCGCGTGTCTGGCGGGCGCTGTCGCCTGCGCGCAGGCGTCGGCCGAGAGCTTGTCAGCCGATCCGGTGAGGTCGGTTCGTCTGCACCCGGCGAAGTCTAGGCATGTCGCTATGCATGTCGCCGTCGCGAGGACGGCCAGCGTCGAGGACATCGTCCGTTTTTCCAATCCTTACGCTCCCCCTGAAGGCACGACCTTCGTGAGGAGAAGCGCCTTTCCCGTCGATCCGTACCCCGCTCCGAGGGAGCCGCACCCCCGGCTGTCGATCAGTATGCAGAAGGATGGGGGCGGCCACACCACCGGCGGATTCGGTTGGAACTTCTAGACCGGGCGCCCTCGGAAGCCGCAATATTCCATTGACGCGTCACGCTGCCGCCGCTGAGTTGTGGACGAAGCCGATACGCCTCAGCGCGACGCTTCGTCTGCGCCGCCGACTGACTTTCCATTTCCCGTTCCGATCGTCGCCTCCACAACGCGCCGGGCGCGTCGGTGCGCCGCCGCCCCTCCTGGAAGGTCGTTTGCGGGCGTCGCGCTGGCTTTCGGAGCGGCCGGCGACGGCTGAAGCGGAACCCCCGGATCACAGTCTGGGGCGGCCAGGGAAGTCGCGCTCCGGTTGCTCCGGGGCCGGAAGGGCCCGGGGGCGGGCCTTGCCGCGCAGGCCGCGCTCGGCACAGTGTAGCCGCGCCGCCTCCCGCGCGCGGGGACAAGGAGAACCGGATTGAGCGCGATTGCCTTTGATGTTCCCGCGTTCGCCGGCTTGGGCTCATGAGCGACGGAAACGGCGTCTGCCTGGTCATCGGCGCGGGCGATGGGCTCGGCGGCTCGATCGCGCGCGCCTTCGCAGCTGAGGGCCTGCGGGTCTGCGTCACCCGGCGGCCCCGGCATATGGACGCCATCGACAGATTGGCGGCGGCGATTCGCGGCGAGGGCGGCGAGGCTTACGCCTTCGGGCTCGACGCGCGCGTCGAAGCCGATGTCATGGGCCTGATCGAGCGGATCGAGCGGGAGATCGGCGCAATCGAGGTTCTTGTCTTCAATATCGGCGCGAACGTGCGCTTTCCCGTCGTCGAGACCACGGCGCGCGTCTATTCCAAGGTCTGGGAAATGGCGGCCCTCGCCGGGTTCCTGACGAGCCGCGAGGCGGCGAGGGCCATGGTCGGGCGCGGGCGCGGAACGATCCTGTTCACCGGCGCCACCGCAAGCGTCCGCGGCGGCGCGGGCTTTTCGGCGTTCGCCGGGGCGAAGCACGCGCTGAGGGCGCTCGCGCAGAGCCTGG
The DNA here is from genome assembly GCA_036489975.1 of Roseiarcus sp. Classification (GTDB taxonomy): domain Bacteria; phylum Pseudomonadota; class Alphaproteobacteria; order Rhizobiales; family Beijerinckiaceae; genus Roseiarcus. The sequence goes on from DASXES010000110.1 coordinate 170,601, forward strand.
CGCGGGAACTCGGGCCGAAGGGCGTCCATGTGGCCCATGTCGTGATCGATGGCGCGATTGACGGCGACTTCATCCGCGGACGCATGCCGGACGCGGCCGAGAAGCTCGAGCGCGAGGAGATTCTCGTTCCCGACGAGATCGCGAAGAACTATGTCTGGCTCCATCGCCAGAGGCGCAGCGCCTGGACGTTCGAGATGGACCTCAGGCCCTGGTCGGAGACGTGGTGATGAGCGCGACGATCGAATTCATTTTCGACTTCGGCAGCCCCAACGCCTATCTCGCCTGTCGCGCGCTCCCCCCGATTCTGGAACGGACCGGCGCCCGGCTCGCCATCAGCCCGTGCCTGCTCGGGGGCATTTTCAAGGCGACCGGCAATCAGGCGCCGGGCGTCGCCTTCGCCGCGGTCAAGGGCAAGCTCGATTACGAGATGCTCGAGATGCGCCGCTTCATCGCCAGGCACGGGATCGACAGGTTCCGTCTCAATCCGCACTTTCCCGTCAACACGCTCATGCTGATGCGCGGGCTCGTCGCCGCGCGCGAAGCGGGAGAGGAAGCCGCCTATCTCGAAATGGGTCTTCAGGGCCTGTGGGAGGAGGGGCTGAAGCTCGACGATCGGGAGGTTCTGGCGCGCCGGATCGACGAGGCGGGGCTCAATTCGGCGAGCCTGATGGCGTCAGCCCAGACCGATCGCGTCAAGCTCAGGCTCGCCGACAATACGGCGGCCGCTGTCGCGCGCGGCGTGTTCGGGGGTCCGACTTTTTTCGTGGGCTCGGAGATGTTCTTCGGCAAGGAGCGGCTCGGGCAGGTCGAAGAGGCGGCAGGGACGGCCTCGGCTGCGGGATGAGGGGCGAGCCCCGAACGTCCCGGAATTCCGGGCATTCCGGGCGTCAATTGGCTCCGGGAGCGCTCGCGGGAAATACGACTTAATTAAGGATCGGGAGCTAATCACCGCCCCGCGCCCGGTGATCGCTAAAACTTTAGCTGTCCAGTCGAGGCGTTGGCAATGGCCGGATGGGAGTTTGGCGTCGTGGTCGGGATCCTGCGACCGCTTCGAAAGCCGTGGCCTAGGAACCGTTTTCGGTTTTTCGAACGCAGGGGCCCATCGAGCGTCAGGAGTATCCCATGAACCGAGTTCAAAACTTCCTCAGCGACGAATCCGGCGTGACGGCGATTGAATATGCGCTGATCGCGAGCCTCATTGCGGTGTTCATCATCGCCGCCGTCCAGCTTGTCGGCACGCAGGTCAGCACCGTGTTCACCGAGATCGGCAGCACGCTGAAATAAGCAAGGGCGCGCCGGCCACGGGTTTTCGGGCTGGCGCGCGAATCAATTCGGGCAACGTTCACACAACGCGATCGCGCGGACGATGGCAGGTCGCTCTCCTCCAGGAACGTTGCCATGATCCGGCCAGCGAGCGCGCTGTCGCTTATGCTGGGCTGCGCTTTCGCCGGCCTCGGTCATACGTCTCTGATACCCGTTCTGTTTGAGAGCGACGCATCGCCATGAAGCGATGATCGGGGTCCGATCATCGAGACTTGGTATTAGATGTCCAGTGCAACCGGAGGGTGAGTTCTAGCAAACAAAATCCAAGCAAAATCCAAATAAATCCAAGCAAATTTGCTTTTTTTGCTTGGATTTGTTTGGTGGAATCGGGGCTTTTCAAAAGGTTACGCGCGAAAAAAACAAAAAAATTTCCTCCCCCTGTAACTCGCGCGCCGGGTTGTGGTTGAGCCAGACTTCCAGAGCGCACTTTTCCTCTTCCCCCGTCTGGCGACGGGCTTTCCCCTCTGCGAGGGGCCGGATCTTTCCGTGTGTGAAGTTATTCTGTTGATAAGAATACGATAGAGACGATTGCTGATTTTGTCAAGAAATGCGCGGGCCTGATGGCCGGAATCCCGAGACGGCCTGCTTATACCCATTCCAATTGAGCGCGACTTGATCTGCGCTCGGTTCCACGCAATGGCGCGGGCGCGCATTCGCGCTTCGGCCATGAAGGCGATGATCGGTTCCGATCATCGAGTCCTGGTATTAGCTGTCGCTTTGCGCGGACGGGAACGCTCGGAGCGCCAGTGCGCGGCGCAAGATCAATAGGAGCAACGCGGCAATGGTCAACGGCGCGAGCGGCAACCCGCACGCGCCGGCGACGATACGGGAAACGAGGGGGAGGGCGAAGGCCAGCGCCATCACTGCCTTTTCATAGGGCAGGAAGACCGTACGGCCCCCTTCGCCGAGAAACCAGACGAGTGGGATGGCGAGCAGCGTGAGATCGTAGTCGAGCACGAACGGGCTCGCGAGCAGGCCTGCGCAAACAACAGCTGGGGCCTCAGCCGCTGTCCGGAACGCGCGTCGCTGAAGGAGAAAGACCGCCGCGACGGCCGACAAGGCGGTCAGGAGCTGCGCCCCCCACGCAAGGGCGAGCGATCCACGTAACAAGCGCACGCTGGCGAACACGCTCTGCATCTTCTCATCGCCGACCAGATTATTCTCCAACGCAGCCCTTGCGAACGACGCATCAGTAAAAAAGCCGGTCCAGGTCGACGCCCCGAACGCGACGAGAGAGGCGAAGCAGAATACAGCCGCCATAACGGCGGCGGCGCCCAAGGTCGTCCAGCGACGGGCGAAGATGAGCGCGAACGGGATCGCCAGGGCCAGGTGCGGCTTGAAGACCATGGCGCCGAAGAAGAGGCCGGCAAGCCTCGGCCTTCGGTCCATGACTAGGAGTCCGCCGCCGACCAGCGCCGCGCTCAAGAAACCGTTCTGTCCGTGAGCTGCGTTGATAAACACGGCCGGAAAGGCCAAGAACATCACCGCATCGAGCGACGGCAGATAGCCTCGCAGCACGCGGTAGAACGCAAGGCCGGACGCAGTAAGCCATATTGTAAGCGAGACGAAGTAGGGCGCGAGCGCCAGCGGCAAATAGATCAGGAGCGCCGGAGGCGGGTAGAAGAAGGCTGTGTAGCCAAGCTTGGGGCCGAACAAAGCTCGCTGAGCCGCCCAGTGGGCGCCGACGTCATAAGCGAGTTCGGGACGCCCTGCGAGCGCAAAACGGGAAGCCGTGTAGAAGCCGATGAAATCGGTCCCGATCGGCTTTCCCTGCCGATCGAGGCCGCCCTGACTCAGCGCGATCCACCCGACGGCGCCGGTGAGGATCACGGCAAGCAGCACGCGCGCATAGGCTCTCGCCCGACTGGCGTCGAGCCAGTCGCAATCGCTGAGCGGCTTCATGACTCCGCTGATAAGGGGAAAGTCCATTGGCCTTGCCGGTGTCCAAGGCTTCATGCTAGCCGGGTCTGGTTAAAGCCGTGTAAGACAAACGGGTGGGTTCCCCCGCGACCACGTGACAGTGGGCGACAAACCCATTTCCAAAAACCAGAATTAATGCCGTCAATATTTCTGCTGCACTTGCGGCGCCCGCCTCAGCGGGAGCGCCTGCCGCGTTAGGCGAAACGGACATAGGGCGCCGCCGTCGGCCTCCACCTAGGTATTAGTCCTCACCTCGCGATTCCCCCCGGAGCTTTGGCGACGCGCCGCGGCGCGCTAGATTGAGGCGCCCCCGACCGGCGTGGGGCCGAAGCTTGAGGACCGAGGGCTCACCGGCGCATGGACGCTTTTCTTCGCCTCGCCGAAGATCCCGACGCGTGGGCGGCGCTCGCGACCCTGATCGTCATGGAGGTCGTGCTCGGCCTCGACAATCTGGTGTTCATCGCGCTGCTCACCAACCGCATCGACGAGCGGCGGCGGGCCCTGGCGCGCCGGCTCGGCCTCTCGCTCGCGCTCGTGTTCCGCCTTGCGCTGCTCGCTTCGGCGTCGTGGCTGGTGCGTTTTACGGAGCCGCTGGCGACCGTGCTGGGACACGCCTTTTCCGTGCGCGACCTTTTGTTGCTGGCGGGCGGACTGTTCCTGGTCTGGAAGGCGACGAGCGAAATCCATCACCGGGTCGATCCGAACGACGATAGCGAGGACAAAAAGCTGGCCCCGCCGCTCGGCCTTATCTCGGGCCTCATTCAGATCATCATGATCGACATCGTCTTCTCGGTCGACAGCATCATCACGGCCGTGGGCATGACGGAGTATTTCCCCATCATGGTCATAGCCGTCGTCGTGGCGGTCGGCGTGATGATGGTCGCGGTCGGGCCGCTGGCGGCTTTCATCCACCGCAATCCTACGGTTTTGATGCTGGCGCTGAGCTTCCTCCTGATGATCGGCATGACGCTGATCGCCGACGGTTTCGGATTTCATATCGAAAGAGGCTATATTTACGCCGCGATGTTTTTTTCCTCTGTGGTCGAGACGCTCAACGTCTTGGCGCGGCGCAAACGCAGGCGGCCGACATGACTTTGAGCTCTCTCATCCTCTTCGCCGCGGTCTATTTCGCCGCGGTGGCGACACCTGGGCCCGGCGTCGCGGCGCTGATCGCGCGGGTGCTGGGGCAGGGACTCAAGGGCGTCGCGCCGTTCATCGCCGGCTATTTCGTCGGCGACATGATCTGGCTCGCTTTTGCCGCGACGGGTCTCGCCGTCGTCGCCAGGACCTTCGCCGGCGTGTTTGTCGCAATCAAATTCGCCGGCGCCGCCTATCTCCTCTATCTCGCCTGGCGGATGGCGACCGCGCGCGGCGCCGTCGAAACGGCCCCGACGCCGGCTACGCGCGGCTGGCGCGCGTTCTTGTCCTCGTTGTCTTTGACGCTTGGCAACCCGAAGGTGATGGTCTTCTTCCTCTCGATCATGCCGCTCGTCGTCGACTTGAAGGCGCTAACCGTGTGGGCGCTCGTCGAAGTCGCCGCTGTTTGTGCGATCGTGATTTTCTCGACCCTCGCGCTCTACGCATTCGCCGCAAACCGGGCGCGGGCTCTTCTGCGCTCAACCCGGGCGATGCGGTTCGTCAATCGCGCCGCCGGGGCCCTTATGGCCGGGGCCGCGGTCGCGGTCGCGACGAGGTAAGGCCTTGTCGGATCTCCTCGCGATTGGCGAAGCGCTGGTCGAACTCAACCAGCCGAAGGACGACGCCCCGTTCGTCCAGGGATTCGGCGGCGACACCTCGAACGCGATGATCGCGGCGGCCCGGCTTGGCGCGGACGCCGCCTATTTCACCGCCGTCGGCGCCGACAAGTTCGGCCAGGCGCTGACCCAGCTTTGGCTGAAAGAGGGCGTCGACGCGACAAGGATCGTGGTCAACGGCGGCGCTCACACCGGACTCTATTTCGTCAGCCACGGCGAGAACGGCCACGAGTTCTCCTACATGCGCGCGGGCTCGGCGGCGAGCCGGATCAGCGAGACCGATCTGCCGGTCGACCGCATCCGGGCGACCAAAATCCTGCACATTTCCGGCATCAGCCAGGCCATCTCATCCTCGGCCGCCGACGCGGCTTTCGCCGCCATCGACATCGCCCACGACGCCAAGCGGCTCGTCTCCTACGACCCCAACCTCAGACTGAAGCTGTGGCCGTTGCGCCGGGCGCGCGCCATCATTCACGAAGCGATGCGCGCCTGCGACATCGCCCTTCCGGGGCTCGACGACGCCGAGCACCTGACTGGCCTGAGGGAGCCCGACGCGATCGCGAGTTTCTACCTCGAGCTCGGCGCCCGCGTCGTCGTGGTGAAGATGGGCCGGGGCGGCGCGCTGGTGGCGACGCCCAAGCAGCGCGAGCGCGTCTATGCGCACGGCGTCAAGGCGGTCGACGCGACCGGGGCCGGCGACTGCTTCGACGGCGCCTTCCTCACCGAATTCGCGCGGAGCGGCGACCCCTTCGCCGCGGCGCGTTTCGCCAATGTGGCGGCGGCGCTTTCGACCCTGGGCTATGGCGCGGTCGCGCCGTTGCCGCGGCGCGCCGAGGTCGAAGCGGCGATGGCGACGCGCCTGCAATGACTCCAGTCTTCGCCAGCGCCTCGCTCGCCGCGGCCTATGTCGCGGCCTGCCTCATTCTTGCGGCGACGCCCGGCGCCGACATGGCGCTTTTTCTGTCGCGCACGCTGGCCGGCGGCCGGCGCCAAGGCTTCGCCGCGCAAGCGGGCGCCACCGTGGGGCTCGTCGCCCATACCTTCGCCGCGGCGCTGGGCTTGTCGGCGCTCCTTGCAGCCTCGGCGCAAGCCTATGAGGCGGTCAAGATCGCCGGCGCTCTCTATCTGCTTTGGCTTGCCTTTCGGGCGATTCGCCATGGGTCGGCGCTGAAGCTCAAGGCCGAGGCGCGGGCCCGAGGGGGGTTGCGAGGCGCCTTTACGAGCGGGCTCCTCATCAATCTCACCAATCCCAAGATCGTGCTCTTCTTCGTGACCTTCCTGCCGCAGTTCATCAGCGCGAGCGATCCGCAGGCGAGCGGAAAACTGTTTGTGCTCGGCCTCGGCTTCATCGCGACCACGACGGCGGTGAACGCGATCGTCATTCTCGTCGCCGGGCGCTTTGTCGCGGCGGCGAAGCGCAATCCGCGCGCACTCAGGCTGTTCGACTACGCATTCGCGGCGCTGATGAGCGCATTCGCCGCGCGTCTCGTCTGGGCCGAAGCGCGATAGGAGCGCCGATCACTTTCCGGTCGTCCGCATCCGCCGTTTAAGCTATAGATTGGCGGTGATCAGCGAAGCACGACCCAAGGGTGTAGCCCATGGATGCGCATTTTGACGAAGTGATCACGACGCGCGACCGGCTGCGGGAGCTCATCGAGCCGCCGAGCCATCTCGTGCGCGACAAGGCGATTGATCACATCGACGATATCTGCCGGCGCTTCATCGCCGCCTCTCCGTTCGTGATGATTGCGACCCGCGGCGCGGACGGGCGGCTGGATGTCTCCCCAAAAGGCGACCCAGCAGGGTTCGTGGCGGTCCTGGACGACCGCACGTTGGCCATTCCCGACCGGCTGGGCAACAACCGGCTGGACACCCTCGAGAACGTGCTGATTCATCCGGAGGTCGGGCTGATCTTTGTCATTCCCGGGCACAACGACACGCTGCGGGTCAGCGGCAAAGGACGGATCGTCCGGGACGCCGCCTTGGAGCGTCGCCTGGCCGTGAAGGGCAAAACGCCCAACCTCGTTCTCGTCGTGACGGCCGAAGAGGCCTTCATGCATTGTTCGAAGTGCATGGTCAGGTCGCGGCTTTGGCGGCAGGATGAATGGCCGGATCGCTCTTCGGTGGCGACGCTGGCCGAGGCCATGGTCGCGCACGCCGGTCTCAAGGAAACCGTCGCTGAAATGCAGACCAACATCGATGACGACCGCGAGAATCGCCTTTACTGATCGCGGCGCCGCTGAGGCGCCCCACTTTACGTAGCGCGCGTTCGGCGCCAACTTCGATTCGCCATGGATCTCGCCGCTTTCCGCGCCTCGCTCTCAGCCGTCGAGCCGCCACCGGCCTTGAGCCAGGCCTTGCGAGCGCTCTGGCTCGACGCCCACGGGAACTGGGACGGCGCGCATGACGCGGCGCAGGCCGGCGAGGGCGGAGCAGGGGACTGGGTGCACGCCTATCTGCATCGCAAAGAGGGCGACGCGGGCAACGCCGCCTATTGGTACCGGCGCGCGGGAAAGCCGGTCTGCCGCGCTTCGCTCGATGAGGAATGGGCGGCGATCGCAAGCGAGCTTCTGAAGGGCGAGGGCTAGACAAGTGAGTGCCGCCCTTGGCTCGAACCGGGTCGTCATTGCGAGCGAAGCGAAGCAATCCAGGGAACGTAGGGCGCTTGACGATCCCTGGATCGCCACGTCGGCCTTTGGCCTCCTCGCGATGACGATTCCACACGAATAGCCGATCCGCGGCATCAAAGGAGTTCGAGCCGATGCCCGTCATCGTCGCCTTCGGCGATTCCAACACCTGGGGCTCCGATCCGGCGACGGGTGGAAGATTTCCCCGTCCGCAGCGCTGGCCGAACATCTTGCAGCGGGAGCTTGGGCCCGACTACGAGGTGATCGCGGAGGGTCTGCGCGGCCGCACCACGGTCCACGACGATCCTATCGAGCCGTACCGCTCAGGCGCGGACGCCCTGCCGCCCTGCCTCATGAGCCACGCGCCGGTGGACCTCCTCATCCTCGCGCTTGGTTGCAACGACCTGAAGAAGCGCTTTTCCGTGTCCGCCTTCGACATCGCCGAGGGCGCGGCGCGTCTCATCTTTCTTGCGCGCGCCTATGGGCAAGGCCCGGACGGGGATCCGCCCAAGATCCTGCTCGTCGCCCCGCCGCCGATCGCAAAGCTGACTGCTTATGCCGAAATGTTTGAAGGCGGAGCGGAGAAATCGCGCCTTTTGGGCGCGCGTTTCCGCGCCGTCGCGGAGCGCGAGCGCGTGGCGTTCCTCGACGGCGGGTCCGTGATCCGCTGCTCCGACCTCGACGGCATCCACTATGAGGCGGATCAACACGAATTGCTGGGCCGCGCGGCGGCGAAGGCTGTTCGCGGCGCGCTGGCCGCCTCATAAAGCAAACAGCGCCGGCGCGTCGCGATGGACGCAGGTCGCCTTCTAAACGTCCAAGCGCTTTATTCTAAAATAGAGGGGCCTTCTCTGCGAGCCTCGCCAAACATAAAATATTCCGCCAATCGGTTTCTTTTGAACTGAAATCAGTACATAAGGCGAGTCCGTTACGCCAATCCTTCCAGTCGACTCTACAGCGGTGATCTGCATAAGATCGCCTTGAAGCTTTTTATTCAAGTCTTTACCGGCCAATCCCAAATTGTAAGGAGTCACTTTCGTTAAAGTGGACGGTTGACTTATCGCGATATGCCCAAACGCAGTCACGCCGTCAACGACCACGTGATCGTTCAATTCCCCCGTATTTGGATCACATTCGCCAAGTAAAAGGCAACGCGGCTCGGGTGGGTTGAGGTCCTCGAATGAATTGATGTAAGTCCCTTTCCGCGCCATCAGATCTTTAATCAGGGCGCCAGTCAAACTCGCTTTGCCAGAGGCGAGCGAGCGGCTCCATTGATCCCTTTTGCCGACGACTCGTCTTTCGAGGTAGCCTCCAACAAAGGCGTTGCAGTCTACGCCGACGTATTCCTGATTCGCGAGAATATCGAATTTCGGGGTTAAATTCAGCCGATCCCATAATTGGAGAACGAGCTGACACTCCTCGGGATAGCCTTTCCCCCAAAACGGGGCGATTAAACTATACGCAATATCTCTATACTGAAAGGAATATGCTTGCTCCGAGAGACCATCGGGACTCATGATCTTGGCCTCGATATAAAGAGCGGTTTTGAGGGCTTCGCCAAGTCTGCCCCAGGAGCCTAGCTTTGGAGTGTCAAGTCTATACGCAGAAACGTCGAGGCTTACCCACTTTTCTTGTCCTGTCAGCAGGCTTGGTTCCTTTTTGCCTTTCTCGGGCAGCACCATCGAGAGTGGCGGCGTGACATCGACGTTGTCGTCCACGTACGAATAGCCGCCAGTGGGTTGAACAAGGGCAGGTAAATCCTGGAACTGTTTCGCATATTCCAATGGAGTCATCGTCATTCCTTTAATGAATAGAAGTCGTCGGTCAAATATCTGTACAGGCTAGCGTGGAGGCCAGCTTCTTGCAAGATCGACCTGTCAATATTCAAGAGTGGGGCCCGGCAGCGTTTGCCTGCGGACTGAAGCGCGGGCGCGGGCTGCCGCGCGCCGGGTAGGCAAATGCTCGGTCCCGCAGCGCGCAGCGGCCAGGGGGCCGACTGGCGTGACTTGCTCGTCGGACCCGCCCGCGCCACTGCATGAAGCGCGCGAAGTCCGAAGCCAGCCCCAACGGCGATTGCGCCCCGTCGCCCGCACAGCTAAAGCCAAGCCGCATAACCTCACTCCGCGATGGACATGTCCCTTGAGCGTCGATGCGGACATTGACGTAGCTGCCGCGCGCGATCTTCTGCTCTCCGCCGCGCGCGAGGCCGGAGCGCTCGCGCTTGAATATTTCAGGCCGGGAGCCCGAACCTCCGCCCAGGTGGTGACGAAGGCCGGGGGCTCGCCGGTGACGGACGCCGATCTCGCCGCCGATTCGCTGCTCAAGCGCCGCTTGCGAGAGGCGCTGCCTCAAGCCGGCTGGCTGTCGGAAGAGACCGTCGACGATTTCGAGCGCCTCGCGCGCCGCAGCGTCATCATCGTCGACCCGATCGACGGCACGCGCGCGTTTGTGACCGGCGACCCGCGCTGGGCGGTCTCGGCGGCGCTCATCGTCGACGGGCGTCCGATCGCCGGTGTCGTTCACGCGCCTGCGCTGAATGAAACCTATGCGGCCGCGCGCGGCTCAGGCGCCACGTGCAACGGCGTGGCGCTTGGCGCCAGCGACGCCTGGCCGCCCGGCCTCGGCGCTGGCCCCAAGCCTGTCATCGAGGCGATGGCGGCGACGCTTGGGATTTCCATTGAGATCACGCCCCGCGTTCCCGCGCTCGCCTACCGTCTGGCCCTCGCGGCGCGCGGCGCGGTCGATTTCGCCGTCGCGGCCGAGAATTCGCATGATTGGGACATCGCCGCGGCCGATATTGTGCTCCAGGAAGCGGGCGCGCGCCTGATCGACGCCTCCGGCGAGCGGCTGCGCTATAATTCCCGCCAGGTCCGTCGTGGCGCCCTCCTTGCCGCGCCGGACGTAGCCGCGCCCCGGCTGATCGAGGCCTTTCGCCGCGCGACCGGCTGACGGCCCGTCTGGCTGACAACGGCTGTCTCCGGACCGCTTGCGTTTTCGCCGCCGGGAGGGCAAAGCCCAGCCCGCCGGCCGGCGCTTCCAGCCTCAAGGAAACGTGATCATGACCTCCACCGATGCGAAGGCTCAAGACGATGCAAAGCCGCAGCGCCTGCACCTCGTGTTCGGGGGCGAGCTGAAATCGCTCGACAGCCATGAGTTCCGCGATGTCGACAAGCTCGACATTGTCGGGCTCTTTCCGGACTACGCCAGCGCCGAGCGGGTTTGGCGCGCGAAGGCCCAGTCCACCGTCGACAGCGCGCAGACGCGCTACTACATCGTCCATCTGCATCGGCTGATCGAGCCGGACCTCGCTCCTCCGACCCGGACCGCCTGACCGCCGCATGGCGAGGCGTCTTGGCAGGTCGCGATGGGCGCAGGAAGCGCTCGGCTTCGGGCTCGCGACCTACTTGGGGTTCGTGCGTCAGACAAGCCGGTTCACGACCGCGCCCGAGGACATCGACGCCTATATCAAGGACGATCTGCCGTTGATCGCCGCGATGTGGCATGGACAGCATCTGATGATGCCGTTCGCCCGTCCCGTTACGATGGACCGGCTCGCCGTGCTCATTTCCCGCCACGAAGACGCCGGCGCACAGGCATTGGCCGCCGAGCGGCTCGGCATCACCGCGGTGCGCGGCTCGGGCGGCCCCGCCGATCGTAACTATTACAAGGGCGGGGCGCCGGCGATGCGCGAACTTTTGCGCCAGCTCGAGTCGGGCTCGTCTGTCGCGATGACCGCCGATGTGCCCAAACGCGCGCGAGTGGCGGGGCGGGGAATCGTGACGCTCGCCAAGCTCTCCGGCCGCCCGATTGTTCCGACGGCGGCCGTCATGAGCCGGCGCATGCAGTTCAACACCTGGGATCGCGCCTCGCTCGGGCTGCCGTTCGGGCGCGCGGTCGTGGTCGTTGGCGAGTTCATCCGCGTTTCGCCGAACGCCGATGAAGAAGAAATGGAGGCGGCGCGGCTCGCAGTCGAGCGCGGGCTCGACGATGTGCACCGGAAGGCCTACGCCATGGTCGGCGCACTCGATCCGGGCGCCGATCTGAGACGCGCATGACGGCGCCGCTGTCGCTCACCGGCTATCGGCTCGCCTCGTTCCTGGCGACGCCGTTGGCCGGCCCGATCCTGGCGATGCGCCTTAAGCGCGGCAAGGAGGACCCACGGCGGGTGGGCGAACGGCGGGGTCTCACCAACCTTTCCCGCCCGCCCGGACCGCTCGTCTGGCTGCATGGCGCGAGCGTCGGCGAAGCCACCGTGCTCATGCCCTTCGTCGAGCGCATCACGCGCATGGGTGCAACCGCGCTCGTGACCACGACCACGGTGACCTCGGCCGCAATGCTCGCGAAACGGCTGCCGCCGGGCGCGCTGCATCAATATGCGCCCCTCGACAGTCCATTGTTCGTGCGCCGGTTCATCAGACGTTGGCGCCCCGACGCCGCGCTGGTGGCGGAAAGCGAGCTCTGGCCCAATATGATCGTCGAACTCAAGCGTTCGAGATCAAGGCTCGCGATGGTCAATGGACGGATTAGCGAGCGGTCGTTTCGGCGCTGGGGGAGGGCGCCGCGATTCATCGCCTCGCTCTTGACGGAGTTCGACGTTTGCCTTGCGCGGAGCGAGGCCGACGGCGAGCGCCTCACCACGCTCGGCGCCCCGAACGTGCTCGTCGCCGGCGACATCAAGTTCGACGCGCCGACGCTGCCGGCCGACCGGCGCGAGCTCGCCGAGCTCGCAGGCGCAACGTCAGGGCGCCAGATGTGGATCGCCGCCTCGACGCACGAGGGCGAAGAGGCGATCGCCGCCGCCGCGCACAGGCGCCTCGTCCAGGTGTTTCCCGACGCGCTGACCCTGATCGCGCCGCGCCATCCCGAGCGGGGTGAGGCGATCCGGAGTCTGTTGGAAGGGCAGGGCCTGATCTGCGCCTTGCGCTCGCGGGGCGATCCGATCCGCCCTGAGACCGCGGTCTATGTCTGCGACACGATCGGCGAACTGGGGCTCTTCTATCGTCTTGCCGGCGTCGTGTTCGTCGGCAAGTCTTTCGTCGCCGGCGGGGGACAGAATCCGATCGAGCCCGCCCGCCTCGCGTCCGCCATCCTGCACGGGCCGATGGTCGACAATTTCGCCGACGCTTATGCGGCGCTCGACGAGGCGGGCGGGGCGCTTACCGTGGCGCACCCCGAGGACCTCGGCGAGACGCTGATCGCGCTCTTCGCCAACGCCGCGCGGCTGCGCGCGATGGCCCGCGCCGCGGGCGACACCGTGGAGCGCCGCGCCGGGGCGGTCGACCGCTCGATGGGCGCGCTGAGGGGGCTCCTGCCCTCCGCCGGGGCGATGGGGCGGTGAAGGCGCCCCGCTTCTGGCTGAAACCGAGACCGACCCTGACCGCGCGCCTGCTTCAGCCGGCCGGCTGGGCCTACGGGCAGGCGACCGCGCGGCGCATGCGAGGGCCAGGCGAGCGCGCCGGCGCGCCCACGATCTGCGTCGGCAATTTCGTCGCCGGCGGCGCTGGCAAGACGCCGGCGGCCCTGGCGCTGGCGCGGATGCTGATCACCGCCGGGCGGCGCGTCGCCTTCCTGTCGCGCGGCTATGGCGGCGCCGAGCGAGTCGAGCCGCTGCTCGTCGACCCAAGCGCCCATACCGCCGCGCTTGTGGGCGATGAGCCGCTCCTTCTCGCCAAGATCGCGTCCTGCTGGGTCGGGGCCGATCGGGTCAGCAGCGCCAGAAGCGCGATAGAAGCTGGCGCGAACGCGCTCATTCTTGACGACGGCCTGCAGAATCCCGCCCTCGTCAAGGACCTCGCCTTCGCTGTCGTGGACGGCGAGACCGGCTTCGGCAACGGACTCTGCGTTCCGGCGGGTCCCTTGCGCGCGCCCGTTTCGGCTCAGGCGCCGCTCGTGCGGGCGCTGATCGTGCTCGGCGGCGACGATGCGGCGGCGGGGCGAATTTCCGCCATGGCGCCTGGCAAGCCGATCATCCGCGCGACCCTCGAGCCCGACGCGCTCGCCGCTGCGCCCCTGATCGGCCGCGAGGTGGTCGCCTTCGCCGGCATTGCGCGACCGGAGAAATTCTACGCGACGCTCCGCCGGGTCGGGGCGCAGATCGTCGCCACGCGCGATTTCGCCGACCATCATCCTTACACGCAGCGCGAGATCGAGGCGCTGATCGAGGAGGCGGGACGGCGCGGCGCGCTTCTGGCGACGACCGAGAAGGACCTGATGCGCCTCAGCGCCCGTCAGGCCCGCGCCGTCGTGACCCTGCCGGTCACCTTGCGCTTCGAGGAGCCGAAGATCGTGCAGCGTGCGCTGCGCCAGGCGCTGGGGGGATAGGCAGGTTCCGACCCTTTGCGGTCAGTTAGAGCCCCGGTCACCATTCCAGAAGCGGAAGGCGGCTCCGCGCCCATCCGAGATGCTCAGGTCGGATCCCTTTGCAGCAGATCCAATTTGCGATGCAGATTCATAGCGTTTCTACCAGCAGGCCCGTGGCGTGCTTCTGCGGCGGGCGCGGTGCACTTGCCGACAATTGCTCCAGCGTAGCTATCAACGGATTTCCGATTGTGCGCCGCAATCGAGTTGGCCCGCTGAGTTTGCCCTGGCATTTCGAGCAGATGCGACCGACGATCGGAGTAAAGCCTTGCTCGCCACAGCTGAATTCCATTTCGTCACAACGGCTGCATTTTAGGGGAACGACACGCGCTTCTAGGTGCGGCAAAGAGTTTTGCGCCATCAGCATCCGGACCATGGCTGGGTCCAATCTCACGCCGTCTATTTCCACTGCCGAGAAGGTGTCGTCAGGGTCGGGTATTTCGCGGTCTGCCTTGTATGCATGGACATGAATACCTTCCTCTTCCGCCTTCTCGGAGGACCAAATGATCGCGGCGTTGGAACCCCAGACTTGTATGCCACCGGGATAATCGCTCTGCCAGAGCGAGAGGATCTTTGCAGCTTGAACAGGCTTTCGTGGGAGCAGCTTTAGGATTTCTTGTGTTGCACGAATAGGATTTCCGATCCCAACAACAGAATCACGAAAATTCTTGCCGCAACCTGCGCAAAGATGACGGCGGTGCGGGTGGATGCTGAACCAGTCTTTATCGAGATGCGGATATCCACAATAGGTGCATCGGACATCGCGCATACCGTATTCGAATACGCTGCTGACCATGTAATACACCGCATCGATTTCAGAAATCAGCAAGCCTTCCGTGGGAAGCTGCTTGCCAATCAGCCTGACTGCCCGATAGGTTCCGTCTATTTCTTTGTCCCCCTCGGAATCCCTCCGCGCGTGAACATGGATTCCAAAATCCACGGGAAGGCAGGTCGTATCATAGATGGGGGGAACAGCACCCCAGAGGCCCACCCCGCCGGGGTATTGGTCGAGATCAAGATCGAGAATTTCGTGAGGTAAAATCGGCGGAAGATGCGCCGCGCGGCATTCCGTCGCGCGCCGACCATACCTGGCGGTGGCATCGGCCTTGTGTGTAACGCACCAGTATCGCGTGCCACCATCGCGTCGCTTTCCGACGGGCGTAATATCGCAACCGGTCACCTGTTTTAACGCCGGCTTCTTTGGTGGGCTGAACATATCAAGCTGGCTCATGGTCGCACCTTCGTTAGAAAATCTTAGGCCGCTTTGGTCGCTTTCTTCAGCGAGAGCAGCCATTCACGCAGCTTAGTGACTTGGTCTTCATTTAGCGTTGAACCGTAATGGCCGACGATCTCAAACGGTGATCCGCCGTTCTTCTTAAATATCTCCCGAAGCACATCGAGCGTTTGCTCGCGACCGAGAGCGATCTCCGCTGGATCGATCAAGGAAATGCAGTCAGTCCCCACGATGTAATTGGGGGTGCGCCTAGCAAACGTCGCCGGATCATGAGTGTCGAGTTCGTGCTGTGCGCCGCTCGCATCGACGACTACGTTTCCAGTCAGTTGACCGTCTTCACGCATTCGAAGGCGCTGATCAGGAAACCGCTCATACGCTTGTACGGCGTCAATCTTCTGTGCAACTGCGAAGCCACCCATCACGAATTGGCGCACATTGGGAAGCTTGCCGGATATCACGAGCAAGTGATCCCCATCAGTGACTTGGCGCCTGAGATCAGGGCGACAAGTTCCGAGACTCGCCTCCGGCCCGAGGTAAGGATCTTTTACATGCTTACCAAGCTGCGGATCATAGCCGCGACTGGTTATAAATATTTTACCAATCATCATTGACTCCAAGTCTGGTCGTCATCTTCAGCAAACTGCCAATCAAGATTTTGCTTGAGGGCGTTTCCTTGATGATGCGCCAGTAGGCGCTCATGCTGCAATCGACCAACAACGATACCCGGGCCGATTCCGATCGCTTCCGCAAATTCGTGAATGTCTTCGTTCGTAAAGCTTTTCTTCCGCACGAACTCGCCTAGAGCGGCAGGCGGAATCAGTGTATCTACTGCAAACTGATTGGCCTCGTTCTCATACTGTTGCATTTCAGGGTCAACGACCTGATCCGAAAGATTATCGGCTGCGTTATCCAGAACGAACGATCTATTTTTTCTATGAAGGAGCACATGGCCGACTTCATGAAAGAAGGTAAACCACATCTGATCGTCCGTTTTGTACCGCAGCGTCAAAGCAATGAGGGCCTTCCTGTCGGAAAGCCATCGTGCACTGCCGCTAATCGCACAGTGAGGCAGTTCTGGAACCCAGACCACAGCAACCCCTGCCCCCGCGCAAATCTTCTGGATCGGTTCCATGACCTCATTGGCCCGTGTTCTGGTGAGGCGCCTCAATTCTTCGATCGACGCCCGGAGTAAACGCTCATTGAAATCCGCCGTCTGAAGTTCTGCCGCCACAAGCTCCGTTTCGCGGACCCACGCGGAAACTGCTTCAACGCTGGTCGTGAATTTTCGGGTTTGTCGGTACGCCACCCGAGAAGCGCTCCATACAGCATCCCAGCTTTTAGGAGATGAGACGCCGAGGAAGTGAAGCAAGGCATTTACTTCAGACTGCCCCGGCTTCAAAAAGCGGAGCTTGCGCATCTCCTTGAGAGGAAACTTGCGAGCCCACTCCGACCATTGAGCCGACTGCGCGAGTTCGAAGTGTCTCGCCTCAGCTTCGTCGAACTGACGCTGAAGGTTGAGCCAAAAATGTGCGGGGCGCTGAAGGACCTTCTCCAAGGCAAGCGCCGTCGGCGCCGTAACCGGCGCCTTTCCATTACAAATCTCGCTGATGGTCTTTGGCGTGAGGCCTGTACGCCGCGCCAGATCGCGCTGTGCCCACCCGTGAAATTCAAGATAGTCCGCCACGACCTCGCCAGGATGCGGGACAGC
This sequence comes from Roseiarcus sp., assembly GCA_036489975.1. Lineage (GTDB taxonomy): Bacteria > Pseudomonadota > Alphaproteobacteria > Rhizobiales > Beijerinckiaceae > Roseiarcus. The sequence continues at coordinate 187,524 of DASXES010000110.1, forward strand.
CGTCGGCTCGAGCAGAGTAGCTTGCTGATCGTTATCCATGGGTATCCTCGATTGCTACGATTTCGATCTTCGTTATCAATGCCCACCGCTTTTGCTCACCGGAGCGGTCCTTCGGGGCACTCTCTTCGATTGGCACGAATAACAGTCGGTAGGGCTGTTTCAGGTCGATCGAAAAGGTGCCCGCAAGTTCTCCTTTCAATTCATGACAACGTTCAGGCCCAGACCCCGGCGGCCAGAAGTCCGCCAGCGACACGGCGGCACGCAACTCACTGAGGCGCAACATGATCTTCTTCATCATGTCTTGGCCGTATTGCTTCTGACATGCCGCTTTGCTTTCAAGAGCCGCCTTAAGCTTGTTTTTGACCATAATTTCCATTTGTTACCTATTTGGTAATCGCTTCATTCGATTGCTATATTACCTAATAGGTAACAGCAGATAATCCATGCGGAAGGCTGTGTCAAGGGGTGTTCCTGTTTTGTATTAAGTAGGTGGGAATGGCCACTATTGAGGAATCAAGGAAAGTCCTGATCAATCGACATTTACTTGTGAAAAACAGAACCGTAGGGTATGATCTTTCGGTGGCGAGACGTTGAGGGGTGTCAAAGGGTGGTCAGTCCGCGACCGGCAAGGGGAGTGAAAAGGCCCCGTCGCGCACAACCCGGCGCGCGAGTTGAAGGTCGGAAAATTGTTTTTGTTTTTTTCCGCTGTAACCTGTTGAAAACGCTTATTTCCACCAAACAAATCCAAGCATAAAAAAGCAAATTTGTTTGGTTTTGTTTGGTTATGCTTTGGATTTTCTTGGAGTTAATGCGCCCCCTGGTTGCAGCGATGGCCCGGCGCGGGCGCCCTCGCGGCAGCGCAGGCGCGCGCCACGATCCCCGCGGCCGGGCGCCTTTTCCGCAGCCTCGACCCCCCGGCGCCTTCCGGCTTGCAAGCGACCCCAAACGCGGGCAGTTTCTGAGGGGATCGCGCGCCGGCCGCGCCGAATGAAAATCGCAAGGGAGGACCAGAATGCTCGACACAGCGCCCAATGCGCGCGTTCAGCAGTTTCTAGGCAAGTTCGACGCCGCATTGGCCAAGGGCGACATCGACGCGGCGACGGCCCTGTTCGCCGAGAACAGCTATTGGCGCGACCTCGTCGCCTTCACCTGGAACATCAAGACGATGGAAGGGCGCGATCAGGTCCGCGACATGCTCGACCATTGTCTCAAGCGGGTTAAGCCGCGCGACTGGCGCGTCGCCGAAGGCGAGATGGCGACGGAAACGGACGGGGTGCTCGAAGCCTGGATTTCATTCGAGACCGATGTCGCGCGGGGCTACGGCCTCATCCGAATCAAGGACGGCCTCATCTGGACGCTTCTGACCACGATGGCCGAGCTCAAGGGCCACGAGGAGAAAGCCGGCTTCACCCGCGTGCCCGGAGCCAGGCACGGCGCCCATCCCGGCGCCAAGAGCTGGAAGGAATTGCGAGACGAGGAGGCGGAAAAGCTCGGCTATGAGACGCAACCCTACGTTCTGATCGTCGGCGGCGGGCAGGGCGCAATCGGGCTCGGCGCCCGCCTGAGGCAACTTGGCGTGCCCACCATCATCGCGGAAAAGAACGAGCGCGCGGGGGACTCGTGGCGCAAGCGCTACAAGTCGCTCTGCCTGCACGATCCTGTCTGGTACGACCATCTGCCCTATATCGACTTTCCGAAGAACTGGCCGGTGTTCTCGCCCAAGGACAAGATCGGCGACTGGCTGGAAATGTACGCCAAGGTGATGGAGCTGAACTACTGGACCAAGACGACGGTCAAGAGCGCCAAATACGACCCGAAGAAGAAGGAATGGGCGGTCGTCGTCGATCGCGACGGCAAGAAAGTCACGCTCAAGCCTAAGCAGCTGGTGTTCGCGACCGGCATGTCGTCGAAGGCGAACCTGCCGCGCTTCAAGGGCATGGAGACCTTCAAAGGCGAGCAGCATCACTCATCGAACCATCCCGGCCCCAATGCTTACAAGGGCAAGAAGGTCGTCGTCATCGGCTCGAACAATTCGGCGCATGACATCTGCGCGGCGCTTTACGAAGCCGGCGTCGACGTGACCATGGTGCAGCGCTCGCCGACCCATATCGCGCGCTCCGACAGCCTGATGGAGATCGCGCTCGGCGATCTATATTCCGAGCGCGCGGTCCGCGGCGGCATGACGACGGCCAAGGCCGACCTCATATTCGCCTCCCTGCCATATGCCATCCTAGGTTCGCTGCAGAAGCCGGTTTACGACAAGATTCGCGAAAAGGACGCCGAGTTCTACAAGGGGCTGGAGAAGGCCGGATTCCAGCTCGACTATGGCGAGGACGAATCGGGCCTGTTCATGAAATATCTGCGGCGCGGCTCGGGCTACTACATCGACATCGGCGCCTCGCAGCTCATCATTGACGGCAAGGTCAAGCTCGTGTCGGGGCAGGTGGAGGAGATCACGCCGCGCGGGGTCAAGCTCGACAATGGCAAGGAAATTCCGGCCGACGTGATCGTCTATGCGACCGGCTACAATTCGATGAACGGCTGGGTCGCCGATATCTGCGGTCAGGAGATGGCCGACAAGGTGGGCAAGGTCTGGGGCCTCGGCTCGAACACCAAGAAAGACCCGGGGCCCTGGGAGGGCGAGCAGCGCAACATGTGGAAGCCGACGCAGCAGGAAGCCCTATGGTTCCATGGCGGCAACTTGCACCAGTCACGCCATTATTCGCAGTTTCTGGCGCTGCAGCTGAAGGCGCGTCTCGAGGGCGTCCCGACCCCGGTCTACGGGTTGCAGCCGGTTCATCACAAGGCCTGAGCGCGGCGGAGAGGCGCAGCGCCGGGAAGCGGCCTTGTAGGCCATGGGGCTGTCCCCACCTGCCCGGCAGAGCGGGGGCCTCCCCGAACGGCGTCCGGAAGGACGTCGGTCTACGGGCTTTGGGGCGGTGGGAGCCGCGCTATTCGAGGACGGGGCGGCGTTCGGGGTTGAGTAAACTGTCACCGTAATACAACGCCATAATGCGCCGTCAGGCGCGATTTGGATTTATCTCGGCGCTGGCCTTTTCGCGCTGAACACCCTCCAAACCCGGGTTGGTTTTCCTTGGATTTCCTTGGATTCTCTCGTCCGAACCTAGCCTTATCAACGGGTTGCGCTGGATTTTCGACGGACCGATTTTCATCGCGCCCTTTGGCCCCGTGAAGCCGCCAAGGGGCCGGCGCCGTCTCGAGCGTTTTTGGATGAGGGGCAGAATCGATCACGGGGAGAGCTTAACGTTATTTCTGTTTTACCGCAATCAAATTTTTGGCTTTCAGCTGGACGGCATGTTCGCGTGCTGAGCCGGTAGGCCGCTAAAGCGACCTACCAAATTCCGTCATTTGCCTTCGGCCGGCGCCTTGCCGACCCGCTCCCTCTCGACCCACATGATCCGCGCGCCCATCTCCATCTGGTCGCCGACGCCCGCCTCGAGGTCGCGCACGACGCCCGCGTGCGGCGCGACGAGGGCGTGCTCCATCTTCATCGCTTCGACGACCGCGAGGCGTTGGCCGGCTTCGACCGTCTCGCCGTCCTCGACGGCCAGCGCGACAAGCCGCCCGTTCATAGGCGCGCGGATCGCGGAGTCGGTGTCTTCCGGCCCAGCCCCGGCCTTGGCGAACGGGTCGCTCAGCTCGACGAACGCCTGCCGGCCGCCGGCGAAGGAATAGGCGCCCCCGTTCGCCTCGTAGAGCGTGATCTCGCCGCCCTCGGCGTCCTCTCCGCCGGCGAACGGATCCGCATGGGCGCCCTCGATGAGATGCAGGCGCGCGGGGACGCCGTCGACTGCAACATCGAGGCCGATCCGGCGCGAGCCGACAAGCTCGAAGGAATCGGCGACATTCCACGGGTCGGCCGGGTCGAGGCCCGAAACGCGGCCCTCGTCGCGCCGCTCGATGAGAAGCCGCGCCGCGGCATGCACGGCACTTGCGTTGGGCGGATGCGGCTCGGCGCCGAGCCGTCCGAGGTTCAGGTCGATGAAGCCGGTGTCGATTGTTCCGGCCTCGAACTCCCGGCTGCTCAGAAGCGCGCGCAGGAAAGCCAGATTGGTCTTCGGCCCGATGACGACAGCGTCGTCGAGCTCCTTGAGAAGCGCCGCGAGCGCCATGGCGCGGCTCGCGCCGTGGACGATCACCTTGGCGATCATCGCGTCATAATAGGGCGTGACGCTGTCGCCCGCCGCGAAGCCGGTGTCGATCCGGACGCCCTTCCCACCCTCGAAGGTCATGGCGTGGATGCGCCCGGCCGAGGGCAGAAAGCCGTGCTCCGGGTCCTCGGCATAGACGCGCACTTCGATCGCTGCGCCGGCGCAGGCGATCTCGCTTTGCGCCAACGGCAGAGGCTCCCCAGCCGCGACCCGGAATTGCCATTCGACCAGGTCGAGGCCGGTCACGGCTTCCGTTACCGGATGCTCGACCTGAAGCCTCGTATTCATCTCCAGAAAGTAGAAGTCACCGGGTTTGAGGCCCCGCGAGGGATCGGCGATGAACTCGACCGTGCCTGCGCCGACATAGCCTGAGGCCAGCGCCGCCTCGGTCGCGGCTTTCGCCATTGCCGCGCGCGTCTCCTCAGGGAGTCCCGGCGCCGGGCATTCCTCGACCACCTTCTGATGCCTCCGCTGCGCCGAGCAGTCGCGTTCGTAGAGGTGGACGCAAGCCCCGCGAGTATCCGCGAAAACCTGCAATTCGATGTGGCGAGGCGAAGCGATGTATTTCTCGATCAGCACCCGTTTGTCGCCGAACGACGCCTCCGCCTCGCGGATGGCGCTCTCGAGCGCAGCGTCGAATTCGACATGGGCGTCGACACGGCGCATTCCGCGACCGCCCCCGCCCGCGATCGCCTTGATGAGCACCGGATATCCGATCTCATAGGCCTTCTCGCGCAGGAACTTCGGGTTCTGGTTGTCGCCATGATAGCCGGGCACAACCGGCACGCCGGCCCGTTGCATCAGCGCTTTGGCCGAGCTTTTCAGGCCCATGGTCCGCATCGCCTGAGCGGGCGGACCAATGAAGACCACGCCCGCCTCTGCGCAGGCTTCAGCGAAGTCGGCGTTTTCAGACAGGAAGCCGTAACCCGGATGCAGGCTTTCGGCGCCGACTTGTCCCGCCAGCGCGATGATGGCGTCCTGATCGAGATAGCCGTTCGCGCCCTCGCCGATCTCGTGCGCTTCGTCAGCGAGGCGGGTGAACAGCGCGCCGCGGTCGGCGGGGGTGTGCATGGCGATCGAGCGGATTCCCATGGCCTGCGCCGTGCGAACGATCCGGCAGGCGATCTCGCCGCGATTGGCGATGAGGACGTTGGCGAACATTTTCAGGCTCCGCGAGCCCCTGTCTAGTGCCGGACACCGTTCGGCGAAACCCCCAGGGCGGCGGATGCGCGGCTTTGACATCAATCAATATTCAAAGCTACGCTTGGACTAACGTTCAACGCTAAGCTTCGCTTCCTGCGTCGACGCACACGCCTGACATCCGGGAGATGGGCAAAAATGACGATTCGCGACGTTGCATGCCTGGCCGGCGCGACTGCGTTGGCTGCGCTTATTGTCTCCCCCGCCGCCGCCCAGTCGTCGGTGAAGGTCGGGACGCTCACCTGCGACGTCTCCGCGGGCATCGGCATGATCATATCGCAGAAGCAGGTGATGACCTGCCTGTTCAGCTCGGCCAACGGGGCGCCGCCTGACAAGTACATCGGCCGCATCGACCAGTTCGGCCTCGCCCTTGGCGCCGTCAACCAGGGCACCCTGGTCTGGGGCGTCATAGCCCCGACTTCGGGCGTGCCGCGCGGCGCGTTGGCGGGCAGCTATGGGGGCGTCGGCGCCCAGGCGACCGCGGGCGCGGGGGTTGGCGCCAATGTTCTGGTCGGAGGCACCGGCCGCTCGTTCTCGCTGCAGCCGCTTTCGATCCAGGGCCAGACCGGGATCAACTTCGCCGCCGGGGTCACAACGGTCACGCTCACGCATGTGCAATAAGTCGCGCGGCACAGGGTTCGCGAACGGAACGTTGGCGTCAGTGCCGCGTTTGGGGTCGTAGGGGTCTGACTTGGCCTGCGGGCGCGGCTCAGGGAGGGAACAGATGACGGGGAATGACCCATCGGACCGCGGCAAGGGCGTGCAAGACCGCGGCGCTGCGGCGTTGTCCGCCGCCACCACAACGGCGCAGCAGGCGCTGGACAGCGCCAAGGGAACCGCGCAACAGGCGGTCGAGAGCGCCAAGGATATCGTCTCGCAGGCCCATCTCGACGACGTTGGCGCAAAAGCCGCCTCGGCGGCGTCGAATCTCTACCGGCAGGGCCGCGACCGCCTCGCTGGCAATGAGGAATTGTCGCAGGCGGCCGAGCAATTGAGCGGCGCCATTCGCCAGAACCCGCTCGTCGCGGTTGGAATCGCGTTTTCCGCCGGGCTCCTGCTCGCTCTGCTGGCGCGCGGCTAGCGCAATGGGCAGCCTCGTCGCCGGAATCGCGTAAAGGCTCCGGATTGGGAAAGTGAGCTAGCCGATGCGCCCGACAATCGAGCTCTTGCTTGACCTTGTCCGCCAGGGCCAACAACTGGCGAACCTCGAATTATCACTGGTTCGGGCAGAGCTTAGCGAGCGGGGCAGTCTGGCCGCATCGAGCCTCGCCTTTGTTGTGGTCGGGCTGGTTCTGCTCCCGGTGGGTGTCGGCCTCATCTTCCTGGCGGCCGGTCTGGCTTTGACGCGTTTGGGCGTTCCGCTCGATGTCTCGTTTCTAATTCTCGCGGTGGTGGTGCTCGTCGCGGGCTTGGTGCTGATGCGAGTGGGAATAAAGGGTCTGAATCCGTCGCGACTTGTCCCGACAAAGAGCATCTCCCAGATCTCGTCGCTGTTGGGAGGGCTCGAGCCGTGAACATGACCGCATCGGGGCCGGCGTATAGTTCAAGCGACTACGAAGCGCAGGCCAACCGCCTCAGGGCGGAAATGGGCCTGACGATCGACGAGTTGCGGTCCAGTCTGACGCCTTCGAACCTCGCCTCGGAGGCGGCATCGCGCGTCGGGCTGGCCGATTTGTCGTGGTCGGGAGCGTTTGACCTTGCTGGCAAGCGGCATCCGGTTCCAACCGCCATCATCGGGTTGGGGTTGGCGCTTTGGACATTGTCGGCAGTTCGAGGCCGAGCCAGAAGCAAGACTCTCGCAGACCTGGGGTCGCCTTTTGCAAAATCGTCCTCCTCGCTCGTCGACTCCGCGACCAGAGCGCTTCGGGACAGGGCCGAGGCGAAAAGGCTGGAGTTCATCGGGACCGCGCAGGCGCAGGTGGCCTCGGGGGCGGAAAGGCTATCGGACGAAATCGAAAAGCGGATCGAGAACATCATCGTGGGCGTTCCGGGTGGAAAGCAGGCCCAGCCGCTTATCGCCTCCGCCGTTCAGATCGGGCTCGCCGCTCTGCTCGAAACCTTGTTGCGCGGACGCTCGCGATAAGTCCGACCTGCCTGTTCATTCGACGAAATAGGCCTCGTCGATCTTTCGCACCTCGTAGACGTCCTTGACCCGCACGCCGACCCGGTGGCGGATCATGAGATTGGCGAGCGCCTGCCCGTCCAGGAGCACGACCCGCTTCGAGACGCGGGTGATGAAATCATAGGCGCTGCTGGGAAAGTATGACGTCGTGACCAACACGCCCTTGCTTGCCCGATGGCCCTCGAGGCCGCCGACGAAATCGCGCACTTCGGAGAGCGGGACCGCCTTATTGGGATCAAGCCGCTTGGCCTGGACGTAGACGACGTCGAGGCCGAGTTCGTCCTCCTTGATGACGCCGTCGACGCCGCCGTCGCCGACCCGGCCGAGCGCACGGCCCATTTCGACCCGTCCGCCGCCATAGCCCATGCGCACCAGGAGATCGATGATGAGTCGCTCGAAGAAGCCCGGACTGAACGAATGCACGCGCCCGACGATGTCGCGCGCGAGCTCGGCGTTGATGAGCTCGAAACTCGACGCGATGCTCTCCTCCGCTTCGTCTCGCGAGCCAGCCTCTTCCGTGGCCTCGCCGCCCTTGCTTTGGGACCGCCAGGCGACGAATTGGGGGTAGCGCTCGAGCGTTCCAAGGTCGATCTCATTCACCCCTTCGGCGAGCAGCTCCCGGCCTTTGTCGGTCGCGCGACAGTAGCCGCGCCGGGGCAGCTCGATCAGACCTGCCTTGGACAGATAGGACCTCGCCCAATTCAGCCTATTGGCGAACAGCGTTTGATTGCCGCTTGGCAGCCTAAGCTGACGCTCTTCGACGGAAATCTTGAGCGCCTTGCTGACTTCGTCCTCCAGCCCCTGAATACTGATCTCGTCATAACGCCGCCCGATCGTTTGCAACGTCGGCAACATGAGTTGCTGAAAACTGGGCACGCCCATTTGTTTCTTACACTCCCACCCAACCCGCCTAAGAACTACATGCGAAAAACGCCGAACCGGGTCGGCTCCGTCCCGGCGTTGAGCGTGGCCGAAAACGCCAGCGACAGGACCCGCCGCGTTTCCCGAGGCGTGACAATGCCATCGTCCCAGAGGCGGGCCGTCGCGTAGTAAGGCGACCCTTCGGCCTCATATTTGGACCGAATTGGCGCTTTGAACGCTTCCTCGTCGGCGCTCGGCCACTCGCGCCCTTCCGCCTCGAGCGCGTCTCGCCTCAGCGTCGCGAGCACGCTCGCCGCCTGTTCGCCGCCCATCACGCTGATGCGCGCGTTGGGCCACATGAAGAGGAAGCGCGGGGAATAGGCGCGCCCGCACATGCCGTAATTGCCGGCGCCGAAGGAGCCGCCGACAATGAGGGTGATCTTGGGCACGTTCGCGCAGGCCACCGCGGTGACCAGCTTGGCGCCATCCTTGGCGATGCCGCCCGCCTCGTAGCGCTGCCCGACCATAAAGCCGGAGATATTCTGCAGGAACAGTATCGGCACGTCGCGCTGGACGCAGAGTTCGACGAAGTGCGTCCCTTTGAGCGCGCTGTCGGAAAAGAGGACGCCGTTGCTGGCGATGACGCCGATGAGCATGCCTGAAAGGCGAGCGAATCCCGTGACCAGCGTCGTGCCATAGCGCGGCTTGAAGGCGTCGAACTCGGAGCCGTCGACGATGCGGGCGATGATTTCGTGCGCATCGACCTGCTGGCGAAGATCGACCGGCGCGATGCTCTCGAGCTCCTCCGCCGGGTAGAAGGGCTCGGCTGGCTTCGCCCAGTCGATCGCCCGCTTCGGCGCCCGGTTGAGATTGGCGACCGCCCGCCTGGCGAGTGCGAGCGCTTGCGTATCGTCGCGCGCGAGGGTGTCGGCGACGCCGGAGACGCGGGTATGCATTTCGCCCCCGCCAAGGTCTTCCGCGCTCACCGTTTCGCCGGTCGCGGCCTTCACTAGCGGGGGCCCTGCGAGGAAGATCGTGCCCTGCTTGTCGACGATGATCGTCTCGTCCGACATTGCCGGCACATAGGCGCCGCCAGCGGTGCACGATCCCATCACCACCGCGATTTGGGCGACGCCGGCGGCGGACATGCGCGCCTGATTGAAGAAGATTCGGCCAAAATGCTCGCGGTCGGGAAAGACTTCAGCCTGGTAAGGCAAATTGGCCCCGCCCGAGTCGACCAGATAGACGCAGGGTAGCCGATTTTCCTTGGCGATCTCCTGGGCGCGCAGGTGCTTCTTTACTGTCATCGGATAGTACGCGCCGCCCTTGATCGTCGGGTCGTTGGCGATGATCATCACCTCGCGGCCATCGACAAGGCCAATCCCCGCGATCAGACTCGCGCCATGGACGTCGCCCTCGTACATCCCGCAAGCGGCGAGAGCGCCGATTTCCAGAAACGCCGAACCGGGATCGATCAGTCCGGCGACGCGTTCGCGCGCCAGAAGCTTGCCCCTGGCGACGTGACGCTCACGCGCCCGGCTCGAGCCGCCCTCGGCCGCCGCGCGGCGGCGCAGGTTGAGTTCATCAATGAGCCGACGCCATTCGGCCGCGTTGCCGCCATCACCGCTCCTGGCGGTCAAGGCGCTTCCTATCCGCGTCATCGCGTAGTTTTTCCTTAATCCCAGCCGTGGACTTTTCGGAAGTCCAAATGTTGTTGTCGTTGTTCACCCATGACACTGCGGGTGAATCCATTGCCGATTTCATAATTTCATTCAGCGAATGCTTGGCTTCCGCAAGAGCAGGCAAGTTGTTGTTTATTTGCAACATATTCCTCTGGCCACGCCCTTCCCGGGCCCTTACGGAAGGCGTCAGTGCAACCTCCGCTTGCCGCATCCGTCTCCTACGTCAGCCAGCGCGGATATCAGCGAAGCTGGACCCTCTGGAGCCGCGGCATTGACCCACGCGAAGTCCACGTACTCGCGCCTAAAGCGCATGTCCCAAGCGGTGAAGGCGTCGCGCGCCCGCTCCGCCGCGCCGTTTTGTCATAGCCCGGTCAACGGTCTTCGCGCCTGCTCAGATGGCGTCATAGCGCTCGATCCGCCACGGCTCGGCATGAGCGTCGGCGATCCATGCCTTCCACGTTGGCAGAGCCATGATCGTCTCCATATAGGCGCGCGTCGGCTTCGAGACCGGCACGTCGTAGACATGGAAGCGGTTGACAACCGGCGCGAACATCGCGTCGGCGGCGGAGAAGCGTCCGAACAGATAAGGACCCTCCCGGCCGAATGACGCGCGCGCATGCGCCCACGCGGCTTCGATCCGGGACACATCGGCCCGAACTTCGTCGCTCAGCGCAATCGCCTTGACCGGCCGGCGGAAATTCGTCGGGCACGCCTGCCGCAGCGCCATGAAGCCGGCGTGCATCTCGCTCGATAGGGAGCGGGCATGGGCGCGCGCCGCCTTGCCTTTTGGCCACACCGTCTTCTCGGGATGGGTCTCGGCGATATATTCGAGGATCGCGAGCGATTCCCAGACCGCGATCTTGCCGTCCTGCAGGGACGGGCACTTTCCCGTCGGCGCATACTTCAGCATGTTCGCGCGGGTGTCGGGCTGGTCCATCGGGATGACCACTTCCTCGAACCGGATCTTGAGCTGTGCAAGCAGGATCCACGGCCTCAGCGACCACGACGAATAGGCCTTGTTGGCGAGGATCAGCTTCAGCGGCACGATCGATTTCCGGATGGGTTGCCCACCGATTGATCGGCGCGCGCTGGGCCTGAGTCAAGACAGCGCTCCCGCCCGCCCGCATTGACGGGGCCGCCGTGGCGCAGGAAAAGGCCATCCAACTGATCGTCGGAGCCCGGAAATTGTCAGTGATCAAGGTCGGGCTTCTGGTTGTCGCCGGGGGCCGGGGGTCAAGGCTCGGCGCGGACCGGCCGAAGCAATATCTCAGCTGCGGCGGGCGCCCGATCCTCGTCCATACGTTGCAGGCGCTCGCCGCGGGCTTCCCTTTCCTGGCGGTCAAGGTGGTCATCCATCGGGACGATCGCGCGCTCTATGATGAGGCGGTGGCGTATCTGACGCCGGGCGTGGCTGCCGCGCTCGGGGCGCCGGCGATTGGAGGCGCAACGCGTCAGCAAAGCGTTCTGGCCGGCCTCGAGGCCATCGCTCCGGCCGAACCGGATATCGTTCTGATCCACGACGCCGCGCGGCCCTTCCCCTCCCGCGCCCTCATCGCGCGGGCGATCGAGGCCGCCGAGCGACACGGCGCCGCGGCGCCGGGGACGCCGATGAGCGACACCATCAAGCAGGTCGACGCAGAGGGCCGTGTGCTCGCCACCCCGCCGCGCGCAGGCTTAAGGGCCGTGCAGACGCCCCAGGCCTTCCGCTTTCCCCTGATCCTCGCGGCGCACCGGCGCGCAGCCGCCGCTGGCGTCGGCGACCTCACCGACGACGTCGCTGTCGCCGAATGGGCGGGCGCACCGGCCTATGTGTTCGAAGGCGACCCCGCCAACCTCAAGGTGACCACCATGCAGGATCTGATCGCCGCCGAGGCGCGGTTCGGGGCGGGCGCGAGCGAGACGCGGGTCGGCCAGGGCTTCGACGTCCACGCCTTCGCGCCCGGCGACGCCGTGTGGCTCGGCGGCGTTCGCATCCCCCATGTCGCGCGGCTCAGCGGCCATTCCGACGCCGATGTCGCGCTCCATGCGCTCGCCGACGCACTCTACGGCGCGCTTGCCGAGGGCGACATCGGCCAGCATTTCCCGCCTTCCGACCCGCAGTGGAAGGGCGCGGCGTCGAAGGTCTTCCTCGCCCATGCGGCGGAACGGGTGCGCTCGCGCGGCGGCGCCATCGTCCATCTCGACGCGACGCTCATCTGCGAAGCGCCAAAGATCGGCCCGCACCGCGAGGCGATGCGCGCCCGCATCGCTGAGATCACCGGCGTCGACGTCGGCCGGGTCGCGGTCAAGGCGACGACCAGCGAGAAGCTCGGCTTCACCGGGCGGGGCGAAGGCATCGCCTGCCTGGCGACGGCGACCGTGCGGCTCCCGCCAGCTTAAGCGGATCGACGCCCTCAGATCGGCGAGTCGAGCACCACGAATCCCGGACCCGAGCGCGTCCTGGCGTTCGCCGGCCCGTCGGTCGTCACCACCGTCATCCCGAACCTGAGGCGCTTGCGGATCGCCTCGCGCGCGGCCGGATCGGCCTTGACGCGGCGCAGCGCGGCGATGTTGTCGCCGCCCGCGGTCGCCGGGCGCGCGCTCAGCTCGGTCGCCTCCCAGCGCAGATCGTCGGACACATCGTCCGCGCCGGTGAGCGTGAACACCCGCTCGCCAAGCGGCTTTTGGGGATCGGCGATCTCGACCCTGCCGGAAGCGGCCAGCGTGCTGTTGTCGAACACCGCGATCGACTTGTCGGCGCTGCTCACCACCACGCTCGGCGAGCGCGGCGCGGGCTCGTGGCCCTCCGAATACTCGGTCGCCTTGATGGCGGTGTCGACCGCGTTGAACTCGCGCGCCGCATATTCGCCAAGCACCATGCCGGGATGGGTGACCGCCACCGGCTGGGACGCGTCGTCGGCGATGACCACTGTCATGCCGAGTCTGGTGATCCCGAACAGCAGGGCGGAGAATTCCTTCGGCAGGCGGACGCAGCCGTGAGAGGCGGGATAGCCGGGCAACTGCCCGGCGTGCAGCGCGATCCCCGACCAGGTCAGCCGGTTCATGTTGGGCATGGGCGCGTTGTTGTAGGTCGACGAGTGATGGTTCTTGTCCTTCTGCAGGATCTTGAACACGCCTGTGGGCGTCCTGTGCCCGGGCTTGCCGGTCGAGCAGGTCGAGGCCCCGATGCGCACGCCGTTGCGGTACACATGGACGAGTTGCTCGGGCAGCGAGACGATGATCAGGACCGGCCCGCCGGGCGAGCGCTCGGGATCCCAGTCGAATTCGCCGTTCTTGAGCTCATCGGCCGGCTTGTCGACCAACTGCGCCCAGACGGGTCCAAGCGTCAGGCTGAGCGCGGCTGCGCTGCCGGCCATGCTGGAGAACTGGCGGCGGTTCATGTTCAGGGCGCCTCTGACTCGAGCAAACGAACCGCTGCAGGGCCGCGATTCCGGCGGCGATGTCAATGGGCCATGTCAAGGGGTCGCGGACGACGCGACTGGGGCGATCGACCCGGCGTTCCTGGTCGCTGAGGAGGGAACGGCCTCGACCTTCCGGACGCTGAGCCGCCGGCGATAGAGCGCTCCACGAGCAGGCGGTCGCCGGAAGGACCCCTCGAGCGCCAATTCAACCAAGGCGCGAATTGGCGCCAAACAAATCCCAAGCAAAACCAAACAAAACCAAGCAAAAATGCTTGTTTTGTTTGGTTTTGTTTGGTGGAATCGAGACTTTTCAATGGGTTACGCGGGAAAAAACAAAAAAACCTCCTCAGCCTTCCACTCGCGTACCCGGTTGTGATTTGAACAGGATTTTCAAACAGCCACGGCGCCTCGTGTCCGCGCGGGGATGCCGGACAGGATTCCGATAATAGGAATACTTATAGCAATATTTCTGATCTTGTCAAGAGTCGGGCAGGTTTGGCCGCCGTCCCCGACCGGACCGTTCTTCATGGCGATGCGCCTCTATTGGCCAAAGCCCGAAGCGCTCGAGTCGACTGTGCCGCCCAAGTGGCTATTGGCTGGAGTCTGTGACAGTCATTGCAGACAACGTCGGCCAGGAGAGCGATGAGGCACCGCGGAAAGAGACGAACAGCCTGCGGAAGTGGCCCGATCGTCGGCTCGATTGCCCTTCTGGCGCTTGCATTCGGGTCGCCGGTTCACGCGGATGACGCCGCTCCGGGAAGCGCCGGACAAGGCGCGTCAACCAATTCCGCCAACAATCCTCTGACGGCGCAGACGTCTATCAATCTCCAGAACTATTACGCGCCCTCGTTCTACGGACCGTTGAATTCGGACGCGAACAGCCTCCTGTTGCGGGGTCTCGTTCCGCTGAATTTCGGCGGCGTGCAACAGCTCGTCCGGTTCACGTTGCCCTATTCGGTGAACCCGGCGCCCGACCGCTATGCGGACGGCCTTGGCGACCTCACTGTCTTCGATCTGATCGTGCTGCCGACCAAACCGGTCCTGCTGGCGGTCGGGCCCCTGTTCGTCGCGCCGACGGCGACGGACCGCTTCACCGGCGCTGGCCGCTGGCAGGGGGGCGCCGCGGGCGCCGCCGTCTCCGTGCAATCCTGGGGCCTTGCCGGCGCGCTGGTGACCTATCAGCATTCATTCGCGGACGACTACGGCCGCCAGCCGACGAGCCTGCTCACCGCGCAGCCGATTGTCTTCTACAATCTTCCGCAAGGCTTCTACCTCCGATCGAGCGGGATCTGGAACTTCGATCTTCAAAACAACCTCGGTTACATCCCTGTCGGCCTCGGCGCCGGCAAGGTGATGCAGATGGGCAAAGTCACGGTCAACGCGTTCGTCGAGCCGCAATACACGGTCTACAAATATGGCGAGCAGGTTCCGCACTGGCAGATTTACGCCGGGCTGAATCTCCAGTTTTAAAGCTACGCTGCGCCGGCACTGGTTTCCGCCTTAATCGTTAACGTGCAGGTCGGCGATCCGACCGCCGACGGCGCAGGCAGGCAGAGGATTGGGGAATGCAGGAATGGCTCATCTCAGCGACCAGTCTTTCGGTCATCATCATCGATTGGCTGGCGCTGATCGTCATTGTCGCGGGGACGCTCGACTGCTTTCTTCGCGGCGCATGGACCATGCTGTCGTCCTCCGGCCACCTGGAGGCGGATGTCTGGCTTCGTCTGGGCCGCTGGCTCGTCGCCGGCCTCACATTCCAACTGGCCGCCGACGTTCTGGCGACCGCTGTCACGACAAGTTGGGAAGAGGTAGGGCGTCTGGCGGCAATCGCCGCGATCCGCACCTTCCTCAACTTTTTCCTCGAACGCGATATAACCGACATCCGGGAGAGAACCCCCGATCTGCCCCCCGTCTAGTTCCCCGTGGGCATCGGCAGGACGAAGCCGCCCTCGTGCAGCTTCTCGCGCGCCCACTGAAAGCGCTGGTACTGGGTGATCGTGATCGGCCCGGTGTAGACCTCGCTCTGTAGCTTGCGCGGCGGGTGATCCTTGTAGGTCTTCATCAAGTCGGCGACCGCCTTGTTGAAGGTGACCAGCGTCCAGGTGTGCTCGGTGTAATTGTTCATGAAGACGTCGTAGCGCTCCTGGGGGTCCTGCCACAGGTCGAAGATCTGGGGTACGGTCGCGACATACTTCTCGCCGCCCTTCCAGCCGAGGTTCGAGTCAACGGCGAGACCTCCGGTCGCCTGCCCGTCGTCGCCGCGCAGGTTGAAGGTCGCCTTGAACCGGCCGACCCTGACCGCGCCTGGCGTGAGCTCGTTCTCAGTGAAATAAAACCAGCTCTTCCGCGCGCATGGGCCCTTGCCGAACAAAAGGGGCGACATGTCGTAGCTGTCGAAGATGATCGGCTTGTCCTCGCGATCGTTCTCGGGCAACTTGACGCCCGCGAGCGAGGCGAAGGTCGCCATATAGTCGAGCCCGCCGACGATGTCGGCGCTGCGGCTGCCTGCCTTGATGCCCGGTCCCCAGGCAAGCGAGGGAACGCGCGCGCCACCCTCGCGGCAGGTGCCCTTGGTGCCGCGATAGGGCGTGTAGCCGGCGTCGGGATAGACGTCCTGCCAGGCGCCATTATCGGTCGTCCAGAACACGTAGGTGTTCTTGTCGAGGCCAAGCGCGCGGATCTTGTCCATCACCCGCCCGATCCGCGTATCGTTCTCGACAATGGAATCGGCGAACTTGGTTTTCGCTGCCGATTTATGCTTGAACTCGGGCGCCGGCATGTTGGGCTGATGCACCTTCATGAAGTTGATGTGCATGAAGAACGGCGTCTTTGATTTGGCGTGCTCGTCGAGATAGTCGAGCGAGGCCTTCTCGACATATTCGTCGAAGAACGGAATGCCGACGACGCCCTTCTCGGGCGTGTTGACGTACTGGCCGTTGATCTTGAAATCCTCTTTCGCCTTCTGGCCCGCATTGGCCGAAAGCGCGCCCTTGGTCACGCTGTTGAACATGTCGCGCAAATCGTCGTCCATGTCCGGAAACCATTCCGGATCGCCGTAAGTGTAGGCGTTGAGGTGGTAGAGGCCACAGTATTTCATGACGTCGTAGCCATGGGCGTTGGGCAGCGCGGAGTCGTCCTCGCCCAGATGCCACTTGCCGGTGAAGAAGGTGTCGTAGCCTCCGGTTTTCAGGACGGACGCAAGCGTCCACTCGGCTGCGGGCAGGCCGCCGCCCTGGCCCTGGAAAGCGACCGTCGTCATGCCGCTGCGATTGGGGATGCGTCCGGTCACCATCGCCGCCCGCCCGGGCGTGCAGCTCGGCTGGCCGTAGAAGGAAAGGAACTGCATCCCCTCGGCCGCCATCCGGTCGAGGTGCGGCGTGGCCATGCCGCGGTTGTCGCCGCCGCCATAGGCGCCCATGTCGCCGTAGCCGAAATCATCGGAATTGATCAGAATGATGTTGGGCTTCTTGTCGGGCAATGATTCCTCCTCGTTTCGGCAGGCGCTCATCATTCAAGGATGGGCCGCGGATGACGCAACGGCGAAGCAGCGCCACCCAGCTCAGTTCAACTCGGCGCTCGCCGAGGGAGTTCCCATTTTCACGGATTCGTGAAGCGCCGGCTCCGCGCTGTGGTTTCGCACGAATATGGGGATAGCGGCCTCGCCCGGCTGGGCCGGCGCCCGCCGCCTCCGCTATAGTCTCGCCATGCCCCTCCATCTCATCAAGCTCGCGGTTGGCGCGGAGTCCCTCTCGGACCTTCGCGAATGGATGGCCGAGCGGATGGCGGAAGCGAAGCGCCGCCGGGCGCCGCTCCGGCACGCTCACGTCACCCGGATGGCGCCGAAACGGGCCGGAGAGATTCTCGATGGCGGCTCGCTCTACTGGGTCGTAAAAGGCCTGATCTCGGCGAGGCAGCCGATTCTCGGCATCGAGCCGTTCATGGATTCCGACGGGATCGGCCGCTGCAAGATCTGGCTTGGGCAAACCGTGGTCGCGGTCGCGCCCCGCCCGATGCGCGCTTTCCAGGGGTGGCGCTATTACGAGGCCAAGTCCGCCCCGCCGGATATCGACGAGGCCCAGCCCGGCTTCGCCGCGATGCCGGAAGTTATGCGCCGCGAGCTGGCCTCGCTCGGCCTGCTTTAGCCGGCGGCGCACCAAGTCTTGGCGCAGAACATCTACGATCGGCCGGAATTCTTCGACGGCTATAGCCGCATGGACCGATCCATGCGCGGGCTGGACGGCGCCCCTGAGTGGCCGGCGATGCGGGCGTTGCTGCCCGACTTGCGGGACCAGCGCATCCTCGATCTCGGCTGCGGCTTCGGCTGGTTCGCCAGATGGGCGGCTGAGCAGGGCGCGGCGAGCGTGCTCGGCGTCGATCTCTCCGAAAACATGCTGGCGAGGGCGCGAGCGGAAACCGCCGACACCCAAGTGCTTTATCTCAAGGCCGATCTGGAAAGCCTTGAATTGCCAGAGGAAAGTTTTGATGTCGCCTATAGCTCGCTCGCCCTCCATTATGTGCAGGACTTCAAGCGGCTGATCGGCGAGGTGTCGCGGGCGCTCGTTTCAGGCGGGCATTTCGTGTTCTCGATTGAGCATCCGATCTATATGGCGTCGATGAATCCTGGATGGCTCGCGAGGGAGGACGGCGCCCGGACCTGGCCGGTCGATCATTATGCGATCGAAGGCGCGCGGGTCACTGACTGGCTGGCGAAAGGCGTGCGTAAGCAGCACCGGACCCTGGGCACGACGCTGAATGCGCTGATCGACGCGGGCCTCACCCTCCGGCGCGTGGTGGAATGGAGCCCGACCCCGGAACAGGTCGCGGCCCGGCCTTCCCTGGGGGACGAACTGGAGCGGCCGATGATGGCGCTGGTGGCGGCGCGGAAGTGAACCCGGCCATTGATCCGGCGAGGTTTTCCCTCCATGTGGCTTGTTAAGCGCGTGAGAACGCCCAATCTAGGGGTCAAACAAGCGCTCACGGGTGTTCGTCGGTGGACAGGAACAAGGACAGCCCGCTCACAAGGCGTAACGGGGCTGAGGACATCGCCGCCTTCGTCGAGGCGGCGAAAAAGGTTCCTGCGGCCGGGGCTTCCGGCCGCGGGCGGCTGATCTTCGCCCTCGACGCCACCATGAGCCGGCAACCGACCTGGGACCTCGCCCAGTCGCTTCAGGCGAAAATGTTCGAAGCCGCCGGGTCGCTGGGCGGGCTGGACGTGCAACTCGTCTATTTTCGTGGTTTCAACGAATGCCGGGCTTCGAATTTCGTCTCCGGCGGGCAGGGGCTCAAGGCGCTCATGAGCCGCATCGAGGTGCGCGGCGGATCGACGCAAATCGGGCGGGTGCTGGCTCACGCGCTCAGCGAGGCGAAGCGCGCGAAGGTCGCGGCGCTCGTCTTCATCGGCGACGCGATGGAGGAGAACCCGGACAGGCTCGCGAGCCTCGGCGGCGAACTGGCGCTGCTCGGCGTGAAGGCGTTCATGTTTCAGGAGGGCGGCGATCCCGCCGCGAAACGGACATTTGCCGAGATCGCCCGGCTGACCGGCGGGGCCTATGGCGCCTTCGACGCCGGCGCCTCGGCGCGGCTCGCCGCGCTTTTGCGCGCCGCGGCGGCCTATGCCGCGGGCGGCCACGCGGCTCTGGTCCGGGAGGCTGAGGCCGACCCCGAGGCGCGGCTCCTGCTGTCACAGATGCGCGGAAAGTGAACTTGGCTTAAGGCTTGGGGCTCGCGGCGGGCGATTTGGCCGGCGCCGCCGCATGAGCCAGAAGCCTGTCAAAGCGAAAGCCTTACAAGAATGAATCTGGTCATCGGCTTGATCTTGCTGTTCCTTCTGATTCAGGGGATCAAGCAGTTCGGCCGCATGGACGCAAGGCAGGCGGCGCGGTTGGTGCGTCACGGCGGCGGCGTCATCGGCATGATCGGCGCGCTGCTCCTGGTGCTGCGCGGCCGTGTCGGGCTGGCGGCCGCGCTCGCCAGCATGGTCGCGAACTTCGCCGGATGGCGGACCCCGGCGGCGGGCTCGTCGGCGTTTCGCGATGTCGGCGCGGGCGCCCGCCCGGGGCGCGCCTCGACCGCGCGCTCGCCGATGATCGAAATGCGGCTCGACCACGATACGGGCGCGATGACCGGTAAGGTTCTGGCCGGCGCCTATGCGGGCCGGGCGGTCGAGACCCTGTCCCGGCCGGAGCTTTCTTCGCTTCGCCAGGAGCTTGGGCGCGACGATCCCGACGGCGTCAACCTGCTAGAGGCATATCTCGACCGCCGGTTCGCCGGTTGGCGTGAGGCAGACCAGGATCAGCGTCAGGGGCGGGGAAGCGGGGCGATGTCGCGACGCGAAGCGCTCGAGGTCCTGGGCCTCGCTGAGGGCGCGACCGCGGCCGAGATAATCCGCGCCCACCGGACGCTCATGAAAAAGTTTCATCCAGATCATGGCGGCTCGACCACGCTTGCCGCGCGGGTCAATCAGGCCAAGGATGTTCTGATGCAGCGACAAGGCTAGGGGGCTCCCAAGGGCAGGGACATCAGGGTCGGCGTCAGTCGTCGTGGGCGGGGAAGCAGGAGAATCCGTTGCGTTTGAGCGATCGGCACGCCGCGTCGGCCGAAGCCGAATCGAGGACGGCGAAACGGGCGCGATAGAGGGTCGCCTCGCCCTTGCGCACCTTCTCGGTGACCGGCTTGGCCGCGGCCAGGGTCGAGCGGTTCCGCTCACGGGCGCGGGTCAGCAGGGCGTTCGCCTTGGCGAGACTGTCGGGGGCGCCGATCTGGATCATCCAGCCGCCCGCGGACGCGTCGCCGGGCGCTTCGTCCTGTCCGGCGGGACGCTCCGAACGGCGCCCTTCGCCTTGCGTCTGGGGACGGTCAGGCGGCATGACCAGCGCGCTCGCCGCCGCGAGCCGGGCCCGGATTTTCGCTGACGGTCGGGTGGGGGCCAGCGCCTTGAGCGCCGGCTCGGAGGCCGCGGTCTCGTCGTCGCCCGTCCCATCGTCGCCTTCGCCTGCGGCGTTGGCCTCGCGCGCCTTGGCGGAGATGCGTTCAAGCTTGACTTCGGCGATTTCGGTCGCCCGCGCCCGCCCCGATGACGCCACGGCTGGCTCGATGCGCGGCTCGACCGGCTCGGCTGGCGCAGCCTCTGCGACTTGCGTCGCGGCGCGCCCGGTCGACGCCTCGGCGAAATGAGCGGCGATCAGGTTCGCCATGATCCGGTCGCGTCCCGCGGCGGAGCGGCCGCCCATGACGACGGCGATCAGCGAGCGTCCGTCGCGATGGACCGAGGTCAGGAGATTGAAGCCCGACGCGCGCGTGTAGCCGGTCTTGATGCCGTCGACGCCGGCGACCCGGCCGAGCAGGTGGTCGTGGTTGCCGATGATCTCGCCGTCGAAATTGAATTGGGCGGTCGAGAAATAATGGAAGTAGCGGGGGAAGCGCTCCTGAAGCGAGCGCCCGAGGATCGTCAGATCGCGCGCCGTGGTGATCTGCTGGTCGTCGGGGAGTCCGGAGGCGTTGACGTAGTTCGTGTTGGCCATGCCAAGCTCGTGCGCCCTGCGCGTCATCAACTCGGCGAAGTTGCTTTCCGAGCCGCCGACGGCCTCGGCGACGGCGACCGCGATGTCGTTGGCCGAACGCGTCACGATCGCTTTGATCGCGTCGTCGACGCTGATCGTGTCGCCGGGAGGAAGGCCGAGCTTGGAGGGCTCCTGAGCGGCCGCGTGCGCTGAAATCGGAATCGGCGTCCTCAGCGTCATCGCGCCCCGGTCGAGTTGTTCGAACAACAGGTAGAGCGTCATCACCTTGGTGATCGAAGCCGGGTGACGCAGCCCGTTGTCGTCGACGGAATAGAGCGTCCGGCCGCTGTTGGCGTCGACGACAAGCGCGGAGAAGGCGGGCGAGGCGGCAGGCGCTCCGCGAGCGAAACGGGCGTGGGCGCGGTAGGCGTAGCGCGCGTGACGCGGCGCATGCGCGACGCGGACCCGGATATGGGTGTAACGCACGATGCGCCCCGACGGCGCAGCATGCGTGTAATGGCGATAATGGCGGGCGTGATGCGCCTCGGCGGAGGCGCCTCCCAGACAGAGAGTCGAGGCCGAAATCAAGACCGCCGTCGCCAGACGGGCAAGCCGATGGATTCGAAAGCAGCCGCCACCCAACGCCATGAACGCCCCACCAACTTCACGCAAACCGCGAAAGGCCGAGGCGCTCGCCGTTGCGTCACTCACACAGTTCTGGACGATATGTCGGCTCGGTTACGCGGCGGTTAACGCGAGGCGCCGAATCCCGGGTATTTTTGCCTAAGTGGTTGGAATCGCGGGCGCCGGAGTTCGGTCGCGGCTGTCTGTTATTCTCAAGTCATGGTTGAGCGCACCATCGCAATCCCTATCAATTGATTATGATTTCGCCGGCCATCGGATAAGCCTATGAGGCGATGGCCGTAGAAAATGCTGCGATGCAATAAATCGTCCTTGACTTCCATTGTGCACTGCACATATTGGGACCATCGCGAGTTCGCCTCCTTTTCGATGCGGAACCGACCCAAATGAAGGAGCTTTTCATGACAGCCGCCACCCCGACGCTCGAAGACTTCCAGAAATTCTCGAAAGACCAACTCGAGGCCTTCACCACCGTTTCGACCACCTGGTCGAAGGGTCTGCAGGACATCACCGCCGAATCGACCGATTATTCAAAGAAGACTTTCGCCGCCGGCACCGCGATGTTCGAGAAGCTTCTTGGCGCGCGCAGCGTCGAGACCGCGATGCAGATCCAGACCGAATTCGCCAAGCAGGCTTACGAGGGCTTTGTCGCCCAGGCGACGAAGGTTTCGGAACTCTACACACGGGTCGCTTCGGACGCTCTCAAGCCCGTCACCACGGCCTACGCGAACATCCAGAAGTAATCGAGCGGTCGCTCTTGCCGCCAGTCGCGGCAAGAAAATTTCGTTCAAGCCGCTGCCGGCGCCTTTCCAGCGCCGGCTTTTTATTGCCCGGTTATTGCCCCGCTTTTTGTTGCCAACATCGCCTGAAGCACTCCTGCCGTCCGAGCCCTGCAAACGGAACAGAAAACACAGATTTGGAGTTGCATGCGACGAGGCTCTTGCGCGGGACGGGCAAATTGGCAATGCTGCTATTCGGCGGCGGCATCTGGCGCCAGCGGCGCGCGGCGCCTAAGTTTGAGTGGCTACGGTTTTGCGTGCGCGTAAGGATGTGAACTCAAGCCCAACCGGCATCAATCGGGGTCTTTCCGTGGCTGCCGCTTCAAATCCGCTGGTTATTCGCCTCCGGGCGGGGATGGCCCGGCTCGCGCGGTGGCTCTATCCGGGCTTCGGCGCGGCATCACCACAGTTGGCGATGCGGCCGATCGCCTCACGGGAACCAAAAAGAGGGGGAGAAACGCCGGGGTCAGGCGCTGCGGTCATCACCCGCACCCGGGCGCAGACGAAGCGTCCGCACTTGTATCGCGTTCTTTTGCTCAACGACGACTACACGCCGATGGAGTTCGTGGTGTCAGTTCTGCAGGCCTTCTTCAACAAGGACGCCCAGGAGGCGATGCAGATCATGCTCCAGGTGCATCACAACGGCGTTGGCGAATGTGGCGTCTTTACCTACGAGATCGCTGAGACCAAGGTATCGCAAGTGATGGATCACGCACGCAAGAATCAGCACCCTCTGCAGTGCATCATGGAAAAGAAGTGAAAGGCGCCCGATGCCCATTTTCTCCCGCGCGCTCGAAAAGACCCTTCGCCGGGCGCTCTCGCTCGCCAACGAGCGCCGACACGAATATGCGACGCTTGAGCATCTGCTGCTGGCCCTGATCGACGATGTCGACGCGGCCGCGGTGCTGCGCGCCTGCGGCGTCGACATCGACGCCCTTCGCAAGACCGTCGTTCAATATCTCGACACCGAACTCGAAAACCTGGTGGTCGACAGTCAGGAGGAGGCCAAGGCGACCAATGGCTTCCAGCGTGTTGTTCAGCGCGCGGCTTTCCACGTTCAGTCATCGGGTCGCGAGGAAGTGACCGGCGCCAATGTGCTGGTCGCCATTTTCGCCGAGCGCGAGACGCATGCGGCATATTTCCTGCAAGAGCAGGATATGACCCGCTACGACGCGGTGAACTACATCAGCCATGGAATCGCCAAGCGTCCGGGCGCCTCGGACCCCACACGCCTGCCTCGTGGGGCCGATGACGAGCACGAGGCGCGCGATTCCAAGGAATCGAAAGACGCCGGCTCGGATTCAAAGAAAAAGGAAGGCGCTTTGGAAGCCTATTGCGTCAACCTCAATCGGAAGGCGCGCGAGGGGCGCATCGATCCCCTTATTGGCCGCGAGGCCGAGGTGCAGCGGACCATCCAGGTGCTGTGCCGTCGTCAGAAGAACAACCCCCTGCTGGTTGGCGATCCGGGCGTTGGCAAGACGGCGATCGCCGAGGGCCTCGCGAGAAAGATCGTCAACTCCGACGTGCCCGAGGTTTTGGCCGAGTCGACCGTGTTCGCGCTCGATATGGGCGCCCTCCTCGCCGGCACGCGCTATCGCGGCGATTTCGAAGAGCGCCTGAAGCAGGTGATGAAGGAAATCGAGCAGCACAAGGACGCGATTCTGTTCATCGACGAGATCCATACCGTCATCGGCGCCGGCGCCACCTCCGGCGGTGCGATGGACGCCTCCAATCTTTTGAAGCCCGCCCTGGCCCAGGGGACGCTTCGCTGCATCGGTTCAACAACTTATAAGGAATACCGGCAGTACTTTGAGAAGGACAGGGCGCTTGTTCGTCGGTTCCAGAAGATCGACGTCAAGGAGCCGACCGTAGCCGACGCGATCGAGATCCTGAAAGGTCTCAAGCCTTATTTCGAGGAGTTCCACAAGCTGCGCTACACGAGCGAAGCCGTTAAGGCGGCGGTGGAGCTATCCTCGCGCTACATTCACGACCGCAAGCTGCCCGACAAGGCGATCGACGTCATCGACGAGACCGGCGCTTCGCAGATGCTGTTGCCGGAGCCGAAGCGCAAAAAGACGATCGGGGTCAAAGAGATCGAGGCGACCGTCGCGTCGATGGCTCGCATTCCCGCGAAGTCGGTGTCGAAGGACGACACCGAAGTGCTCCAGCATCTCGAACAGACGCTGAAGCGCGCTGTCTACGGGCAGGATGAGGCGGTCGCCGCGCTGGCCTCGGCTATCAAGCTCGCGCGCGCCGGCCTGCGGGACCCGGAAAAGCCGATCGGCTGCTACCTGTTCTCCGGCCCGACGGGCGTTGGCAAGACGGAAGCGGCCCGCCAGCTCTCGGTCAGCCTCGGATTGGAGCTGACCCGCTTCGACATGTCGGAATATATGGAGCGCCATACGGTCTCGCGGCTGATCGGCGCCCCTCCCGGCTACGTCGGCTTCGACCAGGGCGGCCTCCTGACCGACGCCATCGACCAGCATCCGCACTCGGTTCTGCTGCTCGACGAGATCGAGAAGGCCCATCCCGACCTGTTCAACATCCTGTTGCAGATCATGGATCACGGCAAGCTGACCGATCACTCCGGCAAGCAGATCGACTTCCGCAATGTGATCCTCATCATGACCACCAATGCTGGGGCGCGGGATCTCGCCAGCGCTGCTTTCGGCTTCCACAAGTCGAAGCGGGAGGGCGACGACACCGAGGCGATCGACCGGCTGTTTGCGCCCGAGTTCCGCAACCGGCTCGACGCGATCGTGCCGTTCGGGCGCCTGCCCGAGTCGGTCATCGCCCGTGTCGTCGACAAGTTCATCCTTCAGCTCGAGGCTCAACTCGCCGACCGCAACGTGACGATCGAACTCACCGACGAAGCCCGCGAATGGCTGGTCAAGAACGGCTACGACGAGGCGATGGGCGCCCGCCCGATGGCGCGGGTGATTCAGGCGCAGATCAAGACGCCGCTCGCTGACGAGGTGCTGTTCGGCCGGCTCAAGGGCGGGGGCGTGGTCAAGGTCGTTGTCACCGCCGATGAGGCGGGAGCAAAGAAGCTCAGCTTCGTTTATCCGGAAGGGCCGGCGCAGCCGCGGTTGGAGCGGGACCTTATTGTCGCGCGGCGGTCGCGCAAGCGCGCTGAGCCCGCCAACTCGGACGCGGACGACAAGGAGCCGGCGCCTGAAGAGCCCTGATACGCGGGTTAGCCGGCCTTAAAGGTTGAGCATTAAACAATCGGCCCGCGCGGGCCGGTTGCGTTTTGCGCGTGGCGCGTTTCAGCGTTTGAACGCGGCGCGGAACGCGAGCGCCGTCTCGGGGACGCCGTTCTCGAATGGCGTTGCGTCCGACCAGAAGGCGGAGGCGAAGCGGCTCCAATCGACATGGTAGGGCCGGTCCCACTGGAAGCGCATCTCCGGCAGTTCTCGCAAGAGCGGCGAGAACATCCCGCTCGCGCCCAGCATCCAGGCTGGAATGGCGCTGATGCGAAGCTTCACATTCAGCGCCTCGGCGGCGATTTTTAGAATGGCGCGGGTCGTGCGCGTCGGCGCGCAGGGGACGTGCCAGGCCTGGCCGAAGGCGGAGTCGGGCGCGCCCAAGAGCGCGGCCGCCGCGCGCGCAATATCGGGCACGTAGGCATAGTCGTGCAGCACGTCCGGCGAACCGATGAACACGGCCGCTTTGCCCTGCGCGAGCTTGCCGATCGACGTGTCGCCGAGAAAGGAATTGCCGACGCCCGGCCCATAGAAATCGGGCGCCCGCAGCGCCGCGACCCGCGCTTCGCCGGCGGCCGCGGCGGCCATCCAGATCCGCGTCGCCGCCGAGCGCGCCGCAGGCTTCCACCCCTTGTCGGTGAGCGGCATCGTCTCGACCAGGGGCGCCGTCTGAGGTCCGTACATGTAGAGGGTGTCGATGAACACCATCCGCGCGCCGGTCGCTTTGCAGGCGGCGACGAAATTGGCCATCGCCTTCGGCCAGGCGTCCCGCCAGACGACGCCGGAATAGGGAAAGCCGATCGCGACCACGAACTGGGCCGCGCCGCGCGCGGAATTAATCACCGCCTCGCGGTCGAACGTGTCGCAGGGCGCGAACGTTGCTCCCTTGGGCAGATCGCTCGGGGCGCGCCGTTGCGCTACGAGGACCTCGCGCCCTTCAGCGAGAAGACGGGTCGTGGTCGCCCGTCCGACCGCGCCATAGCCGAAAATCGTGATCCTGTCGGCCATGCTTGAGGCTTTCCTGAAGCTTTCGTTAATCTTTCTTAATCTTGCCGGTTTCGCGCGGGCGCGCCATGAAGTCCCCAAAAACGAGTGCTAGATAAGGCAATTAAAGGCGTTGTTCAACGTCGCGTGTAATGAAGGAGCTTTGAAATGGCAAACAAGGCTGTGTTGCGCGGGGGCGAAAAAAATGTCCAGGACTGGATCAACCTGGTCTGTGGCGCGCTGCTTTTCATATCGCCATGGGTCCTGGGATTCAGAAGTGACGCCATGCCCGCGAGGACCGTATGGGTCGGCGGCGTGATCATCTTCGGCATGGGCCTCGTTGCGCTCATGCAGTTCGCCGAGTGGGAGGAATGGATCGCGCTGATCGTCGGCGCGCTCGTGATCATCGCGCCATGGGTTCTGGGATTCGCAGCGGTCCATGCCGCGATGTGGACCTGCGTCGTGCTTGGCGCCATCGTTGTCCTGTCCTCGATCTCGGAGATCTGGACCGTCCATCACTCCGAAGCGATGGTGGGACACTGATATCAGCGTGGTCAGTGGGGCGTCTGCTCGAGAGCGTGCGGACCGCTATTTTCCATAAGCGGGCGGCGCAAAGCGGGCGCGACGCTGAGGCCAGGTCGAGGAGCGCCGCTTCTGAGAGGCGGCGTGGTCACCCGGCCGACCTGTGAGCAAACGCGTTGCGCAGGTAGGCGGCGACGAAGATCGGCACTCGCTTCTCGTCGATGTCGTGGGGGCCGCGCACGATATGCATGCGTGTAAGCTCGGCATGAGGATCGCTCGCCAGATAGGCGTCGATCCGCGTCTTGAGCGCGATGGCGGGGACGGCCAGCGTCATCAGCTTCATGCAGGCGATGCGCCGGGGCGTGAGCACGAGAGTCCAGCCGGGCGCGACGCTCGCTTCGCCGCCGTCGACACCCGTCTCCTCGAGCAGTTCCCGGCGCGCGCTGGCCTCGAGATCGACCTTGTCGTCGAAGATGTCGCTCGGATCCGGGGTGCCTGCAGGAAAATAGATCTGTCCGGCGTTAACCGTGTGCTGCGCCATCTCGCCGAGCAGGAACGCCCCGTCGTCGCCGCGGATCGCCGCCATCGAGAAGCAATTGCTGACAGGCTCCTCGACGTCGCCGAATTCCTCCCAGGCAAGGTAGTCGGCGTAGTCGGTCTCGAAGAAGGCGCCGCTGAGTTTCAGGATGCCGTTCGGCCCCGTCTCGATCGCGCGGCGGCCAAGAAGCAGCACCCGCCCGTTGAACAGCATGGGCTTGGCCTGCCTCAGCCGCGCCCAATGCGCGGCGATGCTGTCTGCGCGGCGTTCGGCGAAAGCCCAGGGCGAGGGCTCGAAACTGAGGTCGAGCTCGCCGACCTCGAGAAGACGAAACGGCTCGCTCAAAGGTCGAGCGAACCGCTGGAGACGATGACGACCGAGCCCCCGATCGTCGCCGAGACCAGCGCGCCATTCTCGACGACAAGGCCAAGCGCCATCAGGCTCGGCCGGCCCATTTCGAAACCCTGCTCGATCGTCAGCATATGTTCGCCGTCGCGCGGGCGATCGAACGCCTGGACGACGCCGGCGAACGCTGCCGCCGCGCTGCCGGTGGCCGGGTCCTCGCCCACCCCCCAGGCGCCGGCGAACATGCGGGCGTGGTAGGCTGATCCCTCGCGCGCGGTTTCGCGGGTATAGAGAAAAGTCGCCGGGCCGTCCTTGGTCGCCCAGGGCATGACGCCCGGCGCGGCGCGGCCGATGGCGTCGAGCGAGCGGATCGGAACGAAAAGAAAAGGACCGCCGGCGCTGAACAGGCTGGGTTCATGTCCGTCGAAGCCGATGTCTTGAAGTTCAAGGCCCAGACTTGCGGCGATTTGGACTGTGGACGGCGGTTTGTCCTCAAGCCGTTGCGGCAGTTTCGGCAACTCGAAATAGGCGGCGAGCGCCCGGCCCTCGCGCCGGCGCGCGACGCAGACGACGTCGCCGATCGGCTCCTCGAGCACGATTCTGAGATCCTGGCGCAACAAGAGATCGCCCGCGCGCAGTTGCGCGATCAGCGCCGCCGTCCCGACCGTCGGATGGCCGGCGAACGGCAATTCTCGCTTCGGAGTGAAAATCCGGACCCGCGCGCTGTTGATCGCGTCTCTGGGCTCGAAGACGAATACGGTCTCGGACAGGTTGAACTCAGCCGCGATCGCCTGCATGCGGGCGTCATCGAGCCCGTCGGCGTGAAGCACGACCGCGAGAGGATTGCCCGCCAGCGCTGTCTCGGTGAAGACATCGAGCGTTTGAAACCGGCGCGTCATCAAGAAGCGTCCCGCGCCCGAAGCGCTCCTCGTTCGCTGTGGCGCGCCCGGTTAATGCCAGCCCAACAGCGGGCCGCTGTAACCGGGCCAGGCGACGTCGATCAGCGGCCGGTTCGATTCGGGGAGGGAATATTGGTTTGGCAGCCGGTCGGTGCCGCGCACGCCGATGAACGTGTGTTGCACCGAGTCGCGCTGCGGCGGCTGCAGTGTGTCGAGAGCATAACCCTGGCGTGAGCCGACGGGCGCCCATGTGCCGAGCGTGAGCCACGGCTCAACAGCGTGGCGGACTGTGATCTGGCGGCCGGCTTCGCCTGCCGCCCTTTGGTGTTTGGCGCGATGATGAACCGTCTGCGCCTCGGCGGTCCACGAAAATGCGAGCGCGACGGCAAGCGCAGCGGCCCCGAAGAGACTGATCGGATGTGTCATGACCGCTTCCCGCCTTTACGCTCAGCAGCGCTTATTCTAGCGCCTATGTGGGAAAAAAGTAAATGCGCGCACCTGCGGATCAAACCGGCTCTGCGGCAAAAAGTTGCGACGGTAGGGTCAATTCATCTTGAGCGGCGATCAGGCTCAGTTCGCGCGAGCCTAAGTCCAGAGTGGCCTTGACGACAGCATAAACCGACGAGGCAGCGCGCGACAAAGCCTCGGGCGTCACATGCGCTTCGAGCCAATGATGAAAGAAGAGCGCGGCAAACAGGTCGCCCGCGCCGTTGACCGCGATCGGCAGATTCGGCGTGCGGAGGCGCCAAAATCCCGTTTCATCGCCGGCCAGCATGTCCAGGCTGTCGGCGGGGGTGTCAGCGAGCTTGAGCGACTTCGCCACGACGATCCGCGGCCCGCGCTCGCGCAGGCGCGTGATCGCGCGGCGCGCTGTTTGCAGGTCGCGCGCCTGCTCACCTGTCAGCCATTCGAGTTCGAAGGCGTTCGGCGTCGCGATGGTCGCCAACGCCAGGGCGCGGTCACGGAAGAATTCGGCGACGCCGGCGGCCACGTAACGCCCGCCCCCGATGTCGCCAATCACCGGATCGCACGCGTAGGCCGCTTCGCCATTGGCCTGGCGCACACGCTCAAACGCGCGCAGAGCCGCCTCGCCGATCTCCGCCTTGCCGAGATAGCCGGTCAGGATTCCGGCGCATCGGGGTAGGGCGCCGATGGCCTCCAATCCGCTGACGCAATCGTCAATCATCGCCGCATCGAAGGCGCGACCGCGCCAGCCGGGGTAGCCGGCGTGGCTCGAGAACTGCACCGTCATCAGCGGCCAGACCTCGCGCCCTAGCCGCTGCAGAGGAAATACGGCCGCCGAATTACCGACATGTCCGTAGACGACATGCGACTGGATGGCGAGGATGGGCGGAAGCACGGCCGATGAGACGCGGATTCCCTTGGCGGCGCTCAGGGCTGGCTCGCCGCGCCCGACGCCCCGCGCCACGACGCCTCGATTTCTTCCAGCGAGCGGCCTCGCGTCTCGGGGACGGCGACCACGACCCAGATAAGCCCGATCACGCAGAATGCGGCGAACAGCCAGAACGTGTAGGCCTGCCCGATCGCGTGCACCAGCGACAGGAAGAATGCGCTGACGAGGAACGCCGCGCCCCAGTTGACCGCGGTCGCCACCGCAACGGCCCGGCCACGAATCTCGTTTGGATAGATCTCGTTGATGACGGTCCAGGTGACCGGGCCAGCCGAGAACGCGAACGAGATGATGAAAGCGACGAGCGCGACAAGCGTGATCAGGCCGGCCGAACTTCCGAGGCTGCCCTCCGTCCCCGACTGCCAAAACGCGAAGCCGACCACGGCAAGGCTGAGCGCCATGCCGATGAGACCCGCGATCAGGAGCGGGCGCCGCCCGAGGCCATCGATGAAGGCGATCGCGATGAAGGTCGAGAGCACGTTGACCGCGCCGATCGCCCAGGTGGTGGCTTGGGCTTGCTCGACAGGCGTCGCATAGCCCGCGGCGGCGAAGATGCTGTTCGAGTAATAGATGATGGCGTTGATGCCGGTGAGCTGCTGCAGGACGGCGAGGCCAACGCCGATCATCAGCGGCTTTCGCCATCGCCGCGCAAAGACCTCTCCCCAGGACGGCGTTTTGACCTCAGCCCGCAGCGACTTCGCAATCGCCGCGAGTCGCGCCTCGGAATCATGCTCCGCGCCGAGAGCGACGAGCGTGCGGAGAGCGTCGTCGCGGCGGCCGACCTTGGCGAACCAGCGCGGCGATTCGACAGCGATCAGAACGGCGAGCGCGAGGAGGGCGCCGGGAACCGCCGCGACCCCGAGCATCGTGCGCCAACCGTCGGGGCCGGCAAGCGCCTGGTTGACGAAATAAGCGACGAAAATGCCGGCGGTGATCGCGAGCTGATACGACGAGACAAACCGTCCACGCTGTGCGGCCGGGGCGAGCTCCGCTGCATAAAGGGGAGCTGCGACCGCGGCGACGCCAACGCCGAAGCCAGCCACCAGCCTGCCGAAGACAAGGATCGGCACGTCGGGGGCGAAGGCCTGCACGAGCGCGCCGATGATGAAAAGAGCCGCCGCGGCGAGGAGGGTGCGCCTTCGGCCAAAAAGATCGGCGAAATAGCCGCCGGCGAGCGACCCGAACATGGCGCCCAGGGTGACCCAGCTGGTGACGATCTCGAGCGCGACGTGACCGACGTCGAACGCTTTCTCAATTCCGATGAGCGCGCCGGAAATGACGCCCTGGTCGTAGCCGAAGAGGGCGCCCGCCAACAGAATGACTGCAATAATGCTGGCGGCGCGGACGAAGGGAAGTTTGTCGGGAATGACGCTCGGAGCCTCGCCGGGCGAAGCGCCGCCGGGACCCGTTGTTGCGCCGCGCCTCCCTATCTCCGCCATGCCGCCCATCCCCTTTCTGACAAGGTCTTACGCCCTTGAGAGCCGTTCTAGAAGAAATCGACTGTCGTTCTCACGCCCAGCACGAAAGCGTTGCGATTCGACGCGTTCGTATAGCCGCCCGGACAGATCACATATTGCGCGTCGAGCTTTAAGTTCAGCCAGGGCGCCGTCTGCCATCCATACCAGGCTTCCGTTACGTATTCATTTCGCTGCACGTAGCCGGGGCCGACGCCCAGGGAATCGGCCAGGATCTGCCCATCGGCGATATTCGGATTGACGTGGGTCGTGCCGACCGCAATCCCGTATCCATCTCTGGGCCTCCAGGGCCCGAGGCCATATTGCACCAGTCCCCCGAAGATCTGATAGTCCGTCGCGGACGTACGGCGATCCGCGTAAGAAGCGAGGAGAAAGACGTTCAGGCCGTTATTTTTCTTGTCCGGGTTGTCGGGAGCAAGGGCGAGTTGCTGCTGCAACACGGTGGAGAAGCCGTAGCGTCCGTGGCCGGGAACGCCCGGCAGCCCCGACACCAGGATCGGCTCTCCATTGATGCTGTTCGCAACATTCGCCGCGCTGTCGCTGCTCCACCAACCTCCCAATTGGTAGCTTCCCGCGAGGCCATTGAATTTTGGCGTCCAGGCGATTTCGGCGGGAAAAATGGCGCCTTGCGACTCGCCGGGGAAGGCGGGCAACGAAGCGGGATTGGGCGTCGTGTCTAGATAGGCGGAGTTCGAATCGAAAACGCCGACCTTGGCATAGCCTTCGGATCCGAAATTCACCTTGGCCACGGCGGCCCACTGGCTGACTGGCCAGTTGTAGATGTAGTCGCCCACGAGGTTGCCTGCCTGCCCGGGGCAGAAGGTCAGATTGATGAAGTCGCAAGGGTAGCTGAAAAACTCGTCGCCGAACGCCATCCGGCCGGCCGTGGTTTCGAGCCGGCCATCGAACCATTTTTGATCCCAGGCCAATTGCTCCAGGCGAAGGATGTTGCCGCGCCCGTAGACTTCGTTGAGCAATTGCAGCGCCGGGATGCCTGCGTCCGTTGCGGCGTCCCGGCCCCAGCGATTGACCAGGGTCAGCAGGACCGAAGCGCCTTGGAGACCCAAGCTCTTTTGCAGGTCGAATTGAGCCTGAAGCGCGACTTGCCCGGCTTCCTGGGCTATGCGGCGGTCGCCGCCGGAGAGGTTCATCACCGCTTCGTCGACGCCGGTGATCGAGACATTGATGCCGAGATCGCTCAGCTTTGAGCGGATGCCCGGCCATTCGCCGAGAAGATGCGGCGTGGTGGCGAAATAGTCGGACGGCAGCGCCGGCAAAACGGGGAAGGGCGCGGGAGCGCTCACGGAAGCCCCCGAAGCCGATACGGCGGGCGGCGCGCCCTGCGTTTCCTGGGATGGCGCGGAAGCGTCCGCCGGCGGCAATTCACCAGGGAGCGCCGTTGACCCTGTCAGAAGAATAATCGCCAAGGAAATTGCCAGCCGCGGATCGCTGTAGCGTCCTTGCAAGAAACGCCGCCGCGCGGGCGCTCCCGGGGCTCGCCCACGGAGCAACTCATGAAGAGCGAGCAACTCATGAAGAGCACGCGTGGCCATGGCGGACTCCTAGGCGCGGAGGAGTGTTGCACGCGCTTTCCGTGCTGGGGGTGAGCCGTCTTCCGTCACCCGAATCGCGTGAGCGTTTGATGGAGGGCACATTCGCGCGGGCGCCGGTGCAAAGCAAGCTGGCGCCGAAAGTGACATGATCGGACGCCAGCCGCCTCCCGGGCGGTGACCGGCGCGAGTTTTGACCTGGCGAGCCGACCGGCCGCTTGAGCCTCAAGGACAAGCCTGAGACAATACCTTGAGAGATTCAGCCCAAGACCCGAAAGCAAGCCTCGAAAGGATGCCGCATGAGCGACGCCATCGCCTTTCTCAAGCGCGCCATCGAGCAGGGGCAGGGGCTTGCTGAAGCCGATGTGGTGCTGAAGGGCGGGCGGATTTTCGATCTCGTCAGCGGCGAACTCGTTCCAAGCGATGTGGCGATCTGCAACGACCGCATCGTCGGAACGATGGGCGAATATAGCGGCGCGCGCGAGATCGACGTCCGCGGCAAGATCGTGGTTCCGGGATTCATCGACACGCATTGCCACGTCGAATCCTCGCTTCTGACCCCGCTCGAATTCGACCGCTGCGTCCTTGCCCATGGCGTGACCACGTCAATCTGCGATCCCCACGAGATCGCCAACGTGCTGGGCCTGACTGGCCTCAGCTATTTCCTCGACGCGTCGATGCTGACCGCGATGGACTTGCGCGTGCAGCTCTCGAGCTGCGTTCCGGCGACGGCGCTGGAGACTTCCGGCGCCCGGCTCGAGGCCGATGATCTTCTGCCGCTCGCCGATCACCCCAAGGTGCTGGGGCTGGCGGAGTTCATGAACTTTCCCGGCGTTCTCGCGCGCGATCCGTCATGCCTCGCCAAGCTCGCGGCGTTCCAGACCCGGCCGATAGACGGGCACAGCCCGCTGCTCAGCGGCGCCGCGCTCAACGGTTATTTGAGCGCCGGCCCGCGCACCGACCACGAGGTCACCAACGTTGCGGAAGCGAAGGAGAAGCTCGCCAAGGGCATGCAACTGCTCATTCGCGAAGGTTCGGTGAGCAAGGACCTGCATGCGCTCGCGCCCATGATCACCGAGCGCAACTCGCCGTTCATCGCCTTCTGCACCGACGACCGCAATCCGCTCGACATCGCGGAGGAGGGACATCTCGACTTCGTCATCCGGACGGCGATCAAGCTTGGCGCGCCGCCGCTCGCCGCTTATCGCGCCGCGAGCATTTCCGGGGCGCGCATCTTCGGCATGCGCGACCGTGGCCTGGTCGCGCCCGGCTGGCGCGCCGATCTCGTCGTGGTCGACGACCTCGAGCACTGCGCCGTCTCTTTTGTGATGGCGCGCGGGCGCGTTGTTGACGAAGCTCTGTTCGCCGCGCGCGCTTCAATCGCGCCGGTCGGGCGCGCGAGCGTCAAGGCGCGCCGCGTCGAACCGGCCGATTTTGTCGCAAGAGGGCAGGGGCCATCGACCCAGGCGATCGGCGTCGTTCCGGGCAAGATCATCACCGGGCGCGTTCCGGTGACGCTGCCGTTCAGAAACGGCGAGCGCGGCGTCGATCTAAGCCAGGACGTCGTCAAGGTCTCCGTGGTCGAGCGCCACGGCGTCAACGGCAATCACGCGACCGCTTTCGTGCACGGCTTCGGCATGAAGCGCGGGGCGATCGCCTCGTCGGTCGGGCATGACAGCCACAATCTCTGCGTCGTCGGCGTGGACGAAGCCGACATGGCGGCGGCGGTCAACCGCCTGCGCGAGACCGAGGGCGGATTTGCGGTGGCGCGCGACGGCAAGGTCGTCGCCGAGCTGCCGCTGCCTGTCGCGGGCCTGATGAGCCTCAAAACCTTCGAAGAGGTGCGCGAGGCGCTGATTCCGCTGCGCGCGGCGGCCAAAGGTTTGGGCGTGACGTTATCCGAGCCCTTCCTTCAGGTCGCCTTCCTGCCCCTGCCGGTGATTCCGCATCTCAAGATTACCGACATGGGGTTGGTCGATGTCGACAGGTTCGAATTCGTGCGGGACTGAGGGCAAGCGCGGGGTCGTGGCGAGATTATTGATCGGAAGACCTGCCCTCCCGGAAAGAAGGGCGCCCTGTCTGATTTCGAATCACCCTTCGCGTTTTTGCGCTCCGCCAGGGCGACTTTGTGCGCGCTTATCGCCACCGATCGCGAACACGAGATGCGACTTGTAAACCGTCGGCCGACACCATACATTGTGGAATGATCAAGCGGTTTCGTCACAAGGGACTCGAAGCCCTGTTTCGGACCGGCAGCGCGAAAGGCGTCAATGCTCAACTGGCCCCAAAACTACGGCGAGCTTTGCTGCGTCTAAATGACGGACCGCTCCCCGAGGCGATGGCGTTGCCGGGTTTTCGGTTTCACTCGCTCAAGGGCGACCGTGACGGGGTGTGGTCAGTATGGATAACCGGCAACGACCGTCTGACATTTGAGATTGACGGGGAAGACGCGATCAACGTGGATCTCGAAGACTATCGCTAATGGATTCAGTTACCGCATGGAAATGTTCAACCCTCCGCATCCTGGAGAAATCCTTCGCGAGGAATGCCTAAAGCCTCTCCACTTGACGGTGACAGCCGCGGCTAAGGGGCTTGGCGTCTCGCGGGGGTCGCTGTCGGAACTTTTGAACGGCCACAACGGCATTTCCGCTGACATGGCGATACGCCTCGAGAAGGCGGGATTTGGCTCCGCTGAATCCTGGCTGCGCAATCAATTGTCTCACGATCTTTGGCAGGCGCGCCGTCGCGCCAGGGCGATCAAAGTGACGCGATTTTCGGCTCCGCGAGCGGCTGAGTAGACAAAAGCGCTCGACCGCCGCCGCGGATGGCAAGCGCGCCTTCGCCGCGCTTGAGGTCAGCTCGCATGACATCCCCCTAGCAATCGTTACGCCTGCCCGCGGCTCGCGATCGCAAAAACCACCGCCAGCGCCACCCAGGCGAGGATCATGGTCGTGCCGCCGATCGGAGCGGCGAAGGCAAAAGCGCGCGCGCCCGTGAAGACATGGATCGCGAGCTCGGCGGAAAACATAATCGCCCCCGCCTCCATGATGAAACCGACGATTAGAAGGGCGCGCGCCGAGGCGCCCCCGATTCGGGCATGGGCGGCGATCGCCAGCGCGGCGCAGGCGTGCAGGATGAGAAACAGAGCCCCCCTCTCGGCGAGTTCGCCGCCGTTCGCGTGGACCCCCGCCGCCGCCAGCGCCACGCCAGCTGCGCCCATGAGCGCGGCGACGCTGGCGAGAATGAGGGGGGCGCGGGTCATGCTCTGCTCCAGCCGGCGAAGTCGCTTCGGCTCAGCAAAGCAGGCCATGGGGCGGGCGCTTGTCAAGCTGGCCGTCGCCGCCGATCCTGTCGGCCTCGCGCTTCCTGTCGCGAGCAACAACGGGAGGACGGCATTGGCGGATTTCAGGGTGCGGGGGATTGAGCGCGCGGATCGCGCGCAATGGACGCCGCTGTGGCGGGCCTATCTCGATTTTTATCGCGCTAAGTGGAGCGACGAGGTGGCCGAGGCGACCTTCGCGCGGATTTTCGATCCGCTCGAACCGGTGCATGCCGTTGTCGCCGATCGCGGCGGCGAGCTCATAGCCCTTGCGCACTATCTGTTTCAGCGCAGCACGTGGCTCATCAATTCGCAATGCTATCTGCAGGACCTCTATGTCAGCGAGGCGGCGAGGAGCAGCGGGGTGGGTCGCGCGCTGATCGCGGCTGTGGTCGAGGCCGCCAGGCAAGCGGGTGCGGCGCGCGTATATTGGCACACGCATGAGACAAACGCCGTCGCGCGAAGACTTTACGACGCGGTCGCTGTGAACACAGGCTTCATCCAGTATCGCATCGATCCTCTGGACTGACGCTGGGCCGTGAGACTTGCCGCAGTGCAAAACTTGCCTCATGTTGCGCGGCCCGGAAGCCTTTGATGGGCGACGGGTCAGCAGGGGGTCTCAATGGTGTCGCGACGTCTCGCCAGGCGGTCTCTGGCCATCGCCAGGGCCAACGCGCAAGCGGGCGCCGACGCTGCGCTCACCATTGCCGCTCGCACGCAAAATCTCCTCGCGCCAGGTGGCCGCGAATCGGACAAAGCGCGTGAGGCGCGGCTCATGGTGCAGGAGAAGGTCGACGCGGCGATCGAAGGCGCTTTCGCTGCTCAGGCGGCCTGGGGCGCGTTCTTCATCAAGGCCGCATTCGGGGGTGTGCGAACGCCTAACGATGTTTCGGCGGGTCTCACCGCCATCGCCGAGGCCGCCGCCGGGCCCGCGCGGCGCAAAGTGCGCGCCAATGCGCGCCGGCTGACCGGAGCCAGGGCGTGGCCTTGATGAAGACCTGGCGTTGACGAAGACCTGGCCTTGACGAAGACTTGGCCTTGACGAAGCGTTGGCCCTGACATGGAGCTTCTGCCGCATCTGCAGCATTTCGTCGCGACTTACGGTTATTTCGCCGTCTTCCTGATCGTCGCGCTGGAGAGCGCCGGGATTCCGATGCCGGGCGAGACCGTTCTGGTCACGGCCGCGATCTTCGCCGCCCATGGAACGCTGAACATCTATGGGGTGATCGCGACGGCGGCGGCGGGCGCGATCCTCGGCGACAATTGCGGCTATTGGGTCGGCCGCGAGCTCGGCTTTCCGCTCATCTACCGGTACGGACGCTACATTCGCCTGGACGAGCGACGGCTCAAGGTCGGGCAATATCTTTTCCTCAGGCACGGCGGGGCGATCGTGTTTTTCGGCCGCTTCGTCGCGGTGTTGCGCGCTTTTGCGGCCTTTCTCGCCGGCGTCAACCGCTACAATTGGGAGGCGTTCTTTCTCTTCAACGCGGCCGGAGGGATCGTCTGGGCCTCGATCTTCGGCGTCGGCGGCTATATGCTTGGCCGCGCGTTCGAGCATTACGCGCGTCCCGTCGGGATCGCCGTGCTCATCGTCGCCGCGGTCGGCGTGATCGTGGCCGCGCGCTTCATCCGCTCGCACGAGCAGGCGCTCGAGGACGAGGCCGAGCGAGCGCTCCCCGGACCGCTGGTCAAGCCAAAGGCTTGAGGCGGCGCTGACCGACGCGCGGCCTTGGCCAAGGCGTTGGCGTTAACGAAACGGAGCGGAAATGCCAGCGAGGCTAACGGCCGCAATTCCTGCTTTGCCCGCGCTGCTCGCGGGCTTCTTTCTCATGCAGACGGGCAACACGTTCCAGGGAACGATCTTGAGCATCCGCGGCGAGATCGAGGGTTTCACGCTGGCTCAGATCGGCGCGGTCGGGGCGGGCTTCTGGGCTGGCGTCCTTATCGGATCGCTGCGCGCAGCCTCAGTGATCCGCCGGGTGGGCCACATTCGCACCTTCGCGGCTTTCGGCGCCATCGCGGCGACTGCGCCGCTTCTGCACCTGCTCATCGTCAATCCGTTCGTGTGGATGGCGGCGCGGGCGCTGACCGGATTCTGTTTCGCGGCCATGTTCATCGTTATCGAGAGCTGGCTCAATGCGGGCGCAAGCTCCGAAAACAGGGGACAGATTCTCAGCATCTACGGGATGACCGGCTTGCTGGCCGGCGTAGGCGGCCAGCTTCTTCTGCCCACGACCGATCCGGCCGGGTTCAGGGCGTTCTGCATCATCGCCT
Organism: Roseiarcus sp.; assembly: GCA_036489975.1. GTDB lineage: Bacteria > Pseudomonadota > Alphaproteobacteria > Rhizobiales > Beijerinckiaceae > Roseiarcus. The sequence goes on from DASXES010000110.1 coordinate 226,405, forward strand.
GTATTATTTCCGTCGCGCTTGTGCCGATCGCCCTGACCCAGGGAGCAGCGCCCGCGCCTCTGGGCGAAGGCGGCCATGTGAGCCTCAGCCGGCTCTATCGCGACTCGCCCCTGGGGGTCGCGGCTGGTTTCTTGAGCGGCGTGACAACCGGCGCCTTCTTTACGCTCGGCCCGATCTTCGCCGAGCGGCGAGGCCTGGGCACGGGCGAGATCGCGATCTTCATGGCGTGCGGCACGCTCGGCGGATTCGTAGCGGCCTGGCCGCTCGGTTTGCTCTCGGACCGCTACGACCGGCGACTCGTGATCATTGGCGCGGCCGCTGCAGCGGCGGCGAGTCTCATCGGCATGATGGCAGTCGTGCCGACCGACGCCTATCCGTGGCTGCTCTATCTCTGCGTCGCTCTGTTCGGGGGGATGATCATCCCGACCTACAGCCTGGCGCTCGCTCATCTGAGCGATGCGGTCGCGCGAGAGGAAATGGTGGCGGCGTCAGGCGGCCTTCTGCTGGCGCATGGCGCGGGGGCGGCGGCGGGCCCCTTGCTCGCTGGATTCGCCATGTCCGCGGTTCCCGGCGGCCTGTCGTTCACCCTGATCGCGGCGCAGGCCCTCATTGTGCTGTTCGGAGCAAGCCGGCTCATCGCGCGAGCGGCGCCGCGCGCGCGCAAGAGCGCGTTCGCACTCGAGCCTCCGGTCCCCGTCGGGACCGAGTTCTCGGCCGCGCATTCGGCAAAAGCCTAGTCAGTCTTAAGCCGCCAGCGGACGCTCGACCGGGCCGATCCAAAGCCTCAGCTGCTCCGATCGGCGAAGAAAATCGATGGCTACCGTGCGGTCGATCTTGTCGGCGTCGAGCGCGCGCACGAGGTCGCTGACGCTCGTCACCGGCTTGCCGTCGAGGGCGATGACCAAATCGCCCGTCAGGAGCCCGGCCTGTGCGGCCGGCCCCGCCTGGTCGACGGAGAGAAGCCGTGCGCCCGTGGCCTGCTGGAGAGCGAGCCTGAGCGCGATCCGGCGTGGAATCGCGAGCGTTGCAGCGCCGACCCCGATATAAGCTCGCCGCACGCGCCCGTGCCGGGCGATCTCGCCGGCGACAAAACTCGCGGTGTTGGACGCCACCGCAAAGCAGATGCCCTGCGCGCCCATGATCACGGCGGTGTTGATGCCGATCACTTCGCCCGCGGACGACACCAGCGGCCCGCCGGAATTGCCGGGATTGAGCGGAGCGTCGGTCTGCACTACGTCCTCGATCATCCTTCCCGTTCGCGATTGCAACGATCGTCCGAGCGCCGAGACCACGCCCGCGGTCACCGTGGCGTCGAAGCCGAGCGGATTGCCGATGGCGATGGCGATCTGGCCACGCTTGAGCCTGGCGCTATCGCCGAGTTTCGCCGCCGGCAGCGAGACGTCGGCTTCGACCCTGAGCAGCGCGAGATCCGTGTCGGGATCGTCGCCGAGCACGCGCGCCTGAAGTTCGCGGCCTTCGAGCGTGGTCAGACTAACCGTTCGCGAGCCTTGCACGACGTGGCTGTTGGTGAGCGCGAGACCGTCCGACGAAATGATGACGCCGGAGCCCGAGCCGGCGCTGCGGCCGTTCTTGCGCACGTCGATGCGCACCACACTCGGGCCGACGCGCTCCACCACGTCGCTGACGACGCGCGAATAGTCATCGAGGAGCGCTGCGTCGCTGGGGGACGAGAGAACGCCCGGACCCTGGTCAAGACCGTCGGAATCGAGGGTCCAAACGGGAGAGGGAGATGGGAGGGGATCTGTCATTGCGGCGATATGGTGACGGGGGTTGCGGCGCGCAAGCAGGGGGTGGAGGCGCGTCGGCCGACCTTGCCAGTCCCGAACAATTGGACCAGATATCGGCGCGTGGCGCTGAGGGCCCTCGTCCTTTCGGCGCCGCGAAGCGGCCTCGAAGGACGATCGCGCACGAAGGCTTCGCACAGGCCCCAGGATGAGGCGGATGGAGCTTCCGGCGCCGGAACCCGAAGAAGAAATGGCTCTGACCGATCCCGCGACTCTGTCTCCGGTCCGACCTTCCGAGCCGACGGCGAGCGGCGCGCTTGGGCTGAGCGCCGCGGTGATCTGTCTCAATGAGGCGGCGTGCATTGGCCAATGCCTGGAAAGCCTGAGCGGCTTCGCCGAGATTGTCGTCGTCGACTCGGGCTCCTCGGATGGGACGCTCGCGATCGTGGAAGCGTTCGCTCAGCGGGGCTTTCCCATCCGGTTGATTCATCAGCCATGGCTCGGCTATGCGGCGCAGAAGCAGTTCGCCCTCGATCAGACGAAGGAACCCTGGATCTTCAGCATCGACGCGGACGAATGGCTGGACGACGAGCTGCGCGCCCTGCTGCCGCGGCTGATGGCGGCCGATGAGTCGGTCGCCGGCTGGAAGGTCCGCCGCTCCCTGACTTTGTACGGGCAGGCGAAGCCCGTCAGTCGCTGGACCCGGCCCGAGCATATCTTAAGGCTCGTGCGGCGGGGCAGGGCGCGCTTCGATCCCGCCCTCATCGTGCACGAGGGCCTTGTCGCAGATCACGGGCAAACGCCGGTCACGCGCGACGGCCTGCTGAGGCACGAGCGCAGCCTGCCCCTGCATGAGCAGATGAAAAAGGAAATCACTTATGCGCGGCTTAAAGCCGAGCAGCGGCTGAAGCAGGGGAAAAAGCCATCGACGCTCAAGCTCGTGTTCAGTCCGCCGATCTATTTCCTGCGCATCTTCTTCTGGAACCGTTTTTTTCTATCCGGCTGGGCCGGCTTCATCCACGCTGGCGTCGGCGCCATGTATTCTCTCATGACCGAATCGATCCATCGGCAGTTGTATTACGCGCGACGGGAGCGCTGAGCGCTCTTCTCCAGCGGCGATGCGATCGGGCGAGGCGGCATGAGCCTTAAATTCGATGATGAGGCCCTCGACGCGCTCGAGGTCGTCATTCCCAATCTCAACTGGCGCTATTCGGGCGGCACGGCGGTCAATCGCACGATCGCGCCCCTGATCGCCGAGCGCTGGCGGGCGGCGTGGCTCGGGCCTGACCAGCCGGACGGAATCGCGGGTCTGACCTTGAGCGATCTCGTGCGGCTGCGCTTTCGTCGGCCTGCCCATGGCAAGGCGCGCATCTGGCACGCGCGCCGCAACGTCGAGATGATCGCCGGGCTCATGCTCAATCTGCTCGGCTATCGGTTCGCGCTGATCTTCAATTCCGCTTCCCAGCGCGAGAAGACATGGCTCACGAACTTTCTCATCGCGCGCATGGACGCCCTGATCGCGACCAGCGAGCTTGCGGCGCAATATCTGCGGCGGCCGGCGACAATCATCCATCACGGCATCGACGTCGATCTCTATGCTCCCCCCGCCGACCGGCGGGCCGCCTATGCCGAAACCGGCCTGCCGGGAAAATACGGGATCGGAACGTTCGGCCGGGTGCGAAAGCAGAAAGGCAGCGACCTGTTCGTCGAGGCGATGCGACGGCTATTGCCGCGCTATCCGGATTTCTGCGCCGTGGTGGTCGGGCTCACCACCGTCGACAATCTGCCTTTCGTCGAGGGCCTCAAGCGTGAGATCGAGGCGGCGGGCCTCATGAACCGCATCCGCTTTCTGGGCGAGCTGCCGGTCGAGGCGGTGCCGCTCTGGTATCAGCGCATCTCGATCTATGTGTTCGCCTCGCGGGTCGAGGGCTTCGGACTTACGATGCTCGAGGCGATGGCGGCGGGCGACGCCGTCGTCGCGGCGCGCGCGGGCGCGGCGGAGATGATCATCACCGACGGGGCCGATGGAGTCCTTACCCCGGTTGATGACGTCGAGGCGCTCGTCGCCGCGCTCGAGCCGCTCATGCGCGAACCTCAGCGCATCGAGGCGATGGGCGCGCGCGCCCGCGCGCGGGTCGTCAGCGCCTTCAGCCGCGACCGCGAGGCCGACGAGATCAGCGCGGTCTACCGCCAGGTGTGGGCGGCGCGGAAGGGTTAGAATGGCCTCGGGGCCAATCCTATGGCGAGGTCGATGGCGCCGGATCGATAGAGAATGAGGACGCCCAGTCCGATCAGAACGAAGGGCAGAACGATGTGCCCGTAACGGCGCAGCGGCTTGCCCAACACCGTGTGCCTGACCAACGACCACGCCGCGAAGCACCAAAGAACCGTGAGCGCGCCGAAGATCGCTATTGTCGCGGTTATTTCCTCAGGCGTCTGGTTGGCGAAGATCGGCGTATAGGCGGCGATGTTGTCGCCTCCATTCACGATCGTGATGGCTGCGACCTGGAGGACGCCTGCGGCGGTTGGCTGCCCTTCCTCCTCAATCTTCCCAAGGCGCAGCAGCTTTCCTATGCCGATGACCAGGGGGGCGACGCCCAACAGACCCACATGCGCGGGCGAGATCGCCAGCGCTGCAAAAGCTGCCGCGAGGCTAATGGCGACGAGGCTGGCGATCCCCAGGATTTGGCCGCTGAAGATGCTGACTCGCGAAAAGCTTCCGTCGGAGAAGAAACCGACCAAAAGGAACAAATCGTCGATATTCGTCGAGATGAACGCGCCAGCCGACAGCAGGGCGAGCGAGAGGAAGTTCACGCTGCCGCCAGTTTCTTGCGGTGCGCGAAAGGATGGGTTCGACACCCCACTAATCTAGTCGCGCTGCATCCAACCCGCCGCTCGGCGGGTTAACCGTTCGGCGGTCAGAAGATCGCTGGCCCCGACCGCCCTAGCCACCGGTCCAATAAGCGCGGCGGCCGGTATTTCCCAACCGCTATTCAATTCTGCAAGGGAGATGGTTTTGTGTGAAATTCTGCCCTCATCTTGCGCTGGATGGCCGTTAAGGGACACCCGCGTATCGTGGTCGAAAGGCTTTCGGTTCTTAAGACCAGTCCATTCGCATCGGAACGTTACAGCCGTTGCGGCTTCGAAGTTGTTTGCGAATGCCCGCGCAAAGAGAACACAACTCGCGACATCTGTACTAAGCCAAAGAGGGCTCAGGCATGATTGTGGCTCTTTCCGGAAGCTCGGGCTGTCCTCCCGCCATCCTTTGATAAGCGATCCGAACCCATCGCCGCTGACGCGCCACATGCTTCGGTTGCCGATCTCCTCTAAGATCAGTGATGCTTCGAGAAACTCGCATTCGCCGTTATCCAAATCGGAGACAGTCCGGAAGCGTGGGGTCTTCGGATCGCGATGAATCACCGGGAACGGTCCCCAATGCATTCTTGTTATAGCGTCCGCTTCCGCGTTGCACCGTTCGACAACCCTTAGCAGGTCGTCGTTCGCGACCCCGCCGCCACTGTGGTGTACGGCGAACGAGAACTGCGTGTAGCCGTTAGCCAGAGCCTGTTCCCGCCCAGCGCTTGCCAGTCGCTCGCGATAGCTCTGCAGCAATACTTCATGCCACCGGCGAAGGCCCGTCTCGATGGCATCTTCTGACCGCTCGCCTTTTAACGCCATGTCGATTGCGCCGAGGATCGCGGCCCGCTCGGCCAGAACACATCGGCGAAGGAGAGGTGCCCATTCAATCGGAGTGAGGATGGGTTCGCTCGCCGGGCCGGGCTTCCGAATATAATAAGTGCCGCTCTTGATGCCCTGCGAGCGTCCCTTAGCGTCTTGCGGCCCATCACGCTTTGCGCAGATTGGGAGTGGTCCATGGGAGGGCACAACAACCAGTGTGTGCCGCGCTCCGCTCTCTCCAACCACGACGCGCACATCACATTGGAATGCGGGGTCGAGGTAAGACTTAACGACTCCAGCGACCGCGTCGCGGTCAACGCCCGGAAACTCGGTCACGGCTGCTTTGGTCAGATCGTCATTAAAGCCGAAAACCAAGTAACCACCGCCGTAATTGGCCAGGGCGGCGACATGTCGAGCAAACTTAGCCTTCGATACGTTATCAGAAACGTCTAGCTGAGCTTTGTACTCGGCGGCAAGCGTCTCGCTGGGGTTATTCACGAGTTCGGCGAGATCGTCAGGCATAAGCAGTGTGCCCTTCCTAAGAGACAGAAAACTGCTTTGCGGAGTGTCGCGACCTTATTGTCGAACTGCCGCGAACAGGCGCTTCAGGGGCGCCGAGACATGGTGGCGCAGCATCGCCATCCGCCGATCGCCCTCGGAAGTGACCCAGTTGAACTGGATGACGCGGCGCTCGCCGGCGAACGGCTTGTGACCATGCCACGAATTGTCGGCTCGCTTGAACGCCAGCAGCGTTCCCTCCACCGGCGGCACCTCCATGATCATGTCGTCGAGATCGTCCCCCGACTTGAGAAGCCGCAAGCGGCCGCCGGAATTCTCCCAGGCGGGGTTCATGTAGATGAGGATCGTGATGATCTTGCTTTTCGTGTCGGTATGGATGCGCCCGTCCTTCGGGCTGCACTGGCCGCGAACGGTGGTCGTGGTCGGCCGTCCCGCGAGCGCGAGGTCGAACTTGTCCTCGAAAGCTTCGCGGAATTCGTCGCTCTCCAATTCGTCGAGAAATTCGCGGAACGCGGCGCCATAGCTAAGCTGCGCGACCGGAAAGCTTCCGCCCTCGGAGATTTTTGGATAATCGGCGTTGATGTTCGCGCGCGCGTCCGCGCGGACGAAGCCGGGAACGACGAGATATTCGAAGGGCTCCCGGGTCAGGGGCGTCGCTTTCAGAGCTTCGAGGTCGAGACTGCGCAGACTCATTTGACGGGCTTCCGGAACAGCGAAGTCGCCGCCTTTTAGATTGCGGCGCCGAACCCGTCAAAAGCCGCGGCGCTGCAAGCGCCAAGGCGGGAGGCCGAGATGGGGACAGTCCGGCAGGACGACTAAATTACAAAGGAAATAGGTAGAGATAGCGTTTTGGCGGAACGAACCCAAATGGGCCCCGCGCCCTGCAATATCATGGCGAGGCGGCGCGTGGGCGAGGCAGCGCCGGACGGCGTTCGACACGGGCGCCGGAGGTGGCGAAATCGCCCCGCGAAAGCCGATCCCGGCTACGTCCGCCCCTTGGCCAGCGCCGCAAGAATCGCCCGCGCGCGATTGCCCGCGAACGCCGTGGCGACATCCGGGGCCGCCTTGAGGCGCCAGTTGGGGCGCTCGCGATCCGTCCCGGGCAGATTGGTCTGGACTGTCTCGCCGATGAGGTCGTCGAACTGGGCGTGAGCGAGGATCGAGCCCGCGCCCCCGATGAACGCGTGGACCGCCGCGGCGAGCGCGTCGGAGAGCGGCGCTTCGTCGCCCGGCGCCGAGCCGATGAGACCAGCGGCGAGAAGCGCGGCGACGAGACTCTCCTTTTCCTCGCGGCGCTGAGCGATCGCCGCGCCGACCTCAGCCTCTGTCAGAATGCCCAGCATCAGCCGCTCGCCGATGTCGGCGCCTTGCCACCAGCCGGCGAGGGTGGCGAGATCGTGCGTGGCGGCGCAGGCGACCGAGGTCGGCGGATAGGCTTCCGGCGGACGCACGTGGGAACCATCGCGCTCGAACCGCAACACCCGCATACCCTGGACGTTGGCGCGGGCCATCCGGTCGCGGAAGCCGTCAGGCACCGTGCCGAGGTCCTCGCCGACCACCATGCACTCGGCGCGTTGGCTTTCGAGCGCGAGATGGCCGAGGAGATCGTCGATCGGATAGGAGAGGTAGGCGCCTTCCGCGGGACGGGCGCCGGCCGGGATCAGGAAGAGGCGCTTGAGCCCCATTGCGTGATCGATGCGCAGCATGCCCGCGTGGCGCATGTTGGCGCGGTAGACAGCGCTGAGCGAAGCCCACCCCTCACGCGCGCCGGCGAGCGGATTGGGCGCTGGCAGACTCCAGTTCTGGCCTTGCACGGAAAACGGATCGGGCGGCGCCCCGATGGCGACGCCGCGCGTAAGCGCCCCGGCGTGCGCCCAGGATTCCGCTCCCTCCGGCGCGGCCCCGACGGCGAGATCGCGATAGAAGCCGATCTCGAGGCCGCGGCTCCGCGCTCGCCCGGCCGCCCGCTCGAGCTGGCGGTCGGCGAGCCATTGGCAAAAGAGGGCGAACTCGAAGCCGTGGCGATTTCGCTCGATCGCCTGGTCGATCGCTTTGGGTTCCCCGTCGCGCAGATCGTGGGGCCAAAGCCGCCAATCGTCGCTCGCTTCTGCCTCCGCGGCCGCCTGGAAAGCGGCGAACCGCCGCAAGGTTTCGCCGCCCGCTCGCGCAAACGCATGGTAACCGGCGATGAGGGGATCGGCGGGCCTTGCCTCCCGCAGCCGGGCGAACGCCGCGCTTCGCGCTTCGAGCGCCGCGCGCTTGGCGCGCCACACCTCGACATATTCGACATACCTGGTTGTCGACGCGGCGGCGAAAGCCGGCGCCAATGCCTCCAGCGCCGCGTTCAGCGCCTCGTCCCTCGGCAGGCCCGCATCGTCGAGCGCGTCGATGAAGATCGGATCGACGAAGCGGCGATCCGAGGGGTAATAGGGGCTCGCCCGCTCCCGATCGCGCGGAAACAGCATATGCAGCGGGCTTAGGCCCAGATAGGCGCCGCCGGCCTGTCCCGTGCTTTCGCCTGCGCGGGCAAGCGCCGAGAAGTCGCCGATCCCCTGGTCGCGCCCGTCCGCGCCTTCCCGATGGAGCGCATAGAGCTGAGCGGCGACGCCGAACCGTTTGCGCGTCGCCCCTTTGGCCTCATACGCGGCGGGCGGCGCGACGGTGAGCGCGCATTCGACCCCATCGACAATGAGCCGGTGGCGCCCGATGGGCAGAGAGGGCAGCGCAAAAGCGCGTTCGGAGACGGTGCGCCCGTCCGCCAGATCGCGCTTTGCGCCGTCGCCCGCATCGATCGACCATTCGGCGACTGCGCCGTCCTCTCGCACCATCCGCGCGTCGGTCTTGCCGGGGAGGTCGCGCAACGGAGCGACAAGCGGCTCATCGGCGCGCAGCATCAGCGAGAAGGGCAGGCGGCGCCGCTCAGTCTCATCGATCAGGCGCGCAAGGCTTTCGCGCGCCTGCGCTTCGCTCGCGACCTCGAGGCCAAGCCCGGACAGGATCGCGATCCTGGTCTCGGGCGAGACAATCGTGCGCTTGCCGGAAATGTCCGCCCATTCCGCCGCGATGCCGGCCTCGCTCGCGAGCTTGTCGATCGTCTCGCCGGTGGGGGCGCCGGCGTTCAGACCGCCCCCCGACGGCGCCTCCGCGAGGATGAGCGACGAGCGCGCGCGGAGGCGCACGAGGTTGGCGAGGGCCGTCGGGCGCTCGGGCGTTTCGGGATCGTGGGTGTCGGCGAGGATGCGCCAGCCCATGCCGGCGCGCGGGGAGGGAAGGGTGGTCTCCTCGTCGGCGTTCGACCGGTTCATGGCGAGCGCGGCGCGATCGACACTCGCGCCTTGCGGCGTTGCGAACACGGCGACGAGAACGCCGCCCTCGGCGTCGCTCCATTCGCTTTGGCTCATCGGCCCATTCGCGTCGCGCCATTCGACATCCGGGAGCCCGCTCGCATCGAACGGCGACCCGGTCAGGAAGGCGTCGCGGGAGAACGCGGCGTTCGCGCGCCGCGCCGCGATGAGCCGCGCGGTGAAGGCGGTGAGCGCGGCGTCCCCCTGGCGCCAGTCGATGGCGCTTGTCGCGTTGTTCTGGTCATAGGCGTTGTTGTTGCCGCCCTGGCTGAAGCCGAGCTCGGAGCCCATGGCCAGCATCGGCGTCCCGCGCGAGGCGATGAGGAGGGCGAGCAGATTGCGCTCGTCGCGCTCGCGCGCTTCCGCGATTTCCGGATCGCCGCTCGGGCCCTCGACGCCATGGTTCCAGCTGTTGTTGTCGTCCGTCCCGTCGCGATTGTTCTCGCCGTTGGCTTCGTTGTGCTTGTGGTCATAGGAGACGAGGTCGCGAAGCGTGAACCCGTCATGGACGACCACGAAATTGACGCCCGTGGACGGCTCACCGGCGCTCGGGAACAGATCCCGCGAGCCGGCTATGCGCGTCGCGATCTCGCCGCGCAGGCCGGGATCGCCGCGCCAGAAGCGGCGCGCGGCGTCACGATAGCGGTCGTTCCAGTCGGCGAAGGCAGGCGGAAATTGGCCGAGCCGATAGCCGCCCGGGCCGATGTCCCAGGGTTCGGCGATGAGCCTCGCGTTCGCGAGTATGGGATCGGCAGCCAGCGCCTGGAAGAACGGCGCCTGCGGATCGAAGCCGCTGTCTCGCCGGCCGAGCGTCGGCGCGAGATCGAAGCGGAAGCCATCGAAGCCGCCATGGATCATCCAGCGCCTCAGCGCGCCGATCGCCATCTCGACAACGAGCGGACGGTCGAGCGCGAGGCAATTCCCGGTGCCGGTGTCGTTGATGTAGAGCGCTGGATTGCGCGGGTCGAGGCGGAACCACGCCTCGTTGTCGAGACCGCGAAGCGACAGCGTCGGCCCAAGCTCATCGCTTTCGCCGTTGTGGTTGAAGACGACGTCGAGAATAGCCTCCATGCCTGCCGCGTGCAGCGCGTCGGTCGCGGCGCGAACGTCGGCCCATCCGCCTGGCGCGAGACGCGGATCGGGCGAGCCGAACACGACGGAATTGTAGCCCCACGCATCCGAAAGCCCGAGCGGGGGCATGTGCCGCGCGTCGATGAACGGGTCGGCCGGCATGATCTCGACCGCGGTGACCCCAAGCGCGGCCAGATGCGCGATCGAGGCGGGATGCGCGAGCCCCGCGAAGGTTCCGCGCGCAACTTCGGGGATCGCCTGGTTTAGCCGGGAAAAGCCGCGCAGGTTGAGCTCGTAGATGATGAGCGCCTCGGGTGGGATACGCTTGTGGCCAGGCTCCCTGGCAGGCGGCTCCCCGGCAATCGCCTTGGCCGTGTGGGGGCCGGTGTCCTCGCCGAAGGCGAACATCGAGGGATGGAGGCGGAACGGCTGGTCGAACCGCCAGGCGTAAGGATCGGCCAGCAATTTCCACGGGTCGAAGCGCTTTCCCCGCTGCGGCTCGTGAGGCCCCTCGACGCGGAAGCCGTAGCGCGCGCCGGCGCCGAATCCGGGCGCAAGGCCGCGCAAGACGCCGTCGGGGTCGCGCGTCATCGGCGCGCGGACAATCTCGCGGTCACCTTCATAGACGCAGAGCGAGGCGCTCTCGGCGTTCGGTAGAACGAGCGCCGCTTCGAGCCCGCGCGCCGAGACGATGACGCCGCGGGCGGCCTTCGGATCGGTCATTCGGCAGGCCTGGCGAGATCGCGATAAAGCGCGGCGTATCGCTTCGCCGGACCGCGCCAGGAGACATCCGCTCGCATGCCGTTGAGCTTGAGGCGCCGCATCGTCGCCGGATCGCGGCCAATCTCCAGCGCGCGGTCGAGCGCATAGGTCAGCGCTTCGACGGTTGGGGGGTAGAACTGGACGCCGGTCGCCACGCCGGCGGCGATCGCCGCCTCGTTGGCGTCGATGACCGTGTCGGCAAGGCCGCCGACGCGCGCGACGATCGGCGGCGCGCCGTAGCGGAGCGCGCAAAGCTGGGTGAGCCCGCAAGGCTCGAAACGCGAGGGCACGACGATGAAATCGGCTCCGGCCTGGATGAGATGGGCCAGCTGCTCATCGTAGCCGAGAAGGCAAGCGACGGAATCCGGTCGCGCAGCCGCCGCGGCGGTGAAACCCGCCTCCAGCGACGGCTCGCCCGAGCCCAGCATCGCGAGCTGGGCGCCCTTGGCGATGAGGCCCGGCAGCGTCTGCAACAATAGGTCGAGGCCCTTCTGATCCGAAAGGCGCGAGATGACGCCGAACAGCGGCCGGTCGACCCCCAGCTCCAGTCCCATCCGGGTCTGCAGCGTGGTCTTGTTGCGAACCCGCATGTCGATGCGCATGGGCGTGTAAGTTTGCGCGATCGCGGCGTCCGTGGCCGGATTCCACACCGTGTCGTCAATGCCGTTGACGATGCCCTGCAGGGCGCCGGCTCGGGTGCGCAAGAGCCCGTCGAGCGCCATGCCGAACTCGGGCGTCAAAATCTCCCGCGCGTAGGTCGGCGAAACGGTCGTGATGCGGTCGGACAGCCGTAACCCCGCCTTGAGAAAGCCGACGCCATCGAAATATTCGACCCCGTCGATGGTGAACGCATACGGCGGCAACCCCAGCTCGCCGAAGATCGAGCCCGGAAAATGGCCCTGGAAGGCGATGTTATGAATCGTGATTGCGGTGCCTGGGCGCGGCCCGTCAGCGTAGTGCAGGTAGGCGGGCGCCAGCGCCGCCTGCCAGTCGTGCGCGTGAACGACCTGAGGTCGGAATGCATCGATCGCTCCGAGGCCAATATCCGCCCCGACGCGTGCGAGCGCCGCGAATCGTAGGGCGTTGTCGGACCAGCCGAGCCCATCGGGGCCAATGTAGGGATTGCCGGGCCGGTCGTAGAGATGCGGCGCGTCGATGGCGAACAGCTCGAGGCCAGCCGCGGCGCCGGCGAGAACGCGCGCCGGACCGCCAAACAGATCGGCGTAATCGTGCACTGTCTCGGCGTCGCCGAGCCTCGCCATCACCGCCGGGTAGGCGGGCACGAGGGTTCTGATCTCGACCCCCTCGCGGGCGAGCGCCGCAGGCAGCGCGCCGACGACATCAGCCAGTCCTCCGGTCTTGATGAGCGGGAAGACCTCCGAGGCTACGGACAGAACTTTCACCTCGCTCATAGCGCGAGTTTGTCGATCATCGGCTGGGTGATCAGCGTGACGCCGTTTTCGGTGCGCCTGAATCGCTTGGCGTCAAGCTCGGGATCCTCGCCGACGACGAGGCCGTCGGGAATGCGCACCTCGCTATCGATGACCGCCTTGACCAGTCGCACGTTGCGTCCGATGTGGACATACGGCAGCACCACTGTTTCGTGCACGGTGGTGTATGAATGGACGCGCACCCCGGTAAAAATGAGCGAGCGGCTGAGCGAGGCGCCGGAGACGATGCAGCCGCCCGAAAGCAGGGAAGAGACCGCCAGGCCGCGGCGGCCGTCGACGTCATGCACGAATTTCGCCGGCGGCGTGATCTCCCCATAGGTCCAGATCGGCCAGCCCCGGTCGAAGAGGTCCAATTCAGGAACGACGTCGGTCAAATCGATGTTTGCGCCCCAGTACGCGTCCACGGTGCCGACATCGCGCCAATAGGGCAGGGCCTCTTCGTTCGATGTCACGCACGATTTGGAGAAGTGGTGCGCCACCGCTTTGCCGTTCTTGACGAGGTAGGGGATGATGTCCTTGCCGAAATCATGGCTCGAATGCTGATCCGCCGCGTCGCGCTTGAGAATGTCGATCAGGAACGACGTCTCGAAGACATAGATGCCCATGCTGCACAGCGCGACATCAGGCTTGCCGGGCATGGGCGGCGGGTTCTTCGGCTTCTCAAGGAAAGCAATGATGTTGTCCTTGGTGTCGATATGCATGACGCCGAACCCGGTCGCTTCCTCGAGCGACGCCTCGAGGCAGCCGACCGTCACGTCGGCGCCTGATTCGACGTGCTGCTGGAGCATTTTCTCGTAGTCCATCTTGTAGATGTGATCGCCGGCCAAGAGCACGATGAAGTGGGGGCCATAGGGTTCGATGATATCGATGTTCTGGTAGACCGCGTCCGCGGTGCCGAGGTACCACATCGTCTCTGACACGCGCTGCGAGGCGGGCAGAATATCGAAACTCTCGTTGCGCTCGGGCCGGAAGAAGTTCCAGCCGCGCTGGAGGTGGCGGATCAGGCTGTGGGCCTTGTATTGCGTGGCGACCGCGATGCGGCGAATGCCTGAGTTGAGCGCATTCGATAAGGCGAAATCGATGATGCGCGACTTGCCGCCGAAATAGACCGCGGGCTTGGCGCGCCGGTCGGTGAGCTCGAGCAGGCGGCTGCCGCGCCCGCCCGCGAGGACATAGGCCATGGCGTGGCGAGCGAAGGGCGCCGAAACGCCGAGTTCCGTTGCGCTTTTCAACTTGGGCATGTCGAACTCCGTCAGGGCGCCGCCTCTCCTGCGCCGGCGGGCGGGCTGAAAACGAGGAACAAGGTCGCCAGCGGCGGCAAGGTCACGGTGGCAGACGCTGGCAAGCCGTGCGAGGGACGCTCCCCAGCGGTGACGCCGCCGAGATTGCCCATATTCGAGCCGCCATAGGAAGCGGCGTCGCTGTTGAGCGCCTCGCGCCAGAAACCCCGATAAGGCAGGCCTAGACGGTAGCCCAGGCGCGGCTCCGGGGTAAAATTGCATACGACCGCGACCGGAGGGTCGCTCCGCGCGCCGAACCGGAGAAAGGCCAGCACCGACTGCGTGTCATCGTTGACCACGATCCAGCGGAAGCCATCGGGCTCGCAATCGCGCGCGTGGAGCGCGGGCGTCTCACGATAGAGCCGATTGAGTTCACGGATCCAGGCCTGAATCCCCTGATGCGGCCGATGATCGAGCAGCCACCAGGGGAGGGATTCCGTGGCGTTCCACTCGCTTGTCTGACCAAACTCCTGCCCCATGAACAGGAGCTTCTTGCCGGGGTGCCCCCACATGAAGCCGTAGAAGGCGCGCGCATTGGCGAAGCGCTGCCATTCGTCGCCCGGCATCTTGTAGATGACGGAACGTTTGCCGTGGACCACTTCATCGTGTGAGATCGGCAGCACGAAGTTCTCGCTGAAGGCGTAAAGAAGGCCGAACGTCAACTTGTTGTGATGCCAGCGGCGATAGATCGGATCTTCCGACACATAGTCGAGCGTGTCGTGCATCCAGCCCATGTTCCACTTGAAGCCGAACCCCAGGCCGCCCTGGTCGGTCGGCCGCGAAACGCCGGGAAAAGCCGTCGATTCCTCGGCGATCGTGACGCTCCCGGGAAAGCCGCCATAGACAAGCTCGTTGGCGCGACGGAGGAAGGCGATCGCTTCGCGATTTTCCTTGCTTCCGTCGGCATTGGGCAGCCATTCGCCCTCCTTGCGAGAGTAGTCGAGGTAAAGCATCGAGGCGACAGCGTCGACGCGCAGCCCATCGATATGAAAGCGATCGACCCAGTAAAGCGCGTTGCAATAGAGAAAGTTCGCGACCTCGACGCGGCCAAAATTGTAGATCGCCGTGTTCCAGTCCGGCTGGAAGCCCTTGCGCGGGTCGGCGTGCTCGTAAAGCGCAGTGCCGTCGAAATGCGCCAACCCCTGTTGATCGGTCGGAAAATGCGCCGGCACCCAGTCGAGGATGACGGCGAGGCCCGCGGCGTGCGCCCGATCCACAAAGCGCGCGAAGGCGGCCGGGTCGCCGAAGCGCCGCGTCGGGGCGAACAGGCCGATCGGCTGGTAGCCCCAGGATTCATCGAGCGGATGCTCGCTGATCGGCAGGAGCTCGATGTGAGTGTAGCCGAGATCGACGACATAGGGGATGAGCTGGTCGGCGAGTTCGTCGTAGGTGAGAAACCGTCCTCCCTCGCCGCGCCGCCAGGAGCCGAGATGCACTTCGTAAATCGTCATCGGCTTTCGCCGGTGCTCGCCCTCGCCGCGCCTGGCCATGTATTCAGCGTCGGTCCAGGAGAAGTCAGCGCTGTCGGCGACCACGGAAGCGGTTGACGGCCTGAGCTCGGCCTCGAAACCGAACGGATCAGCCTTGAGCGGCAACAGGGCGCCGTCCGGGCCCAGAAGTTCGAATTTATACACCGCCCCGACCGTCAATTCAGGGACGAAGATCTCCCAGAGGCCGCTGTCGAAGCGCCGCCGCATCTGACAGCGCCGTCCGTCCCACTGAGTGAAATCGCCGACCACCGAAACGCGCGTCGCATTGGGCGCCCATACGGCAAAGAGCACCCCGTCGACGCCCTCATGACGAATGAGCTGGGCGCCGAGCCGACGGTAGAGCTGCCGATGCGTGCCCTCCCGCGCCAGATAATCGTCGAGCGGTCCCAGCGCCGGCCCGAACGCATAAGGGTCAACGTAAGAAAAGGCTCCGTGCGCGGTTTTGACTTCGAGGCGATAGGTCGGGCGCTGCTTGGCCGATGGAATCAGCGCCTCGAAAAAGTCGTCCTTGCGACGAGGCAACTCGGCCATGACCGCGCCGTCCCGGGTGAGCGCGCGGACCGAGATCGCCTGGGGCGCAAAGACGCGGATCGCCCATCCGGCGGGGGTCTGGTGCGGTCCGAGCACGGCGAACGGATCGGATTTGCGGGCGCCCGCGATCGCGTCGAGCTCTTCATCCCGCGCTCTCCATTCCTCCCGCATGACAGTCTCCTTGCCGCAGCTTAAACTATCGGCGTGAATGGAGCGTTCCAGATTTCTTTTGCGTACTCGGCGATTGTGCGGTCGGAAGAGAACCAGCCGACATTGGCGGTGTTGAGAATGCTCGAGCGCATCCACCGATTGCGGTCACGCCAGGCCTCGTCGATCTTCATCTGCGCCGCCCAATAAGCGTCGAAGTCGGCGCAAATCATAAAATAATCGTGATGGGTCAGCATATCGACAAGACCGCGATACCGTGCGGCGTCGTCGGTCGAGAACACGCCGGAGCCGATTTCGTCGAGCGCCTCGCGCAGGATCGGGGAAGCCGCGATCCATTCGGTAGAGTCGATACCCTTGGCGCGCGCGGCTTCGACCTCGGGGGCGGTCAGGCCGAAAATAAAGATGTTGTCGTCGCCAACCATATCGCGCATTTCGACATTCGCCCCGTCGAGAGTGCCCACGGTGAGCGCGCCGTTAAGCGCCATCTTCATATTGCCGGTGCCGGAGGCTTCCATGCCGGCGGTCGAGATCTGTTCCGACAAGTCGGCGGCCGGCATGATGATCTCGGCCAGGGAGACGTTATAGTTGGGCAGGAACACGACCTTCAAGAGGCCGCGCACGGTCGGATCCGAATTGACGACTTTGGCGACGTCGATGGCGAGCTTGATGATGAGCTTCGCCTGCGTGTAGCTCGCCGCCGCCTTACCCGAGAAGATCTTGACCCGGGGCGCGAAGTCGATGGTCGGGTTGGCGCGGATGGCGTTGTAGCGCGCGACCGTCTCGAGAATATTGAGCAGCTGGCGCTTATACTCGTGGATGCGTTTGACCTGCACGTCGAACATCGCCTCCGGGTCGACGCGCAGGTTGAGCTGGTCGGTGATGACGCGCGCAAGCGCGGCCTTGCGTTTGCGGCGGGCTTGAGCCACGCGCTCCTGCAGTGAAGAGTCGTCCGCATGCGCCACAAAGCCTTTTAGCGCATGATAGTCGTCAAGCCCGCGCTCGCCGAGAGTCGAGCGAATAATGTCGGCCAGGTCCGGATTGCATTCCATGAGCCAGCGGCGAAACGTGATGCCGTTGGTCTTGTTGGTGATGCGGCCGGGATAGACCGAATTGAGCGAATGAAACACGGTCTTGCGCATCAAATCGGTGTGCAGCGCCGAAACCCCGTTGATCTTGTGCGAACCGATAAAGGCGAGGTTCCCCATTCTCACCCGGCGCCCGGCGTGTTCGTCGATGAGCGAGATGCCGGCGAGCAGGCTCGCATCGACGAACCCGCGCCGTCGCGCGCTGTCGAGATGCGCCGCATTGATGAGGTAGATAATCTGCATGTGGCGCGGCAGCACGCGCTCCATCAACGGCACTGGCCAGGTTTCAAGCGCCTCCGGCAGCAGAGTGTGGTTCGTGTAGGAGAATGTCGCCTGGGTGATCGACCAGGCGTCGTCCCAGTCGACCTTGTTGAGGTCGACGAGGATGCGCATGAGTTCGGAGATGCCGATCGCTGGATGGGTGTCGTTGAGCTGGACGGCGGCGTGCTCGCCGAGCGTGCGCACATCGCCCCATTGCTTGATGTGGCGGCGAATGAGATCGAGCAACGAAGCTGAAGTGAAGAAATATTCCTGTCGGAGTCGCAATTCCTGGCCGGCCGGAGTCGCGTCGCTGGGATAGAGAACCTTGGAGATCGCCTCGGCCCGGACCGTCGCGGAGAACGCGCCGACATAGTCGCCGGCGTTGAAGGCGTCGAGCTTCAACGGGTCGGTCGCCCGCGCCGACCACAAGCGCAGCGTATTGACGTGGCGGCCACGCCAGCCGACCATCGGCGTATCGTAGGCGACCGCCTCCACCGTCTCAGCCGGATGCCACACATGGCTGGTGCGCTCGTCGCTCTCGACCATTTCGACCCAACCGCCGAACCCGATCGCGTAATTGTATTCGGGGCGGACGAACTCCCACGGATTGCCGTTGACGAGCCAGTCCTCGGGCGTTTCCTGTTGCCAGCCGCCGCGAATGATCTGGCGAAACAAACCATTGTCGTAGCGGATGCCGTAGCCGTGCGCGGCGATCGACAACGTCGCCATGCTGTCCATGAAACACGCGGCGAGGCGGCCGAGGCCGCCGTTGCCGAGCGCCGCATCGGGCTCGATCTTGCGCAAGTCCGTCAGACTGACGCCGAGTTCGTCGAGCGCCTCCGCCATTGGCTCCGCGACGCAGAGATTGGTCAGGGCGTCGAACAGTAGTCGCCCGATCAGAAATTCGAGCGAGAGATAATAGACCCGCTTGCGCCCGTCGATGTAGACGCCGTTTAGCGATTCCAGCCAGCGGCCGACGATGATGTCGCGGGTGGCGAACGTGACCGCAAGAAACCAATCGTGCGGCGTGGCGCGGCTCGGCGCCTTGCCGACGGCGTAAGTCAGTTTCGCCAGGACCGCCGCTTTGAGCTCCGCTGCGGAATAGGGACGCATCTCGGCCGCTTCCGGCGCGGGTTTGTCAGTGGTGACAAGCTCGTCCATGAAACGCCCGGCCTCACTTCTGCGGCGCCCCCAGGCTGCCGATCCGCTGGAATGTTAAACACGCAGCGCTGGGCGGCACAATCTCCATCGGAGCCTGCCGGCCTTTGGCCGGGCTGTCCGGTCACGGATTCGGGCTCGTCTCCGGGGCGGAACCGGTCGGCGGTTTCGCCCCGCGAATTTGCGCTTGAATGGCGTTGAGCTCGGCGGTCGCAGAGTTGATCTGGCCCTGCAACGCTTCGAACTGCTTCTGCGCCGAGGCGGTCTGGCCCTGAGCGTCCGCGAGAGCCTTGCGCGTGGCGTCGGCCTCGCTCTGCAGGCGCGCCTGCTCGGTTGTGAGGGCCTGATCCTGGCTCTGCAGCGCCGCCGCGCGGTCGCTTTCGTCCTTGAGCCTCGCGTCGACGGCTTGCAGGTCGCGGGCTTTGGCGCCCGCCTCCTCCTGCGCGCCGGAAATGGCCAGTTTGGCGTCGCTGATCTGTTTGGTCAGGTCCGCGAGTTCATTTTGCGCCGAGGCCCTCGCGGCAGTCGCCTCGGAAAGCGACTTCTCGGCGTCAGCCGCCTGCTTCTTCAAATCAGCGGCGACGCCAGCCGCCTTTTGCAGGTTTTGCAGATCCGAGGCCAGGGATTCGCGCGCCCGTTCGGCGGCCGTCAACTGCTCGGTCAATCGAGACTGGGTCTGCCCGCCCTGCCACCACATAAAGCCGGCGACCAGCCAGCCCAGGGCCGCCAGGACCGCCAGCGCCAGAGACTTTGCTCGATGCGACGATTCGTCGCTCTCATCCGCCATGACGCGTCTCTTTGAGGCCTCGAGGGCGACGGCCTCGAGCCAGATGGCCTGCCTGCATATTGCGAGCAGCGAGGCGGCCAGCCAAGCACAAAATTATCAAGCTGGGGCAGTCTCGCGCGTTGATCGGCTCCGGTTAAGGCGAAAAACGCGACAGCGACCGCGGCGCGGTCGACATGGCGGCGGAGCGAGTGACAAGAATTTTTCATTTGTCAACGAGTTGGCGCGCCGTCTATTGTTGCGCTGCGTCGGAATCGAGGGTGCGCGGCGCGATGCGGTCGTTTGTGCTAACGACACGGGTAAATGCGAAGGAGACGGGTCGTTATGCGCCTACGCTCAAACGCGATCAGGGCGGGCCTCGCGTCGCTCGTAGCGGCGCTTGCCGTGTCGGGAGCGGGCGCGCAGCTGCTTGGCGCGCCCCATGACGGGGGGATCGGCTTTCTGCCGGCCAACAGCCAGATCGCCGACGACATGTTCTGGTTCCACAACTGGATCCTGCTTCCGGTGACGATTGGCATTTCGCTTCTGGTGCTGGCGCTCATCGTCTATATTGTCTGGCGTTTCAACGAGACCGCGAACCCGGTGCCCTCGCGGCGGACGCATCACGCGGGAATCGAGATCATCTGGACGGTCACCCCCGCGCTCCTGCTCGTCTTCATCGCGGTTCCGTCGTTCCGCCTGCTCGCGGACCAGCTCATCATTCCCGTTCCGGACCTGACGCTGAAGGTGACGGCGTCGCAGTGGCATTGGAACTACGGCTACCCGAAATCCGTGGGCGGCTTTGCGTTCGATTCGCTCTATGTCGAGGATAAGGACCTCAAACCCGGCCAGCCGCGCATCATCACCGCAGACAATCCGATGGTTGTTCCGGTCGGCAAGGTGATCGAAGTCGACGTGACTTCGCAGGATGTCATTCACTCGTTCTCGGTGCCGTCGTTCGGCGTCAAGATCGATGCGGTTCCGGGCCGTCTTAACAAATCCTGGTTCAAGGCCGACCACGTGGGCATGTTCTACGGACAGTGCTCGAACATCTGTGGCATTGACCACGCCTTCATGCCGATCAATGTCCGGGTGGTCAGCCAAACGGACTACGAGGCTTGGCTCGGCCAGGCCAAGAAGGAATATTCGGTCCTCGACCAGGTCGACGTCGCGGCGGCGCCGTTCGTCCCTCATCCCTAGTCGGCGCGGCCCTAGTCCAGCCGATCAGCACCACCGGAGTCGTTAGACATGGCGTCCGTCACCGATTTTTCTCATCACGATGTCGATGCTCATCATGAGCACGAGCACCACATCCCGACTGGGTGGCGGCGGTACCTCTTTTCCACCAACCATAAGGACATTGGGACGCTTTATCTAATCTTCGCCATTATTTGCGGCCTCGTCGGCATGTTGCTGTCGATCCTGATCCGCGCTGAGCTGATGTCGCCGGGGGTGCAGGTTTTCCCGTTGATCTCCGCGATTATGACCGGCGACGGCTCGGCTGACGCGGCCAAGAATATGTACAACGTGTTCTTCAGCAGTCATGCCCTCATCATGATCTTTTTCATGGTGATGCCGGCGATGATGGGGGGATTCGGCAACTGGATGGTGCCGCTCATGATTGGCGCGCCGGACATGGCGTTTCCCAGGCTGAACAACATGTCGTTCTGGCTTCTGGTGGCGTCGTTCCTTCTTCTCATGTGCTCCATGTTTGCCGAAGGCTCGCCGGGCATGCATGGCTTCGGCGGCGGCTGGGTGCTCTATCCGCCGATGTCCAGCGACGTGGGAACGCCCGGTCCGGCTGCGGACTTCGTCATCCTGTCGATGCATCTGGCCGGCGCGTCCTCGATCCTGGGCGCGATCAATTTCATCGCTACGATCTTCAACATGCGCGCGCCCGGCATGACCATGTTCCGCATGCCGCTGTTCCCATGGTCGGTGCTGCTGACGGCGTTCCTGCTCCTTCTGTCGCTGCCCGTGCTGGCCGGCGCGCTCACCATGCTGCTGACGGACCGCAACTTCCACACCACCTTCTTCGAGCCGGCCGGTGGCGGCGATCCGATCCTGTTCCAGCACCTGTTCTGGTTCTTCGCCCATCCCGAGGTCTACATCCTGATCATCCCGGGCTTCGGGATGATCAGCCAGGTCGTGGCGACGTTCTCGAAGAAGCCAATCTTTGGTTATGTCGGCATGGTCTACGCGATGCTGGCCATCGCCTTTCTAGGCTTCGCGGTGTGGGCGCACCACATGTTCACAACCGGCCTGTCGCTCAACGCCCAGCGCTATTTCGTGTTCGCCACCATGGTGATCGCGGTGCCAACGGGGGTGAAGGTGTTCTCCTGGCTGGCGACGATGTGGGGCGGCTCGATTTCGCTCAGGCCGCCAATGCTGTGGGCGATCGGCTTCATCTTCGTCTTCACTGTCGGGGGCGTCACCGGCGTCGTGCTCGCCAACGCGGCGATCGACCGCTATCTGCACGACACCTACTACGTCGTTGCGCATTTTCATTACGTGATGTCGCTCGGGGCGGTGTTCTCGATCTTCGCCGGCTTCTACTACTGGTTCCCGAAGATGACCGGCTATCTCTACGACGAGAGGCTGGCGAAATGGCACTTCTGGGTGTCCTTCGTCGGCATCAACCTCGCCTTTTTTCCCCAGCATTTCCTTGGCTTCCAGGGAATGCCCCGGCGAGTCGTCGACTATACCGAAGCCTATGCTTTCTGGAACATGGTGTCGTCGATCGGAGCCTTTATTGGTGGCGCGGGCACGCTGATATTCCTCTACGTCCTCTATGACGCGTTCAAGGTGAAGCGCGTCGCCGGCAACAATCCGTGGGGAGCCGGAGCTACGACGCTCGAGTGGCAATTGCCTTCCCCGCCGCCGTTCCACACCTGGGAAGAGCCGCCGCACATTCTTGGCGACGAGCACGATCATGCGCCGGCCGTTATGGGGCACGGGAGCGCGGCGTGACCCCTTCGGGCGATCACGACGGCCGCGCGGTCTCGGTCGGCGGCCGTACGGGACGCAACAATCGCCTGATTGGCGTGGGGGCGATCGCGTTCGCGGTGGGCATGGTTGGGCTCACCTACGCCGCGGCGCCCTTCTACTCCGCCTTCTGCCGTGCGACCGGCTACGAGGGCACGCCGCAGCGGGTGACGGCCAACACGGACACGGAGGGCCATCGGGTCTTGCGGGTCGGATTCGACGCCAATGTCG
Organism: Roseiarcus sp.; assembly: GCA_036489975.1. Classification (GTDB taxonomy): domain Bacteria; phylum Pseudomonadota; class Alphaproteobacteria; order Rhizobiales; family Beijerinckiaceae; genus Roseiarcus. Next base: position 248,927 of record DASXES010000110.1, read on the forward strand.
CCCCGGGCCTCGACTGGAGCTTCGAGCCGGAGAGCGAGTCGGTGCGGCTGCGCACGGGCAAGACCGTCACCGTCTTTTTCCGGGCGCGCAACCTGGGCGACCGCCCGGCTGAGGCCCGCGCCACTTTCAACGTGACCCCGGAAGTCTCCGGGTCGTATTTCGACAAGATCTCGTGCTTCTGCTTCACGACGCAGCATCTCGGCCCGCATGAGAGCGCGGAGTGGCCGGTGGTGTTCTTCCTCGATCCATCGCTTGAGAAGGACGAATCGATGGCCAGAATCGATTCGATCACTCTATCCTACACGCTGTTCGCCTCGCCGCCCGAGAAGCCGGCGCCGGGGCGCACGGCCGACCGCGCCGGGCCCGCGGGCTAATCATGAACGGGAGAAGGTAATGACCGACGCCGCGATTCCGGACCGGCCGGGTTTTCATCTCGTCGATCCGAGTCCGTGGCCTATCGTCGGCGCGGCCTTCGCGTTCCTGACGGCCTTCGGCCTCATATTGTTCATGCACGGGCTCAGTTTGGGGCCGGGAATTCTGGCCATAGGCGTCGCGGGCATCCTGTTCACGATGGCGGGCTGGTGGCGCGATGTCGTGGTCGAAGCTCAAGGCGGCTACCACAATATTATCGTGCGCCACGGCCTGACGCTGGGCATGATCCTGTTCATCGCCTCGGAGGTCATGTTCTTCGTCGCGTGGTTCTGGGCGTTTTTCTGGAACGCGCTCAATCCTTCCGATCCGCAGACCTACGGGCTCCTCAATTTCAGCGGCGGAATCTGGCCGCCGAAGGGAATGGAAGTCATTAATCCGCTCGCGCTGCCGCTCATGAATACGTTCGTGCTGCTCACGTCGAGCGCCGCGGTCAACGTTGCCCATGATGAGCTGCGCGGGGGAAACCGGCGGCTGTTCAAGATCTTTCTTGCGATCGGCATCGCCCTCGGCGTGCTGTTCGCGTTCACCCAAGCCTACGAGTACATCCACGCGCCGTTCAGCTTCAAGAATTCGATCTACGGCGCGACCTTCTTCATGGCGACGGGGTTTCACGGCGCACACGTCATCATCGGCGTGATTTTCCTCTTTGTCTGCCTGATGCGCGCCTTGAGAGGCCAGTTCACGCCGCGGCACCATGTCGGGTTCCAGTTCGCGGCTTGGTACTGGCATTTCGTTGACGTCGTCTGGCTGTTCCTGTTCGCCTGCATCTACATCTGGGGATCCTGGGGAGGGGCGTTCGAGTAGTCGGCGCGGCAGGCAGTCAACGTTCAAAATCGGGACGGCGGCGCCGGTCATCGTACCAGAGCCCCGAAATGACAGAGCCGCTTGAAAATGTCCGGGTCGGAACGACCGGCCAGCACGCGCTTGTAGTCACGCGCGAAGTGACCGTCGGCGCCCATATCGACGGCATGCCATTCGTCCTGGGCACGCCGATGATGATCCTGGCGATGGAGACCGCCGCTGCAGCCGCCGCGGCGCCGCATCTGCCGGACGGGTGGGCGACGGTTGGCAGCGAGGTCAATGTCCGCCATCTCGCGCCGACGCCCATGGGGCGGACCCTGACCGCGACGGCGCGCGTCGTTGAGGTCTCTGCCCGCAGCCTCTTGTTTGTCCTCGAGGCGCATGACGGGGTCCGGAAGGTCGGCGACGGGACGCATCGACGTGGCGTGGTCAACCTCGAGAGCTTCGCCAAGCGCCTCGCCGCTGACGGAGACCCCAGCGGCAGGCGCGGCGGGTAGGCCTTGCCGGTCGGGCGCGCGGAGGGCGATGCGCGGCTTCTCGCGGGCTCATCTGTCGCTCGCGAGTTCCCGCCCAGATCTGCTATGAAGGGGCGCGAAGCACCGATCGCCGCAAAGGCCGGGAAGGAGAGGGAGCGGCCCATGTTGCAGCAAGTCGAGCACGCGCCGGCGCAGACCCTTGCTTTGCGCGCGAGCGGCACGGTCGCGGCTCAGGAGGTCGAGGCGGCGATCGACGCCGCCATGGGCGCGGCCGCGACCGGCCTCGTCATAGTCATCGATCCGGATTTCGCCGGCGATTTCGCCGAATTGGCGCGCGGACTTTCCAGCGCCGCGCTGGCTCACAGGTCGCTGGTCAAGCTCGCGGTCGTTGTCGATCCGGAACAGATCGACGGGGCCACCCTCAACAGCTTTGAGGCTTCGCCCGTCCGCATTCGCCAGTTCGCGCATGCCCACGAGAGCGGCGCGCTCGAATGGGCGGCGGCGGCTCGCCGGGGAGAGTAGGGCCTTCGACTCGAGCTCAGAGCCTCACCGTCCGCCGGAAACCGTCAGCACGTCCCCGGTCACGAACCTCGCCGCGGGCGAGATGAGCCAGGCCGCCGCCTCAGCGATCTCCTCGGGAGCGCCGACGCGGCGCAAAGGGGTCATCGCCTCGATGCGGTCGCGGAAGCCCGGCCGGGCGATCTGGTCGCGGTTCATGTCTGTGTCGGTGAAGCCGGGCGCGACCGCGTTGACCCGGATTCCGTCCGGACCGACCTCGGTCGCAAGACCCTTGGTGAAGCTTTCGACCGCCCCCTTGGTCGCGGCATAAGACGCAAGCCCCGGCAGCCCGCCAAGCCTCGCGGCGATCGACGAAATATTGACAATCGACCCGCCGCTTCCGCCATGTTTGGTCGAAAGGCGAAGCACGGCCTCCTTGCAGGCGAGGATAGTTCCAATCACATTGATCTGAAAAAGCTGCGTCAGTTCCGAAGCCTCCCGCTCGTCGGTCGGGGCGAAGCGCCCGGTGACGCCTGCGTTGTTGACGAGGCCGGCAAGCGGCCCCAGCGCCTTTACCGCCTGGTCGAACAACGGGGGAAGCTGATCCGGGTTGGCGACATCGGCCTTGAAAGCCTGCGCCCGCCCGCCCGACTTCTTGATTTCAGCGACAGTCGCTTCGGCGGCCTTGGCGTCAGCGGTGTAGTTGACGGCGACCGCGTGACCGTCCGCAGCGAGGCGGCGGCAGATGGCTGCGCCAATGCCGCGCGAACCTCCGGTGACAATGATTAGGCCTGAGGGCACGGGCGAGAACCTTTAAAGCTGAGAGGGACGGCCGAGCGATCTTGAAGGCGGGCCCTGCGCCGGTCAATTCACGCCCCCGTGACGCCTCAGGGCTTCAGCCGCCACCCGGTGCGAAAGATCCAGGTCAAAATCGCAAGGCATATGGCGATGAACAGCGCGGTGAATCCTAGGCTGGCGGCGACGCTGACGTCGCCTTGACCATAGAAGCTCCAGCGAAAGCCGCTGATGAGATAGACCACGGGATTGAACAGGCTGACGCCGCGCCAGAAGGGCGGCAGCATGTCGATCGAATAGAACGCGCCGCCGAGGAAGGTGAGCGGCGTCACCACCAGCGCGGGTATGACCGCGAGCTGCTCGAAGTTTTTGGCCCAGACGCCGATGATGAAGCCGAACAGGCTGAAGGCGATCGCGGTCAGCGCAAGGAAGGCGGCCATCCAGAACGGATGCTCGATACGGACCGGAACCAGCAGCGCCGCTGTTATGAGAATCACGAGACCGATGCCGATCGACTTGGTCGCCGCCGCGCCGACATAGGCGCAAATCGCCTCGGTCGAGGATAGGGGCGCCGACAGGAGTTCGTAGATCTGGCCGGTGAACTTGGGGAAGTAGATGCCGATCGAGGCGTTGGAAATGCTTTGTGTGAGGAGCGAGAGCATCATCAGGCCAGGGACGATGAACGCGCCGTAGCTCACGCCGCTGACCAGGCTGATGCGGCCGCCGATCGCCGCGCCGAACACGACGAAATAGAGCGCAGTGGTGATGACCGGCGTCGCGACGCTCTGCAGGATCGTCCGCTGGGTGCGCTGCAGTTCGGACCGATATATCGACCAGACGCCGTTGAGATTGACCGCCCGCGAAGGTCTCACGCGGCCCGTCCCACCAGATCGACGAAAATGTCCTCGAGCGTTGTCGTGCTGGTGTCGAGATCCTTGAAATCGACCCCGATCTCGTTCAGGCGGCGGAGAAGCGTTGGAACGCCGGTGTCTTCGGCTGAAGCGTCAAAGCGATAAGAAAGGCGATGGCCTTCGTCCTCGAGTTCAAGCGGCCAGCCGGCCAGTTCCTTTGGCAGCTCCGGCAGCGGTTTTTGCAGCGCCAAGGTCAGGCGACGCTTGCCGAGCTTGCGCATCAGCGCCGCCTTTTCGTCGACCAGCACGATCCGGCCGTTATTGATGACGCCGACCCGGTCCGCCATCTCCTCGGCTTCCTCGATGTAATGGGTGGTCAGAATGACGGTGACGCCCTGGCCGCGCAGTCGCCGCACCAGCGTCCACATGTCGCGGCGCAGGTTGACGTCGACGCCGGCGGTCGGCTCGTCGAGGAACAGCACGTCGGGCTCATGGCTGAGCGCCTTTGCGATCATCACCCGCCGTTTCATGCCGCCCGATAGTTCGACGATCTTGGTGTCGCGCTTGTCCCACAACGAAAGGTCGCGCAGCAGTTGTTCGATGAAGGCGGGATTGGGGGGCCGTCCGAACAGCCCGCGGCTGAAGGTTGCGGCTTTGCGAACGGTGGTGAAGATATCGAGCGCGATCTCTTGCGGCACCAGGCCGACGATTCGGCGCGCGGCGCGAAAGTCGTGGACGACGTCATGGCCGTCGATGAGGACCCGGCCAGAAGTCATGGACACCGTTCCGCAGACGACGCCGATCAGGGTCGTCTTGCCGGCGCCATTCGGGCCTAGAAGCGCAAAAATCTCACCTCTGGCGATGTCCAGATCGACAGAATCGAGCGCTATGAGGCCTGACTTGTAGCGCTTGGTGACAGCGGCGATCGATATCATCGGCGACATCGCCGCTCCTCCCCCAATAGGCGCGCTCGAAAGGCGCGTCTCGCGCCTTGTGGTCACAGAGCGACGCGCGCAGCTGAGAACCGCGAACGCCGCCAGCTCGACATGTAAGCGCTCGACCGCGGCGCGTCACCCCCGGGCGCCGCGGACTGAGAGAGGAAAGCCCTTAAGAGTGGCGCAAACGCTCTCGACTGCGAGGGGTCCGGGAAAATCTTCGCCCCCGGCGCCGATCAGCCTCCGGCACCGGATCGCCGTTGGATCAACCCCTTCGACGAAAGCTCAGAAGGCCATCGGCACGAAGAAGCAGTAAACCCCGGACTGGCTCCCACCGCCGTCGTCCCGGTAGAAGATCCAGTAGTCTCCGTCCTGACTCGGGAGCGCCTGGCCGACAGGGATGCGGCGGACGTAGCCGTCGACCGAGTAATAGTCATCGCTGATGCGATGCACCTGGTCAGGCCGAAGATGATGGGCGTCCGCAGGGCCGCAGCACGAAGCCTTCACCCAGTCCGGAACGGGTTTCCCGTCCGACCAGTAGTCATGCGCCTGCGCGCCGCTGGCGGACAAAGCAAACAATATTACAGCGATTCGAGCGATCATCTCAGTCCCCTTTGCGGGTTCTAAGTTGGAGTGATGCCGAATCCCTGGGAGTCTTCCTCCTCTAAACTCAAGTCGACGCCATACTCTGCGCTGCAAGTCTCATGCCGCCGCCTCGACTCAGTAACGTAATGCTGCTCCCGGCGCGGTCCAACTGGCAAGCGGGAGTTCACGACAAATTTGAGGAGTTGGCCCAAGGTTCGGACCAAAATAGGGAACGCCGGCAGGCTGGGCGCTTCAGGCGCGGCGGCGTCGGGCGAAGGCGACGCCACGAAATTGAGCAACCAAGCCATCGCATCCAATCCGCGAGCAGCGGTGGTCTCCGTTCCCTTCAGCCTTGCCGCGACTCAAGCCTCAGGGTAACCGCAACCCATGGCCAGACCCGTTCCGCCACCCCCGGCGCCGCCTTCGGTCCCGATCGACATCAACCTGCGCGATGCGCTCGAGGAGCGCTATCTCGCCTATGCCCTTTCGACCATCATGGGCCGGGCGCTTCCCGACGCCCGCGACGGATTGAAGCCTGTGCACCGCCGCATTCTCTACGGCATGCACATCCTCAGGCTCGACCCCGGCACGGCCTTCAAGAAATGCGCGAAAATTGTCGGCGACGTGATGGGCTCGTTCCATCCGCACGGCGACCAGGCGATCTATGAGGCGCTGGTGCGTCTCGCGCAGGATTTCGTTTCGCGCTATCCGCTCGTCGAGGGCCAGGGGAATTTCGGCAATATCGACGGCGATAACGCCGCCGCTTACCGCTACACCGAGGCGCGCATGACCGACGTCGCGCGCCTCATCATGGAGGGCGTCGACGAAGATTCGGTCGATTGGCGCGACAATTATTCGGGCGACGCCAAAGAGCCGATCGTCATGCCCTCGGCCGTGCCGAACCTGCTTGCCAATGGCGCGCAGGGCATCGCGGTCGGCATGGCGACCTCCATTCCGCCCCACAATATCGCCGAGCTTTGTGACGCGGCGCTCTATCTCATCGCCCATCCCGACGCTGACGCCCAGGCGCTTTCCACTTTCGTGCCCGGTCCGGATTTCCCGACCGGCGGCGTGGTCATCGACGACAAGTCCGCGATCATCGAGACCTACCGGACCGGGCGCGGCGCTTTTAGGGTGCGCGCGCGTTGGACGAAGGAAGATACGGGCCGCGGCGGCTGGGTCGCGGTTGTCAGCGAGATTCCCTATGGCGTCCAGAAGTCCCGGCTGATCGAGCAGATCGCCAATCTTCTCAACGAGAAAAAAATCCCGTTGCTCGCCGACATCCGCGACGAGTCGACCGAAGACGTGCGGATCGTGCTCGAGCCGCGCACCCGCGCGGTCGAGGCCGAGACGCTGATGGAATCCCTGTTCAGGATGACCGAGCTCGAAGCGCGGGTCTCGGTCAACATGAATGTGCTGGTCGACGGCGTGACGCCCAGGGTCGTTTCGCTCGGCGAAGCGCTGAGGCAATGGCTCGATCATCGCCGCAACGTTCTGGTGCGGCGCTCGCGTTACCGGCTGGCGGCGATCGACAAGCGCCTCGAACTGCTCGCCGGCATGATCATCGTCTTCCTCAACCTTGACGAGGTCATTCGCATCGTTCGCGAGGACGACGATCCGAAAGAAGCGCTGAAAGCCCGCTTCGAATTGAGCGAGCTGCAGGCCAACTACGTTCTCGACACCCGCCTCAGAAGCCTGCGGCGCCTTGAGGAAATGGCGCTGCGCAAGGAGCAGGACGACCTCGCACGTGAGAAGGCGACGATCGAGGCGCTGCTCGCCAGCGAGAAGAAGCAATGGCAGATGATCGCGGTCGAGATCCGCGACGTCAAAAAGAAATTCGGCCCCGACACCAAGCTCGGCAAGCGACGCACCCGTTTCGAAGCCGCGCCTGACGTCATCGTTTCCGATCTCGCCGAGGCGATGATCGAGCGCGAACCCTTGACCATCGTCGTGTCGCAGAAGGGCTGGATCCGAGCGATGAAGGGCCAGGTCTCTGACCTGTCCACGGCCACGTTCAAGGGCGACGATGGCTTGAAGACTTCGTTTTTCGCAGAGACCACCTCGAAAATTCTGGTGCTGGCAAGCGACGGCAAGGTGTTCACGCTCGACGCTTCCAAATTGCCCGGCGGGCGAGGGCAGGGCGAGCCGATCCGCCTCATGGCCGACATTGACGAAAGCGCTTCGATCGTCGCCGTCTGGGCTTATGCGGCGGGCGTCAAGCGCCTCATTGCCTCCAGCGACGGCAACGGCTTTGTCATCGGCGACGATGAGCTTCTCTCCTCGACCCGCAAGGGCCGGGCGGTGCTCAACGTCACGAGCCCGGCGACCGCCGCGCTGATCGTACCCGCCGCCGGCGACCACGTCGCGATCATCGGGCAGAACCGCAAGCTACTGGTGTTCCCGTTTGCGCAGCTCAACGAAATGGCGCGCGGCAAGGGCACGCGGCTGCAGCGTTACAAGGATGGCGGGATTTCCGACGCCAGGGTGTTCGCCGTCGCCGATGGCCTCACCTGGCGCGACTCGGCGGGGCGCACATTCACTGTGGCGAGGCCCGAGCTCAAGGAATGGATCGGCAATCGCGCCGAAGCCGGCCGCCTGCCCCCGAAGGGCTTCCCGAAGAACAACAAGTTCGAAGGATAGACAGTTGTCAGGCGAGCGCTGCCGCTAGCGCCGGCTCCCTCCGCGGCATCGGCCTGAACGTCATGGCGATCAGGAAGGCGCCGATCCCCATCGCCCAGGAGCCGATGTAGAGCCACGTGTAGCTCGCGGTCGCGTCGAAGATCAGCCCGCCGGCGAGCGGGCCGAGCGCCATGCCCAGGCTGCCGGCCATGGCGGTGCCGCCGATAACCGTTCCCATCATACGAAGCGGAAAGTTCTCGCGCGCCAGAACCGCATAGAGCGGCATGACGCCTGCGTAGATGAAGCCGAAGATCGCCGCGACCGTATAGAACTCGCCGAGGCCCCGGGCGAACACGTAGGCGAGGGCGCCGAACGCCTGCGCCAGCAGGCCGATAACCAGGACGCGCTTGGCCCCGAACCGGTCGCCGAGGAGGCCGAAGCCGATCCGGCCGCCCATGCCCGCAAGGCCCTCGACGCTGTAGATCGAGACGGCGGCCACCAGCGGAATGCCGCATGTCTGCGCATAGCTCACCGTATGAAAGATCGGCCCGGAATGGGTGGCGCAGCAGAAGAAGTTGGTAAGCACGAGCACGATGAATTGCGGCGATCGCAACGCCTCGCCGACTGACATGGCCGATTGTGGTTCGCTCTCCGACACGGCGCTGACACTCACGAGAGCCGGCGGGCGGCGCACCAGCAGCGCCGCCGGGATCATCAGCGCGGCGGCGACGATCGCCAGGATTTCGAGGGTGGTTCGCCAGCTCATTGTTGAAACGAGCCGCGCGGCCAGGGGCGCCATGGTCATGGGCGCCATGCCCACGCCCGCCGAGACGAGCGACACGGCCAAGCTGCGATGCGTGTCGAACCAGCCCGTCACGCAGGCCATCATCGGCACGATGATGGCTGCCGCGCTCGCGCCCACGAGAAGTCCGAAGATCAATTGGAAGGCGAGAAGCGATGTCGCCTGCGACGCGAGAGCGAGGCTGACGGCCAGAATGATTGAGCCCGTCAGGACAATTGCGCGCGGACCGAACCGATCGGAGAGGCCGCCCCACGCCATGGCGCCGAACGCCATCGCGAGAAAGCCAATCGTCATCGCGCTCGAGACGCCGGTCACCGACCAGCCGGTGTCCTTGGCGATGGGCTGCAGCAGAACGGGCAGCGAGAACATCGCGCCGATCGCGACGCAGCCCAGAAGGCCGCCCGCGGTGACGATCACCCAGCGGTAGCGAGAATCCCATGGCATGACGTACCAACTGGTAGGTATTTCGTCAAGCCGGGCAAACGAAGCAATGGAGACGGATCAGCCCGTGGAACAACCCCGCCGCGAGATGCATCAGGATCAGCGCGAAGGCGAGATAGAAATGCGCGTTCCACAGTGGCAGGCTGAAGCTTTGCGGCGCGATCTGCGGCAGCCCGAGGCTGGGCCACGATGTGACGGGGTAGTCTGCGCCCGATAAGGGGACGACGCCTGCTGTTGGCCCACGCGGGCTTTGAGACAAGAGGCGCGCCGCCGGCGGGGCGGCAAGAATGAACGGCGTTTCCAAAACGGTTTGCGAACCAATTCAACGCCCGGTTCCGAGTTCACCATGTCGATTAGGCGTTCCCTAACTCGGCCGGCGGAATTCTCCATGGTCTGGACGGGCAAGCAAGAAACGGAATCCGCGCGATGCAGACCCTGAAACAATTCCTGGCCAGCCAGGACGGCGTGACGTCGATCGAATATGCGCTGATCGCGAGCCTCATTGCCATCTTCATCATTGCGTCGGTTCAGTTCCTCGGGACTCAGCTGAGCACGACGTTCACCGAGGTCGGCAATTCGCTGAAGTGACGGCGCGGTCCTGCGCGCGAGCGCGCGTTTGTGGCGTGTGAAGCGCTAAATCCTCTGCTCCGGCTTTGGCCGCCCGAGCGTGATGACGAACGGGCGCCCGGCAATCGCGCCGCCGAGCGACGCCGTGATTTTGAAAGGCAGACAGGCTTCGATCGCGCGTTCGGCGTCGTCGACGAAGCGCTGCCGGGCGTCGGCGTCGCCCTCGAGATGGGAAAACGTGATGCGCGGCTTGCCGAAGATCGAGCCGTCACGCTTCATCATCATCATGATCGTCAGGCGCGAGCCGGCCGGTCCGAGCGGCTTGCCGGCCATGCAGGCGGCGAACTGGCGTTGAAGGTCGATCAGTGTATTGGCGGGCGCCGCCTCGTCGGCGAGCGCTGCGGGGAGGCCGCAGGCGCACGCGACCATTACGATCATCGCCCGGGCGCTGCTCCCAAGACAGCGCCAGCCGGAACAGGCGCCGGGCCGCTGCGCGTCATTCCGTTCGGGGAACCGTATCGAGCCATCGTCTCGCTCCGCGGGCCGCATCTTTAGCTCTATCGCCGGAAGATCGCCGCGCGGCGCGCAAGACTTTCGGGCGGCCAGAGGGCATTCCGGTCGTAGTAGACCGGGAAAGCCGGAACATCGGCCGGCAACGCGACCCAGGGCAGCTTCGACCGCGTATAGATATGGACGTCGGGAGAGAGCGCGGAGGGCTCATCGAGCGTGCCGACGCGGACGAAGGACAGCGCCGTAACGCCGCCGTAATGGCTCCAGACCGCCGTTCCGCAGGAAACGCAGCGGTGAATGTGATGGGGCTCCCCGCTGTCGGTCGGAACTGCGACGGCCCGGGTCTCGCCGCGGCGCATCTCCACGTGCTCCGTTTCGATCAGCGCGTTGAGCACGAAGGCGCTTCCCGTCTGTCTCTGGCAGTCGAGGCAATGGCAGCAGTGGACAAACATCGGCTGCGATGCGAGCCGATAGCGTAGCGCGCCACAGGCGCAGCCTCCTTCAAGCTTGGGGTTCAAGGGCGCTCGCCTCCTGGCCTTACTTGGCGCATGTTCGGTTCCCGATCAGGAAAGATCAATGCGCTGGCGCCGGCCAGAGGGCGCCCGGATGGGAAGGAGGGCGCGAGGGCATGACTGACAGCATCGCCAGACGCCGGCGCGCCTATGCGGCCGGGATCATGGCGATCGCCGGGATCAGCGATCCGCGGATCGAAGCCGCCTTCGCCGCCGTCCCGCGCGAGGATTTCGCCGGCTCCCCGCCCTGGCGGATCGGCTCCGGCGGTCTCTTCGGCCTTAGCTCGTCCGATGACCCCGCCCGCCTCTACGAAGACGTCCTTGTCGCCATTGACGCCGAGCGGGGCGTCAACAACGGCCAGCCCTCGCTGCACGCACAGTCGATCGCCGCGCTCGCTCTCAACGAGGGCGAGACGGCGGTGCAGATCGGCGCGGGCGCCGGCTATTACACGGCGATCCTCGCCGAGCTCGTCGGGCCTGAGGGCAAGGTGACGGCTTACGAGATCGCGCCCGACATCGCCGCGCGCGCCGCGGCCAACCTCAGGCGCTACCCTCAGGTCGAGCTCTGCGCGCGTTCCGGCGTTGAGGGCCTGCCTCAGGCCGACGTCCTCTATGTCAACGCCGCCGCCACCCATCCGATTCGCGCCTGGCTCGACGCGCTGAAGGCAGGCGGAAGGCTCGTCTTTCCTCTCCAGGCGGCGGGCTCGAGCGGCGCCATGCTCCTGGTGACGCGGCCAGAGCGCGGCGACGCATGGCCGGCGCGCTTTCTTCTGGGGGTGGTTTTCATCGCCTGCGAGGGCGCGCAGGATCCTGGGATGGCCCGCAGGCTGGACGAGGCGTTCCGCCGTGGCGGGTGGGAGCGGGTGCGCTCGCTCCGCTTCGGCAGCGAGCCGAGCGCGACGGACTGGGTCCGGGGCGTCGGCTGGGCTTTGTCGACCGAGCCGGCGGGGTGACCCCGCCTTATTGGGCCGCGCTTGGCAGCATTCGCGACAGGACGCCGTCGCGCCTCACATATTGATGCCACAGCGCGCCGGCGACGTGCAGGCCGACGACGGCGAACAGGCTGTACGCCAGCAACTGATGAACTTACTCCGCGGGATCGAATATCGCTTTGTTCGGCGGGCCCCCGAAGTTCAGTTGAAAGAGGCCGTAGTCGAACGATCTGCCGTGCCAGACATAGGCGATGATCCGGCCGCGGGGATGGCGAGCATAAGAATGTACATGGCGCGGTGCGCCCCGGACGAGGCTCCGGCGCCGCGACTCCATCTCTCATCCGCGCTAACCTCATTTCGGACGCGCGCTTACGTTCCCGCAACGCGGGCACAGTGGGATTCGACTGGGACTGAGCCGTTTGGCCGAACGATGGCGGCTCGAAGCCGCGCCTCGCGCCCTCGCGCCTCCGCTGATCGGCGAGCGTGAAGCGCAGGGCAGGGCATGAGGGAAGCGATGAGCGTCGCCCTTGATCGAATCCTTCACCGCGCCCTGATCGGGATCGCGCTCGGCGGGCTGGCCGCGGGCGCGATTCTCTGGGCCCGGGGCGACCGCACGTTCGCGCAATGCGCATGGGCGGCCGGGTCGATTCCAGTCGCCCTCGGATTGCTCGTCTCGATCGTTCGCGATCTCCTGGCCGGCCGCGCCGGGGTCGACGTGATTGCGCTCCTGTCGATGACCGGCGCGCTGCTGCTCGGGCACAATCTGGCCGCGATCGTGGTCGCCGTCATGTACGCGGGCGGCACGGCGCTCGAGGATTTCGCGGTCTCCCGCGCCGAGCGCGACCTCAAGGCGCTCGTCGATCGCGCGCCTCGGGTCGCCCATCGGGACAATCTTGGCCAGATCGAAGACGTCCCGGTCGCCGGGATCGCCGTCGGCGACAGGCTCCTGGTGCGCGCGGGCGAGGTCGTTCCCGTGGACGGCGTTCTGTCGGACGCGGAGGCGATGCTGGACGAGGCGGCGCTGTCCGGAGAGCCGATCCCGGTCGGCAAGCGTCGGGGCGAGGCGATCCGCAGCGGAGCGGTCAATGCCGGCGGGACCTTCTCGATGGAGGCGACGGCGAGGGAAGGCGAGAGCACCTACGCCAGCATCGTTCGCATGGCGACGGCGGCCCAGACGGCGAAGTCCCCGACGATCCGCCTCGCCGACCGGTTCGCCCTCCTGCTCCTGCCGGTCTCGCTCGGCCTTGCGGGAGCGGCTTGGCTGATCTCAGGCGATCCGGTCCGGGCCCTGGCGGTCATGGTGGCGGCGACGCCCTGTCCGCTCATTCTTGCGGCCCCGGTCGCCTATATCGCGGGAGTGGCAAGGGCGGCGAGGCAGGGCGTTCTGATGAAAGGGGGCGCGGCGCTCGAGGCGCTCGCCCAAACCCGCACGGTCATTTTCGACAAGACGGGCACCCTCACGGTCGGCGGCGCGAGGCTCATCGAGATCGAAACGGCGCCTGGGTTTAGCGCGGCCGAGGCGCTTCGCCTCGCGGCCTCCGTCGAACAGGCTTCCCAGCATGTCGTCGCCGCCGCGATCGTCGCGGCCGCGCGCCAGCGCCAATTGCCGATCGGCGCCGCGAGCGATGTCCGCGAGGCGATGGGGTCGGGCGTCGCGGGCATGGTCGAAGGGCGCCAGGTTCGCGCCGGGTCGCATGACTTCGTCTTCAACTCGCCCCCCGCGAGCGTCTGGTCGAGGCGAACCCTTCGCCGCGCCTCGCTTCATTCGGCGCTGACGGTGTTCGTGGCCGTGGACGGAGCGCCAGCCGGCGCGATTTTGCTCGCAGACGCGTTGCGGCGCGAGGCCCCGCGGGCGATCCAGTCCCTGCGGGCGTCCGGCGTGTCGCGGATCATCATGGTCACCGGCGATCGCGCCGAGACCGCCGAGGCGATCGGCGCCGCTCTCGATCTCGACGCGGTGCTTTCCGAGCGCGATCCGGCCGACAAGGTCGAGGCGGTCGCGGTCGAGCAGGGCCTGCAGCCCACCCTGATGGTGGGCGATGGAATCAACGACGCCCCGGCGCTGGCGGCGGCCCATGTCGGCGCGGCGATGGGCGCCCGCGGGGCGAGCGCGTCGTCGGAGGCGGCGGACGTTGTCATTCTCGTCGATCGGCTCGACCGCGTTTCGGACGCGGTCGACATCGCGCGCCGGACGAACGGCATCGCGTTCCAGAGCATGGCCGCGGGGATGGCCATGTCGGGCGTGGCGATGATCGCCGCCGCTCTGGGCTGGCTTGCGCCTGTGGAGGGCGCGCTGACCCAGGAAGCCATCGACGTCGCCGTTATCCTCAACGCCTTGCGCGCGCTGGGCTCTGGCCGGCGACGGCGACGAAGCAGCATGGCGGCGAGCGACGCTGAGGCGCTTCGCGACGAGCACCGGAGCGTCGAAAAGAGCCTCGACCGGCTGGGCGACACCGCCAATGCGCTCGAGGACGCTTCAGCCTCCGACGGCGCCGCGATGATCCGGGAAGCGAATGAGATTGTAGCGGACGTTATTGTCGTGCACGAAAAGGCCGACGAAACGCTGGTCTATCCTCGCCTTCGCAGGTCGCTCGCGAGCGGCTACGGCTTGGCGGCGATGAGCCGCGTCCATCGCGAGCTGCTCCACCTCGCCCATCTCCTTGCGCGCTTGTCCGACGGCTTGTCGGAGGGAGACGCGGATTCGCTCCTGTTGCGCGACGGGCAGAGGATCATTGAGTCCATCGAGACCATCGCGCGGATTCACAACGCGCAGGAGGAAGACATCTACGAATACGCCGCCGCGGGATAAGCCGCCGGACCTCGAACAAGCGATACGCGGAGGCTCTAAGTCTTTGTATTGAGCGTGATCTCGTCCGAAAACCAGTATCCGCTTTTCGGGATCGCGCTCTTAGACCGAAAAACTCACCCCGCAGCCGCAGGAGGCGACCGCGTTCGGATTGTTCACCCGGAACGACTGGCCCATGAGATCATCGACGAAGTCGAGCTCGGCCCCTTTGAGCATTTCGAGCGAGACCGGATCGACCAGCACCGTCGCGCCATCGCGGGTGACTGCGATGTCGTCCTCGGCGCGGCTCCTCTCCACGTCGAACCCGTATTGGAAGCCCGAGCAGCCGCCTCCCTTGACCGAGATTCGCAAGGCCGCGCCCGCTTCGCCCTTGAGGATGGCGTTGAGCCGCCGCGCCGCGCTGGCGCTGATCGTGACACCCTCAAGCGTCGGGGAGACGGCTTCATTCATGATCAAAAGCCTTTAGTCGCTTGCGCCGAGGAGCCGGCGCCGTCAAGATTCTACTGGGTCCAAGATATGGACGCCGGGCAGAGAGCGCAATGTCAAGGCGGTTGATGGCGGACGAGAAGCGGTTCGAGACGCGCGCGCCCTGGGCCGCCGATCTGTCGCGCGCGCCGCGCCTGGTTTCCGAGCCGCCGTCGGCGACCCGCACGGAATTCCAGCGCGACCGCGACCGGATCGTCCATTCGACCGCCTTCCGTCGTCTCGCCCACAAGACCCAGGTGTTCGTCGATCACGAGGGCGATCATTTCCGCACCCGCCTCACCCATACGATCGAGGTGGCGCAGATCGCCCGCGCCCTCGCCCGCGCCTTGAGGCTCGACGACGACCTCGCCGAGGCGGTCGCGCTTGGCCACGACCTCGGCCACACCCCCTTCGGGCATACCGGGGAGGACGCGCTCGACGCCGCGATGGCCGGACACGGCGGCTTCGACCACAACAGCCAGGCCTTGCGCATTGTCACCGAGCTCGAGCGCCGCTACGCCGACTTCGATGGGCTAAACCTGACCCGACCGACGCTTTCCGGGCTCGTCAAGCACAACGGACCGCTGCTTGACCGCTTTGGCGCGCCGACTGAGCGCTACCGCCCGCACGGTGTTCCGCCCGCGATCCTCGCCTACGACAAGACGCAGCCCCTGGACCTCAGCCTGCATGCGAGCCTCGAGGCGCAAGCCGCAGCGATCGCTGACGATATCGCCTATGACGCCCACGACATCGACGACGGCCTGCGCGCCGGTCTCTTCCAGCTCGCCGAGCTTCGCGCCGCCGTTCCGTTTGTCGGCGATCTCATGGGGGAGATCGACGGCCTTCATCCCGGCCTCGAGGAGCCGCGCGTCATCCACGAACTGACCCGCCGCGTCATCACCCGGTTCATCGAGGACGCGATCGACGAGAGCCGCCGGCGGATCGCTGAATCGAACGTCGCGAGCCCCGAGGCCGTCGCCGCGGCAGGCCGCGCCCTTGTCGGACATTCGGGGCCCGTCCAGGCGGCGGACCGCGACATCAAGGCGTTCCTCTTCGCCCGCATGTACCGCCATCCCGAGGTGCGCAAGGTCCGCGATCGGGCGGATGCGGTCGTGCGGCGCCTGTTTGAGGCCTATTTCGCCGAGCCGTCCCTGATGCCTGCCGAATGGGCGGCCCGGGCGGAGAGCGGCGACGTGGCGCGCGCTGTCGCCGACTATATCGCCGGCATGACCGACCGGTTCGCCATCGCCGAGCACGCCCGGCTTTTTGACGCCGCTTCCGACTTGCGATAGAGGCGCGCGGCTATGCCCGGCCATGATGCTGACAGCGGCGCCCAGGCAATGGCTCTCCCACGGCAGGAATAATGAATATTTTCGCCGACTTCCAGTCGCGCATCGCCGGTCTCATCGAAAAGCGGATCGCTGCGGGTGAGTTGCCGCCTGGCCTCGATCTCGGCCGCTTCGTGGTCGAGCCGCCGCGCGACCCGGCCCACGGCGACCTCTCGACCAACGCGGCGATGGTCTACGCGAAAGAGGCGAAGCAGGCGGGCTCGAACCCGCGCGCCCTTGCGGAGGGCCTTGTCGCCGATCTCAAACTTGAGCCAGATGTGCAGAGCTCCGAGGTCGCTGGCCCCGGCTTCATCAATATCCGCCTTAAGCCCGAGGTTTACGAGACTGTCCTCAAAGCCGTTCTGACGCAGGGCGGGCGTTTCGGCGCCGGGGCGCCGAGCCCGGACGGACCGGTCAATGTCGAATATGTGAGCGCCAATCCGACCGGGCCTATGCACGTCGGCCATGCGCGCGGCGCGGTGTTCGGCGACGCGCTTGCGAGCCTCCTCATCTTCTCGGGCCGCGAGGCGACGCGCGAATATTACATCAACGACGCCGGCGGCCAGGTGGACGTGCTCGCCCGCTCGGCGTTCCTCCGCTACCGCGAGGCGCTCGGCGAAGACATTGGCCCAATCCCCGAGGGTCTCTATCCCCGCGACTATCTCAAGCCCGTCGGCGAATATCTCGCGCGTGAATTCGGCGCGGGGCTCGTGAGCAAGCCCGAGGCGGAATGGCTGCCTCTCGTGCGCAAGCGCGCCATCGAAGCCATGATGGGGATGATCCGCGACGACCTCGCCGCGCTCAACATTTCGCACGAAGTGTTCGCCTCCGAGCGCGCGCTGACCGGCGCCGACGGCGCCGAGGACCAGGTGGCGAGCACGATCGAATGGTTGCGCGCCAAAGGCCTTGTCTACCAGGGCCGGCTGCCGGCGCCCAAGGGCGGCGCGCCTGCCGACGATTGGGAGGACCGCGAGCAGACCCTGTTCCGCTCGACCGGCTTTGGCGACGACGTCGACCGGCCGCTGATCAAGTCCGACGGCGGATACACCTATTTCGCCAGCGACATCGCCTATCACAAGACCAAGATCGACCGCGGTTTCAAGACTCTGGTCGACGTCTGGGGCGCCGACCACGGCGGCTATGTCAAGCGGATGCAGGCGGCGGTCGCGGCGCTCTCGCGCGGCGAGGCGAAGCTCGAAGTGCGGCTCTGCCAGCTCGTGCGGCTCATGCGCGCGGGCGAGCCGGTCAAAATGTCGAAGCGCTCCGGCGAGTTCGTGACGCTTCGCGAGGTCGTGGACGAAGTCGGCGCGGACGCCGTCCGCTTCATCATGCTGATGCGCAAGAACGACGCGCCGCTCGATTTCGACCTGATGAAGGTGATCGAGCAAAGCCAGGACAATCCCGTCTTCTACGTGCAATACGCCCATGCCCGCGCCCGCAGCGTGCTTCGGCAGGGCAAGACCGTGTTCGGCGATTTCGATCTTGACCGGAAGGCGCTCGCCCGTGCCGAGCTCTCGCTTCTGACTGACGAGGGCGAGCGGGAGCTCATGGGCGCCTTCGCGCAATATCCACGCGCTATCCGGCAGGCGGCGGAAGCGCATGAACCGCACCGGGTGGCCTTTTTCGCCCACGAACTGGCGACGCATTTCCACGCGCACTGGAACCGGGGAAAAGATGCGCGCGAGTTGCGGTTTGTTAACGAAAATGAACGCATTTTATCCTATGCGAGACTGGCTTTGGTCGCAGGCGTCAGCCTTGTTTTGGCCTCCGCCTTGTCAATTTTGGGCGTTAGCGCCCCCGAGGAGATGCGTTAGCGGACCTTGTCCTGAGCGGCGCGTCTGACGCGCTCAAGCAAGAGTTCGCAACGGGTGAGGACGATATGAGTGCTTCCGGATCACGTGCGGGTGACGAGATCAACCTCGACGAGTTCGAGCGGCGGTTGCGCGCCGCGGGAGGCGGGCAGGCGCGCGCCGAGGATCCCCTGGCGGAGCTTTCGCGCCTGGTCGAGTTCTCGCATTTCGGGATCTCGAACGGGGAGGCGCCGGCGCGCCGCGCCGCCGAGCCCAACCCCATGAGCGCGGGGCCCGCTCAGCCACTCGAAACCGCAGCTCTTCGCCCGTCGATCGACGAAGAGGTGGAGGAACTGGCGCCCGGCGCGTCGGAGGCCGACCGCGAGGCGCGGCAGGATTACGAGTTTGACGCCCATCGCGGCGATGGCCCCTTTGGGGCGGAGCCGGAGGATGAGCGCCGGTCGATGCGCTGGAAGCTCACGGTTTCCGCGCTGGCGCTCGCGGGCGTAGCGATGATCGGGGCTGTCTTCGCGCTCAAGGGCGGGGTCCCGGGTCTGTCAAAAACGCCTCCGTTCATCGCGGCCGCTCAGGGACCGACCAAAGTGGCGCCGCCGAAGAGCGAAACGCCCGCCGCCCTGAATGACCCGGGCGGGTCTCTCCTGGGCAGCGCCAAGCCGGGACCCGTCAAGGTCGTCAATACCGAGGAGCAGCCCGTCGATCTGAGCGCGCAGGCGGCGCTTAGCGCTCCGCCGGCGGCCGCCGCCAATCCGCCTTCCACGACCGCCATCCCGGCTGCGGCCGCCGATCCGACCGCGCTCGCCGCCACCGGCAATACGCCGCTTGTGGCGCCGCCCGGCGCGCCGACGGCGTCGATGCCGTCGGAATTCCCCACTCCGAAGCCGGTGCGGACAGTCTCGCTGCGGCCGGACGGAACCCCGATCGCAGTCAATCCTTCCGATCAGGCGACAAGCGACGCGAAGCCCGCCCCCGCGCCGCCGCAGGAAGCGCCGAGCCAGCCGGCGCCGCAGGCCGCCAGCGACGCGACCGGCGCCGCTGAGCCGTCCACGCCAAAGCTTGATTTGCCGACCAAGCTTTCACCGAAGTCGGCCGCCCGGGTCGTCGTCGGCAAGACCGATACGACCGCGCCCGCCGCGAACGGTGAGACGCCCGCCGAACCGACGCAGAATAGCGCTCCCGCAAAGCCGGAGAAGCCGGAGCGGGCCGCGAAGAGGCCGAAGCCGGGGCCGGTCGCGGACGCGGCCGAAACGACCGGAGCGATTGCGCCGCCGGTCGACGCGACCGCGGCGACGACTTCCGGGGGATGGTCGGTCCAGCTTGCCGCGCCGAGATCGGAAGCGGAAGCCAAGAGCAAGGTCGCGCAGCTCACAGGCAAATATAGCGCCGAGCTCAACGGCTCCCCCATCGGGGTGCACAAGGCGGAAGTCCATGGCGAGACGATCTACCGCCTGCGCGTGAGCGGCCTGACGAAGGCGGACGCCGCGGCAATGTGCGCTCGCCTCAAGGGCGACGGCGGGCAGTGCTTCATCGTCAAGTAAGCGAAGCGCGCCTGCCTCTTGACGTCTGAGCCCGGAGCCGGCGAATGCCCAAGGCCTTCATCTGCGGCTGCGCCGGCCTCGCGCTCACCGATGAGGAGCGCGCCTTCGTCAGTCGCGAGGATCCCTGGGGCCTCATTCTCTTCAAGCGTAACGTCAACGACCGCGATCAGCTGCGCGCGCTGACGCGCTCGTTCCGCGACTGCGTCGGCCGCGCCGACGCGCCGGTGCTGATCGATCAGGAGGGCGGCCGGGTGCAGCGGATGGCGCCGCCGCACTGGCGCGCCTATCCCGCCGCCGCCGCGATCGAGGCGGGGCTCGAGCCATCCAGAGCCGAGGCCGCCGCCGGTCTCGTCGCGCGCCTGATCGCGCATGATCTCAACGAAGTCGGGATCAATATCGACTGCGCGCCGGTGCTCGATGTCGCGGGCGAAGGCATGCACAACGCCATCGGCTCGCGGGCCTTCTCGTCACGGCCCGAACGCGTGGCGGCGATGGCCCGGGCGGTCGCCGAGGGGCTGCTCGCCGGCGCCGTCGCGCCCGTCGTCAAGCATATGCCGGGGCATGGCCGGGCGCGCGTGGACAGCCATCACGAATTGCCTGTCGTCGACGCCACGCGCAGGGAGCTCAGGCGCGACTTCGCCCCGTTTGCGGCGCTGAGCGACCTGCCGATGGCGATGAGCGCGCATTGTCTCTACACGGCGATTGATCCGGGCCGCCCGGCGACGATGTCTCCGATCGTGGTCGCCGAGATCATGCGCGGCGACATCGGGTTCGACGGCCTGATCATGAGCGACGACCTGTCGATGAAGGCGCTGAAAGGTCCATTCGACGAGCGCGCCGCCGCGGTCATCGAGGCGGGGCTCGATATGGTGCTGCATTGCAACGGCGTGCTCGACGAGGCTAGCGCGGTCGCCTCCGCCGCGCCGGTCCTTGCCGGCGCCTCGCTGCGCCGGGCCGACGCTGCGCTCGCAGCGATCGCCCCGCCTCGCGCGCTCGATCTGGAGCGGGCCGACCGGGAGCTGGCTGCGATCAAGGCCGAACTGGGAGTCGCCTGAGAGGGCGGCCGGGCCGCCATTCCACGATTCGCGCAGGTGTTCGATTTTGCGCGCGAGGGAGCGATTTCAAAGGCTTAAGCTCACTTTTCTGCAACTCAAATCAGGCCCGCCCCGCGATCCTCCTGCCGGGCGTTGATCTAATGTGATTTATCATTTTATTCCTATAAATATATGATATTGCGTGGTAAAGTTTACCACGTTTCCGCCGGTGCGAAGCGGCTGAGCGGATCACGGTTTTGCAGAGCGAACAGGGCGGCCAGTCGCGTATTGGCGCGCTGCGTGTTAGCGTCGGACCCGTTCGAGGGCCATGGACCCTCGTGCCTCTGCCGCTGATCGAACGCGAGGGCTCGCAATGCTTCAGAAGGCGGAATCGGCCTGTTTCGCGATCGCCGACATATCCGGCTACACGCGCTTCGTGTCCGGCGTCGAACTCGACCATGCCCAGGACATCATCGCCGACATCATGGACACTCTTGTCAGGGCGTTGCGTCCGCCGTTCCGGCTCGCCAAATTCGAAGGCGACGCGGCCTTTGTCTATGCGCTCGCCGACAAGCTCGATGGATCGCTCCTGCAGGATTCGATCGAACAGGCCTATTTTGCGTTCCGCAAGCGGCTGCGCAGCATCAAGCAGGCCAGTAATTGCGAATGCCAGGCCTGCGAGCGGATGCAGAGCCTCGACGTCAAGTTCGTTGTGCATCACGGCGAGTTCGTCCGCCAAAAGATGTCGGGCCGCGAGGAACTCGCCGGCCGCGACGTGATCCTCATCCACCGCCTTCTCAAGAACGAGGTCGGCAAGACGTTTGGCCCGCATGCTTACGCGCTCTATTCCGACGCCTGCATACGGGCGATGGGGATCGATCCCACGGCGCAGGGTCTCGTCGAGCACGCCGAGGCGATCGAGCATATCGGGGACACGAGGTGCTGGGTGAGGGACCTCGAAGAGGCGTGGACACAGGAAACCGAGACGGCGCGCAACCTGGTTCAGCGCGCTGGCGCCTTTTTGGTCATCGAGAGGGATTTCGCCGCGCCCCGGCAAGTAGTGTGGGACCTCGTGACGTCGCCTCAGCACCACGCCCGCTGGCAGCGAAGCGAGGGGGTGGTCGAGAACAATGCGCGGGGACGTCGCGGCGCGGGCACCCAGAACCACTGCCTGCACGGCAAGGACGCGGTCATCGAGGACATCGTCGACTGGCGCCCGTTCGACTATGTGACCCTGACGGCGCTCTTGCCGATCCCCGGCGCCCCGAAAATGTTGTTCTCCTATTCCTTCGAAGAACGCGACGACGGCGCAATCCACTTCGAATTCCGCATTGCGAAGCCGAAACCGAAGGATCTGTCCTTTTACGAGCGCGTGAGACCCACGATCGAAGCGAACTTTACGGCCGGATTCGATATCCTGCGTACAATGGTGGCGGAACGACCGGCGGCTTCGACCGCCGAGAACGAGCCGCCTCTCCCCGTCTCGCGCGAGCGCTTCGCGACCCAACCGCTTCACGCGCGCTAGCGAGAGCGGCTTGGGCGGCGCGGCGCCTATGGATGCGCCGCGGCCACGTATTGGATTGTGATCCGGCGTGGAAAACTGATCCCCTGAGGCGGGGGATCGGCGTCCAAGATTGGCTCTGACGCATATTTGGTGAACCGGGTCTTCTTCGACTACGACAATATCGTCGATCACTGCTGCGACGCATGCAACAGGCTCACAGAACAGCCATGGCGCGTCATGTCCATCGCAATGAGGGATTGGGCATATAAGTTCTAGTCAACGGGAAGTGGTATGAGGTAGCGCTCGTCCGCGCTGGCCTGCTGCCGGTCCTGTGGACAGGCGGTTAAGCTAATCCGACCTTTCGTTCGAACTCAATCGGGCTGACGTAGCCGATCGTCGAGTGCCTGCGAACAGCATTGTAGAACCTCTCGATGTAATCGAACACGTCAGCCC
>DASXES010000142.1:0-51280 GCA_036489975.1 Roseiarcus sp.
TGCGCGACGCTCACCCCTCGGTCCTTGATCAACCGAACGGCCTCGATCTTGAACTCACGACCAAACTTCCTGCGCTGCATTTGACACCTCCGGCTTCATGAAACACCCAATCTCGGTGTCCACGAAACCGGCAGCAGGCCACATGGACGTCGCAGCGCGGCCCGCGTCGCTCTAAGCAACTACGAATTATTGGGCGTAATTTTCCATCCCTGTTGACCTTACCACTCGGTCGGGAGTGTACGCCAAACCTCGGTCCCCAGCCCGGCGGATCGTCTAACAACAACACGGACTTTTGGTCCGTCTCCGTTTTTCGAGACACGAAAGTTCTGGCTGAACTTCGCGCAGAGTTCTATATGCTGCGTAGAATGGATGGGTCGGCGCGCAGCAAAAACAACGTCAAGGTGGAGGGGGCGGGTCATCAGCCGATGATCTTCGCCCATGGCTTCGGCTGCGACCAAAATATGTGGCGCTTTGTGGCTCCCGCCTTTCAGGCCGATTTCCGCACCGTGCTCTACGATCAAGTCGGCGCCGGCCGCTCAGACCTATCGGCCTACGACCCCGCGAAATATGCCTCTCTTGAAGGCTATTCCGACGACCTGATCGAAATCGGGCGCGAACTGGCGCTGCACCACGCGGTCTTTGTCGGCCATTCGGTCAGCGCGATGATTGGTCTTCTCGCCTCGCTAAAAGCCCCGGAGCTGTTCGCGAGTCTGGTTCTGGTCGGCCCATCGCCGCGGTACATCAATGATGGGAGTTATGTGGGAGGTTTCGAAGCCGCTCAGATCGAGGAACTTTTGGATTTCCTCGGGAATAATCACATGGGCTGGTCGACGACCATGGCCCCAGTCATTATGGGCAACGCTGATCGACCCGAACTCGGGGAAGAGCTCGCCGCAAGCTTCTGCCGAACCGATCCGGCCATCGCGCGCGATTTCGCCCGGACCACTTTCACATCCGATAACCGGGCGGACCTCCCTCGCGTCAAGGCGCGAACCTTGATCCTGCAATGTCGAGACGACAGCATCGCCCCGACGTCGGTCGGCGAGTATGTCCAACGCAGTATACCTGGGAGCCAAATCGTTTTCCTCGACGCGACGGGCCACTGTCCCAATCTTAGTGCGCCCGAAGAAGTGATTTCCGCGATCCGCGCCTTTGTTTGAGAATACGGGCAGTGCACAGCGCCCCGGTCGAAGATCTCGAGGACCTTTATGAAAACGCCCCTTGCGGCTACTTGTCGATGGACACGGACGGCCGCATTTTTAAGGCGAATGCGATCCTTGGCCATTGGATCGGCTTCAACGGCGGTGAGCTGATTGGCAAACGCATTCAGGAGCTGCTGACAATCGGGTCTCGCATCTTTTATGAGACGCACACGGCCCCTCAACTCAACCTGCAAGGTTTTGTGAACGAGGCTTTTCTGGAGCTGCGCACTGCAAGCAGCGAAATATTGCCAATCATGGCTTTTGCGGTGCTAAGACGGGACCCGGACGGGCGGGCGCTATTCGCGCGGTTGGCCATCGTCAAAGCTGGCGAACGGCGACGCTACGAGCAGCAACTGATAGAGGCGCGGAACGAGGCCGACACCGAAAAAAAGCAGAGCAGGGCTCTCGAAGCCGCCACGCAAGACCTCTTGAAGAGAGAGCGCGAAACCTCTGAATTGCGCGAGCAGTTCATCGCCGTGCTCGGTCACGACCTGCGTAATCCTCTCGCGGCGATCCGCGCTGGCGCAACGCTCCTCAGTAAGGAACCTCTAAGCGAGAAGGGCAAAGCGATCCTCGAAATGTCTCAGGGCAGCGTAGTCCGCATGTCCGGGCTGATAGATAACGTCTTGGACTTTGCGCGAGGGCGTCTCGGCGGTGGCATTACACTCAATCGCGCCGATGGGGTCGAGTTGGAGCCGATCCTGAAACAGGTTGTAGACGAACTGCGCGTCGGCATGCAGGATCATGAAATCCTAACCGACTTCGCGCTGACGCAAAGGGTCAATTGCGATCCTATTCGCTTCGCTCAAATGGTGTCGAACTTGCTTGGGAATGCGCTAATCCACGGAGCGGCCGGCCAGCCGGTCCGCATCGATGCGGCGACTAAAAATGGCGAGCTGGAGGTGGCGGTCATCAATAGCGGCATGGCCATCGCACCGCAGACGATGGAGCGGCTATTCCAACCCTTCTTTCGCGGCGAGGTCCGCGCCAGCTTGCAAGGTTTGGGCCTGGGGTTGCACATCGCATCCGAAATCGCTGCCGCGCATGGGGGGAGGCTATCGGTCCAGTCCTCGGACGAAGAGACGCGCTTCACCTTTCGGATGGGCGCTCCATCGGACTGAGAACGGTGGTTGTGGGAGAACGCACACCGTTCTCCGCTTCTGGATTTTAGCAACGTCCGCTTAGGGTCGATGTTATCCATGTAAAGCCACGCCAATGAATGGCCGGTAGTTGCGCGTTGCTGCCGTCCACTGCGTCGGCACCGGACGGCAGGAATCCGCCCAAAGCGGTCGGCCCTATGGAGGCGCGTATAGGACATTTTTTAAGCGTTGTTATCCTCGCTCCGCCCGATTCCGCAAGGGCAAAACTAAACGAGGCTCCAAGTCCCTAAAATCCTTGGAGACGCGAAACTAAAACGGAACTCAAGCCGCGTCCGGCTCTGCCGCCGCGACGGGCTGCGCCGCGGCGCTCGGCAGGCGGGCGAGCAGCGCGATCAGCGCCCGGTCGTTGAGGACGGCGAGGCGCTCGCGGGCCTTGAGCCAGGCGCGGGCGTCCTCGATCGTCTGGGCGTCGTTGAGCTTCGCAGCCGCGACCGCGGTCTCGACGTCGACGTCGCCCCGCCGGTGGCGAGGCGCCTCGGCGAGGAAGGACTCATGCGCCGCCCTCAGGCTCGGGTCGGCCCAGATCGTCTCGAGCGCGTCGTCATGGTCGTGGCCGGTCAGGGCCAGTTCGGCCGCGAGCGCGTTGGCGCGGGTCACCACATGGGGGGGCGAAGTCTCCTCCGGCGTGCGCAGAAGCCCGATGCGACGCATCGCAAGCCCCAGCGACAGGCTTCCGCTCGCCCAGGAGAGCGGAATGGAGAGGATGAGGCCGGCGATGGTCGGGGACATCCAGACGATCAGGGAGGGCGAGATCAGCGCCGCCGCGAACAGCGTGATGAGGCCGAGGAGCGTATGCGCGCGATGGCGGCGCGCGATGCTCCTGAACGGGATCGAGCCGTCGTCGCGCCGCTGCGGATTCCAGCCGGTGTCCCGTCCCGACAGGATCTGCGCCACCGAGCCGGACTGGATCAGCATCATGACCGCCGCCAGCGCGGCGGAGATGATGATCTCGACGATCGTCGAGGCGATGAGCGCCAGCGCCCCGCCGCAGCCGCGCCGCGTCTTCGGCTCCAGGAGCGCGATGGCAAGGCCAAGGAACTTCGGCGCGAGCAGGACACCGATCGTGAGCTCGAACAATTGCAGCGCGCGCTCGTAGTCGAAGCGCGGCCAGGCCGGAAAGAGCGAGAATTCCTTGGTGAAATACTCGGGCCGGATGTAGTGCGACTGCAGCACCAGCACGATGCCGACCAGGAGTTGCGCCATCCAGAGAGGCGACGCGAGATAGCCCATGATGCCGTTGGCGAGATGCTGCCGCGTCGCGAGGGTGAAGCCGCGCGCCCCGATGAGACGCGCATGCTGGAGATTGCCCTGGCACCATCGCCGGTCGCGGGCGGCAAGATCGATGAGCGAGGGCGGGCTCTCCTCGTAGGAGCCGCCAAGGCCCGGCAGCATGTAGACGGTGTAGCCGGCCCGCAGCATGAGCCCGGCCTCGACGAAATCGTGGCTGAGGATGTGGCCGCCGAATGGCGGTTTGCCTGGCAGGTCCGGCAGCCCGCAATGATCGGCGAACGCGCGGGTGCGGATGATCGCGTTATGCCCCCAATAATTGCCCTGGCGCCCCATCCACGCGCTCAGGCCCGCGGCGATGACCGGGCCGGCGATCCTCGCTGCGAACTGCTGCAGGCGCGCGAACACCGTGTTGCGATTGACGATCAGCGGCGTGCTCTGGATGACGCCCGCGTCGGGGTCGGCCTCCATCGCCGCGGCGAGGCCGACGATCGCTTCTCCCGTCATCAGGCTGTCGGCGTCGAGCACCACCATGTGCGGGTAATGGCCGCCCCAGCGGGTGATGAAATCGGCGACGTTGCCGGCCTTGCGGCTCACGTTCCTTCGCCGCCTGCGGTAGTAGAGGCGCGCCTGGGGCAGCCGCGCGCGCATCGCCAGGAAGGCGCGCTCCTCCGCGATCCAGATATTGGGGTCGGTGGTGTCGGAGATGAAGAAGAAGTCGAACGCATGGGCCTGCCCCGCGCCCTCGACGTCCTCGAAGATGGCCTGCATGGCGCCGAACACGCGCGAGGGCGCCTCGTTGTAGATCGGCATCACGACCGCGGTGCGCTCCTTGAGGCGTGGCGCGGGCTCTCTTAAGCCCCGATGCGCGAGCAGCCAGACAAAGCCCGCGATACTGGCCATGAACGACAGCGTGATCCAGGAGAAGGTGATGACGAACAGGACCGCGATCACCCATTCGAGCGGCGTGATCGGGCCGATCGAAACGACCCTGAACATCTGATCCGCGCCATAGGCGGTCAAAGCGAGAGCGCCGCCGAACACCGCGAGACGGGTCAGAATCGGCGCCCTCGCGGGTCCGGGCGCGGCGAGCGGGCGGCGATCACGGCGGGAGAAGCGCCAAAACGACTGCGCCGGCATGGCGAGGGGCGCAAACCCGGGCATCGAGTCGCCGAGCGACGACCCGGTGTCGTCCAGCCGGGCGTCGCCGTGCGTAAGCGTCAGGCTGTCCAACGGTAGAGCCATGTTTCGCTCGCCGCCTGATTGTCGACCCTAAGCGTCAGACGCAGCTCTGAATAGGTTTCCGATCCCGGGTCAAGATCGAAAACGACCCGCACCGAACGCCTGTCCTTATAGGGAAAAAGCTGGACCGAGACGATCTTGCCCGGGGCCGCCTGAATGTCGGCGCTCGCGGCTGCGGCCTTCGCCGGGTCGGCGAACATGTCGCCCGCCATCTCGACCGCGAAGCGTTGATGATTGCCGGACTTGCCGCGTCGCGACGACACGCAGGACGCGAGCGGCGGCCGGGATGGCGGCGACCAGCACCAGAACTGCCGGAACGCCATCGACTGGGTGGTGGCGGCCGCCATGCCGGTCTTGGGGCGCCACTGGACGATGACGTTCTCGTTGGCCTCCGAGGCGGCCGGGATTTCCAAAAGACGGTGGTCGCCCTGCGCCCAATCGCCGATTGGCTCGATCCACAGCGACGGCTTCAATTCCCAGTGCGTCTCGTCGTCGTAGAAGGCGTCGAATGTGCGGCTGCGCTGCAGGAGCCCGAAGCCGCGCGGGTTCACGTCGGAAAAGGCCGAGATCTGCAAGGTCTCCCGATTGGAGACCGGGCGCCAGAGCCACTCGCCGCCTCCGGTCAGGATTTGCAGCCCGGTCGATTCGTAGGCCGCGGCGCGGACATCGTCGGGACGTCGATGATCGAGCGGACTGAAGAGATAGGCCGCCGCCATGGTCCCGAATCCCAGTTTGTCGACCGCCGTCCGCGCGATCAGCGTCATCTCGGTGTCGATGATGGTGATCTCCTGGGGGCGCAGCGTGAAGCGGTACGCGCCGGTGACGCTGGCCGAATCGAGCAGCGCATGAATGGTCAGCGTGTTCGCCGCAGGGTTGGGCTTTTCGATCCAGAACTCGCGGAACAGCGGAAATTCTTCTCCCGGGTCGTCGCCGGTCCGGATCGAAAGGGCGCGCGCGGTGAGGCCGAAAGGCTGGGCGTGCGACCGTGCGCGATAAAAGGTCGCGCCCTGGAAAATCGCGACATCCTCAAAACCCTGATCCGACGACTTGAGGATGCGCAGGCCCGAAAAGCCGAGGTCGCCCAGGGGAGTGGGAAGCTTCAACGATCCGAATTGAAAGTCGGCCGCGTCATAGAGCACCCTTTGCGACATGCCGTTTTCGACAATGTTGATCCCGACCGGAGTCGTGTAGACGAAGCCTCGATGCAGTGGCTCGAGGGAGAAGCCGAGTTTCTGGTCGCTCCAGATCGCGGTGCCCGGCACGCGCCGGATCGCCGTATATTGTTCGAAAGTGAGGCCCGAAAAGACGCTTGGCAGGGGCGCCTCAGGCTCCTTGAAAGGCTTCGAAGCCAGTTCGACCGCCATCTTCAGCACCGCGTCGGCGGAAAAGGGAACGGCCTTGTCCAGCGGTTCGGCGGCGGCGGCGCGCGGCGAGCCTGGCAGGGGCAGCGAGGCCGCGAGCGTTCCGCCGACCGCCAGCTGTAAGAATTCGCGACGCTGTCTGTCCGCCATCCGTGTTCGTCATTCATTCGCCGCCGGATCGAAGACCGCGCATGAGCGGCCCGATGCGACGGCGTTTCCAGCCCAAAATGAAAAAATCAGCCGACAAGGAACAGGAAAAACGCCGCGCCACCCTCACGCGTTCCGTCCCCGGCGTTTTCGGTTGTATATCGTTTTTTGCGGCGCAGCGAGACGCTTTTTGTCAGCCCCCGCGAAATGGCGTGGACGCCGGGTCAACTCACGGCTGGAAACCTCGCGCGCCCGCGGCGATATTGGCCGCGGGAGCGCGCTGAAAGGCGATTCGGAGGCCCCCGGGCGTCCCTTCGCCAACGTTCCTGAGAGAGCAGAGGTCCCATGACCGCCAAAGCCCGCCGCTCATTGACCATCGTGCTTGCCGCCGGCGCGGGGGTGCGCATGCGCTCGGCCAAGCCCAAGGTCCTGCATGAGCTCGCGGGCCGCTCCATGCTGGCGCACGCCCTTTCGGCCGTGCTTGAGGGCGCGATGGGCGATATCGCGGTCGTCGTCGCTTCGGAAGGCGACGGCGTCGCCGCGGAGGCCCTGAAAGCCGCTCCGCACGCGAACATCGCCGTCCAGCGCGAGCGGCGGGGCACCGCCGACGCGGTTCTGGCGGCGCGCGATCAGATCAAGCGCGGCTATGACGACATTCTCGTCGTCTACGCCGACACTCCGCTGGTCGAGGCCTCGACACTGGCGGCGATGCGCGCTGAGCTGGCTGCTGGCGCCGACGTGGCGGCGTTGGGATTTGAGCCTACCGATCCGGCTGGCTATGGCCGGCTCGTCGAGCACGACCGGCGCCTGGTCGCGATCCGGGAGGAGAAGGACGCGACCGCCGAGGAGCGCGCCTCGCGGCTGTGCAACGCCGGACCCATCGCCTTCAGCGGCGCCGAGGCCATGAACCTTCTCGCGGCGGTGACGCCCCATAACGCCCAGAAGGAATATTACCTTACCGACATTGTCGAGATCGCCAACGCGCGGGGCCTCGTGGCGCGCGCCCTGGTCGCTACGGAGAACGAGGTCATGGGCGTCAACGACCGGGCGCAACTCGCTGCCGCCGAGGCGGCGATGCAGAACCGGCTGCGCCGGCGCGCCATGATCGCGGGCGCGACGCTGACCGCCCCCGAAACCGTGTTCATGGCGTTTGACGCGAAGATCGGCCGCGATGTCCTGATCGAGCCCCATGTCGTGATCGGACCCGGATGCACGATCGAGGACGGCGCGACGATCCGCGCCTTCTCGCATCTCGAGAACGCGCGCGTGGCGGGCGGCGCGATCGTCGGCCCGTTCGCGCGCCTCAGGCCCGGCGCGGACATTGGCGCCAACGCCAGAATCGGCAATTTCGTCGAGATCAAGCAGTCGGCGATCGAGGACGGCGCCAAGATCAATCATTTGAGCTACATCGGCGACGCGCGGGTCGGGTCGAAGGCGAATATCGGCGCCGGAACCATCGTGTGCAATTACGACGGCTTCGCCAAGCACAGGACCGACATCGGCGCGGGCGCCTTCGTCGGCTCGAACTCGGCCCTTGTCGCCCCGGTGACGATCGGCGAGGGGGCCTATATCGCCTCAGGCTCGGTGATCACCCAGCCGGTAGAAGCCGACGCGCTCGCGGTGGCGCGCGGCCGCCAGGAGGCCAGGGCCGGATGGGCGAAGGCGTTCCGGGCGAAGCACAAGAAAGGATGAGTTGCCGACGCGCGTCGTCAACCGACCCTGGCGATCGGACGACGGCCTTCAGGGAACCGCAGTCGCTTCTCATTGATTTTGCCATCGCCGTTGGCGGACGGCCGCTCTTCTTCCGCGGCGGACAATGAATTATGCATCACCGGATTATGTCTCACCGGACGTGGCGCGTTCTCGCCTATTGCGTGCTGGCTTTGGCGCCCTTCGCGGACGGTGCGGAGGCGGGCGTCGGCGACAGCAGCGGCAGCGGGCTTGCCCCGTTCGGACGATTTTCGCCCACCCAAAAGGCTCAGGTCGATGGCGGCGATTGCTGGTACGACAACGGCTGGGACGGCCCGGGCTGGTATCCATGCGGCAATGAGTGGAACAACCTTGGCGGGGCCGGCTCCTTTGGCCCGGGCGGCTTCGTCGCCCCCACGTTTCGGCGACATCACCGCCGCGGCGTCGGCGTCCGGAGTCCTGCGCCGAAGGTTTACCGCGGCGTTCAACCTTCACAGCCCCTGGGCGCTGGCGTGTATCCGGGTCTGAATGGCGCCGGGGGCGCTTCGGGTCCTGGCGGGGGCGCTTCTGGCCCTGGCGGGGGCCTGGGCTTTCGCCGCTTTCATTCCGGCGGGTTTCATGCGCCGCCCGGTTTCCACGGCGTTCCCGCCAGTCCGCGCATCGGCGCGCCAGCCTCGCCCGGTTTTATCGGCCGGGCCGGGTTGCACGGGCATGGCGGGGTGGGAAGTTTCCATGGCGTTCCCGGCAGTCCGCACATCGGCGCGCCGGCCTCGCCCGGTTTTGTTGGCGGCGGCGGCTTCCATGGGTTGGGCGGCGTCGGAGGTTTTCACGGCGGCGCGGCAGGAGTTCCCCACATCGGCGCGCCTGCGGCAGGAGTTCCGCACATCGGCGCGCCTACCTCGCGCGGTTTTGTTGGCGGCGGCGGCGTCCATGGGGTTGGCGGCGCCGGGGGTTTTCACGGCGGCGCGGCAGGAGTTCCCCACATCGGCGCGCCCGCAGCGCCGGGCTTTATTGGGAGCGGCGGAGGGCATCGCTGACCCGGGGGCGACCGACGCGCGCCGGGCCGGGCGCGCTTCAGGCCGGATCGAGCAGCGCAAACACGCTGACGAGTGCGACGACGAGCGAGCCCAGCGCGATTTCCGCGGCGCTGGTCAAGCGCAAGGCGGCGAGCGCCGCGGGGCTGGACTTGAGCTGCGGAGCCAGGACAAAGCGATTGAGGAGCGCAAGCGCGATCATGATCCCGACGATGCCGAGTTTCGCGATCAGTAGCTTGCGGTAGGGCGTCGTCGGCGGGATCGGCGGGTGGCCGGACGTCAATGCGATGTTGACGATTCCAGTGAGAATGATCGCCGCGACGACGAGCTGGCCCCAGAAGGAAAAGCTCATCATCGCCCGCACCGCGTCTTTCCGCAGATCGTCGCGGTCATAGGCGCCGAGGCACATCGCGAAGGCGATCAGGCCGCCGAGCCACGCTCCGGCCGCGAGAAGATGCACAGCGTGATTCAAGCGGTGCAGGAGGCCTTCGGCGCCCGTCTGCATCGCCGCGTGGCCGACGAGGCCGAGGCTTGCCAGCAGCGCCGCCGATGCAAGGGATATCGTCGTCCAGCGGCCTCGCGGCGCAAAGAGGACGATCGCGACCAGCGCCGCCGCCAGCACGAGATGCGCCGTCCACGCATGACCGAACTCGGTGTCGGTCAGCACCGCGCCGATCGCGCTCGGCTCCAGGGCGGCGCTCATGTCGCCGGACATCGCGGCCGACTCGAGCGAAAGCCAGACAAGTCCTGTCCCGAGCGCGACGACGCTGGCGATCAGCGCAAGCCGGCGCGCCGCCGGCGAGAGCGCGAACCTGAGCCGTTCCGGCGCATAGAGCCAAAGATAGGCGCTCATGCCAAAGGTCAGCATCACCGCCATGAAATGGACAAAGCGGCAAACGGCGAGGGCGGTCACGCGCGCGCGGGTCGCGGGCGGCCCTTCACATCTTCATGCCCTTCATGCCGCCGGGCCCGGCGGCGCCGATGCCCATCACCTCGAACTCGACCGGAACCGCGCCCGCATGGGCGAAGTCGAGCGTCGCCTTGATGGTCTGGCCTTTGATCAGCGGGTGCTTGAGGTGAGTGAACATGAGGTGGTAGCCGCCGGGCGAAAGCGCGACCGAGCCATGGGCGGGAATCTCGAGCCCGCCCGTGACCGCGCGCATCTCCATGACGCCATTCGCCGCCTTCATCTGATGCACTTCGACGCCAGCGAAATCGGTCGTTCCGCCCGTCAGCCGGTCGGGCGCCGCGCCCTTGTTCTCGATCGTCAGATAGCCGCCGCCGACCTCCGCGCCCTTCGGGGTGGCGCGCGCCCATGGGCCTTCGATGACGATGTCGCCGGCCTTGAACTCCTGGGCCAGCGCAGGCGCGGCGCTTACGGCGAAAGCCAGCGCCAGGGTGAAAAGAGAATGTCTCATGGTCCGTCCTTTCCGACTGCTCGCCGCCTGGGGCCGTTCGGCCGTCATGGCTTCACCGTGAACTGAAAGGTTCCCTGGGTGTGGTGGGTGTCGACCGACACTGCCTGCCAGTGAACTTTGTACACGCCGGCCGCGAGCTCTTTCGTGATCGGCACGATCAGCACGGCCTGATTGCCCGATTCCGTTTTCGCCGCGCCGAGCGGCACGGCCCCGCCCGGACCGGTCACCGAAACCCTGGAAAATTTCGGCTCGACCCCTTCGCTGAACTCGAGCCGGATTTCGCTTGCCGAGGCGACTGCGCCGCCGACGGCCGGCGTCGCCTTCTGGAGCTGGGCGTGGGCGAAGGCGGTCGTCGCTCCGCAGACGAGGACGAGCGAAGTCGCGAGCGCGGCCATGGAAATGCGCATCATTATCGGGCTCCTGTGAACATGGGCAGGCTTTGCGAGAAGATGGGTTTGCCGATGGAGTTGGGGAAGATATCGTCGAGGAAGAGATCGAGGCTGGCCACCACGCCGGCGCCGTGACCGCTGGCTCCATTGACCGGGATCACCGCCTCAACAGCGACCTGCCATTTGTCCGCCATGTAGACGACGCCCGGCTGGATCGTGCCCGTCGTCCCCCAGTTCCCGTCCTCGGCGTGCGCAGTCGGCGTGGAGAAGGCGAATTCGACGGTCGGAATGAGATGCTTGAAGAACTCATTGCCGATCTCGCTGACGTTCGAATTGT
Source organism: Roseiarcus sp. (assembly GCA_036489975.1). Taxonomy (GTDB): domain Bacteria; phylum Pseudomonadota; class Alphaproteobacteria; order Rhizobiales; family Beijerinckiaceae; genus Roseiarcus. Next base: position 11,207 of record DASXES010000142.1, read on the forward strand.
AGTAGGGAAGGCTGTATTGCAGCGAGAAGCCCCAGTTGAAAGTGGTGGGGAATATGTCGTCGCCCCACATGGCCTGTCCCGGCGTGGTCGTGCTGAGTTCCGCCGTGATCGCGAAAGGCCGCAGGAAATTCATGCTCACGGGCAGGGCTCCGAAGCCCAGGCCGACATCGAGCACTGGCGAATACATGTTGGGTGAACCGAGCTGCGCGCCGGTCGCCGCGCCGCCCCACTCGACGTCGAAGCCGGCGGAGGCCATGAACTCGAGTTGAGGGATGCACATGAACTGATATTTCAGCTCGGTGTCGAGCGCGTCCCAGCCGAAACCGTCAGGGCCGTGCAGCCACGTCGGACCCGCGCCCACCGAGAGGGCGAGGTTGGGAAAGATCGTCTTCGCCCAGCTGCCGCTTGCGTCGAGTTCCCCGACGCCATCCGAGTTCTGCGGCGCCCACTGAACGGTCGGCAAGGTCAGCTCGTCGGTGACGCCTGGATCGTCGATGGCGAGCGTCGCCGGGAAGATGCGCGCGCCGCAGACGGCGTGCGGGTAGGCAGGCGTGAGCCACAGGCCTGCGGCTGAGGCCGCGAAGGCGGCCGCGCTCGCACGGATTCTGAGCATAGTCATGAAAGGAAGTCCCCAAGTCTGAAGGAAAACGCGCGCGCCCTCAAAGAGGGCGACGCGGCGAATGGCTGTCAGACTGCGAGGGGCGGCGCGCGGGCGGGGTTGGGCTGGGCGGGACGGGCCGGAAGAACGTCCGCGCCAGGGGGCGCGCGAATGGCGTGCGAGTCGGTGTCGAGCCGTTCCGGCAGGGCCGGCGGGTCGGGCGGAACGAACGCCACGGCCTGCAGAGCGCCGCGGCAGAGCGGACACTGGTCACAGCAATTGCCGCATGGCCCATGCTTGCCGGGCTGCCCATGATCGTTGATGTGGGCGCAGAGCTCGGCATTATTGCCGAACAGCGCCTTGAGCTCGGCGGCGATCGCCGTTTCATCGGCGCCGGCGAAGGCGGGCGCCGCGAGCGAGGGCGGCGTCGCCACGGCGAAAAGCTGGACGAAGAGCGAGAAGGCGACAACGAACGCGGTCAGAGGCGAGCGCCACAGACGCTTCGCCGCGGAGCGGCGGCGACTCGTCCCAAGCGGCAATGTCCCGCGCCCGAGGCCTGCCAAAACGTCCTCCGATGCTGTCATTAGGTAGCCGAATAGTTCATAGGGTCAATACCCGATCGGCTGTTGCGGCTGGCGGGCCGTTTTGGGCGGATAGCTGACATCCGGTGCGGATACAGGGACAGCCGCTATGCGCAAGGAGCGGTCATCCGCCAATAGCGGGTCTGGCGACACCACGTCTTTCGTCCCGGCCCCAATCTCGTCCACTCGGCGTTCTCGCTGCCATGAGTGCTACGGGCCACAAGGGTCAAAACTGGAATTGGGCGACAGCCTCACTAAGGCTATTCGAAAGAGGCGACCATGAGCGACGCGTTTCGACGGACGGAGTGGCTCGCAGGCGGCCATAACGGATAGGAATTTAATCGTAACCATCACGAGCGTTTTATGGCTAAGCCGAAGGATTCCCCGAAGAAGAGCAACGAAAATAAATTGGTGACGGGCAAAGAAATCATGAAGCGCCGGACGCCGGCTGACCTTAAACTCACGCTAGCTAGGTTTGAGTCAGACCCAAAAAAAGCATACACGGCGGAGCAACTGGCCGAGATAGGTGCCATAACTTTGAAATGGAACCAGATAGAGGGATCTATCGACTTTATAGGCGCTTATATCTTGTTCACGAAAACGCCTATCTGCCTCCAAGTTGCGACAGATAGAGTCCTAAGCACGAAAACGAAACTCTCTCTCCTGAAGGAATGCCTTAAACGCGCGTCCCTCTTAGATGAGAAGGCAAAGGGCTGCGCCTACGAATGCTTCGCCGAGGTCGAACAGTGCCGCGCGTACCGAAACGCTATAATCCATCATCACATCTACGATCACGAAAAAGGCATCGGCTCGTATGTCGATGAGTCGCGTTCGCCTTATCAGATTCTGGTTTCGCTAGAGGCCCTCCAGGCCCTGTACGGGATACTTTGCGCCCTGTTGGACGAATTGCATGAGATTGACCTGCTGTTCCGCATGGAAACGGACGCGCAGCGGCCGGGCCGATTTAATGAGAAGGAGATGCAGTTCCAGCCTTTCAGCGGGGAAAAGCTGAGGGAATCCATCTTGCGCTCAGGTGCGAAACCGGTCGCGAACCGATTGAACTTTGACCCTTGAGCGCAATGGCTCTGCGCGCTGTAGCGCCGCTCTCCCTTGACTTGGCGCAATGCGCAGGGACATTGCCGCGTTTTGTCTGACCCCGTGAGCTCGAAAGGCGGCGCATGCGCAGAATCGACGAATCCGAGCGCCCGATGCCGGAGATCAATCTGCAGAAGGTGTGCTTCATTATTGAAAAGTCACGCGAATATCTCGGCGAGGACGCTGGCGTCGAGGCCGACGACTCGAACCCGACGGACGACGGCGAGCGGGTCATGCTGACCGACGCCGCCGGTCCCTCGATCCGCCGGGAGCTCATCGAATTCATCCGCGATCTCGACGTCGACGAGGCCGCGGCGCTGGTCGCGCTGGCTTGGATCGGGCGCGGCGATTTCGAGCCCGATGACTGGCGAACCGCGATCGCCGAGGCGAACCAGCGCGCCGACGCGCCAACCTGGAAATATCTCCTCGGGCTCGAGCTGTTGCCGGACTATCTCGAGGACGCTCTCTCCGCCTTCGGCCGCTCCTGCGAGGGCTTAGGGAGCGCCGACGAGGGCTGAAAAAGGGGATCCGGGCGGACGGACGCACGCAGGCCATTCGAACGAAAAGCTAGGCGACCAAGCCAGACGCTATGAGAGTCTGACTTTCGACCCTTCGCCCCAAAGGCTCGAGCCGATTACAGTGGCGCGACCGCGCCGGATTTTCATCGGCTTCCACCTCGCCGCGATACAGGTTGAGAATACGAGCAGCGATGTCGTTGTCGATCAGGCGGGTGACCGGCGCCCGGGGCTTTGCGGGGCGACGATATAGAATATATGCTTCCCTGAGTCGAAGGCTCTCTTAGTGCTTCGTTGCGCGACGATCCGACGGCGATCCTTTTTTTAATGACAAAGGCGGCTCAGGATGAGCGCAGGCGCACCTCCCTCCCAAGCCCCCGTCGCCGCCGACATTTGGCGCGATCCGTGGGGCGTCCCTCACATCAAGGCGAAATCGCGGGCCGACGCCTTTGGCGCCCTCGGCTATGCCCATGCGCGTGACCGTTTGTGGCAGATGGAGGCGCTGCTGCGCCGGGGAACCGGCCGTTACGCTGAGTGGATGGGCAAGTCCGCGCGCGCGGCGGACGTTCTGGCGCGACAGGTCGACGTCGAGGGCGCCTCGAAGCGCGATTTCGCTGCGCTCGGCGCAGAAGCGCGCGCGATGCTCGAAGCCTACGCATCGGGCGTCAACGCCTTCATCGCAACAGGGTATCGGCCGATCGAATATGGCTTGCTGAAAGCCGAGCCGGAAAATTGGCTGCCCTGGCACTCGATCGCCGTGATGCGGCAAATCGGGTTCCTGATGGGGTCGGTCTGGTGGAAGCTCTGGCGGGCTTGCGCTCTGCCGATCGTCGGCGCGGAAGGCGTCGCCAAGCTGCGTTTCGAAGACGGGGGCGGCGAAGTGCTTTGCGCGCCGCCGGGTCTCGAGAGAGGCCCGTTTCGAGCCGCGCTCGACGATCTTCAGCCAAGCATGGCGGCCCTCCTCGAAGTCGCGCCCCACGACGTCGCTGGCGGCGGCAGCAACAATTGGGCGCTCGCCCCGGGCCGCACGGCGACGGGACGTCCGATGCTGGCGGGCGATCCTCATCGTGTGCTCGAAATGCCGAACATGTACTGGCAGGTCCATCTTGCCTGCGACGAATTCGACGTCATCGGCCTGACCGTGCCTGGCGTCCCTGGCTTTCCGCATTTCGGTCACAACGAGCGCGTGGCGTGGTGCGTCACGCACGCCTTTGTCGATATCCACGATCTTTTTGTCGAGCGCTTCTCGAACGAGGGGCAGAGCGCGCTGTTCAAGGACGCCTGGGAGCCTGTCCGGACGCGGCAGGAGAAAATCCTTGTCAAGGATGAAGACGCAACCCTTATCGAGGTGACTGAGACGCGGCACGGACCTGTGATCGCGGGCGATCCGCGCAAGGGCTTTGGCCTTGCTTTGCGTTCGATGCAATTCGCAGAGATCGACCGGTCCTTCGATACGCTGCTTCCCATGATGCGGGCTGGAAGCGTGGAGACGCTCTATGAAGCGACGCGTGAGTGGGGGCTGATCGACCACAATCTCGTCGCCGCAGACGCAGCCGGTCATATCGGCTATCGCGTGCGCGGCAAGGTCCCGCGCCGTCCTCGCAACAATGGCTGGCTGCCGGTTCCCGGCTGGACGGGGGAACACGAATGGGACGGCGTCGTCGATTGGAGCCGGATGCCCTCGTTTATCGATCCGCCGGAGGGCGCGATCGTAACGGCGAACAATCGCGTCGTCGAGGAAGGCGACGAATATCTCTGCACCGACGCTATGCCCCCACATCGGGCTCGGCGCATCTGGCGACGGCTGGCGGCTTTGGACTCGTCGACGATCGAGGATATGGCCTCGATCCACCGCGACCTTGAGACTGCGCCGGGACTCGAGATGAGAGAGCGGCTGCGCAGGGCGCCTGAGCCCGCCGGCAAGGACGCTGCGGCGCTGCGGGGCGCCATTCTCGCCTGGGACGGACGCATGGACGCATCGTCTCGCGGCGCGGCCGCTTACAACGCGGTCCGGCTGGCGCTGACCCGGGTCGTAGCCGCGCGCAGCGGGTTGATCGCCGCAGTGAAGAGTCCCTTCGCGCAAGTCGCCCCGGGACTCATCCCCGAGAACCAGCTGTGGTGGACGATCCCCGGCCTTCTCCGCAACGATGATCGAACGCTGCTCAAGGGGGCGTCCTGGGACGAATTGCTGGGCGAAGCGCTCGCGCGCGCGGCGGCCGGGCCGATCATCGAGTGGGGCGCGGCGCATCGACCCCAGTTAAGCCATCCGATAGCGGCGCTGTTTCCCGATGAGGCGGAGGGCTTGAATCGTGTCTCGGCGACGGTCGGCGGCGACAATGACACGATCTTCGCGACGGGCTGCGCCCCGAGCGTAGGCGCTCGGGCCGTCTACGGATCGCTGTCGCGCTACGCATTTGACGTTGGAGCCTGGGATAACTGCCGATGGATCGTCTTTCATGGCTCCTCGGGCGAGCCCGGCAGCCCTTGGCACATGAACCAAAATGCGGCTTGGGCCGCAGGTGAAATGGTTCCGATGCTCTACGATTGGCCCTCGATCATGGAGCAGGCGGTTTCCCATCAGCCTCTGTTGTTCCGGAACGGCGAAGTGTATGGCTTTTCGCCTGAGGCGCCAGCGGGAGGGGGATCCTGATGCTCGACGGCTTGAAAGTCAGCAACCGAGAGAACCTCACTTCGCGCATCTATGCTCAGCTCCGCGAAGCTTTGATGGCTGGCCGGTTCTGGCCGGGCCAGCGGCTGCGGATCGGCGAACTGGCTTTGGCGATGGGCGTGAGCCAGACTCCGGTGCGCGAGGCGATCATGCAGCTCGTTCGTGAAGGCGGATTGGAAATTCGATCGAGTCAGTCGATCACGGTCGCCAATCTCTCTCTCGCGCGCTACAAGGAGTTGCGCGAAGTTCGCCTGCTTCTGGAAGGGCTCGCCACCGAAAAGGCGACGGCGCTCATTACATCCGCAGACTTCGCGAGGCTCGATCAATTGCATCGGGAGCTTCTCGCCTCTGAGAAGAGTGGCGATTTCCAGACGGCTACGCTCACCAACTTCCACTTTCACTTTCTGATCTATCGGGCGTCGCAAATGAGCGACCTGGTGTCCATTCTGGAGAGCGTCTGGCTGCGAAACGGGCCGTTGCTCAAGTACCTCTATCCCTATGCCAAACCGACCTATCCGGGGCGCCATCAGCATCTCAGCATCATTAGCGCGCTCAGGCGCCGCGACGCGCTGGCGGCCCGGCAGGCGGTGCAGGACGATATGATCGAGGGCGGCGTTGGGCTTGTGAAGCTGATGGAAAAGCTCGAGACGGGCGAGGCGGCGCTGGTCGAAGGGCCCGGCGGCGCGCTGCAGTTAAGCTTCCGCGCCGACCCGAAACGCAAGCTTTCGCCACGGGAAACTTAGCCGCGAGGTCATTTGCCCCTGGAGAGACCGTCGGCTTGACGAATATATCATATATTATAGACTGCGCCCGCGCGAGCGGAGGCCTTTCATGAACGCCCAGACAGAAACCCCGGATCAGAAACTTCGAGCCCGAGCGCGCCGGGTTATCCCTGGCGGGATGTACGGGCACATGCGCGGCGAGACGCTTCCCCCAGGCTATCCGCAATTTTTTGAGCGCGCGGAGGGTTGCCATGTTTGGGACGTCAACGGCCGTCGATATCTCGATTTCATGTGCAGCTGGGGCCCGATCGTGCTCGGCCACAAGCATCCTGCCGTCACTGAGGCGGTATATCGCCAGATGGCGCAGGGCGATTGCATGGATGGTCCCTCCGAGCGCATGGTGGAGCTGGCGGAGCGCCTGGTCGGGCTCCTTCCGCACGCCGACTGGGCGATATTCGAGAAAAATGGAACGGACGCGACGACCAGTTGCGTGATGCTGGCGCGCGCTGGAACTTCGCGGCGCAAAATACTCGTCGCCCGGGGCGCCTACCACGGCGCGGTTCCGTGGTGCTCGCCCCATCCTCTCGGCGTAACAGCGGAAGACCGCGCCCATATGATCTCGTATGTCTACAACGACATTCCGAGTCTCGAAGCCGCGGTCGAATCGGCGGGAGCGGACCTCGCGGGCGTGATCGTCTCCGCCTTCCGTCACGACTATGGTTTCGACCAGGAGTTGCCGAACGCGGAATTCGCCAGGCGCGCCCGCGCATTGTGCAACGAAAAGGACGCGGCGCTCATCCTCGACGACGTGCGGGCCGGATTTCGGCTTAGCCTGCGTGGGAGCTGGGATGTCGTCGGCGTTCAGCCCGATCTCAGCGCCTGGAGCAAGGCGATCGCGAACGGTTATGCCTTGGCCGCAGTGACCGGCTCGGATCGCTTTCGCGACGCCGCTTCAAAAGTCTTCGTGACGGGGTCGTTCTGGTGCAGCGCGGTTTCGATGGCGGCCTCGCTCGCCACTCTGGACGTCCTTGAGCAGACGGACGGGCCAGCCCTGATGCGCGAGACGGGCCAGAGATTTCGCGACGGGGTCGCCGCCCAGGCCGCCGCCGCGGGCGTCGGCGTCCGGCAGAGCGGGCCGCCCCAGATGCCGACCATCCTCTTTGATGACGATCCCGACTTCGCCAAGGGAGAGCGCTTCACGCTCGAGGCGCTGAAGCGGGGCGTCTACATGAACCCGCGCCACAATATGTTCCTCTCGACCGCGCATACTGCGGCGGATATCGACGCCGCCCTCGAAGCGACGAAAGAGGCCTTTGCCGTCCTCAGCGCGATGTGAGCTGGCATGATTTTTGATCTAGTATAGGATATATGGTTTGCGCCGCGGGCGTTAAATCGCCCCCGCGCCCCTTAGCCCGAAGCCGAAAGGGGCTTGCTATGGCTGTTCTTGGACGACGCGATTTCATGCACGGGGCGCTCGCGGTCGCTGGCGCGGTTTTGCCGTCGCTCCGGAGCGGACGCGCGCTGGCGGATCCAAAAAAGGGCGGAGCGTTGGCCTACGCCAGCGTCTCGGGTCCGGGCAGCCTGGATCCCCATGTGTCCTCGAGCCTCGTGGAGCTCGAAGTGATCCACAACGTTTTCGAACCGCTGGTCACGCTGGACAACGCAAACGCCACGAAGACGATGCTGGCCGCGAGCGTGTCGGCCTCGCCCGATTGCAAGACCTATACGTTCCAGCTGCGCAAGGGCGTGAAGTTTCACAACGGCGACGAGATGACGTCGGCCGACGTGCAGGCGTCGATGGAGCGCTATGGCCGCGTCAGTCCGAACGCCGCCAACCTGGCCGGGGTCGACCGTTACGAGACGCCTGATCCCTACACGTTCGTGATTCATCTCAAGGAGCCCAATGTCGTCCTCCTCGATGTGATGAAGGCGCCGATCTTCCCCTTCATGATCCTGCCCGCCTCGCAGAAGGATAAGCCCTCGCGCGGAATCGACGTCATTGGCACGGGCCCCTTTACGCTCGGCGAGTGGGTCAAGGACAGCCATCTCGTCGTTAAGCGATTCGATAATTACACGCCCGATCTCACGTCGCCGGGCCGCGACGGCTATGCGGGCCGGAAGACCGCCTACCTCGATTCTGTCAGATTCCGGTTCATGCCGGAAGCAACCACGCGCATCGCCGCGCTGCAGACAGACGAAGTGCAGCTCGCCTCCAGCATCCCCCCGGAGCTTCGCGCACAGATCGAGAGCCGGCCGGAGTTGGCGATTCGCGAGATATTTCCGCTCGGCGGGACTTACATCATCGTGAACTCACAATATGGGCTGACCGCCAATCGAACGATCCGTCAGGCTATCGCCGCTGCAATCGACATCGGTGAGATCACGGAAGCGGTGGGCGGGGTGAACAAGCCGAACCCTTGGATGTCGTACCCGAACACGCCCTATTATCCTGGCGCGAAGACGCCCTCGCCCTGGTACGACCAGAAGAATCCTCAGAGAGCAAAGGAGCTTTTGAGTCAGGCGGGCTACAAAAACGAAAAGCTGATCATCGAGACGAATGGCAACTATCAGTGGATGCGCACAACCATGCTGGTGGTCGCCGAGCAACTGAAAGCCATCGGGATGAATGTCGACGTCCATATGGTCGATTGGACAACCAACGCCTCCCACATGCAGCAGGGATTAGGCGAGTGGAATTTGTCGACGACGCTGTTTGGCCCCGAGCACATTCTTGGCCCGCAGCAATGGCGACCCCTGATTTACGCCTTCGCGAACATCAAGGGCGACGACGCGCTCGACGCCGCCTACAAGGCCTTTTTCAGCGAGCCGGATTTGAATAAGCGGCGCGAGCTTTGGGTCAAGATTGAAGATGAGGTCCTTGGCGGGGGCTATTTCATCAAGATCGCCGACGCTGGTCGCCTGTGGGCCTATGCGAAGAAGCTCCACGGTCAGTCCGACTACCCTGGGATTCTCCAACTCTGGGATATCTGGCTGGCATGAGTTGGGGCGAAAGGAAACGGACCCGCTTTAGACGCCGGACCCGACCGGCGTTCGGCGCGGCGCGCAGAGCCGACTCGAAATGTCTCGCCTGATCGCTGTCCGAATTCTGCAAGCCGTTCCGGTCATCCTGATCGTGTCGGTGCTCGCCTTTCTCCTGATCACCCTTCTGCCGGGCGATCCCGCCGTCTTGATCGCAGGCGATCAGGCGTCCCCCGAAGCGATCCTCGCGGTGCGGCACAATCTCGGGCTCGACAAACCGCTTACCGAACAGCTCGCCATCTGGTTCCTCCATCTCCTGCACGGCGATTTTGGCTCGTCCCTGATGCTGAACCAGAGCGTTCTCTCCGCGATGGGAGAGCGGCTGCCGGTCACGCTCTCGCTCGCGGCTCTGTCGATTCTCATTACTCTTCCGGTCGGAATCTTCGCAGGCGTGATCGCCGCCTACTATCGGCAGACCTGGATCGACTCGTTCGTGATGACCCTTGCGCTGCTTGGCGTTTCGGTTCCGGCGTTCTGGATCGCGATCCTCTCGATCCTTTTTTTCGGCGTATACCTGCGCTGGCTTCCGACGAGCGGATATACGCCCTTCCTTCCGAATCCGGCGCTTTGGCTGCGCTCGCTCGTTCTCCCCGCCCTCATGCTGTCTCTCTTCCAGATTGGCTTTCTTGCCCGCATGACGCGCTCCGCGATGCTCGAGGCGCTGGGCCAGGATTTTGTGCGAACAGCCCGGGCCAAAGGGCTCAGCGAATGGAAGGCGGTCGGCAAGCATGCGTTTCGCAACGCGCTGATCCTGATTGTCACCGCCATAGGCATTCTGCTGTCGACGGCGATTGGCGGATCCGTTGTTCTCGAACAGGTGTTCGCGCTGCCGGGTGTTGGCCGACTCGTGGTCCAGGGCATTCTGGCGCGCGACTATCCCCTCGTGCAGGGCGTCATGCTGATCTATGGCTTCGCCTTTGTGGTCATAAATCTCTCGGTCGATCTGCTTTACACGCTGCTCGACCCGCGTGTGCGGTATGACTGACCTCGCGGTTGGCTCCTTCCCGGGAGCGCTCGCGCCGCGCAGGCGATTTGTTCTGTTGCGGCGACTCGCGGCGCATCGCTCGTTTCAGATCGGGCTGGTTCTCGTCGCGCTGTTGGCGCTCGCGGCGATCTTCGCGCCTTTTCTCACGAGCGCCGATCCGTCCGCCATGAAGGTTCGCTTCCGTTTCCGGCCTCCCTCAGCCGCTTTTCCCTTCGGCACCGACAATTTCGGCCGGGATATCTTCACCCGCGTTCTTTATGGGGCGCGCGTTTCGTTATGGATCGGCCTGGTTGTGGCGGTTTCGACCGGCGTGATCGGTGCAGCGATCGGCGTTCTGGCGGCGCAATTCCGTCGCCTCGATCCGTTCTTGATGCGCTGCATGGACGCCCTCATGTCCTTCCCGGCGATATTGCTCGCTCTCGGCGTCACAGCGGCGCTGGGCCCAAGAATGGACAGCGTCATTATTGCCCTAACCGTCGCCTACGTCCCGGCGGGCGCGCGAATTGTGCGCGCTTCCGCCCTTGTCGTCCGCGAGCTCGACTATATCGCCGCGGCGCGAATTGCAGGCGCCAGCAACGCGCGCATCATGATTCGTCACATCCTGCCCAATAGCGTAAGCCCACTTCTGGTGCATGTGACCTTCGTTTTCGCTTACGCGATCCTATCGGAGGCCGCGCTGAGTTTTCTCGGCGTGGGCGTTCCGCCGCCAACCGCAAGCTGGGGCAACATCATCGCGGAAGGCCGCGACTATGCGACCGAAGCCTGGTGGGTGATGCTCTTCCCTGGGCTCGGCATCACGTTATCGGCGCTTGGCCTCAATCTGCTTGGCGATGGTTTGCGCGATGTCCTCGACCCCAGATTGAACTGGCGCGCCTGAGATGAGCGCCCTTGTCTCCATCGACAAGTTGACCGTGCAATTTCGTGGCGATCGCGGCTGGATCACCGTGGTTGAAGACGTGTCGTTCGCCCTCGGCGAGGGGGAGTGTGTCGGCGTGGTGGGGGAATCGGGCAGCGGCAAGAGCGTCACAGCGCTGTCGATGCTCGGTCTGCACCCGCGTGGCGCGGCCAGATTTCCATCGGGTTCGATCCTCTATGCCGGCCTCGATTTGCTGCGCGCGTCGCAGCGAGATCTTCGCGCCGTACGCGGCCGTGATATCGCGATGGTGTTTCAGGACCCGATGTCGTCCCTCAATCCCGTGTTGACGATCTGCGACCAGATCTGCGAGTCGCTTCGCCTGCACCAGGGACTGTCCCGGGCCGTGGCCCGCCGCAGAGCGATCGAACTGCTCGATCTCGTTCGCATTGCGGACGCCGCGCGCCGGGTCGACGAATATCCCCATCGTTTTTCGGGCGGTATGCGTCAGCGGGTGATGATTGCCATCGCGATCGCATGCCGGCCGCGTCTTCTCATTGCGGACGAACCGACAACGGCGCTCGATGTCACGATCCAGGCGCAGATTCTCGAATTGCTGCGGGACTTGCACGAGGAGCTCGGAATGGCGGTCCTGCTGATCTCGCATGATCTCGGCGTCATCGCGGAGTTCGCGCGTCGCGTTGTCGTGATGTACGCCGGTCGAATCGTGGAAGACGCTCCGGTGGATGTTCTCTTCGCGTCGCCGCGCCATCCCTATACCGAAGGCCTGATGGCCTCGATGCCGCCGCTCGATGGCGGCGCCGACCGGCTCTATGCGATTCCTGGGCGAATCCCCGATCCCGACGAACCTATTCCTGGCTGCCGTTTCGGGCCGCGTTGCCCACATCTCGAGCCCGTCTGCAGCGTGAGCGCGCCAGAGCTTGTGGCGATCAGCGAGACCCATCGCGTTCGATGCACGCCGCGCACCCGCCCAGGCGTTCGCGGCTGATGGACCCGCTTGTCGAAGCGCGGGACGTCGAGATGATGTTCGCTTCCGGACGCAGCGGCAGGCGCATAAACATCCATGTTCTCCGCAAGATTTCCTTCGACGTCGATCATGGCGAGACCCTCGGGCTGGTTGGCGAGTCCGGCTCGGGAAAATCCACTATCGGCCGTATCGTCGTCGGCTTGCATGAACCGACTGGCGGTTCGTTGAAGCTCTTCGGTCTGGCTCTCACCGGCCCGAATCGGGCGTCCAATCTATCTACGGTGCGGAGTCGGGCGCAGTTCGTTTTTCAGGATCCCCATGCCGCTTTGAATCCTCGCATGCGCGCGGGAGATTCCATTGCAGAGCCGATCGATGTTGCCGGCGCCCATACCCGGCGCGACCGAAACGAGCGGGTCAAGGAACTGCTTCGCCTGGTGGGCCTGCCTCACGACGCCGCCGACCGGTTTCCGCACGAGTTTTCCGGGGGCCAGCGACAGCGCATCGTCATCGCCAGGGCCCTTGCTCTCGAGCCGCTGTTCATCGTCTGCGACGAGCCTGTCTCGGCGCTCGATGTTTCAATGCAGGCGCAGGTCGTCAACTTGCTGATGGACCTTCAGGATCGCTTCGGCATCGGTTATCTGTTCATCGCGCACGACCTTGCCGTCGTCCGCGCCGTTTCTCGCCGCGTCGCCGTGATCTACGCCGGAGCGATCGTCGAGCTGGCAGAAAAGAACGCGCTCTTCGCTTCCCCGCAGCATCCCTACACGCAGGCGCTGTTGGACGCGGTGCCGCGTCCCGATCCGGGTCGGGTTCGAAAGCGGGCGATTGTCGGCGAGGTGCCCAGCCTTGTTTCGCCGCCCCCCGGTTGCCGGTTTCATACGCGGTGTCCTCGCGCGATGCCGAAGTGCAGCGTCGACGAGCCAGTTTTGCGTGAGACGTCGCCGGGACGTTTCACAGCCTGCCATCTCCACGGAACGCCGTGAACACGTTTTTGATCGCTCTGCCGAGGCGCCAACGATGACTGACACCGAATTGCTTTTCATGTCCGCCACAAAGGCGGCCGCCCTCATTCGGCGCAAGAAACTGTCGCCGGTGGAATATGTCGACGCAGCTCTGTCCGCCGCCGATCGGCTTCAGCCCAAGCTCAATTGTTTCATGACCATTACGGCCGAACAGGCGCGAGAGGCGGCCAAGTCGGCGGAGCGGGCGGTGATGACGGGAGAGCCATTGGGGCCGTTGCACGGGGTTCCGGTCGGCGTCAAAGATCTGCTTCCCACGAAGGGAGTGCGCACCACCTTCGGCTCAGTGGCTTTCGCCGATAACGTGCCGGACCGGGACGACGTGCTTGTCACAAGGTTGCGGGCTGCCGGGGCCATCATGATCGGGAAGACGACGACCCCGGAATTCGGCATCAAGGGCCAGACCGACGGGCCGATCTTCGGCGTCACCCGCAACCCGTGGAATCTTGAACGCACGCCGGGTGGATCGAGCGGCGGCGCGGCGGCTGCGGTCGCCGCTGGCATTGGCCCGATCGGTCTCGGCAGCGACGGCGCCGGATCGACCCGCATTCCGGCCGCCTGCTGCGGCCTGGTCGGCCTCAAGGGCACGACTGGCGCCGTTCCCTACCAGGAAGCGCGTGACGCCTTTGGCAATGTCATTGCCGCAGGGCCGCTCACGCGCACCATCGCCGACTGCGCCGTGATGCAGGCCGCCCTTGGGGGCGACGATCCGATGGATCCCTGGACAGCCAACACGGCGCCTATTGGCAAACTTGCGCCCGCGCTCCTGTCGCAAGATCTGTCCGGCGTCCGCATCGGTTACCTGAGCCGCTCAGCCGCCACGAAAGTCGCCGAAGACGTGCTTAGGGGCGTACAGGCCTCGCTCGACGTTTTCGCTGGGCTTGGCGCCGAAATCGAAGAGGTCGAAGCTGACATCGATTGGATGCCTGAACACCAGCGCGCCCTCTATCTTTGCTCGATCGCGAACAATCTCAATTCTGTCGTCGAGCGCTTCGGCGACAGGACCGATTCCGTGCTGCGGGCCTATGTCGCAGCCGGCAAGAAATACGATATCGCCGCTTATATCGCCGCGATCAGTGCGCGCACACGGCTGTTCCGGGCCATCCAGGGTTTGTTCGGGGCCTATGACTTCCTCGTGTCGCCCACGGTCACGAGAACGGCGCTCAACGCCGATTTCGATGGCGCTGCGAGCGTTGTCGAGGTGGACGGCGAGCCGGTCGGCCCGACGCAGCCCGCATTCACTGGCTTCGTCTATCCCTTCAATCTGACAGGCCATCCGGCGCTGGCCGTGCCGTCGGGATGGGCAAGCGACGGCTTGCCGACCAGCGTGCAAATCATTGGCCCGCGCCACGGCGACGCCGGCGTCCTGCGGCTCGGGGCGCTGCTGGAGCAAGCTCGTCCGTGGGCGCATCGGAGACCGGCGCTGGCCAGTCTTTGACTTGTACCCGTTCCATCTGAGCGCGACTCGTCGCGCTTCGATTCGCGCAACGGCGCGGGCGCGCATCGCTTCGGCAATCAAGTCGATGATCGGTTCCGATCATCGAGTCCTGGTATGATCGGTTCTGCTTCCAGCGACGGCGAGCCGGCGGGTCGGCGAGTCCGGCTCAAGCGGCTTCACCCAATTTCTCAAGGGCGGTCGCGAACAAATCGACAGCGCCCAACTTGCCCGATTTCAGGCACAACGACAGCGGTTGGGGCGAAGCCGTGGCGCACAAGCCAATGCCCGGCGACGTGAACGGCGCCACCGTCAGGCGCGTGACGCCAAGCGCGTCGATTATGGCGCCTGAGGTCTCGCCTCCGGCGATGACCAGGCGGCCAACTCCGAGTTTGACCAGCCCTTGAGCGGCGCCGCACAGCGCCGTCTCGGCGCGTCGAGCGGCGCCCTTGCGGCCGAACGCCTGTTGCGCGGCCTCGACCGCCGCCTCGTCGCCTGACGTTGCAATGCAGACTGGGCCAGTAGCGAGATGCGCAGCCGCCCATTCCAGCGCATCGCGGACAAGCGCCTCGGTGGGCGTTGGATCGAGAAGGTCGATCCGCCGGACGGGATGCTTCTCCGCGAAGCGCGCGATCTGCTCGCGCGTTCGTTCGGCGCAGCTTCCAGAAAGCACGGCCCCCATTGCGCCGGAGCCGGGGAACGGCTGCGCAGCATCGTTTCCCAGCAATCCTTGTTCGCGCCATATCGCGGGGTAATGCGCCGCCACCGATGCGCCGCCCGTCATCAGCGGCCAGTCCCACGTCGCCCGCGCGATATCACGAAGATGATCCTCGGTCACAGTATCGACGATCGCGTAGCGAATCCCGGCGCTCTGCAATCGCTGCATGGCGCGTCTGATCGTCTCCGGTCCGCCGGCCACGGCCGACAAGGGAACAAGCCCGACCCGGCGCGCCGTCTGCGCCTGCAGAACCTTGACGAGATCGGATTCGGTCATCGGCGTCAGCGGGTCGAACCGCTTCGATGAATTCGACAGGAGTGTCTCGCCAGCGAACATGTGGCCGCGATAAACGGTCCGATCGACGTCTGGATCGGCGTAAGCGGGACAGAACAGGGTGGCGGCGTCACCCAGCCGGTCCGCCAGGACGTCGGCGCAGGGACCGATATTGCCGGTGGGAAGGGAATCGAAGGTTGCGCAATATTTGAAGAACAACTGCCTCGCGCCGGCCGCCAACAGTTTGTCGGCGCAACGCGCAAATGCGGCCCGCGCCTCGTCAGTCGGCGCGACCCGAGAGCGCAGCGCAATCACGATGGCGTCGCCGCCGTCGCACGAAACGACGGCTTCGGGGTCGGTATAGAGCGAGACGCGTGCGCCGCCCGCCGCGAGCAACCCCGCCAATTCGACGCTGCCGGTAAGGTCGTCGCCTATGGCGCCCATGAGCAGACCCTGAGGCATCCGTTTTCTCCCGCCCGGCTGACCCTTTAGCTGGCGATAAATCTATCCAACACATTGCGGGTGATTTGCTGGGTATAGAAATCGTTGAGTTTGAGCCCCATCACCCATTCGCAGGTGCCCGCCGTGATCACCTCTCCCTTTCCTGACGACATTTGCACCAGCATGCCCGACCCGGGGAACCGCTTGGTCAGGGTGTCGGGGTCTGTCGAGCCCTCGACCAGACCGGCAAAGAGTCGCAGATCCGAATCCCGGAGATAGTATCGGAAGCCTTCGCCGTAATGCTCCACCTCGGCGTTCATTGCCGGCGTCATGAAGAGAATCTGCACCGCCTCCGGCGCGCCGTCGGCCCCGGTGGGAAAGGGCAGACCGTGGCGGAACGTGTAGTCCAGTCCGTCCACCTCGTAACCGAAAATGGCGGCCTGCGCGCCGAAGATGTCACCGTAATGCAGGTCCGTCTTATCGAAGATCCAATGCTCCGGCCGGTAGACGGTGAAGCCCCGCGCGCCGCGCGGTCCGAACCCGCCCCACGACGCATACACGCCGCCGAAGCCGTTGACGCCCACAGTCGTCGCGCCGGGCCAATTGACAGCCGGATCCTCCCATAGCGTCGTTAAGCGCCCAGGGTCCGAGTTGCGGATGGGGTCCTCCGTCGCAGCCAGATGCTTATAACAGATCTGCCGCGCGCCAGCCTCCTCAAGTCTGATCTGCCACATGAAATTGGCGCCGAAGCGGGCGAGGCGGCCTCCCTGCTCGACGTAGCGGTCGATGGTCTCACGCATCTCGCGCGTCCAGTACTCGTCATGGCCGACGATGACGATGCAGGCGTAGTCCGAGATGATCTCGGGGCGGAAATGCAGATCGGTCTGGGTGATCATGTCGAAGGCGTAGCCCTCGCCCTCCGCCCAGCGCGCAAAATGCCGGTCGAATTGCGCCCAGCCCCATGCGCAATAGTAATACCCAAATCCGGTCGAATACGCCCATTCCTTCTGCGGGTAGCGCGGCGCTGCGAGCGGCGGCGGCGAGGCGCCAAGAGCGACCCGCGGCGCGCCCTCCGGCAGCCAGACCGCGCCGCGCGTCCAGGGCCGTTGCAGGGTCAGAACGGGCGAAAAACGGTCCTCGGTGGATCCGTCTATGCCGAAATAGTGGTTGGCGCCGCCCCAATCATTGTAAGCGCTCCAGGTCGCGGTTGGCAGCAACATCAGGAGGCGCTCGCGCCGTGTCCCGCCGGTTGGCCGCACGACGAAGAAGTGGTGCTGAACGAACCGGCTCCCATCCCGGCGCTCGCAACTTGACGCCACCCGGTAAAACCCGGACGGCGTCCCCTCAGGTATCCTCCAGGCGTGAACCTCGGGCCAGTTGCAGCCCGCTTTATACGCATCCTTGGGCATTGGCGTGAACCGCCCCGGCAGATGCGCCGCACGATGCACGATGGTCGGATGCAGTCCGTCGCGATCGATGATCAGTGACCAGGCGTCAGCCGTCGTGCTGCCGCGGAAGATGACCGTCTCCCCCGCCTCGTAGGAGATCGCGTCGGTGTAGACATAGACCTCTGGCCACGCTGGATCCTCGCGCGGCGCTTCATACCAGATCGAGTTCAGCCAATGGTGATCGGCATGCATCGGCCGGATGGCGCGCGGCCCGATGTTGATAGGCCCCGTTTCGGGGCGGGCAGGGTCGCCGCGCTTGATCATCGCGGGCTCGTCGCGCCGACGACAAAAAGCCAACGCCGTCGAAGTTCGGCAATCGCGTAAGCTCGCAGGACAGGCCACAATGTCATACGCACCGCGTCACTCTTGGATGCAAGGATTGGTCGCCAATCGGGGTTGGTCGTATTTCGATCCGAGGGGCAAACGCTGCATGATATATCAAATAGCGTCAACCGGGCTCTATCTCGATCTCCGTGTCGACGAACCGTCGAATTCGGTCACCTTGGCCGGCCGAAGGGCGGATATCGGGTCGACGGGCTCGGCTTCCAAGCTGCGCCATGGACGATTGCAATGAGGCTGACGAGATGGTCTTCGTCCCGATGATCCCGATATGATGCATACCGCATATTCATTCCGCCATGACGTTAGCCTGCAAAAGCTGACTGCTGTGAAACGCTCAAGCCGCGGCGCACCCGCGGACCGGCAAGTCGGGCGACGGCCGCGGTGACGACGAGACGACGAGGACGCTATACTGGCGCACAGCGACATCCCGGGAACGTAGCGGCGCCGAGGGCTTCCGTGGCTGTCGCGATGCGGCAGGTTACGCCGCGTCCTGCGTGACCCGGTTGCGACCGGCGGACTTCGACAGATAGAGCGCCTGGTCGGCCCGGCGATAAAGCTCGGTGGAATCCGAGCCCTCCCGCCACTCTGCAAGCCCGATCGACACCGTGATCGAAACCGAGCCGCCCGCGCCGTCGATGGCGAACGGCCGTCCCTCCGTCGTCCGGCGGGCGCGTTCCGCGATCCGGGCCGCCTGGATTCCGTCGACATCGGGCATCACGACGACGAATTCCTCCCCGCCCAGCCGGCAGAGGAGGTCGCCGCCGCGGACGATTTCCTGCAACTGGGCAGCGAAGCCCTTGAGCACGAAATCGCCGACGTCATGGCCGTAGGTGTCGTTCACGCGCTTGAAATGGTCGATATCGAGAATCATCATGGTGAGCGGGCCGGCGCGCCGGCGCGCGGTTTCGATCATCGCGGGAAGGCGGCGCTCGAGCGACCGGCGGTTGTTGAGGCCGGTCAGCGCGTCGTAAAGCGCCATCTCGATCGATTGCTGCACCGATTGGCGCAGCCGGTCGGCATAGCGTTTCTGGCGCAGGTTCGTGCGCACCCGCGCCAGAAGCTCGTTCCGGTCGATCGGGCGGGTGAGGTAGTCGTTGACCCCGAGTTCGAGGCCGCGCAGCACCTTGGGGCGGTCGTCGGGATCGGCGATGAGGAGGATCGGCAGATTGCGCGTGCGCTCGCGCGACCGCGCCTGACTGCACAGCCTGAGACCATCGAAAGCGCCAAAGCCGAGACTGACGATCATGAGGTCGATCGCCTCTTCGCGCGCCTTCGCCAGCGCGTCGGCAGGCTCGGCGGTGAGGATGACGTCGTGATCGGGCTTGAGCGCGCCGGCGATGCGCTGGGACGAGGCGCGCTGCTCGTCGACAACCAGGATTCGCCCGCGCTCCGCGGCGTCGAGGTCCAGAACCTCGGCCAGCCCCATGATTCCCGGCTCCGCGCTATGCGCGGCCCGGCTTAAGAGTTCGTCGATCGAGAACTTGAGCCGGACGAGCGAACGCACGCGCGCGATCAGCGCGATTTCATCGATCGGCTTGGTCAAAAAGTCGTCCGCGCCGGAGTCGAGGCCGCGCACCCGGTCGGCGGGCCGGTCAAGCGCGGTCAAAAGAACGATCGGCAGATGAGCGGTTTCCGGCGTGGTCCTGAGGCGCCGGCAAACCTCGAAACCGTCCATGCCGGGCATCTTCACGTCGAGAAGGACGATGTCGCATCCGCCCTTTTCGCAAATCGCGATCGCATCAGGACCGTTGGTCGCCGTCAGCACCTCGAAATATTCAATGCCGAGTCTCGCCTGAAGGAGTTTGAGATTGGACTGGACGTCATCGACGACCAGCACGCGAGCCGTCATGCGTCGGCTCCCGGCCCCAAAAAGTGGTCGATCGTCTCGAAAAACTTGGCGACCGATATCGGCTTCGACAGATAGGCCTCGCAGCCGCCCTGCCGGATCTTCTCCTCGTCGCCCTTCATCGCGAACGCCGTCACGGCCACGACGGGTATGCCCTTGAGCTCCTCGTCATCCTTCAGCCATTGCGTCACTTCGAGACCGGAAACCTCGGGGAGCTGAATATCCATCAGAATGAGGTCGGGCCGGTGCTTGCGCGCCAGTTCCACGGCTTCGATGCCGTTGCGCGTCTGCACGATTTTGTGCCCGCGGGTCTCGACGAGGTCGTTGAACAGCTTCATGTTGAGTTCGTTGTCCTCAACAATGAGCACGGTTTTGGGCATCGGGCGTCCCATGAAAGGTGAATTCGGCCGGCGCGTCAGCTAAATTAGCGGCGAGACATTTACGAAAGGCGAATCGGACTATGCGCGATTCCCTGAAAACGAAGCAATCGGCGAACCTCGAGGCCGGGCGGTCGCTGGCGGTAAGCGGCCTCGCCTTCATCGCCGCTGATTCCGACCGGCTGGGCCGGTTCCTCGACCTGACCGGCCTCGGCCCCCACAACCTTCGCACCGCCGCGGCGGACCCCGCGTTCCTGGACTCGGTGCTCGACTATCTCGTCGCCGACGAGGCGCTTCTCGTCGCTTTCGCGGCCGACGCTGGGGTCAAGCCCGAGGCGGTCGCCCGGGCGCATGCCGCGCTCCGCGGTCCAAGCGAGGGGTGAAGCGCGGATGGATGCGCCCGGGCTCCGGCTCTGCCGCGACTGTCTGAGCAGGGATTCCGCCGGTTCGGCCCGATGCCCCCGTTGCGGCTCGCCGCGCACGATCAACCTCGCGGACGCCGCTGGCCTGACAATCGCCCATATCGACTGCGACGCCTTCTACGCCGCGGTCGAGAAGCGCGACGATCCGAGCCTCAACGACAAGCCGCTGATCGTCGGCGGGTCGGGGCCGCGCGGCGTCGTCGCCACCTGCTGCTACATCGCGCGCACGTTCGGCGTCCGCTCCGCTATGCCGATGTCGCGAGCCCGGGCTTTGTGTCCGGATGCAGTGATCCTGCCGCCCGACATGGCCAAATATTCCCGGGTCGGGCGCGAAATCCGGACGCGGATGATGAGCTTGACGCCGCTGGTCGAGCCGCTGTCGATCGACGAGGCCTTTCTCGACCTCAGCGGTTGCGAGCCTTCCAACGGCGCCGGCGCCGCGGAGACGCTCATCCGCTTCGCCCGCAACGTCGAGGCCGAGGTCGGCGTCACGGTCTCGGTGGGCTTGAGCTACTGCAAGTTCCTGGCGAAGATGGCCTCCGATCTCATGAAGCCGCGCGGTTTCGCCATGATTGCGCGCGAGGAGGCGAAAGCCTGGCTCGCGCCCCAGGATATCGGACGCCTGTGGGGCGTGGGCAGGGTCGGGCGGGAACGCCTGGAGCGGCGGGGCTTTCACCGGATCGGCGATCTGCAGCGGATCGACGAGCGGGAGGCAATGATGCGCCTCGGCGACGACGGCCTGCGGCTGTGGCGCCTGGCGCAAGGGCGCGACGACCGCGCGGTCTCGGCGGAGCGCGAAACCAGGAGCGTTTCGAGCGAGACGACATTCGACCGCGACATCGCCGACAAGGCCGAGCTCACGCGCGTCCTGCTCGTCCAGTGCGATCGCGTGGCGACCCGGCTGCGCAGGGAAGGCCTCGCGACGCACGGGGTGACGCTGAAACTGCGCCTGGCAGACTTCTCGCTTCGAACGCGCAGCCGCAGCGGGCTCGCAGCGACGCAACTCGCGCCGCGCCTGTTCGCGGCGGCGCGCGCCCTCCTCGAGGCGCAACCCGACGGCGTCGCTTATCGCCTGCTCGGGGTCGCCGCGACCGACCTTGCCCCGGCGGAAGGCGCCGACGCGGACGACCTGCTCACGCGCGACGGCGGCCGCGAGCGCTTCCGCGAGGCGGCGATTGCGACGTTGCGCGACAAATTCGGGCCCGCCGCCGTGCAGCGCGGCCTTGCCTTCCGCCCGGGGCCGGCCAGCAAGTAAGCGCGCTAGATCAAAGGTCAATTTGTCGGACTGGCTTCGACATCCGAGCGCCGCCAAACGCCTTTCGGCTTCTGAAAGCAGCGCTTGCCCAATCCTTTTGTCCCAGTGCGCTTGGCTTCCTGCTGCATCCATAGGTGGGAAGCTGCCGGCAGGTTACGTAGGAGCCTGAGTCGAGCGAGCGGCGTCCGATAACCTTCTTGAACAACGCGGTTCGCGAGATCAGGATTCGACCCGATAGACGCGCACTTCGCGCGACAGATTCTTCATCTCATTGGTTTGGACAAACTCGAATCTGAGATCGACTTGGCCTTGAAGCTGATCGCGTACGACGCCTGTTATGAAGATGCCGCCCGGCGGCGCGATGGTCTGGACGCGGGCGGCGATGTTGATGGCGTCGCCGACCACGGCGCCCGCAGGCGTAACAAGCAAGTCTCCCGAATTGATCCCGACGCGAAATTCCATTCTGCGCGCCGGCGGCAGCACGGCATTGCGGCGCGCGATCTCCGATTGCCAAACGACAGCGGACTTCACCGCGGACCCCGCGCTGTTGAAAAGCGCCACGACGCCGTCGCCGATAATCTGGAAAATGCGTCCATCCATCTGTTCGACGCGGTCGCGGACTATTTTCAGGCAGCCCTCAAGCTGGCGCGCGGTCGCGAGGTCGTCCTGCTCCACCAAGCGGGTATAGCCGAACACGTCGGCGGACAGAATCGCATACATGCGGCGCACGTCGCGTCCGCGAAACTGCGTGGCCTCCTTGTCGCCGCGGTCGAAGAGCTCCACTCGAAGCGCAACCCCGTCTGCGACTTCGATGACGTCGCCGTTGCGCAGAGCGCGGGGCTCAGCGACCGGCGCCCCGTTCACGAAGGTTGGGTTCACCGGACTGAGATGGGTGAGAATCAGGGTTTCCGCCCGCCAGGCCAGCTCCAGATGCATCCGGGATATGGTGGGGTTGCCAATGCGAATGTCGCAGTTGGAGCCCCGGCCGATCGTCGTTGTGTCCTGTCGCAGAACGTAGTGCGGCTGCTCGCTCCAAGGCTTTGGCTCGATTGGAACTAAGACGCCTCCCGGCGGGGGATTGTTCGCTGAATTTGTCAAACTGGCGACTTGTTCGGCGGCGGATCGTGCATCCAATCGGGCGTGCGTTTCCGTTGGGGCTTCGGTCATTGTGCCACAAAGGGAGATGGAAGGGCAGGGGGCGACCGCTGGCGGCGGCCTCGCAGGGCGGACCTTGAGGCTATTTGGCGCAGGCTGGCGTGGGCAGGATCTCGAGCTTGCGCAGGCGCGCGCGGAGCGCGAACGCCCCGTAGTCGAGCTTGAGGCTGCCCGACACGCCATTCTCGTAAAGGTCGAACGAAAGCGTGTATTCGGGCGGGGAATCGGTGGTGGCTTCGTCGAAATAGGAGATCACGACCGGCCAGCGGCGCACGCCGCTCAGCGCCGAGGCCGTCTCGGTGTCGTCGTCGGGCTTGGTCACTTCCTTTCCGATCACCGACATGGTCGCGAAGATCTTCGCTCCGGTGTCCGAGCCATCGTAGACGCGCGCCTGGATCGCGCCGCCGCCGTTCCTGGCGGCCTCGATCAGCCGTTCGATATGCTGGGTCGGAAACATGACGTCGTGGCCGAAGTCCAGCGTTTTCGGGCTCGGCTTGCTCAGCACCACGCGCATCTCGTCGCCAGCGCCGCGGGTGGCGGCGCCGACGACCGGCGGGGTGTCCTGCAGACCCTGGGAATCGATCTGGAAACGCATCGACTTCCCGCCGCCGTCCTCGAACGACATGGCGTTCACCCGCATGGAGATGGGTTCGCCCTCGCTGCGCTCCATTTCCGTCAGCTGACGGAAATTGGACGTGTAGCCCTCACAGGCGGAGCCGCGAAATTCGTACGCGATGAGCCCTGTGGCTGAGACTGGCGTCCGGGCCGACGAAGGCGCCGGACCCGAGGAATCGATCAGCGAGATGTCATAAGCTGCGCGATGCGCGGCGAGCGGCAGAACCGGCGCCGTTCCGGCGCGGGCCGCCGAAAGAGCGCAGAGGATAGCGGCGCCGCAAAGAGCAAATCGCGAGACCATGGTCTCTCCGGGAAATGACGATAATTCTGGAAGCGGGCATTTTCAGCCCTTTCACGACGCCGTCAATGCCTTATCGCGGCGCCTCGCGCCCTCTGAGGCTCAGCTCTCTTCCGGCTCGACGGGCGCCCAGGCCTGCTCCAGGGCCGAAGCCTCTTCGAGCGGATCCTCGTCGGCTCTCAGCGCGGCGCCGTCGTCGGGTTGCGGGACGTCGTAACCGGCGGGCAATTTTCCTTCGAACAATCCGGCGCCCTTGAGCTCATCGAGGCCAGGCAGATCGCCGATAAGGTTGAGCCCGAACTCGACCAGAAACGCGGCGGTCGTGCCATAGGTGATCGGCCGGCCCGGCGCCTTTCGGCGCCCGCGCATGCGCACCCAGCCCGCCTCCATCAGCACGTCGAGCGCGCCCTTCGACACCGCCACGCCACGGATCTGCTCAATGTCGGCGCGGGTCACCGGCTGATGATAGGCGACGATGGCGAGCGTTTCGAGCGCCGCGCGCGACAGCTTCCGCTTTTCCTCGCGATCGCGCGCCAGCGCCCAGCCAAGGTCGTCGGCGGTGCGGAACATCCATCGACGCGCGACCCGCGCCAGATTGACGCCGCGCCCCTCGTAAAGGCGGCGCAACTCCTCCATCACCGCTTCGACGTCCGCTCCGTCCGAGAGGCGCTCGGCGATTGCCGATTCCTCCACCGGCTCCGCGGCGGCGAAGATGATCGCCTCCGCGATGCGCACATCCTCGAGCGAGACGCCGCGCGCCGCAGACGGGAACAATTGCGCGACATTCTCTGCGCCGGTCATGCGGGCCATGGAGCGTCTTTCTTCAATTGCGATTGAGCGGACGGGATCGCGACTGGCCCGCCGGGGCGAGCTGGCCGCAGGGCTGCGGATCGCGCGCCCGCCCGCCCGGCGCGGCTTCGACAGTCGGGATCATGGGCGAAAGTCACGCGGCCTGCTCTTCGCCCGGATCGGCGCCGGTCGGCCGCAGCCAGATCGGGGCGAAGGCCCTCTCCTGGCGCAGTTCGATTCTGCCCTCGCGCGCGAGTTCGAGCGAAGCGGCGAACGTGGACGCCCGCGCGCTCCGGCGCATATCCGAATCGGCGCAGGCCTCCAGGAGAAAATTGTCGAAAGCCGTCCAGTCGGATTGCACGCCGACCAGACGGGCCAGAGCCTCACGCGCATCGGCGAGCGACCAGACCTCGCGCGTCTTGAAGCGCACGCGCGCCATGGCATGGCGCTGGGACTGCCGGGCGTACGCGGCCAGGAGGTCATAGAGATTGGCCTGGTAGGCGACGCGCCCGGTCGGCTCAACGGCTTCCGGCTCTCCCCTGGCGAAGAAATCGCGCCCCAGGCGAGGCCGGCTCATCAGATATTCGCCCGCCTTGCGGATTGCGGCGAGCGCGCGCAGCCGCTGAGCGAGGCCCTCGGCCAGCGCCGGAGCGTCCACCTCGGTTGGCTGGGCGGGCGCGGGAAGGAGCAGGCGGGACTTCAGAAACGCGAGCCACGCCGCCATGACCAGATAGTCGGCGGCAAGCTCGAGGCGCAATTTTCGCGCCGCCTCGACGAAGCGCAAATATTGTTCGGCAAGCGCCAGGATGGAGATGCGCGCCAGATCGACCCGCTGCCGGCGGGCGAGCTCGAGCAAGAGGTCGAGCGGCCCTTCAAAACCATCGAGATCGACGGTGAAGGCAGGCTCGCCCGTCGCCTGGGCGAGGTCGAAATCAGCGCCAAATGCGTCGGCTTCCAACGAATCACCTCCTGCCGCGCATGGTGGGGCGCCGGCAGGGTCCCCGCAAGGCCCCGAAGACACATGTCAACAAGGGGCGGCGCTGAAGGCGCATGAAAATATATGGTTTCCAGGTGACAGCGTCTTCACGAGTATAGCCCAAGGATAACGCTTACGCACCGTAAGGATTAACTTAATTCATTTAGGTAAATACGATTAGCTTGAATTGAATGCTCCAATTGTAGTTGCAAGCCAGTCGGGTGAGCGTATCGTTTGATCGTTCGTCAGCGCCCCGCTGACAGGACGCCCGGCGGGCCCGGTTCCGCCGCAGCTCCGGGACTCGCCGGGCTGGCCGGCTGGAACGCGATCTGGGGCGCCTCCCCATGACGCGTTCAGCCGGCCTCCCAATTTCTAGAGGCAGAGTTTCGTGGCTGTAGTCGCGACCGCTGGTCGCGGCCGACGCGGGATTGTAGCCGCGACCGCTGGTCGCGGCTGGCGCGCTCAGCGAGCCGCTTACAAGGGCGGCTGACGCACTCAGTATCGGCGGAGCAGGCTCACCATCTTCCCCTGAACACGGACGCGGTCGGGCCCGAAGATTCGCGTCTCGTAAGCCGGATTGGCGGCCTCGAGCGCAATCGAGGCGCCGCGCTTGCGCAGCCGCTTCAGCGTCGCCTCCTCCTCGTCGACCAGCGCCACCACGATATCGCCCGTCTCGGCCGTGTCCTGCTTGCGGATGATGACGGTGTCGTTCTCGAGAATTCCCGCTTCGATCATCGAATCGCCGCGCACCTCGAGGGCGAAGTGCTCGCCGCCGCCGAGAAACTCCGGCGGCATCGCGAAGGTCTCGAGCCGCGTCTGGATGGCCGAGATCGGGGTGCCCGCTGCGATCCGACCCATCAGCGGCACCATGACCGCGGGGCGCTCGTCCGGGTCGCGCGCCGACGCGATGGGCCGCACGCGCCCGAGATTGCCCGGGATGACGCTCGGCGAAAATCTCTGCACCCTCGGCGCCGAGACCGTCGCCGATTCGGGAAGCCGCAGGACCTCGATCGCCCGGGCGCGATTGGCGAGGCGCCGGATGAAGCCGCGCTCCTCGAGCGCCATGATGAGACGATGAATTCCCGATTTTGAGCGCAGGCTCAGCGCTTCTTTCATTTCATCGAAGGACGGCGGCACGCCCGAGTCCAGCAGGCGCTCGTGGATGAAACGCAGTAGCTCGCTCTGCTTTTTTGTCAGCATTCTCGGTCTCCAGACGGCTCTGCCCGAGCCGCCATCGAAGGCGGGTTAAGGCGAATCACGACTATGGCTAAAACAAATCGCGAACAAAGCCTAATCGTTCACGCCTTGTTCGGCAAGCCCAAAGTGCAAGCTAAAGGGGTTGGGTTGCGCGAAACACGCGAACGAGAACCGTCCGCGGGACGGACGAGGACTCGGCGCGGGACGGACGACGGACGGCGCGACCGAAAGCGCCGGGCGCATGGGCCAAAGTCAACGCGTGATGCGAGAGATCCTGTCGCGCCCGCGAGCGCGTCGCTGCCGCCACCCCCTTGATTCCATCCCTTTCGCGAGCAGGCGGAGCCGGACTGGCGCGCCCAGACGAGGGCGCCGGACCGCTTCAATCCGGGCTGCAGGAAGGGCAGATATAGTAGGCTTTTCTCAATACGCCCTTCATCGCGAACCGCACTTCCTCCAGGCTGACGCCGTCGAACACGCCGCGCTCCCAGGCGTTGGCGGCCAGGGCGTAGGCGGCGGGTTCGGCTTCCTCATTTACGGCGGAAAGAAGGAAGTAGCGGCAACACTCGCAGGGGATGATCGCGCGTGTGGCCCGCGCGAATTGTTCCAATGTTTCTTGGACATAGGTGTTCATGACTGCTTCCCCGCCGCTCACGCTTCATTAACCATGCGTCTCGATTCGTGACCGAAACGTGGCGAGCGCCGCGGCGGGTCTCGGCGCCGCCGCATTTTGCGGGACCTGCGTCTGACGCACATCCACGATCAAACCGGAGAAGAGGTGTGAAGGTCCAGGTTCCTCGGACCGGGTCTGTCATTCCCTAGCCCAGCTGCATCTCGGGCGGATCGGCCTCGACGATCAGCGCTGCGCCGGTGGCGTCCTCAATTTCGCCGACTGAGACTCCGGGCCCGCGCTCGCGCAGGACGAGGCCGGCCTCGGTCGGCTCGATCACCGCCATCTCAGTGACGACGAGGCTGACGCGGCGTGTGGCGGTGAGGGGGAGCGAGCAGCGCGCGACGATCTTGTGTCCGCCCTTGGCGGTGTGGGTCATCGCCACCACGACCTTCTTGGCTCCCGAGACGAGGTCCATCGCCCCGCCCATGCCCGGCACCATCTTGCCCGGCACCATCCAGTTGGCGAGGAAGCCGCGCTCGTCGACTTCGAGGCCGCCGAGGACGGTCATGTCCAGATGTCCGCCGCGGATGAGGCCGAAGCTCATGGCGCTGTCGATCGAGGCCGCGCCCGGCATCGCGGTGACGTAGCCGCCGCCGGCGTCGGTGAGGTTCGGGTCCTCCATGCCCTCGGGCGGCCGGGCGCCGAGCCCGATGACGCCGTTCTCCGCCTGGAAGAACACGTGCACGTGCTTGGGCAGGTAGTTGGCGACGAGGCTCGGCAGGCCGATGCCCAGATTGACCAGCATGTCGGGCTTCACCTCCCGGGCGACGCGCCGCGCGATGATTTCCTTGGCGTCCATCAGAAGGCCCTCTCCATGAGGTGGGTCACCAGCACGCCGGGGGTCTTGACCGCATCGGGCGAGATGACGCCGACGGGAACGATCGTGTGCGGCTCGGCGATGACGACGTCGCCGGCGAGCGCGATGATCGGATTGAAATTATGCGCGGTCAGCGAATATTCGAGATTGCCGTAGTAGTCGGCCTGTTTCGCCCCGATGAGGGCGAAGTCGGCGCGGATCGGCGTCTCGAGCAGGTAGGACTTGCCGTCGATCTCGATGATCCGCTTGCCCTTTTCGACCAGCGTCCCGAGGCCGGTGGCGGTCAGCACGCCGCCGAGGCCGACGCCGCCGGCGCGGATGCGCTCGATCAGCGTGCCTTGCGGGGCGAGCTCGACATCGATCTCGCCCGCGATCATTTTCGCCTGCGTTTCCGGGTTGAGGCCGATATGCGAGGCGACGAGCTTCGCGATCGCGCTCGCGCTCACGAGCTTGCCGATCCCCCGGCCGGGCCAGGCCGTGTCGTTGGCGATGATCGTCAGGTTCTTCGCCCCGCGACGAACGAGCGCCTCGATCAGGCGATGGGGGGAGCCCACGCCCATGAAGCCGCCGATGAGCAGGCTCGCGCCGTCGGGGATCAGCGCCGCCGCAGCGTCGGCGGTTATCGCGACCTTCATGTCCGTCCCCTCCGCCGCGCCGCCGGCGGGGCGGCGACCATTGCAATGCGCCAGCCGGAGCGAAGCAAAAGCCGCGCCAGCGGGGTCTCGACCCGGGCCGGCGCGCCTGCCGGTCTCGGCGATGTGACCGGGATCACAGCCGGATTGAAATGTTGAGGTTAGGGGTATTTATTCACGCGCCTGCTGCGTTTTGCGAACGGCCGATCCGGAAGGGAGGCCTTGCGCTCCCGCGGCCGGCGAAGCAGAGAAACGGGGGGCCCCGTCCTGTTCTGCGGACAGAAGCCATACCCCACCTGGGTGCTGCCGCCGCCCGATGAGCCGGGCGCGGATGCGCGCGCGCCGGCGCCGACCGACGTTAAGCCCGACAGCGTCGCGGCTCCCGTCGAGAGGAAGCCGTCGCTCGTCGCGGTCGCCGCCCGCCCGGCGCTTCGGCTGCCGCTTCTGCCGATCGCCGGAATCGGCCTTGGCCTCGCCGCCCTGGCGCTCGGCGTCCTTCTCGCGGCGCCTCTTCTCATGCGGGAAGCCCCGGCGCCGAAAACCGCCTCTGCCTTGCCGGCGCTAGGCTTGCCGGCGCTAGTCTCGGCGCCTCCGGCTCTGGCGCTCGCCCCAACCACTCAGGCGAGCGAGCCCGAACGGCTTTCCGCCCTCGAACCGCCGCCGATTCAGATCGGCGTTCCGAATGACGAAGACGCTGCGGCGCCGTCGCCTCCGGATGCGGCGGCGATCCTCGCGCCCTCCCTGCGGGCGCCCTTGCCGCCGGTCGTTCTTGCGCCTTTGCCGCCTTCGCGGCCGCTGGAATCGGCGCCGGCCGTCAACCCCGCGATCCCCACCGACCAGGCGACTGCGATCTACGACATATCCGCCCACACCGTTTATCTGCCCGACGGCTCACGCCTCGAAGCCCATTCAGGCCTTGGCGACCGGATCGACGATCCGCGTTTCGTCGATGAGCGCGATCGCGGCGCGACGCCGCCCGGAATCTATCAGCTGACGCTGCGCGAATCGCTCTTTCATGGAGTCCAGGCGCTGCGCCTGAACCCGGTGGGGGCGGGGTTCACCTTCAATCGCGTCGGCCTGCTCGCGCATCCCTACATGCTGGGTCCGAACGGCGATTCCAACGGCTGCGTGTCCTTCAAGAATTACGACGGCTTCCTGCACGCCTTTCAGAGCGGAGGGGTGAAGCGCCTCGCCGTGGTCGCCCACTGGACCGGCGGTCCGCGGGCGCCGGCCATGTTCGCTGGCTTGCGCGAAGCCCTCAATCGCCAACGCTAGTCCGGGCGCCGGAGCCGCGCCGCGCTGCGTGACGGCGGCGATCCCCGCCGCCGCGAGGAGCCCGATCGCAAAGGGGAGGCGCAAGCTCGGGACGGTTGCGATCGCCCCCCATTGCTGCGAGGCGCCGCCCCGCTACCGCCGCGACCCGCGCCAGCCGAACGGAACGAGCGCCGGGATGTGACGAGGATCACGGCGGCCCCGAACGCGTTCACGATTAGTTGATGGGCGCAGGTTGCTTATTCTGCCTCGAGCCAGCAGGGGATCGCATGCGGGGCGACGTCTTCATCTGCTATCGCCGCGAAGACTCGGCGGGGTTCGCAGGGCGCATCTACGATCGCCTGAAGGCAAGCCTGGGGCGCGAAAGCGTCTTCATCGACGTCGACAACATACCCGCCGGCCGCGATTTCGTTGAAGTGCTGACAGAACGCGTTGCCCGTTGCGATGCGCTGGTCGCGCTGATCGGCAGAAACTGGCTCACGAGCTCAGACGGCGACAATCGCCGTCGTCTCGATGATCCCGACGATTTCGTGCGGATCGAAATCGAAGCCGCGCTTGCACGCAATGTGAAAGTCATTCCGGTGCTGGTCGATGGCGCATCGATGCCGCAGGCCGACGACCTGCCCGAGGGGCTCAAGAAGCTCGCGCGCCGGCAAGGAATAGAGATCTCTCACAACCGCTTCGATTCCGACGCCGAGCGCCTCACCGACGCCTTAGCGCAAATCGACGGCGAGAAGCCCGCGCCTGCCGCTGCTGCGGCGGCCCCGTCGGCGCCTCAGCCCAAGCCCGCGGCAAGCGTCGCGCGCTGGGTCATTCCCGCGGCCGCACTCGCCATCGTCGCTGGGGGCGCGGGCTCTTTCTATGAGCAACGCGGAGCCCATGAGGAACAGTCGCGACAAGAGGAGAAGGCCAAGACAACCTCCGACGTCCTCAAAACGCTGCCCCCCCGCAAATTACCGTCGCTCTGAACACCCCCGCGCCGCCGCCCTTCGAGCTCCCCGCTGCCCAGTCGTCTGCCAATACCGCGTCCAACGCCGCCGCGCCGAACGAAGCGCCAAGCGGAAAGGCGCCCGACAGTACGCCTGCCGCGATCGCCGAAACGGCAACTCCTGACACGCCCACGGAATGGATGAGCCGCGAGGATTTCGGCCTCGAGTACAATCGACGAAAGGATTTGAGCTATCCCGACAAGATCTGGGAACGCTGTCAGAACAATCTACCGCAACGCAGCGCCCACTGGTCGCCTCGGCCGCCAGGTAAGTATTTTGAGTTACATTCCACCGAAGAAAAAGACTCCGGAGGGACCCATTCCGCGGCCGAAAAAGATTTCAAATCCAGCGTCAGAGACATGAATGCGGTTCAAGATGCAATACGATAGCCAATTCGAGGGCTGCGACGGGTCCACGCAACATCTGACGCTTTGGATGAAGGGGTGACAGATCCCTGAGCCTGACCCTGCAATTGGCGTCGGGATCGCCATGGGCAGCCGGACATCGCCAGGCCCCTGCAACCTTCCACCATCCGCCGAATTTCGGAGGACGTTCGTTCGGAGGTCATCATGGCGAAAGAGCCCAGCTCCCGTGGGCGCGCTGATCTTGGGCGAGGAAAAGGCTCTGAATTTCGGGGTTGAGTAAACTGCCACCGTGATCCTCGAAGAGCTAGCGGCGGCGGCGCCGGGGATCGGGTGGAGCGGGATCTCGACACAGCGGGGGCAGGCGGCTTACCAAAGCGCAAACGGGGCACGGGGAGGAACAGCGATGAAGCGCATGGGCATGGTGATCGGCGTCAGGCCGGAGCGAATCGCCGCGTATAAGAAGACGCATGAAGCGGTGTGGCCGGAAGTGCTCGCCAAGACTTCCGACTGCAACATGCGCAACTACACGATTTTCCTGCGAGAGCCCGAGAACCTCCTGTTCGGCTATTTCGAGTATCACGGCGAGGATTGGGCGGCGGATTCGGCCAAGATGGCGGCCGACCCGAAAACGCAGGAATGGTGGGCCATTCACAACCCGATGCAGGCTCCGCTCGCCTCCCGCAACGAAGGCGACTGGTGGGCCATGGCGGAGGAGGTGTTCCACACCGACTGAGCGCTCGCCCGGGTTTGGCGCTGACTCATACCCGTTCCAATTGAGCGCGACGCATCCGCGCTCGATTCCGCGTAAATCTCGCGGGCCAGCATTCGCGCCTCGGCCCTCAAGTCGCAATAAGGCGCGCATTACGGAGTACGCCCTACGGGGACAGTTTGCTTAACCCCAACGCCCGCGTCCTCCCTGATAGCGGACCCGCGGGCGCCGTCTCAGCCATTCGTAGCCGGTGTCTCGTCGGGTATGTCTCCAGAATGAACACCCAGGCCATGACGGCCGGAGAGTTGGATTTCTCGAAAACAGCAACAGCGCTATGACAGCCAACAACTGCCTGCAGAAAAGCAGAAATAGTGGTAGCCTGCCTCATGATCGATTCCGCCCCTCGACATCCCCAGAACGCTCGAGCCGGCGCCGGCCCGGGCGGCTTCATGGGCCAAAGGGCCGATGAAAATTCTGCTGCGGGAAAATCCCGTGTAACCTATTGATAAGTCTCGTTCTGGACGAGAGAATCCAAGGAAATCCAAGGAAATCAAACCCGGTTTGGAGGGGCGTTCAGCGCGAAAAGGCTAGCCTCCAAGAAATCCCAAATCGAAATCCCAAACCGGAAACCCAAACCTTCGGGCCGCCGGAGCGCCCGACCGAGGACGGTTCCGATCATCCTGGCGTCAGTCTGCGCGATGGGCTGCGGCCTCCCGCGGCCAGCGGATTGAGCCCGCGCGCTCCCCCTTCTCAGCGCATCTCGCCTGAGGCCGCGGGCGGCAGGAAAGACTGTCCCCTGAGAGCGTTGAAGCCGGAAACGCCGCCGCCTGCGATTCCCGGATCATCCAGCGGCGCGAAGAGGTTGGGGCGACCGCCGATCTGCGCATCGGCGCCGAAACGCGCGCCCGCCGCGATATAGCCGCTGATCCGCGCGCATCCGGCTCTGGCTGGCGAAGCCAAATCCCGGTCTGATCCTTCACAATAGGACCCGCGCAGCGGCGGCTCGACGCCCGGCGCGACGCTGCCCGCGCTGGCGGGATTTGACAGGGCCCCCGCCAGGATCGCCCATGAAAGGCCGCCTGCCGCCGCTATTGTTCGAGCGACCCTGCGCGACGCGGCGGTGGAATGCTCAGTCATTGCAAGCGGGGATGAAACCATAACGTGGCGGGAAAATGGCGGCCCGCGTCTCGATGAGGTCAAAGCCGCTGTCCGTCCCCAGCGCGCCTTCCAGGCCAGTCGCCGAGCGTGGCCTGAATGAGGGCCAGCGCCGCCACCGCGGCTGTGTCGGCGCGCAGGATTCGCGGCCCGAGGCTGAGGCGAACGACGCGGGGCAGGGAGAGGATCGCCGCGCGCTCGTCCTCGTCGAAGCCGCCCTCCGGCCCAATCATGAGGCTGACGCCGCCGTCCGGGCGCGCGCCTGCGAGCGCATCGAGAGGGCTCGCCATTTCCGCCTCCTCGTCGCAGAACACGAGCAGCCGCTCGGCCGGCCAGCGCCCGAGCGTCTCGGCGAGCGTCTCGACCGCCGCGATCTCCGGTATCCAGATCACGCCGCACTGCTCGCAGGCCTCGATCGCGTTCAAGCGCAAACGCTCGAGGTTCACCCGGGCGACCTGGGTGTGGCGCGTGATGACAGGACGCAGGCGCCGCGCGCCCATCTCGACGGCCTTCTGCGCCATGTAGTCGAGCCGAGCGTGCTTGAGCGGCGCGAACAGATAGTCGACGTCGGGCGCCGCCTCCTGGGCCCGCGTGCGCGCGCCGACGACGAGCAAGGCCGCCTTGCGCGAGCCCGCCGCAAGGCTGGCGGAGAATTCGCCGTCGCGGCCGTTGAACAGAAGGACCCGCGCCCCGGAGCCGAACCTGAGCACGTTCACGAGGTAGTTCGTCTGCTGAGGGTCGAGCCTGACTTCCGCGTCGCTGGCGAGCGGTAGATCGACGTAGAGACGAGGGCTTCGGAAATCGGTTCGAGCCATGCGCTCCCATAGCTTGCGGGAACGCCGGCCGCCATGGCGCTGGCTTGAGGGTAACAAATCCTCCTCGCGCGGCGAATGCGCCTTAGTCGGCGCGCTTGCGCCGGGATTCGCAAGGAGGAGAACCATGACGGCCTGGATGAAAGCGAGCGCCGGGGTCGGCGCCTGGGCGTTGCTTGCCTCCCTGTCGTGTCCCGCCCTCGCCGCCGATGCGGCGCATCCGACAGTGATCGAACTGTTTCAGAGCCAGGGCTGTTCGTCATGCCCGCCGGCGGAGGCCAGCGTGCAGGCGGTCAGCGGCCGGCCGGACGTGCTCGCGCTCTCCTTCGAGGTCGACTATTGGGACCGCCTCGGCTGGAAGGACATCTTTTCCAAGCACGCCTGGACGGCGCGCCAGTACGCCTACGCGCAGGCCATGGGCGGCGACGGTGTCTACACGCCTCAGGTGGTGGTCAACGGCCGCGTCGCGGGCGACGCCCTGGAGCCGGGCGCCTTGGCCTCCCTCATCAGCCGCGGCGATCGCGGCGCGGGCGGCCCGAGCGTCGGCTTTTCAGGCGGGACGGTCACAGTCGGGGCGGGCAGGGCGCCGGCTGGCGGGGCGGACGTCTGGCTCGCGCGCTACATTCCCCATACCGTCGAGGTTGCGATCCCGCGCGGCGAGAACGCCGGCCACACGCTGCCCTTCAAGGACATCGTGCGCGAAATGGTCCTCGTCGGGAAATGGCGGGGCGAAGCGGCTTCCTTCCCCGCACCCTCCGGGAGCGATCCCGGCCTTGCCGAGGCGGCGATCGTGCAGGCGAATGGGGCAGGGCCGATCCTGGCGGCGGCCAAGAGGTGAAGTTGGCCCACGAGCCATCGTGGTGTCATTCCGGTGAAAGGGGGAATCCAGAGTGTCGGCGAAAGTCTGGATGCCCGCTTTCGCGGGCATGACATTCGACGCGGGCGAATGCCGTCAGCGCGGAAAGTCGGCTGACCGATCCTGGATGTCCTCCACGCGGACCTTATCGAGCGGAAACGAGGATATGGCCTTGCCGGCGAAATCCAGTTTGGAGAGGTCGACCGAGCGCATCCTGCGGTCGTACATCGTCCAGTAATAATAGACCCGGTGGGTCATGTCGGCGATCACCGACCATTGGGTGTAGCCGAGATGGAAATCCTCCGGGTTTGCGCTTTCGCGCACGAGCCCGCGCGGAATGTCGAAATTGTTGAGCATCACCGAGGCGGCGTTGACCGCGTCGGCTGCGTTCCTGGCCGGGATCATGGTGTTGACGAAGGCGACCGCCCGCACGAAACGCGAGGGCGGCGTGAAATCGCCGGGCAGGCCGAGCATCCCGCTGCCCGCGCCGAAGGGCGCGAGCGAGACGCCGTCGATGGCGCGCGCCGGCGCCGGCCGGGGCGTCAGATTGGCGTAGTTGCGCAAGTTCAGAAGATGCCAGTCATAGCCGGGCGAGTTGGTCATCGCGCCGACCTTGTTGTCGTGCATGCTCAACTTGCCGTCCATATATTCGATGACCATCGAGGCGCCGGTTGGGTCGCTCACGATGTGGTGCAGCGGGAGCGGCGTGCCGAATTCCTTTTCGATGGCGGCGTTGCGCACGACCCTGAGCTTCGGCATCGCCTCGCGCACTTCCTCCACCGTCTTGAAGTTGCTCAGGATATAGTTGACGAGATCGACATTGCTGACGGTCATGGCCAGTTCGTCGGCCTTCACCTCCTGGTATTTGGCGAAGCCTGGAAAGAAGAGCGCGCCGACCGTGAGGCCGGCTTCGTTCATGCCGTCGGTCGCATAGGCGAGGCCGGCCGCGTTGACACCGACAAAGCCATATGGGTTCTTCCACGCCGCTCCGGTCTTGCCATCGCCCAGCGCGGACGAGAACGACATAGACCGAGGGACGAGCATCATCTCGGATTTGAGGTCGGAGGCGCCCCATTCCATCGTCCGCGCATAGATCCGCGTCCCGTCCTCAGCCTTGAAAATCATCGAGGTGCAGGCCTCGGTGTTTGCCGTGCTCAGCACGGCGATCGCAGCCGCTGCCGTGAGCGCGATCAGCCTTTTCGTCATTGTCCTTGACCTTCCTCAAAGGGCTTGCGCGCCTCCGCCCAGGGACATGGAGGACGTCTCGGAAAGCGTCCGTTTCTACGCGCGGCAAAAACCCTATGCGGACAATGTTAAAAGATTGCGGACGGGTTCGAATGGCTGGTCGCGCATACCCTCGCGCCCGCCGCCCCTCTCCATCTCCGTGGCGATTTCCGGGGCTCCGGAGCTCCATCGGCTGACGTTGGTCACGCCAAGCCTGCCGATACGGCCGCCTCGTCTAAACGGCGGGCCATATAGAGATGCGTTTCAGTGTCCACGGCGAACGCTCCGCCGTGGTCTTCGACCGCCGCGGCAATTTCGCTAAGCATCTCGTCACGCTTGCCGGGCTCCAGCATCCGGAGATCCGATCTCGTACGCAGGAAATCCAGATAGCTGGCCGTCGTGTGCCGCCATTGCCAAGGATAGTTTCGGTGCTCGACCGGGCCGAATAGCCCGGACTCGTCAAACCATCCTTTGAACGGACCGTCAGGCAGGTACCAAGCCTCCGGCGGGCGACCCCATCGGCCCGTTCGTCGCAGGTAAATGTCCTTGAATCGAGCGAGCAGCGCGGCGGGCAGGCCTACCGGGACATGTCCGAAAACTGCGAGTGAGCCGCGCGGTGAGAGCGCCTTGGCCGCCTTGTGAAACCGCGTCTCAGGCGACACCCAGTGCCACGATTGCGCGGCCACGATCAGGCGAAATGCCGCCCTTGCCGGGTAGGCTTCGAATGTCGTCTCCAAAAACGCGACATTGCTGAAGCCCGCGAGGCTCCGCCGCGCCACGCGGAGCAGTTCCGGACCCGGCTCGATCGCCAGAATCGGAAAGCCCTGTCCGGCGAAACTCTTCGTCGCCTGACCCGTGCCGCAGCCAACTTCGAGAATCCTGTCGTTGAGCTTCAGATCGGCGTGGGAGACGACGTCCTCGATCAGCGCGTCCGGATAGCCGGGACGCGCGGCTTCGTACAGAGTTGCGATTTCATCGAATTGAAAGCGCTGTTCCACCGACGCCCTCGACCAGACGACTGGGATCGCGTTAGCGAGCCCTTGGATCTCGCGTTATTTCCGGCCCTCGCCCAAGCCGGCGGCGAGCCCCGCCGGTCCAGCCTCGAGCTGCGACGCATCCCTTTTTCGCACGCCCAGTTCTCGGCGGTGCCTGCCTCGCCCGTCCCCTTGTAGCGGGCCTGCTCGGGAAAGGCGCAGAGCGGCATCGTGCGACTTAGGGTCGCGCCGAGCCTATGGCCGGCGTGGAGCCACGGTCAACGCCCATCTGTGCGAGCTTCACGGACCTTCATCCTGCTCGACCGTGAAAGCATGGTCGCCCGGCCCTTTGCGCGGCTATCGTCGTCCCATACGCCGCAACATCGCCGATCAGCGCAACCCCGACTCCCAGCGCGACCGCCGAACGCGCTTTCACATTGAAGACTGCGCGCCGAGATTACGACAGGTTCCCTGCCCGAAGGCGGCTGCCGGGTTGCAGCGCCATGAAGGCCGATCGGAAACGCGCCACCACCGGCTCCAGCCCCTCGCTCAGGCGGGGGCCAGCGCCGTCTTGGGGCGCCGGCCGATCGTCAGCGCGAGTGCGGCTGCGATGAGGCATGCGGCGCCGGCGACGTAGAGCGCCGGCAGGTAGGTGGCGAAATCGCTGCGCGAGAACCCGGCGCCGAACGCCGCCGTCGCCGCGCCGAGCTGATGGGCGGTGAAAATCCACCCGAAGGTGAGATTCGCCTTTTCGGCCCCGAACCGCTCCGCCGTTAGCCGGACGGTCGGGGGCACCGTCGCGACCCAGTCGAGGCCGTAGAAGACCGCAAAGGCCGACAGCCCTATGACTGAGAAGTTAGTGAAGGGCAGCACGATCAGCGAGAGGCCGCGCAGGCCGTAGTACATGAACAACAGCCAGCGGTTGTCGTAGCGGTCCGACAGCCAGCCGGAAAGGATCGTGCCGACAAAGTCGAAGGCGCCGATCACCGCGAGCGCGCTCGCCGCCGCGACCGGTTGGATGCCGTAGTCGCCGCAGAGCGAGACCCAGTGCGTCTGGATGAGGCCGTTGGTCGAAAGGCCGCAGACGAAGAAGGTCGCGAACAAGACCCAGAAGGTGCGGCTGGCGCTGGCCTCGTAGAGCGCGCTGATCGGCGACGCCATCATCGCGACGAGCCCCAGATCTTGCTTCGGCGCCGGCTGGAGCGCACGCTCGCCGTAGGGAGCAAGGCCGACGTCCGCCGGGCGGTCGCGCAGCACCATGAGCGCGACGAACAAAGCGACGAGCAGCATGGCGACCACGAAGACGAGCGCGCTGCGCCAACCATGGTCCTGCGTCAGCTTGGCGATCAGCGGCAGAAAGATCAGTTGGCCCGTGGCGCTGCTCGCCGTCAGCATGCCGATGACGAGGCCGCGGCGCTCAACGAACCAGCGCGATGCGATGGTGGCGCCAAGCACCAGCGCGACCATTCCGGTGCCGATGCCGACGACGATTCCCCAGAGCGCGATGAGCTCCCAGACCTCAGTCATGGCCATCGAGGCGAGGATGCCGGCGACGATCATCGCAACCGCCGAGACGACGACCGGCCGCACGCCGAAGCGATTGATGAAGGCGGCGGCGAATGGCGCGATCAGGCCGAACAAAGCGAGCCGCACCGCAAGCGCGCCGGCCGCGGCGACGGGCGCGATGCCGTAGTCGCCGCAGAGCGAGACCCAATGCGTCTGGATGAGGCCGTTGGTCGAGAGGCCGCAGACGAAGAAGGTCGCGAACAACACCCAGAAGGTGCGGCTTGTGCGGGCCGCATAGAGGGCGCGCAAAGGCGAGGCCATCATCGCCACGAGCCCCAGATCCTGCTTCGGCGCGGGCTGGATGGCGCGCTCGCCGAACGGCGCAAGCCCAACGTCCGACGGCCGGTCGCGCAGCACCATCAGCGCGACGAAGAGCGCGACCAGCAGCATGGCGACGACGAAGACGAGCGCGCTCCGCCAGCCGTAATCCTGCGTCAGCTTAGCGATGAGCGGCAGAAAGATCAGCTGCCCGGTTGCGCTGCTCGCCGTCAGCATGCCGACGACGAGGCCGCGTCGCTGGACGAACCAGCGCGTCGCGATGGTCGCGCCGAGCACCAGCGCGACCATGCCGGTGCCGATGCCGACGCTGATTCCCCAACGCGCGATGAGCTCCCAGACCTCAGTCATCGCCATCGAGGCGAGGATGCCAGCGACGATCATCGCCACCGCCGTGACGACGACCGGGCGCACGCCGAAACGGTTGATGAACGCGGCGGCGAAGGGCGCGATCAGCCCGAACAAAGCAAGCCGCACCGCAAGGGCGACCGAGATCTGCTCCGTGCTCCAGCCGAACTCCTTCTCGAGCGGCTGGATGATGACGCCCGGCGCGCCCATCGCGCCCGCCGTCGCCAGCATGACGAGGAAGGTCGCCCCGGCCACAACCCAGCCGTAATAAAGATTCCGTTCAGCCATCGCCGCGGCGAGCCGGTTGGAAAGCGAGAACGCCGCCAACTGCCTTTGCGGCTGGGCAGTGTTCTCTACAGCCGGCTCCAATATCGTCATCGGTAGCTCCAGAGCGCGGGCATCGACCCGCAATAGGGCAAAGACATCAAAGATTGTGCGCAAGCGCCTGCAGTTGCGACGCTCCGGTCGCGCCAAGCGCCGCCTCGACGCGCCGCTGGGCTTCGTCCCATAAGGGAGCGCCGACGCGCAACGCGCGCTCTCCCTGAGGCGTGAGCCGCACGGCAGCTTCACGCTGGTCCTCCGCCAAGGCCATAGACACGAGCCGAAGTTTTTCCAACGCCTTCACATTTCGTCCGATCGTCGATCGGTCCAGTTCCGCGAGCCGCCCAAGCCCGGTCAGGGAAACCGTCCCAGCGCGCTTGATTTTTCGCAGGAGACTGAATTGCGCCAGCGTGACGCCCGCGGGCTCAAGCAGCGAGT